>NZ_JBQHCX010000019.1:0-238808 GCF_052068475.1 Streptomyces sp. SD31 | reverse complement strand
GCCTCCACCAGGTTGGCGGCGGTGACCAGCGGCAACCCGGTGATCTCGGCCAGGTGGCGGCGGGCGGCCTCGGCGTACCCGGCGGGGGCGTTGAGGCCGGTGCCGATCGCCGTGGCACCCAGGTTGATCTCATGGATCAACTCGACCGCCTCGGCAAGACGGGACCGGTCCTCGTCAATCATGACCGCGTACGCCGAGAACTCCTGCCCGAGCGTCATCGGCACCGCGTCCTGCAACTGCGTACGGCCCATCTTGAGCACATCGCGGAACTCGACGGCCTTGCGGGCGAAGGCGTCCTGCAGGACGAACATCGCCCTGAGCAGGCCCCGCACCGCGAACACCGTCGCGATCTTGACCGCCGTCGGATACACGTCGTTCGTCGACTGGCCGAGATTGACGTCCTCGTTGGGGTGCAGGTACTGGTACTCGCCCTTGGCGTGGCCCAGCAACTCCAATGCCCGGTTGGCGACGACCTCGTTGGCGTTCATGTTGGTCGAGGTGCCGGCGCCGCCCTGGATCACGTCGACGACGAACTGCTCGTGCAGCTTCCCGGACCGGATCTCACGACAGGCGGCAACGATCGCGGCCGCCTTCTCCGGCGCCAGCAGCCCGAGCTCCTCATTGGCCAGGGCGGCGGCCTCCTTGACGGCGGCGAGGGCGTCGATGAGGTGCGGGTAGGCGGAGATCGGCGTCCCGGTGATCGGGAAGTTCTCCGTGGCGCGCAGGGTGTGGACACCCCAGTACGCGTCGGCGGGAACATCACGGTCGCCGAGCAGATCGTGCTCGCTACGGGTGGCGGCGTTCATGAGAGTGAGGGTTCTCTTTCTGAGATGGTGAGGGTGAGCGCCCCTTCAGGGGCGCGGGGAACTGCGCGACCAGCCACATATGGCCCGCAGTCGCCGAACGACATGTCCGGGCACATGCTCAGGCGCAGGCCGGAACCACAACGGGCTCAAGCGAACGAACGGGCCGCACACACCCGACCTCCCGACCGCCCCCAAGAAGCGCCTCACCCTGAAACTCGGTGAGCAGCCCCGGATCCACCCCGGCCCTGGCCAGAGCCGCGGCAGCCACCGGCACCCGCGCCCGATTCGCCCCATCGGCGATCTTCACGGCAACGGCCCGCCCGTCCGGCAGAGCAGCAACCTGCACGCCCTCGAACCCGTCCTTGGCGAGCAGCCCCGGCACGGCCCGCATCAACGCCGCCACATCCCGCCCCGCACCGGAGGCCATCTCGGCATGCTCCCGCATCGCGTCGGCGACCCGAGCCTCGGGCGTACCCGGCGCCGCAGTGGTGATACGAGCCGCCGCCCGGGCAAGACCGTGCAGCGAGACGGAGAACAGCGGCGCCCCGCACCCGTCGACGGTCACCCGCGCGATCCGCTGCCCGGTCAGATCCTCGACGATCTCCGCGATGGCCTGCTGGAGCGGGTGCGCAGGGTCGAGATAGTCGTCCAGGGACCAGCCGTTCAGGGCACAGGTGTACAACATGGCGGCGTGCTTGCCGGAGCAGTTCTGGGCGAGCCGGGAGGGCGCGCGGCCCTCCCGTACCCAGGTGTCCCGGACGACCGGGTCGAACGGCATGTCCGGGACGTTGCGCAGATGGCCCTCGCTGAGCCCGGCGATGTCGAGGATGCGCCGGGTTCCGGCGAGGTGGCGTTCCTCGCCGGAGTGGCTGGCCGCGGTGAGGGAGAGCAGGTCGCCGTCGAGCGGGAGCCCGGCCCGCACCATGGCGACGGCCTGGACGGGCTTGAGCGCCGAGCGCGGGTAGAAGGCGGCCTCGATGTCACCGAGCTGGAACTGGACCTCGCCGTCGGCGCCGAGGACGACGACGGAGCCGTAGTGGATGCCTTCGGTCATTCCGCCGCGTATGAGGTGGGCGACGGGGGCGTGGAGGGGTTCGCGGACAAGGGGTGCGTCCGCTATGGAACTGCTGTACATCACTGCCTGATGGTGGTGGGTCGATGAGGGGTCGTCGGCCGACACGGGTGTCACGCGTCGGCCTTGGGCGCACTGCGCGCGGCCCGGCTTCGGATGCCGTACCAGCCCGCGACCAGCGCGGCGACGATCAGCGGCAGGCACAGCACGGTGGTGCGGCCGGCGCCTCCGTCGGCGTACATGAGGACCAGGACGGAGGCGAGGAAGGCCAGCGTCACGAGTTCGGTCCAGGGGGAGCCCGCCAGTCGGTAGCTCGGGCGGGTGAGCTCGCCCTTCTGGGTCTTCTGCCAGAAGAGCAGGTGACAGAGCATGATCATGCCCCAGGTGGCGAGGATGCCGATCGCCGCGAAGTTCAGCACGATCTCGAACGCCTCGGCGGGGACGACGAAGTTGAGGCCGACGCCGAGGACGCAGAAGCCGCTGGTGAGCAGGATGCCGCCGTAGGGGACCTTGCTGCGGCTCATCACGGAGGTGAACTTCGGGGCGGAGCCGGACATCGCCATGGAGCGCAGGATGCGGCCGGTGGAGTACAGGCCGGAGTTGAGCGAGGACATGGCCGCGGTCAGCACGACCAGGTTCATGATGCCGCCGGCCGCCGGGATGCCGATGTTGGAGAGCACGGTGACGAAGGGGCTCTCGCCCGCCTTGTACGAGGACCAGGGCAGCAGCATCGAGAGCAGGACGACGGAGCCGACGTAGAACAGGCCCACGCGCCACATGATCGAGTTGATCGCCTTCGGCATGATCTTCTCGGGGTTCTCGGTCTCACCGGCGGCGACGCCGACCAGCTCGACGGAGGCGTAGGCGAAGACGACGCCCTGGACGATCAGCAGCATGGGCAGCAGGCCGTTGGGGAAGATGCCGCCGTGGTCGGTGATCAGGGACGGGCCGGGGGTGGTGCCGTCGACCGGGTGCTGTGTGACCAGCAGGAAGATGCCGATGCACATGAAGACGACGAGCGCGCCGACCTTGACGATCGCGAACCAGAACTCCAGTTCGCCGAAGATCTTCACCGAGATCAGATTCACGGTGAGGACGACGGCCAGGGCTATCAGCGCGAGCACCCACTGCGGGATGTCGGAGAACATGCCCCAGTAGTGGGTGTAGGTGGCGACCGCGGTGATGTCGGCGATGCCGGTGGTGGCCCAGTTGAGGAAGTACATCCAACCCGCGGTGTACGCGCCCTTCTCCCCCATGAACTCCCGGGCGTACGACACGAAGGCGCCGGAGGACGGGCGGTACAGGACGAGTTCGCCGAGGGCGCGCACGACGAGGAAGGCGAAGATTCCGCAGACCGCGTAGGCGATGAACAGGGACGGGCCGGCGTCGGCGAGTCGGCCGCCGGCGCCGAGGAACAGGCCGGTGCCGATGGCTCCGCCGATGGCGATCATGTTGACGTGCCGGGACTTGAGGGACTTGCTGTAGCCCTCGTCTCCGGCGTCGACGTGACCGGACGATGGGCGCGTCTCTTCTTTGAGGTGCTGCTCGCTCACGCCTCTGGTCCGCCTTCCGTGGTGCTGTCCGCGCGCGCGGGGCGCACGATGTCGGTGAGGGTCGTCTCGACGCGGTCCAGGTGGTGCGCCATGGCGTCGGTCGCGTCGAGTTCGGAACCGTCGATCAGCGCCTCGACGATCGCCCGGTGCTCGCGGTTGGACTGCTCGCGGCGGCCGCCCAGCTCGTTGAGGAAGGCCGACTGACGCGCCAGTGCGTCGCGGATCTCCTCGATGACCCGGCGGAAGACCGGGTTCTGGGCGGCCTCGGCCACGGCCAGGTGGAAGAGGGTGTCCATCGCGACCCACGCGGTGGTGTCCGTCTCCCGTTCCATACGGTCGAGCAGGTGGGCGAGGTGGTCGAGGTTCTCCGGGGTACGGCGCAGGGCCGCGTACCCGGCGACCGGGATCTCGACGTGCCGGCGCACTTCCAGCAGGTCGCTGGCCGCGTAGTCGCCGAAGGTGGGGTCCTCGACGGCGTTGGCGACGACGAAGGTGCCCTTGCCGGTCTTGGAGACGGTCAGGCCCATGGTCTGCAGGGCCCGCAGGGCCTCGCGCAGGACGGGGCGGCTGATCTCCAGGGTGCGGCAGAGCTCCGCCTCGGAAGGGAGCTTGTCGCCGATGGCGTACTCGCCGCGCTCGATGGCGCTACGGAGGTGCGCCAGTACCGCTTCCATGGCGCTGACGCGCCGCGGAGGCTGTCCGGCTGTCCGGCTGTCTGACAGGTTCACGGGAGAGATACTCCGGGTGAGCCGAGGGTGGTGTCAAGGGAGCCGAAAGAAAAGATTCACCGGGTGTGGAGCCTGAAAGTCGGCTTCACACCCGGATCCGTGTCAACTGTTGAGCACACCCGCGCCCAGCAGCCCGAACAGCAGCACTCCGACGACGATCCGGTAGATGACGAACGCGTTGAACGAGTGCTTGGCGACGAACTTGAGCAGCCAGGCGATGGAGGCGTACGCCACGACGAAGGAGACGGCGGTACCGACGGCCAGCGGCAGCGCACCCGTGCCGGTCGCGCCGAGGGCGTCCTTCAGCTCGTAGATGCCGGCGCCGGTCAGGGCCGGGATGCCGAGGAAGAAGGACAGGCGGGTGGCGGCGACCCGGTCCAGGTCGAGCATCAGCGCCGTGGACATGGTGGCGCCGGAGCGCGAGAAGCCGGGGAAGAGCAGGGCGAGGATCTGGGAGCTGCCGACGAGCATCGCGTCCTTGAAGGAGGTGTCGTCCTCCCCGCGCTTGTGCCGTCCGATCCGGTCGGCCGCCCACATCACGCCGCTGCCGACGATCAGCGACCCCGCGACGACCCACAGCGAGGCCAGCGGCCCCTTGATGAGCGGCTTGGCGGCCAGGCCCACGGCGATGATCGGGATCGTGGCGTAGATCACCCACCAGGCGAACTTGTAGTCGTGGTGGTACCGCTCCTCCTTGTCCCGCAGCCCACGCAGCCACGCGGAGACGATCCGTACGATGTCCTTGAAGAAGTACACGAGCACGGCGGCGATCGCGCCGACCTGGATGACGGCCGAGAACCCGACGACCGCGTCGTCGTCGACGGGGATGCCCATGAGCCCCTCGGCGATCTTCAGATGGCCGGTCGAGGAGACGGGCAGAAACTCGGTCACCCCCTCGACGGCTCCGAGGACGACGGCCTGACCGACACTGATGGCGCTCATGGGATCCAGTTCCGGAGGTTCGGCGGGACAGTGGCGCGCACTGTCCTACCAGGCGCGGGTATGGATCCGTGGCATACGACGCCCCTGGGCCGGTCGCTACGACCACACCGCCTCGGCGATGGAGATCCCCAGGAACGCCGCGCCGAGGCCGGCGGTCACGCTGCCCACGATGTTGGCGAAGGCGTAGAGCCCCGCCCCCGTCTCGGTCAGCCGCAGCGTCTCGTACGAGAAGGTCGAATACGTGGTCAGGGCCCCGCACAGCCCAGTGCCGAGCAGCAGGTGGAGGTGGGAACCTGCGACGCCCGCGGCCGCCGCGCCGGTGAGCAGGCCCAGGATCAGACAGCCGGTGACGTTGACCGCGAAGGTGCCCCAGGGGAACACCGAGTCGTGCCGGGACTGGACCGCGCGGTCGGTGAGGTAGCGCAGGGGGGCACCGACCATGGCACCGCCGATCACCAGGAGCCAGTTCACGACGACTTCTTACCCTTCGTGTCCGATGTGCGCAGAGTGTCGTCCCGGCCGGCGTACCGGATGACCTCGCACTCGTCGAGGGTCAAGAGCCCTTCGGTGACGAGTTCGTCGAGCTGCGGCAGGAAGGCCCGTATGCGCTCCTCGGTGTCGACGATCACGATCGCGACCGGGAGGTCCTCGCTCAGGGACAGCAGCCGCGAGGTGTGGATCATGCTGGACGCGCCGAAGCCCTCGATGCCGCGGAAGACGCTGGCGCCCGCGAGTCCGGCCGCGTGGGCGCGGTGCACGATCTCCGAATAGAGGGGCTTGTGGTGCCAGGTGTCGTTCTCGCCGATGAAGACGGTCACGCGCAGGGCGCGCCCGGTCAGCCTCGTCATGGCTGCCTCCACTTCAGGACACGGCGGGTCGTCACCACCGCGAGCCACACCGCCGTCAATGCTGCGACGAGGGTCGCGGCGAGATAGGCCAGCCCGATACGCGGATGGCCGCTGTCCACCAGCTTCTGGATGTCGACGGCGTACGTCGAGAAGGTGGTGAAGCCGCCGAGCACGCCGGTCCCGAAGAAGGGGCGGACGAGGCGGTGGGCGGCCCACACGTCGGTGATGACCACCATGAAGACGCCGATCACCGCGCAGCCGACGACGTTGGTCCAGAAGGTCGCCCAGGGGAAGCCGCCGGGCTGGGCGGGCCACCACAGGGACCATGCGTAGCGTGCCGTGGCGCCGACGGCTCCGCCGAGCGCGACCACCGCGACGATCGGCGCCTGGGTCCGCCAGGCGTGCCGCCGTGGCGTGGGCGTGGGGGCACGGAGGGCCTCGGTCTCCGGGGCTGTCATGGTCGTACGTCTCCTGCCTGGCCCTCGTCACCGCACCTCGCGTGGTGATCGCGGCCGGTCACAGGGTACGCCCGGTTCATTTCGGGACGGGGGCCTCGCAGACCGCGATGCCCCGCTCCCACATGCTGCCCAGGACCAGGCGGCCGCCGGTTTCGCACACGCTGGTGACCATGCGGAACCGGGAGTTGCGGCGGGCCAGGTGGTGGACGACCCGGCCGGTGTCGTCGACCGCGAGCACGCCGGTCGTGGCCGTGGGGCGGAAGGGGGCGTGCACGGCGACGCGGGCGGCGGTACGGCGTACGGCCGGGGCGGCGCGGTGGAGCAGGTCCAGTGGAGGTACGCGCGGCCCGGCCAGCGCCACCCAGATCGGGCCGTCCGGTGTGCCCCGCCAGAGGTTGTCGGGCATGCCCGGCAGATTCTCGGCGAAGGGTTCGCTGCGGCCGGCGCGGGGTCCGGTGAGCCAGTAGCGGATGAGTCGGCGGGCCCCGGTCTCGGCGACGACCAGGAAGGAGTCGTCGGCGCTCGAAGCGAGCCCGTTGGCGAACCGCAGCCCCTCCAGCAGCACCTCGGGGGTCTTGCTGCCGGGGGCGAGTCGCAGCAGGCGGCCCGTTCCGGTGTGCTCGACCAAGTCGCCGATCCACTGGTGAAGGGGGTAGCGGCGGCTGGAGACGGTGAAGCAGACGCTTCCGTCGGAGAGGGCGACCACGTTGCTGCAGAACCGCAGCCGCTCCCCCGCCGCCGAGTCCGCCAGGACGCGCACGACGCCGTCGTCGAGGTCGACACGCAGCAGCCCGAGCTCGGCATCGCACACCAGCAGGTCTCCGCCCGGGAGGAGTTCGAGGCCGAGCGGGCGGCCGCCGGTCTCGGCGAGCACCTCGACGCGGGCCGCCGAGGGCTCCGTGAGGCCGTCGACGCGCAGGATGCGGCCGTCCTCGAGGCCGGTCAGCACCCGGCCCCGGTCATCGGCGACCACGTCCTCCGGGCCGCGGCCGCCGATCGCCACGTACCGGCACGGGACGAGCTCGGTGGGACGCTCCATGGAAGCCTTCCCCTCGGTGTCGGACGGTCCATCCTGGCAGGCACGCGCCCTGGCAGCCGGTTCTCCGCCCGGGACGGCGGCGAGGTGCGGGCGTCACGACGACGGGCGCCCGGGTACCCGGGCCACGCCGTGTCATCCACCCCGGTCTGCGTCCTGTATGCCACGGTTTACGAGGTACATCCCCTGGCCACTCGGTCAGGCGCGCACAACAGGCGAGAGAGGGTGGTCGCATGTCACGTCCGCCCCGGTGGCGCGTGGAACGCCGCCCCGGTAGAGGGGCCCGTGACCTGCGGCGGTCGCGTTGAACTTCCGGCACTCCTGGTTGCACACGACATGGCACCGGCTGGAGCTCACGGAGCTCTACCGGCGTGGCAAGGAGCTGGAGCTGTTGCACCGCGCCATGGGTTTCGCCGCGCTCGCCCTGGTCACGCTGGCTCCGCTGCTGATCGTGGTGGCGGCCGTGGATCCCCTGGCGCACGGTGGGTTCGCCCTGTGGCTGGTGGACGGCATGGACCTGTCCGGCCGGTCGGCCCGCGCCCTCTCGCAGGTCTTCACTCCGCCTCGCAAGGTGGTCAGCGCGACCAGCGCGCTGAGCGTGGCGCTGCTCGCCGTGTTCGGTGTGTCCTTCGCCGCCAGCGTCCAGAACGGCTACGAGCGGATCTGGCGGCTGCCCGCGGGGCCCTGGCACCGGGTGTGGCGGCAGACCGTCTGGCTGATCATGCTCATGGCATACGTGTACGCGCAGGTGCAGACCCGCACCGTGCTGGAGGGCACGCCCCGCATCCTTCTGAGCATGGCGGTCGGCGTGCTGTTCTTCTGGTGGGGACCGCACTTCCTGCTCAGCGGAGAGGTGCGCTGGCGTGACCTGCTGCCCGGTGCGATCGCCACCATGGCGGGGCTGGTGGGGTTGCGCTTGTTCTCGTACCTGGTGTTCACTCCGCTGCTCGTCACCAACGCGATCAGCTACGGCCCGGTCGGGACCGTCCTGGTGGTGGAGTCCTGGCTGGTCGGTGTGGGGTTCGTGGTCTACGGCGGTGCGCTGGTGGGCCGGTTGCTGTGCGAGCGGTTCGAGGACTTCGACCAGCCGGCCCGCACGGCCCCGAAGCGGCGGCGCCGCCGGCGAGGGTCGACAGCCGACCGTTCCGCGGACCATACGCAACCTGGTGTGCCCGAGTAGGCGTACGGCCCGGTCGGGCGGGACGGGAACCGGGCCCGTCCGGCGCCTGCGGCGCACGGCACGGGCGGCGCTACCAGCCCTTCGTCCAGCCGACGCGAAGGGCCCGGCCGCATGGGTGCGGCCGGGCCCCTTCGCCACGGAGTCGCGGAATCACGGAGTCACGGAGTCACGGAACTCAGCGGTGGCTGAACCACGCCATCGACGACAGCGCCTTGTCGTCGTAGCCGAACAGGGCCTGGTTCTCCCAGCCGTTGCCGGACGCGGCGTCGGTCGGGTCCCAGCCGTTGCCGGAGACGGCGGTCCAGGTCGCCTCCCAGTAGAAGACGCCGAGGCCACGGCCGTTCGGGACGGCCTCCACGATGCTGGCCACGTCGTTCATCCAGCGGCGCTGCCCGGCCGTGTTCGCCGGGTAGCCGGCGACCAGTTCGCCGGTGGTGTTGATGATCTCCTCGTGCGCGTCCTCACTGTCCAGCCGGAACGGGTAGGCCGTCTCGGCGACGAAGACGGGCTTGCCGTAGCGGGAGGCCGCGTCGTCCAGGGTCGTCTGGAAGTCGTACAGCGAGCCGTGCCAGTAGCCGTAGTACGACAGGCCGATGGCGTCGAACTTCACGCCGTTCGCGACGGCGCTGTCGAACCACCAGCGGGTGCCGGACAGGTCACCGCCCTTGGCGAGGTGCAGGGCGACCGTGGTGGACGAGTTGACCGCCTTGACCGCGTCGTAGCCCGAGTTGAGCAGACCGGCGAGCTGCGACCAGTTGCTCGTGGAGCCCTCGTTCCACAGCATGCCGCCGTTGATCTCATTGCCCACCTGGACCATGTCGGCGGTGGTGCCTTGAGCCTTCAACGCGTTCAACACGTCGTACGTGTGGTTGTACACGTCGGTCTTGAGTTGACTGTACGAGTGCCCTGCCCAGGCGGCCGGCTTGCTCTGAGCGCCCGGGTCGGCCCAGATGTCCGAGTAGTGGAAGTCGACGAGCAGCTTCATGCCGGACGCCTTGATCCGCTTGGCCATGGCCAGGACGCGCGTCTTGTTGTTGTAGCCGTCGGCCGGGTTGACCCAGACCTTCAGGCGCGCGTAGTTCATGCCGGCGTTCTTCAGGATGGTGATCGCGTCGCCTGTGGTGCCGGAACTGGTCTTGTAAACGCCGCCCTTGGCCTCGCTCTTGGCGAGCGAGGAGATGTCGGCACCATGGATCGACGTGCCGCCCGTGCCGGACGCGAAGGTCAGGTCGTCAACATTGATCCAGTTGCCCGCGTTCGCATCACTGTTGATGCTGATGGTGCACTGGTTGTTGGTCACATTGACGGGCACGACGATACGGATCCACCCGCTCGCCGAGACCGGCAGGTCGGTGCGCTGCTCCGTGCCGCCGCAGTTCTTCAGCGCTATGTACGCCGAGTTCTGGCCGCCGCCGGAGCGGACCCACGCGGTGAGCTTGTAGTTCCCGTTGGTCAGCCCGGACAGGTACTGGTACGTCTCCACCTTGTACGCCGATGACGACCAGTGGGTCAGGCGGTAACTCGCGCCGTGGCCGCCGGCCTCGGTGAAGGAGGCGGAGTTCTGGCCGGCCGCCGAGTACGTGGACCAGCCGGCCGGGGTGGCCGTGCCGGTGCCGTCGGACTCGAAGCCGCCGTTGGTGAGCGTGCTCGCCGCCGAGGCGGTCTGCGCGGGCAGGGCGGTGAGGGCGAGGCCGGCTGCGAGCGGCAGCAGCAGGCCCCGGAGGGTGCGTCTGGGATGGAACATCTTCGTCCGTCGTCCCTTCGACGTAAGTGGGGTCGGGGGTGTCCCTCACCTGGGTGGTGAGGTGCCCCTCCGCCCGCGGCTCGTGGCACGCGCGGGCGGAGGGGAGTTCGGCTCAGCCGTCGAGTCGTACGACCCGGACGGCTCCCGCGGGGACCGCGAGGCGTCCCGTGGCGCGTTCACCGGTCAGCAGCTCGGTACCGGGTGCCTCCAGCGGCACCTTGGCGTCCGACGTGGTGTGGTTGACGGCGAACAGGTAGCTGCCCGACTCGCCGGCACGGCGCACGACCTCGACATCGCGAGGCAGGTCGACACGCGGGGCGACCTGCGCGTCCTCGATCGCCCAGCCGAGCAGCGCGTCCAGGCCCTCGGCGCCCAGGCGCGTGGAGACATACCAGGCGGTGCCCTCGCCGAGGCGGTTCCGGGTGACGGCCGGGTGGCCGGCGGTCAGGCCGTCGGCGTACGTCCAGACGGTCTCGGCGCCGCGCGGGACGACGAACTCGGTCCACACGTCGCCGCTGAGCTCGGAGCCGTCCGGGCCGGTGATGCGCACCAACTGGTCCTGGAGCAGCGGCGAGAACTCCTCGATCGTCAGGCCGAGGACGTCCCGCAGCGGACCGGGATAGGCGCCCTCGTGCACGGCGTCGTGCTCGTCGACGATGCCGGAGAAGTACGACACGACGAGGGTGCCGCCGTTCTCGACGTAGCGGCGCAGATTGCGGCCGGCCGCCTCCGTCATCAGGTACAGCGCGGGTACGACGACAAGGGGATAGGCCGACAAGTCGGCTTCCGGGTGGGCGAAGTCGACCGTGAGGTGGCGGTCGTAGAGGACCTCGTAGAAGGCGTCGGCACGCTCGCGCGGGTCGTGGTCCTCGCTGGGGCGCCAGTCGAGGTTCTGCGCCCACCAGGAGTGCCAGTCCCACAGCATCGCCACGTCGGCCTGGGTGCGGGTGCCGCGCACGGTGTTCAGCGAGTCGAGGGCGGCGCCGAGTTCGACGACCTCGCGCCACACACGTGTGTCCGTGCCGCCGTGCGGGAGCATCGCCGAGTGGAACTTCTCGGCGCCCCGCCGGGACTGCCGCCACTGGAAGAACATGGCGCCTTCGGAGCCACGTGCCACGTGTGCGAGGGAGTTGCGGGCCATCTGGCCGGGGGCCTTGGCGGGGTTGCGGGGCTGCCAGTTGACGCCCGAGGTGGAGTGCTCCAGGAGGATCCAGGGCGCTCCCCCGGCCACCGACCGGGTGAGGTCGGCGGCCATCGCGAGGTTGACGTGGGTGCGGCGGCCGTCGGTGATCAGGTAGTGGTCGTTGGTGACGATGTCGACCTCACGGCCCCAGGCCCAGTAGTCGACGGAGTCGCACTGACTGAGGGCCGTCATGAAGTTGGTCGTGACCGGGAGGCCCGGCGCGAGGCGGTGCAGGATGTCCCGCTCCCTACGGAAGTTTTCGCGCATGGTGGCGTCGGCGAACCGCTTGTAGTCCAGCGCCTGGGCCGGGTTGACGGCCGTGGGCGTCGCGCGCGGCGGGTTGATCTGCTCGAAATCGGCGTAGCGCTGGCCCCAGAAGGCGGTGCCCCAAGCCTCGTTGACCCCGTCGACCGTCTCGTACGTCGCCGCCAGCCAGCGGCGGAAGTGTGCGGCGCAGGAGTCGCAGTAGCAGGCGGAGACGGGGACGCCGTATTCGTTGTGTACATGCCACATCGCGAGCGCCGGGTGGTCGCCGTAGCGCTCGGCGAGCCGGGTGGTGATGCTCGCTGCCGCCGCGCGATAGTCCGCGTTGCTGTGACAGATGGCCGCGCGGGAACCGAACTCGTAGCGCACGCCCTCCGCCGTCACGGGCAGGGCCTCGGGGTGGGCGCGGTAGAACCACACCGGCGGGCAGACGGTGGGCGTGCCCAGGTCGACGCGGATGCCGTTGTCGTGCAGCAGGTCGAGCAGGCGGTCCAGCCAGCCGAAGTCGTGCACCCCCGGGGCGGGCTCCAGCAGGGCCCAGGAGAAGATCCCGACACTCACCATCGTGACGCCGGCCTCCCGCATCAGCCGGACGTCCTCGTGCCAGACGCTTTCCGGCCACTGCTCGGGGTTGTAGTCCCCACCGAAGGCGAGCCTGGTGAGGCCCCTGGGGGTGGTCTCCGGCATGGATCTCTCCCGTTTTATTGATCATTTGGGAACGTGCACACACTGGATCAGCGATGCGAGCCCAACATAACCGCACAGCATCAACCATTGACAAGTGTCCGGGATGTTTCTCTACTGTGAACGCTCACAGAAGCATGGCAGGCCCCCGCAGCAGGCGGGGGCCCCAGGTCAGGGGAGAGATCCATGCCCATCACGAAGCGCAGGCGGCTCTTTTTCAGAGGTGCAGCCACCACCGTCGCCGTCGCCCTCGGTGCCACCGCACTCGCCGCTTGCGGCTCGTCCGACTCCGACAGCGAGGCCGAGTCGGGCCCCGTCTCGCTGACGTACTGGACCTGGACGCCCGGCATGGACAAGGTCGTCGACCTGTGGAACAAGGGCCCGGGCAAGAAGGACCGGATCACGGTCACGGTGAAGAAGCAGGCGTCCGGCGACACGCTGGTCACCAAGATCCTCACCGCGCACAAGGCGGGCAAGGCCCCGGACCTGGTCCAGGCCGAGTACCAGGCACTGCCGACGCTGGTCAGCAATGACGCGGTCGCGGACATCGCGAGCGAGGTCGGCGACGCGAAGGACAAGTTCGCCGAAGGCGTGTGGCAGCAGACCACGCTGGGCACGGACGCGGCCTACGCGGTGCCGCAGGACATCGGGCCGATGATGTTCTACTACCGCCAGGACCTCTTCAAGAAGTACGGCCTGACGGTCCCGACCACCTGGGAGCAGTTCGCCGAGACCGCCCGCGCGCTGAAGAAGAAGTCCCCCGACACGGACCTCACCACCTTCTCCGCCAACGACTCCGGCCTCTTCGCGGGCCTGGCCCAGCAGGCCGGCGCCAAGTGGTGGACGACCTCCGGCGACAAGTGGAACGTCGGTATCGACGACGCCGCCTCCCAGAAGGTCGCCAAGTTCTGGGGCGACCTCGTCAAGGAGGGCGCCATCGACAACCAGCCCATGTACACGCCGGCCTGGAACAAGGCGCTCAACACCGGCAAGCAGATCGCCTGGGTCAGCGCCGTGTGGGCGCCGGGCACCCTGACCACGGCCGCGCCCGACACCAAGGGCAAGTGGGCCATGGCCCCGCTCCCCCAGTGGTCGCAGTCGGATGACGTCACCGGCAGCTGGGGCGGCTCCTCCACCGCCGTCACCACCGACTCCCAGCACAAGGCGGCCGCCGCGAAGTTCGCCGCCTGGCTGAACACCGACGGCGACGCCCTCAACGCGCTGGCCAAGGAGAGCGGCATCTACCCGGCCTCCACCTCGGCCCAGCTCAGCGGCGCCTTCACCACGCCGCCGGACTACTTCTCCAACCAGCCCGACTTCTACACGAAGGCCGCCGAGATCGCCGAGACGACGGCGCCGTCGGCCTGGGGCCCGAACGTGAACGTCGCCTACACGACCTTCAAGGACGCCTTCGGCAAGGCCGCCAAGAACAAGTCGGACTTCGCCGCCGCCCTGAAGACCATGCAGGACGACACGGTCGCCGACCTCAAGAAGCAGGGCTTCGAGGTCTCCGAGTGACCAGCACAAACCGGAAGGCGTACGGGGTGAAGGGGGCCCCGTACGCCTTCCTCCTCCCCGCGACGATCCTCTTCCTGCTCTTCTTCGCGCTGCCCATCGGCTATGCGATCTGGCTCAGCTTCCGCAAGGTGAAGGTCTCCGGGCTCGGCCTCGGTGCCGGCGCCCGCAAGGAGGTCTGGGCCGGCCTGGAGAACTACACCGACGCCCTCACCGACAGCGAGCTGGCCGACGGCGCGCTGCGCGTGTTCGGCTACGGCTGCATCGTGGTGCCGGTGATGCTGGGCCTCGCCCTGCTGTTCGCGCTGATGCTCGACTCCGACAAGGTGCGGCTCGCACCCTTCACCCGGCTCGCGATCTTCCTGCCGTACGCCATCCCCGGCGTCGTGGCCGCGCTGCTGTGGGGCTTTCTGTACCTGCCGGACGTCAGCCCCTTCTACTACGTGCTCGAGAAGCTGGGGATGCCGCAGCCCGACCTGCTGGACGGCGGCCCGCTGTACCTCGCCCTCTCCAACATCGCGGTCTGGGGCGGCACCGGCTTCAACATGATCGTCATCTACACCTCGCTGCAGGCCATCCCGGCCGAGGTGTACGAGGCGGCCAAGCTGGACGGCGCCACCCCGCTGCAGATCGCGCTGAAGATCAAGATCCCGATGGTGGCGTCCTCGCTGGTGCTGACCTTCTTCTTCTCGATCATCGCCACGCTCCAGGTGTTCACCGAGCCGACCACCCTCAAGCCGCTCACCAACTCCGTGTCCACGACCTGGAGTCCGCTGATGAAGGTGTACCAGGACGCCTTCGGCAAGGGCGACATCCACGCGGCGGCCGCGCAGGCCACGATCATTGCCCTGGCCACGCTGCTGCTGTCCTTCAGCTTCCTGCGGGCCGCGAACCGTCGTCAGAAGCAGGAGGCAGCACGATGAGTTCTCTTGCCGTCAGCAAGACGGGACCGGCCGCCGGCACCACACCCGGCGCGGTCCAGGACCGTCCGCCACTGCGCCGCCGTATCGCGCTCGTCCCCACGATCACGCTGCTGCTCGGCGCGATCTACTGCTTGCTGCCCGTGGCCTGGGTGGTGATCGCGGCGACGAAGTCCGGCAGTGAGCTGTTCTCCACGTTCACCTTCCTGCCGGGCACGGGCTTCGCCGACAACTTCTCGGATCTGAGCGCCTACCGGGACGGCGTGTACTGGCAGTGGATGGGCAATTCCGCTCTGTACGCCGTTCTCGGCGCCCTGCTGTCGACGTGTGTGTCGGCGTTCAGCGGCTACGCGCTGGCGATCTACCGCTTCCGCGGCCGCGAGGCGATGTTCAACGTGCTGCTGGCAGGCGTGCTGATGCCGCCGGTCATCCTCGCCATCCCGCAGTACCTGCTGCTGGCGAAGGTCGACCTGACGGACTCCTACCTGTCGGTGCTGCTCCCGCAGATCCTCTCGCCGTACGGCGTCTACCTCGCGAGGATCTACGCAGCCGCGGCCGTCCCGGCCGACGTGGTCGAGGCCGGGCGCATGGACGGGGCGAGCGAGTGGCGGATCTTCACGCGGGTCGCGCTGCCGATGATGGTGCCCGGCATGGTGACGGTCTTCCTGTTCCAGTTCGTGGCGATCTGGAACAACTTCCTGCTGCCGTACATCATGCTCAGCGACGACGAGCGGTTCCCGATCACGGTCGGTCTGCAGACGCTCCTCGAACAGGGCGCCAACACGCCCGCGCTGTACACGCTGGTGATCACCGGCGCGTTCCTCGCGGTGATCCCGCTGATCGCGCTCTTCCTGGTCGTGCAGCGGTTCTGGAGCCTGGATCTGCTCTCCGGAGCCGTAAAGTCATGACCATGAGCAACACGGGGGGCCGACGCAAGCCGCCGACGATCCACGACGTGGCGCGTGAGGCCGGAGTCTCACGGGGCACGGTTTCGCGGGTGCTCAACGGCGGGCACTACGTCAGCCCGACCGCCCAGGAGGCGGTCAACGCGGCCATCCGCAAGACGGGTTACGTCGTCAACCGGCATGCGCGCTCGCTGATCACTGGGCGTTCGGACTCGATCGGCTTTCTGCTGACCGAGCCGCAGGAGAGGTTCTTCGAGGACCCCAACTTCAACGTCCTGCTCAGCGGCTGCACGCAGGCGCTCGCGGCGCACGACATCCCGCTGCTGCTGATGCTGGCGGGCACGCCGGACGAACGGCGGCGCATCACGCGGTACATCACAGCGGGTCATGTCGACGGGGTGCTGCTGGTGTCCAGCCACTCCGGGGACCCGGTGGCCGACGAACTGCGCGCGGCGGGGGTGCCCCTCGTCCAGTGCGGCAAGCCCATGGGGCTCGGCTCCAAGGTGAGTTACGTGGCGGCGGACGACCGGGACGGCGCCCGTGACATGGTGCGCCACCTGCTGTCGCTGGGCCGCCGCCGGATCGGCGTGGTGAGCGGTCCGCTGGACACCCCGGGCGGTGTCGACCGCCTCGCCGGCTACAAGGAGGTGCTCACCGAGGCGGGCGTCGAGGTCGACGAGCGGCTCATCGTCTCCGGCGACTACAGCCGGGCCAGTGGCGAGGCGGGCACCGAGCGGCTGCTCGCGCAGGCCCCGGACATGGACGCCTTGTTCGTGGCCTCCGACCTGATGGCGCAGGGCGCCCTGACGGCGCTGAACCGGGCGGGCCGCCGGGTGCCCGAGGACGTGTCCGTGGGCGGCTTCGACGACTCCGTCGCGGCGACAGAGGCCACCCCCACCCTCACCACGGTGCGCCAGCCCTACGACCGCATCAGCGCCGAGATGGTGCGGTTGCTGCTCGCGCAGATCGGCGGTGAGGACCCGGCGGCGGTGATCCTGCCGACGGAGCTGGTGAAACGGGAGTCGACGTAACGACATGAGCGGGCCGCGAGGGCGCGCCACACGGCGATCCGGCCGTGGGCGCCCCTCGCCGTGCGACCGGTCAGGAATCGAGAAGCCGCCCACCACTCCCCCGCCCTAGCGTGAAACCACCGCCGAAAACCGTCGGCGCACACGTCACGTCAGGAGGACGCCATGACCGCCGGAGTCAACACGATCATCTACCCCGTCAAGGACCTCGCCGGGACGAAGGCCCTGTTCAAGGCCCTGCTGGGCACGGAACCCTATGCGGACGAGCCCTACTACGTCGGTTTCAAGGACGCCGGACAGGACGTCGGCCTCGACCCCAACGGGCACGCGAAGGGCATGACCGGCCCGGTCCCCTACTGGCACGTCGACGACATCCGGACGACCCTCGCGGCCCTGCTGGAAGCGGGCGCCGAGACGCTCCAGGACGTCCACGACGTCGGCGGCGGCAGGCTGATCGCCTCCGTGAAGGACGCGGACGGCAATCTCGTCGGGCTGCTCCAGGACCCGACCGGCTGAGAGCCCGCCCTCGGCCGAGACCGCCCCCCCTTGCGCGTGCACTAATTGCACAGTCAACGAATGGCTGGTTCGGTGCTACCGTGCCGGTATGGCAGCGAAGACGGCCGACGCAGGGCTCGAGGAACGGTGGCGGGACATCCTGTCGGTGCATGCGCGCACCATGTGCGAGATCGACCGCGCGCTGCACCCGCACGGCCTGGGCGCGAGCGACTTCGAGGTGCTCGACATGCTCGCGTCGGCGACGCCCGAGGAGGGCGACCAGTGCCGGGTGCAGAACCTCGTCGGGCGGGTCCATCTCAGCCAGAGCGCGCTGTCCCGGCTCATCGGCCGACTGGAGAAGGACGGCCTCGTCGAACGTTCCGTCTGCGCGGAGGACCGGCGCGGCGTGTTCGTCGCGCTGACCAGCAAGGGCCGCGACCTGCACGCCCAGGTCCTGCCGGTGCAGCGTGACGTACTGGCCCGGATGCTGGGCGACTGACGCCGGGCGGCGGGATCTTCCCTGCGCCATGACGAACGGGATCTTCCCTGCGCCATGACGAAGGGGATGAGCGGCTTCTGTGCCGCTCATCCCCTTGGCGTCGTCGTCCGGCGCTACGGCCGCGCCAGCAGGGTCCGTACGCCCTCCGACGTCAGCGTCAGAGGGTGTGGGGAGCCGGCGTCTATCGTCAGGGCCAGGTCGTCGGCCGGCCACTGCGAGGCGAGTGCGCCCAGCGGTACCAGGCGGTAGCGGGAGACGAAGGGCAGCAGCTCGGCCATCGCGGGCTCGGAGGTGAACACGGGGACGACCGGTTCGCCGCCCGCCCTCTCGATGACCGGCAGCGCCACGGCGCTGGGGTCGGTGGCGTCCTGCTCGGCGTCGTCCGGGACGGGGACGAGGACGTCGCTGCTCGCGAGCGTGTCCATCGCCGCCCTGTCCTCGGTGTTGTCGGCCAGCGCGTCCAGCGCCCGCCGGGCCGGTGTGGCGGTGTTGTCGTTCGCGGGTGTTTCCATGGCAGATCCCCTGGTAGCGGCGGTCGGGCGGTCCTGCTCGCGTACCCGATCCGGACCGGAGCATTCCTATGGCTGACCAGGGAATCGGCCGGGGGGTCAGGACACCTGTCGCCCAGGGAGATCTCCTCTCAGGGGATCAACGGAATGTGGTCGGACGTGAGCCCCAGGCGATCGCAGCCGACCCGGCGGGCGAGCGGCTCGGCCATGCTGGGGCCGACGTGGGTCCAGTACGTGGCCGCGTCCCGGAAGTAGCGCTGCATCCGCTCTCCGTCGCGCGCGTACCGGGAACCGGCCGTGCGGAAGAGGGTGCCCTGCAGGACGTCCCAGGTCATGCGGCCGGCGTTCAGGAACATGAGCGCGAGGCGGTTGTCCTCGGCAGTGGTGAAGGGGGCGTCGCCGGTGGCGTTGCGTTGGCAGGTCTCCATCCATGCCTCGGCGGTGCGCTGCAGTGCCGCCTCGGCCGTGTGGATCACGCCGAGCGCTTCTCCGAGGTGCCGCTGATAGTCGTGGAGCTCGGCCCGGGTGCGCTCGGGTTCGAGGACGAGGGGGCGGTCGGCGACGGCACAGGCGTACTCGTCGGCGGCGGCGTACGCGGTGCCGATCATGATGGCGGCCAGTTCGCCGTGGAAGAAGCTGGGCGCCCGCCCGGCGTACATGGGGTTGCCGTGCAGCTCGGAGCCGACGCTGCCGCCCTCGACGGGCAGGTCGAGCAGGCTCGCCTCGCAGGTGAGGTACGCGGGGATGCGGGCCTGTTCCATGTGGATACTGTTGGAGCCGCTGCCGCGCAGGCCCAGGACACCGTGCCAGTCGTCGAGCACCGTCCACACCGAACGCGGGGCGACGAACAGCACCGGCGGTCCGGGCGGGGCGCCGGGGCGGTCGGGGGCGCGCAGGGTCTGGCCGACGTAGTGGGTGGAGTAGGGGGCGCCCGAGGAGTACGGCCAGGTGCCGTCGAGGACGACATGGCCGTCGCCGTCGGGCTCGGCGACACCGATGGGCGCGACGGTGGACGCGGCCCGGAAGTCGCCGTCGGCGCCGAAGATCTCGTCCTGGGCCCTCTCCTCGAAGACTGAGGCGACCTGGAGGACATGGGCGGCGGTGAGGGACAGGGCCCAGCCGGTGGAGGGGCAGCCGCGGGCGATCTCGGTGACCACGCGGTAGAAGGTCGGGAGTCCGAACTCGTAGCCGCCGTACCGGCGCGGCTGGAGGATCCGGTAGAAGCCGGCCCGCAGGAAGTCGTCGTGGGTGTCCTTGGGGTAGTGCGTCAGCCGTTCGGTCTCCGGCTGGCGTTCGAGCAGCACGGGCCGCAGGTTCACGGCGCGTTCGACGAGGTCGCGTTCGGTCAGACCGGGCTCGGGAGCGGCGATCACGATGCCTCCTGACGTGTGGGGCCGTCCGTTCGTGCCGTGATGCGTGACGCGATACGAGTGATTGAACACGGCAACCGCCGTGCCGGTACCGACCGGATATCGCCAAGTGCCGGGACCCGGGCGAACAGTCGTAGCCTGAAGAGGTAGGGACAGGCTCCCGCCCTCGTGGGCGCGGGAGGCGGCGATGCGATACGACGACCGCAGGGCGGCCGGCCGGCTGCTGGCCGAGGGGCTTCAGGAGCTGCGCGGCCAGGATGTGGTGGTGCTGGGGCTGCCGCGGGGCGGGGTGCCCGTGGCGGCCGAGGTGGCCCGGCGGCTGGGCGCCCCGCTGGATGTGCTGGTGGTGCGCAAGCTGGGCGTGCCCGGGCAGCCGGAGTGGGGTTTCGGGGCGATCGGTGAGCACGGGGTCCGTGTCCTCAACCGGGATGTGATCGGCGAGGCCGGGCTGGATGCCGCCGCGCAGGAGGCCGTCGAGGCGGCCGAGCGGGCCGAGCTGGAGCGGCGTGTGCGGAGTTACCGCCAGGGGCGGGATGCGCTGCCGGTCGACGGCCGTACGGCCGTCGTGGTGGACGACGGGCTCGCCACCGGGGCCACGGCCGAGGCGGCCTGTCGGGTCGTACGAGGTCAGGGCGCGGCCCGGGTCGTGCTCGCGGTGCCGGTCGGTCCCGACCACAGCGTCGCCCGGCTGCGGGAGGTGGCCGACGACGTCGTCTGCCCGCAGACGCACCGGGTGCTCGGCTCGGTGGGTGCCTGGTACCGGGACTTCGACCAGGTCTCGGACACCGAGGTCACGTCTCTGCTCGCCGAGGCCGCCCGGTCCGTGCCCCGCTCCGCCGCCGCGGCCGCCCCCTGGAATCGTGAGGTGCTGATCCCGGCCGCCGGAGCGCAGCTGGGTGCCCGTCTGGTCGTGCCGGAGGGGGCGCCGGCCGCCGTGGCGTTCGCGCACGGCAGTGGCAGTGGGCGGCACAGCCCGCGCAACCGGTACGTCGCCACCGCCCTCAACCGGGCGGGCCTGGCCACCCTGCTGCTCGACCTGCTCACCGACGACGAGGCGCACGACCGGCACAACGTCTTCGACATCCTCCTGCTCGCCCGGCGCCTGCACGCCGCGTCCGTGTGGCTGCGCCGTGAATCCGGCCTGCCCGTCGCCTACTTCGGGGCCAGCACCGGAGCCGCCGCCGCGCTGGAGGCGGCGGCGCTGTCCGGCTCCGAGATCCGCTCGGTCGTCTCCCGCGGCGGCCGCCCCGACCTGGCGACTCCGGCGGCGTTGGCCCGGCTTCGGGCACCGACCCTGCTCATCGTCGGCAGCCGCGACACCCAGGTGCTCAGCCTCAACCGCCTTGCCGCCGACCGGATGCACTGCGAGCACCGGATCGCCGTGGTCCCGGGCGCCACGCACCTCTTCGAGGAACCCGGCACCCTCACCACCGTCGCCGAACTGGCCCGCGACTGGTTCACGGCCCATCTCGACCGGCCGACCGCGGACACGCCACCGCGCCGGTCGGCGTGAGCGCCGGGCTCCCGCGGCTTGTTCCGGACGGTCCGGAGACCTCGGTTCCACCCAACTCCGGGGCCATGGAGATTATGTGCGGAACATATGCCTAAACTCTGGATCCTGCACGGAGAGGGACCCTTGCGTGAGTGAACCGAACGGCCCCGTCTGCCCGTTGTGCGGTGCGCCCCGGGCATCGGACGGAACTCCGGCCTGCTCCTGCGCCCGGCGTGCCTCCGAGGCCCGTCGCAACGCGCGCACGGCGGAGGCGGCGGCCGCGGAGGACTTCGATCCGGTACGGATACGACCGTTCGTCGAGCTCGGCGACGACACCGGGGCAGCAGGGCCCGTCGGGGCCGAACTCCCGCAGGAGCCAAGGGACTTGGCGGACAGGGACGGCATCCCCACGTCCCCCGCCGGGACAGCGGCGGCGCCCGGCGGAGCGCCACTCCCCGATCCGGCCGGCGCCCAGGAAGGCCCCCGGAGCAGGCGTCGCACGCTCCTCATCACCGGGGCGGGCGCCACCCTGGCCGTCCTGCTGACAGGCGCCTTCCTGGGCGGACTGTTCCTGTACGACAGTCCTTCGCGGGACAGATCCGTGTCCGACGACGTACGGGCGCCCGTCCCGGACGGCTCCGCCGAGCACGGCACCTCCCCCGAGGGGCCGTCCGCCGGCACGGCCTCCGCATCGCCGTCCCGGCGCCCTAGCTCATCGCCGAGCGCGACCCCGAGCAACGCCTCCGCCCCGGCGACCGGCTCCTCCCCCGTCCCGACCGCGGCCCCCTCCAGCGCGGGCGCCACCACCGGCGCCGCCCCCGAACCGAGTGACGCGAAAGGGCAGCCCCCGGTCCTCCGGCTCGGCGACCAGGGAGCGGAGGTCACCGAACTCCAGCTCCGCCTGCGCCGGACCGGCCACTACGGCGGAGACATCGACGGCGACTACGACCGCGAGGTCGAGAGCGCCGTGCGCGCCTACCAGCTCACCCGCGTCATCTTCGGCGACGAGTCCGGCGTCTACGGCACGGCGACCCGGAAGTCACTCGAATCCGAGACCTCTGAGCCGTGATTGCCGAGCCGTGAGGACCCGGCACGCAAGCGCTCGCTCGTCGGCTTCACCGCCCCCGCCCGTCACCCGGTACACGGACGTGCCCGGAGCCCGGGAGACTGCCTCCGTGAGCCGACCGTCCGTGAAGAGGGCGCCGGTGCCGTCATCAAGGGCCCATCCTGCGGGCAGGGCGCCCGTCGCCACGGCCGACCGGTAGAAGGGGCGGCGCCCGGGTTCGCTGTCGTAGTGCGGGCACACCGAACCCGGCAGCAGGCCCAGGCCGTCCGGCAGGACCGTGAGCGGGCCGAAGGAGTCGGTGAGCGAGCTCTCGGCCCAGCAGTTGGCGCCCGCACTGATACCGCAGAGCAGGGTTCCCTGGTCGTAGGCCTCGCGCAGCAGGCGGTCCACGCCGTGCGCGCGCCACACGGCGAGGAGGTTCGCGGTGTTGCCGCCGCCCACATGGACGACGTCCTGAGCGAGCAAGAACCCACGCAGCGCGTCGTCGTCGAGCTCCCTCTCGAACAGCCGCAGGACGGAGGGCTCGCAGTCCGGCCGGTCGCGGAAAGCGGCGAGGAACCTGTCGATGTACGCGGGCGCGTCACCGCTGGCCGTGGGCAGGAAGCAGACCTTGGGGCGAGGCGTCCGCGCATGTCCCAGCACCCAGTCGTCCAACAGGCCGTCCTCGTCGGTGGAGAAACCTCCGCCGAGGAGGGCCAGGCGACGCCGGTGGCTCATGGCGTCCCCTCCAGCAGCTCGGCGACCGTGGTCACCCGGATCAACGGCCGGTACAGGTCCAGCACCTGCAACGCCTTGGCGTGCGAGTCGTCGTCCGCGCCCGCGCAGGCGTCGGCGACGACCAGCACCTCGACGCCCGCGTCGGCGGCCGCCAGCGCCGTCGACAGGACGCAGCAGTCGGTACTGACACCGGCCAGGACCAGGCGGCCCGCCGGGGCGGCGCGGCGGGCCAGCTCCGGGGTCCATTTGCCGAAGGTGGTGGCGTCCAGCACGTGCTGTGCCTGCTCCACGAACTCGTCCGTCAGCTGCCACAGTCGGGCGTCCGGAGGTTGCAGGGCGAAGGGGTGCTGCTCGTAGTACGCCCGCCAGGCCCCTTCCGGTTCGCCGGGTGCCACGAAACGGGTGAACGTGACCCGGTCCCCGAAGGCCGGCAGCAGGCGCCGTACGCCTGCCGCCGCTTCTGCGAAGCGCGGGGAGGCCCAGGGGCTGTCGGCGTCGGCGAAGACGCGCTGCATGTCGATGACGGCGAGCCATCCGGTGGTCATACGGTCGCCTCCTCGTCCGACGCCGGGCTCGGTGTCCGCGCCTCCTGGTCGCGGACGTGTCCGCGTCGCAGCACCAGCGTGCCGAGGAAGCCGAGCGCGAGGGCCGCCAGGACGCCGAGGTTGGCGTACGCCCAGGCGCCGGACCTGCCGCCGAGGCCCAGCGGGCCGAGCAGATAGCCCTGCCAGTCCAGCCAGTTCGCCGTCGAGTTGGTGACCAGGCCCCAGCCGAGGCCGGTCGCCGTGAGCGTCAGGAGCAGGGGGGTCAGCGGTACGGCGCCGTAGCGGCCGGTCGGGCGGTAGAGGTCGGGCTCGTCGTAGTCGCGGCGGCGCAGGGTCAGGTCGGCGAGCATGATGCCGCACCAGGCGGCGATGGGGACGCCGAGGGTGGTGAGGAAGCCCATGAACGGACCGAGGAAGTCGTCGGCGACGAACACGATGTAGATCGAGCCCACGATCATCAGGACGCCGTCGACCAGCGCGGCCAGATAGCGGGGCACGCGCAGGCCCGCCGAGAGCAGGGCCAGGCCGGACGAGTAGATGTCGAGGACCGCGCCGCCGACGAGGCCGAGGACGGCGACGACGGCGAACGGGACCAGGAACCAGGTCGGCAGGATGGTCGTCAGCGCGCCGATGGGGTCCGCGGCGACGGCGGCGCTGAGTCCGCCGGAGGAGCCGGCCAGCAGGAGGCCGAAGACCAGCAGGACGAGGGGGGCCAGCGAAGCGCCGAAAGTGGTCCAGCCGATCACGCCCCGGCTCGACGCGGTGCGCGGCAGATAACGGGAGTAGTCGGCAGCCGCGTTGACCCAGCCGAGGCCGAAGCCGGTCATCATGAAGACGAGCGCGCCGATGAACTCCTGGGCGGAGCCCGCCGGCCGGGCGCTGACGGTGGACCAGTGGATGTGGTCGGCGACGAGGGCGACGTAGACGACGGTGAGCACGCCCGTGACCACGGTGATCACGGTCTGCAGCCGCATGATCAGGTCGAAGCCCATGACGCCGACGACGACGGTCAACGCCCCGACCAGGACGAGGGCGATCACCTTGGTCCCGGTGCCGCCGCCCCAGCCGAGCCGGCCGAACACGGTCGCGGTGGCCATGGTGGCCAGCGCACACAGCACGGTCTCCCAGCCGACGGTGAGGACCCAGGAGATCACCGACGGCAGCCGGTTGCCGCGCACACCGTACGCGGCGCGGCCGAGCACCATCGTCGGCGCGGAGCCGCGCTTTCCGGCGACGGCGACGAACCCGCACAGCAGGAACGAGAAGACGATGCCGACGACTCCGGCGAACAGCGCCTGCCAGAAGGAGATCCCGAAGCCGAGCGCGAAGGCACCGTAACTCAGGCTGAGGATGGACACGTTGGCGCCGAACCAGGGCCAGAACAGGGTCCGCGGCGTGCCCTTGCGTTCGGCGTCCGCGATCACGTCGAGGCCGTGGGTCTCCACCTGGAGCTTTCGGCCCGGAGTGCGGTCGTCACGTTGGTCCGGCGATGTGATCATCCCGGAATCGTCGCACCGCTCCCCCCGCCGGGGAAGACGGACGCCGATCAGCGGCCGAGCCGGTGGGTGCCCGCGCTCAGCCCAGCTTCTTCAGCAGTTCGGCGGCGAGCGGGGCGGAGGAGGCGGGGTTCTGGCCGGTGACCAGGTTGCGGTCGACGACCACGTTCGGGACCCACGGCTCGCCCACCTGGACCTGCACGCCGGCCTCGGTGAGCCGGTCCTGCAGCAGCCACTTGGCCTGGTCGGCGAGGCCGGCCTGGGTCTCCTCGGCGTTGGTGAACGCGGCCACCCGGTAGCCGGCGAAGGCGTTGGCGCCGTCGGCCTCGGCGGCGAGCAGTGCGGCCGGGGCGTGGCAGACGACGCCGAGCGGCTTGCCGGATTCCAGGGCGCGGGTCAGCAGCCTGCCGGAGTCGGCGTCGACCGCCAGGTCCTCCATCGGGCCGTGACCGCCGGGGTAGAACACGGCGGCGTAGTCGTCGAGGTTCACGTCCTCCAGCCGGATCGGCGACCGCAGCTCCGTCATCGCGGCGAGCACGGCGGCGATCCGGTCGGCGTTCTCCTGTCCGCCGTTGGCCTCGGCCGCGAGGCTGCCCTGGTCGACGGGCGGTACGACGCCGCCCGGCGTGGCCACGACGACCTCGTGGCCGGCGGCCTTGAACGCCTCGTACGGGGCTGCCGCCTCCTCGGCCCAGAAGCCGGTGGGGTGCTTGGTGCCGTCGGCCAGCGTCCAGTGGTCGGCGCCGGTCATCACGAAGAGGATCTTCGACATGGGGTGCTCTTTTCGAGAGGGTCCAGTAGGTCGTTGCCTCGACCGTACGTGTGTCCTGCCATTGGAATCCAATAGGCTCATGCATATGAGACATAAGGATTCCAATGGAGAGGGGGAGAGCGTCCAGCCCGGCGGTGCGGCGCAAGTGGACCTGAACCTGTTGCGCACGTTCCTGGCCGTGTACCGCACCGGCTCCTTCACCGCCGCCGCCCGTCTGCTGGGTCTGTCCCAGCCGACGGTCACCACGCAGATCCGTTCGCTGGAGCGGCAGCTGGACCGGGAGCTGTTCCAGCGTCTGGCGCGCGGCGTCAGTCCGGCGCCCTACGCGGACGAGCTCGCCGCCCGGGTCGTCGAGCCGCTGGACGCCCTCGCCGGCGTCACCGGGCAGGGCGGCTCCCCCGACGTCCACCAACCGGAGCCGGTGCATCTCGCCGGTCCGGCCGAACTGCTCACCCACCGCGTCATGCCGGCCCTCGCGCCGCTGGTCGACAGGGGCGTACGGCTGCGCATCACCCCCGGCCTGACCGACCCGCTCCTGGAGGAGCTGCGGTCGGGCCGCTACGACCTGGTGATCTCGACCTACCGGCCGCGCGGCCGCGCCCTGGCTTCGGTGGCTCTGCTGGACGAGGAGTTCGTGCTGGTCACGGCCCCCGCCTGGGCGGAGCGCATCGGCTCGGCGCGGATCGCGGCCGACGGGCCCGCCGCGCTGCACGGCGTGCCGCTGGTGGCGTACGCCGAGGACGTGCCTATCGTGCGCCGCTACTGGCGTCATGTCTTCGGCAAGCGCCTGGTGCGCCACCCGGCGGTCACCATGCCCGACCTGAACGCGGTGAAGGCCGCCGTCGCGGGCGGTACGGGGTTCAGCGTGCTCCCCCGTTACCTGTGCGCGGCCGAGCTGGCCTCGGGCGCGCTGATCCTGCTGCACGACCCGGACGACCCGCCCATCAACACCAGCTTCCTCGTCGAGCGGCCGGGCGCGTCCGGCAACCCGCATGTCGCCCTGGTCCGCGACCACCTGCTGGGGATCCTCCGCGACGGGTGACTCCTTCGGCCACGCGGCACTTCAAATACTCCGCAGCCGTACGTCGTCCTCGGTGTCCACGGTGACGGGCTCTCCGGTGAGGATGAAGGTGTGTTCGGGCACGCTGGCTCCTAGAAGGCGCGGCTGCGACCGTCGGTGGGGGACGCGGGGATCGGCGGGGTGGTGGGCAGCGGCTCGAAGCCGAACGGTTCGCCGTGGTTGAGGGGGAACGTCGTCGGCATGGCGCCCGCGCCGCCGGGGGTGTCCGGTGGTCGGCGGCATCACCACGATCAGCTGCCTTCCAGGAAGTACCCGTCCGCGAAGTGCAGCCCGGAGCTGAGCGTGATCGCGAGCCCGATGTCATCAGGCCCGCCGCGACGCGGGCGGCAATGGGCCGCGCGTGGTCCTCGTCGATGACGCCGACCTGCTGACCCTGCCGGACATCGACCAGGGCCTTCGGGCGCTGGTCGGGTCCGGCAGGGAGCGTGGCATCGGCGTGGCCGCCGCGGCCACGGGCGACACCATGGCGGGTGCGAGGGGCTGGCTGAGCGCCCTCAAACGGCAGCGCAAGGGTGTGTTGCTGGACCCCCAGAGCCTGATGGAGGGTGACGTCCTGGGCGTCCGGCTGACCCGCGCTCAGCTGCGCAACTGCCGCCCCGGGCGGGGCCTGGCCGTCGACCCGCGCTCCGGGGAGCTGATCAGCGTGCAGATACCTCGGACCGATCTCGGCTGACGGCTGCGGGGGTGTTGCAGGCGCCGGCGGCGCACTCCGTCAGCCACTGGTCGAAGTCGGCGTCGTAGCGGGTGCCGATGTCGGTGGCGTAGACGGCGTGACCGCCGGCGTAGTCCCCCACCCGGAAGCGGGCCAGCATGCGGTGGATGTCGCCCGGGTGACGCTCGAACATGTAGCGGACCGCGAGGTAGCCCCACGGGTAGGTGCGGGTCACGTCGCTGTTGGCGTAGGTGTTCTGGAACAGCGTGCTCAGCCGGTACGTGTGCTTGCCCGCCTCCGCGACCGCCTGCTCGTCGGTGATCCCGCGGTAGCCGTAGGAGACGTACTCGGCCAGGCCCTCGATCCACCACACGTCCGGCACCGACGTCTGCTCGGCGAAGTCGCCCTTCATGTTGTACCGGGCGTCCAGGTAGTGCGTGTACTCGTGGTTGAGGTTCCAGATCCTGGCCGCGTGCCCGTCGTCCCGGCTCTTCTGGTACATGACGGCGAAGGGTTCGTTGGCAGGGTCGGCCGGGTCTCCGATCAGGGTCATGCCGCCGTTGTCCGTACTGATCCCGAAGATCGCCCCGGCGTAGGTCCGGTAGTCGGCGCTGCTGGCGAAGACGACGAGGTCGAGGGTCGAAAGGTACTGCCCGGGTATGGGGCCGTCGTCCCGCACGAGAGCGTGGAAGTACCGGTCCTGCCCCAGCACACTGGCGCAGGCCGCGGCGAGATCGGCCGACGTGAGTGCCTGGGCCCGGATGGTGTGCGTGGCGTCGCAGGAGTGGGCGATCGGCAGGGCCGCTCTCGTCAGTTGGCCGGCGAGGTCACAGACGCCGTAGTAGGAGCAGTTGGGGCCGTCGTAGTACTCGGCCTGGGTGGCTACCGCCACCCACAGTCCGGCTGTGGGGCCGGTGATCCGCGAGGCGCCCAGCAGTTCCCTGGCCAGGGGGCGCACCGTGGGTCGCAGCACCGGGTGTTCGACGTAACGAGCCAGGTTCATCCCGGCGTTGGACGCCAGGTACGCCCGGTCGGTGTCGAGCAGGTCGAGGTGGTCGAGCGCGAACCTGCGGAGGGTCCGGACAATGGACGGGTCGGCGGCGACGGCGCTCACGTAGTCCGGGTTCCAATTGCCGCGCCAGAGCGGGGTGTAGACGGCGTTGACGGCGGCCAGCATGCTGCGGATGGCGTCGTAGGAGCTGTCGTATGCGTTCAGCATGCGCCGGTAGGTCTTCAGATAGCGGGCCTGCTGGTCGGCGCTGTCGGTGAGGATGACGACCTCGCCCAGGACGTCGCCGTTGGCCGCGGTGACGTCCCTGGAGTGGGGGCGCGCGAAGAAGGTGTCCAGGCCGCTGGTGGTGTTGCGGGCCAGGGATGTGCCGTACGGGCCGACGTCGTCCGGGTGGTTGAACTGCACGTAGTAGCCGGCACGCAGGAACAGGACGAGCTGCCACACGCGGGCCGAGTTGTCGCCGCGATAGGTCCGCGCCGTACGCGTGAACGCCTGCGCGACGGTGACCATCTGGGGCTCACGGAAGATGTCGCGGGCGTCCGAACCGGTCACCGCGAAGAGGCTGTTGACGCAGTCCGTGGTCGAGGCCTTGACGAAGGCGACGAGTTCGGCGCCGGTCCTGCGGCCGAAGTCGTCCGGGCTGCACGAGGCCGCCTTCGCAGCGGCGTCCGTACGCGGAGGGGTCGGTGCGGACGTCGGTGCCAGGGGCGGGAGTCGGTCCGGGGTGAGTGGCTTCCTGTGTACGGCGGGACGGACGGCCGTGTCGGCCCGCGCGCCGGTCGGCGGTGGGGGTTGCGTCGCCTTCCGGGGCGAGGTCACGGCGGCGGTGGGGCCGGTGTCGGCCGGCGGTGCCGCGAGCGCGGGCGTCGACAGCAGACCGGAGAGCGTGGCGCAGACGACGAGGGCGCCGGCCATGCGTCTGGGCAGCACGAAGCGGTAGCGCATCTGGGTTCCTCCAGGAATGTGATGCGCCTCGATACGGAGGCTGAGGCGTGTGAGGCACTGTCCCAGCGCGGGCCTGCCCCAACAATGGCGTGTGACATAGCACATGGCACCGTCGAGCCATAACCTCCGGCGTCGGCTACGCCTTGGTCACGCTCCATGTGCGCGCCGCCCATGTGCGCAAGTGGGGGGAGCGTGCGACGAGTTCGCGGTAGGCGCTGGTGGCGGACTGCAACAGGGCGTCGACCGCCGGCTCGGTGACGGCGTCACGCCGCCAGGCCAGCACATAGCGGCACCACAACGGCGTACCGATCAGCGGCTTTACGACGACCTGCGGGATCGGCCGTGTCGTCGCCTGGACCACGGCCACACCGAGCCCGTCACCGATCATCCCCTGCAACTGCAGCCGGTCGCCCAGGAATTCGTGCACCGCCTTCGGCGTGAAGCCGGCCGCCGCGCAGGCCGTGTGGAAGACGCCGGGCCAGCCGGCCCCGTCGTCCGGCGTCAGGAACCAGGCCTCCTCGGCCAGATCGGCGAGGGCGATCTGAGGGCGCCGGGCGAGCGGATGCCGGGAGGGCAGGGCCACGAAGTTCGGCTCGGTGACGATCCCGCGGTGGGCCACCGCGTCCGAGTGCTCCAGCTCCTTTCCCGGGTAGTCCGCGGCGATGGCCACGTCCGCCGCACTCTCCTCCAGAAGCTCGACGATGCGCGAGGAGGCGTACACACTGCTCACCGCGAGCGAGACCTCCGGAAGCCGGGCGCGGACCCCGGACACCATGCCCGCCAGCATCGGGGAGTTCGTCGCCGCCACGCGCAGGGTCCGACGGGCCGGCGCCCCGGGGCCGGGACGGCGCCCGATCGCGGCGGCGCGGGCCAGGACGTCACGGGCTTGGGCGACCACCTCGACGCCGTACGGAGTCGGCCGCACGCCCGTCGGGCCGCGCTCGAACAGCGGCTCACCGAAGTGCCCTTCGATGCGCCGGAGTTGGGTGCTCACGGCGGGCTGCGAGTACCCGAGGTCGGCCGCGGCCCGGCCCACGCTCCCCGCGTCGGCGATCGCGCACAGCACCCGCAGATGCCGCAGCTCCAGCTCCACCCGTCACTCCCCGGATCCGCATCCCATACAAACAGCCTCAATATCGATCATCTCGCCCCACGTGTGCCCCCCCTGTGAAGGCCCGTCGCACCGCATGGTTAGCATATGAGCGCCACCTAGCTCGAAAGATAGGCCCGTGACTGTCAACGACGACTCGTTCACCAACTGGAAGAACCGCGAGGAGATCGCGGAGTCGATGATCCCGATCATCGGGAAGCTGCACCGTGAGCGGGACGTCACCGTCCTGCTGCACAGCCGCTCCTTGGTGAACAAGTCGGTGGTCAGCATCCTGAAGACGCACCGGTTCGCCCGGCAGATCGCCGGTGAGGAGCTCTCGGTCACCGAGACGCTGCCCTTCCTCCAGGCTCTGACCACGCTCGACCTCGGTCCGTCCCAGATCGACATCGGCATGCTGGCCGCGACGTACAAGGCCGACGACCGCGGTCTGTCCGTGGCGGCGTTCACCGCCGAGGCCGTCGCCGGTGCCACCGGTGCCAACAAGATCGAACGCGGCGAGGGACGCGACGTCGTCCTCTACGGCTTCGGCCGCATCGGCCGCCTGGTCGCCCGCCTGCTCATCGAGAAGTCCGGCTCGGGCAACGGCCTGCGGCTGCGCGCCATCGTCGTGCGCGGCGGCGAGCAGGACATCGTCAAGCGCGCCTCGCTGCTGCGCCGTGACTCCATCCACGGCCAGTTCCAGGGCACGATCACCGTCGACGAGGCGAGCAGCACGATCTTCGCCAACGGCAACGCGATCAAGGTGATCTACGCCAACGACCCCAGCGAGGTCGACTACACGGCGTACGGCATCAAGAACGCCATCCTCATCGACAACACCGGCAAGTGGCGCGACCGCGAGGGCCTGTCCAACCACCTGCGCCCCGGCATCGACAAGGTCGTCCTGACGGCGCCGGGCAAGGGCGACGTCCCGAACATCGTCCACGGCGTCAACCACGACACCGTCAAGCCGGACGAGCAGATCCTGTCCTGCGCCTCCTGCACCACCAACGCCATAGTCCCGCCGCTGAAGGCGATGGACGACGAGTACGGCGTGCTGCGCGGCCACGTGGAGACCGTCCACTCGTTCACCAACGACCAGAACCTGCTGGACAACTACCACAAGTCCGAGCGCCGCGGCCGCAGTGCGCCGCTCAACATGGTCATCACCGAGACCGGCGCCGCCTCGGCCGTCGCCAAGGCGCTGCCCGACCTCAAGGCGAGGATCACCGGCAGCTCGATCCGCGTCCCGGTGCCGGACGTCTCGATCGCGATCCTCAACCTCCAGCTCGCGCGGGAGACCGACCGCCAGGAGGTCCTCGACTACCTGCGCGACGTGTCGCTGACCTCGCCGCTGCGGCGCCAGATCGACTTCATCACGGCGCCCGACGCGGTCTCCAGCGACTTCATCGGTTCGCGGCACGCCTCGATCGTGGACGCCGGAGCCCTGAAGGTCGAGGGTGACAACGCGATCCTCTACCTCTGGTACGACAACGAGTTCGGCTACTCCTGCCAGGTCATCCGTGTCGTCCAGCACGTCTCCGGGGTGGAGTACCCCACTTACCCGGCTCCGGCGGTCTGATCCCGCCCAGCCGTCACCGACCCGTCTGCCGGCAATGCGGTGCCGACAGGCGGGTCGGCGCTTTGCGCGCTCAGTGGCCGCGGAACGCCTCTTCCAGCCACCAGGACCCGCGCTCGGCGACCACCTTGGCGTCGACGAGCAGCGGCGCGGATCGCGGGCCGGCGACCCAGTCGGCCACGGCCTTCAGGTCGGCCCGTGTCCGGACGGTCACCGCCTCGAAGCCGTAGCCCCGCCCGATGGCGGCGATGTCCGTCGGCGGGAACCGGACGGTGTCGAGCGGGTGCCCGTGGGGACCGAAGTGGTGCACCTCGGCGCCGTAGGCCTCGTCGTCGTACACGACGACCACCATGGGCAGCCCGAGCCGGCGGACGGTGTCCAGCTCCACGGCACTCATCAACGCGCCGCCGTCCCCGAGCGCGGCCACGGGCAGCCGGTCCGGCTGTGCCAGCGCCGCTCCGATCGTGGTCGCCAGCCCCAGGCCTATCGACTGGAAGGCCTGTGTGAAGCAGAAACCCTTCTCGTCCGGCACCGACAGGTACGCGCTCGGGTAGCCCATGAAGTTGCCGGAGTCCACACCGACCACCCGCTCCGCGGGCAGGATGTCGTCGAGCGCGACGCTCAGCGTGCGCGGGTCGATCCGCTCACGTGTGCTCGTGTCCTCGTGCGGCATGTCACGCCGGCGCAGACGTGCCGCGAGGGCCGCACCGACCTCCGGGGTCCGGTAGCCCTCCCGCTGTCCGCCGACGCCCGCCTCGATCACCGCGTGCGCGGTGAGTCGGACGTCGCCGGTGATGCCGAGGTGCACCGGCCGGTGCGCGCCGAGTGCGGACGGCTCGTCGTCGACCTGTACGACGGTCGCGTCGGCGCCGATCAGATGGCCGTGCCGCATCGTCCACATGTTGAGGGCGCAGCCCCAGCCGACGAGCAGGTCCGCGCCTCGGATCAGCTCGGCGGCCAAGGGTGAGGCGAAACCGCCGGAGACGTCCAGCGACCAGGGGTTGCCGTGGAAGAGCCCGCGGGCGACGGCCGAGGTCGCCGGCAGTGCGCCGTAGTGCTCGGCGAGCTTCTCCAGGGCCTCCCGGCTGCCGGGTCCCCGCGCGCCCCGGCCGGCCACGAAGACCGGCCGTCGGGACCGGTCGAGCAGTTCGGCCAAGGCCGTCACGTCGGCCGCGTGCGGCTTCACCGGGACCCGTTGCGGCGGTGGCGCCGCCCGCGCCAGAGCGCCTTCGGGCACCTCCAGGCCCTGCACCGGCAGGGGGAGGTTGAGCAGGGCGGTACGCCGCTCCCGCACCGCCAGCCCGACCGCCGCGCACGCCTGCTCGACCGCTTCCTCCGCCGACGTGACCCGAACCGTGGCCGCGCCCACCGCGCGCGCCAACGCCTCTTGGTCGACATGGAAGTTGGACCTTGGCTCGGTCACCTCGGCCGCGAGCACGACGAGCGGCGTACGGCTCTTGGCCGCCTCCGCGATTCCGGTCATCGCGTTCGTCAGTCCCGGCCCCTGATGCACGCTCACCACCGCGACGGTGCCGCTGGTCCGGGCGTACGCGTCGGCCATCGTCGCCGCGCCGCCCTCATGGCGTGCGGCGACGAACCGCGCCCCCGCGGCGACCATCGCGTTCGTCACGTGGAAGTTGCCCGATCCGACCACCCCGAAGACCTGGTCGACCCCGGCCGCGCACAGCGCCCGGCCGACCGCTTCCGCGACGTTCATGAGCGCTCCACCAGGGCGAGGACCCGTGCGGGAGCCCCGGATCCCGTGACGATGGGCAGCGGTCCCGCGATCACGACGGAGCCCGTCGGCGGCAGCGAGGCGAGATTCCGCAGCTGGGTCAGGCCGTACTTGTCGCCGCCCATGAGGTAGGAGTGGCAGGGAAAGGCGGGGTCGAACGAGAAGGCGCGCCCCGCATCCGTACCCACCGTCTCCACGCCGAGGCCGATCACCGGCGCCTCCTCGGCGACCCAGCGGGCGCACTCCACCGACAGGCCGGGGGTGTGCGGGCCGTTCTCGTCGGCGTTGAGGAACGCCTCCTGCGTATGCGAGCGCGCGTCCCAGCCCGTGCGCAGCAACAGCCAACCGCCTTCGGGCAAGGGGCCGTTCTCGGCTTCCCACGCGTTGACGTGATCGATCTCGACCAGGAAGTCGGGATTCTTGGCGACCTCTTCGGTGAAGTCCAGTACGGCCGCGGGGGCGATGAGCCGGTGGGCCGGGACCGAGGCGACGTCGGCGAGGTCCTTGCCCGTGACCCAGTGGTTCGGGGCGTCGAAGTGAGTGCCGGTGTGCTCGCCGCTGCGGAAGTTGTTCCAGTACCAGGCGGGGCCCCGGTCGTCGTACCTGCTGATCTCCTCCAGTTCGAAGACGGCCGTTTGCCCGAACTCGGGCGGCAGTTGGATCACGGGTGTCGACGACGACAGCGGTGAGGTGAGGTCGACGACTTCGATCGATCCACCTCGCAGAGCGGACACCAGCGCGGCAAGGACGGAGGGCTCGGGCATGGGTGGCTCCTCGGTCGGGGCTCTGAACGAACAGCATCGCAGCCGTACTTCCCACCCCTTGACGCGTCAATGACAACAATGGCTTCATGTCAGGTGGGAGCGCTCCCACCTCATCCAGGGAAGGGAACAGCATGCGCGACACCCGCCGATCACGCTTACAACTCCTGCCGCTCTTCGGCCTGTTGGCCGCCCTGCTCCTGCCCCTCGGCGTGACCCTCGCACCCCCGGCCGCGGCCGCCCGGGCGGCGGAGCCCGTGCGCATCATGCCGCTGGGCGACTCCATCACCGGCTCGCCCGGCTGCTGGCGGGCGCGGTTGTGGAACCAGTTGCAGAGCGCCGGATACACGGACATCGACTTCGTCGGCACCCTCGGCCCGCAGGGCTGCGGACAGCCGCACGACGGCGACAACGAGGGCCACGGCGGCGAGTTGGTCACCAACGTGGCCGACCAGAACCTGCTGCCGGGCCGGCTGGCTGCCACCCTGCCGGACATCGTTGTCATGCACTTCGGCACGAACGACGTGTGGAGCGCCATCGCCCCCGACCGCATCCTCGCCGCCTACACCAGGCTGGTGGCGCAGATGCGGGCCTCCAACCCGGACATGAGGATCCTGGTCGCGCAGATCATTCCGATGAACCCGAGCAGTTGCACGGGCTGCGCGCAACGCGTCGTCGACTTCAACGCGCGGATCCCCGAGTGGGCCCGGACGACGACCACCAGCCGCTCCCCCGTCTCAGTGGTCGACCAGTGGACGGGGTTCGACACGGCCACCGACACCTATGACGGCGTGCACCCCAGCGCCACCGGCGACGAGAAGATCGCCGCCCGCTGGTATCCAGCCCTGGCGGCGCTCCTCGACGCGGGCGCCGACGATCCAGGAGACCCCGGTGACCCTGGCGATCCCGGCGACCCGCCCGCCTGCACCGGGGCCTTCCGCGCCGTCTCCTCCTGGCAGGGCGGCTACCAGGGCGAGGTGACGGTGACCAACGCGTCCGCCTCGGCCCTCACGGCCTGGACCGCGACGGTCGTACCGGCGGCCGGCGCCCGCCTCACCCAGGTCTGGCACGGCACCCTCGGCACGGCCGCCGACGGCACCGCGACCGTCACCAACGCCTCGTGGAACGGCACGTTGGCGCCCGGCGCGAGCGCGAGCTTCGGCTTCATCGCCAGTGCCCCGGCAACGGTCGGCACTCCGTCGGCGACTGTCACGTGCACGGCGCGCACCGCGTCATCCTGACGCACCGTCACTCCATCTCACCCTTCGGAGCCGCCATGAGACCCCGCACCAGCATCACCCCACGAGTGGCCGCCGTCCTGGCCGCCCTCCTGGGCCTGCTCGCCCCCCTGCTCTCCTTCGCCCCGCCTGCCCAGGCGGCGGCCACCGGCCTCCACATCCAGAACGGCCGGCTGCTGGAGGCGTCCGGCAACGACTTCGTGATGCGTGGCGTCAACCACGCCCACACCTGGTACCCGGGCGAGACGCAGTCGCTGGCCGACGTCAAGGCGCTGGGTGCCAACTCCGTCCGCGTCGTGCTCTCCGACGGTCACCGCTGGACCAAGAACAGCGCCGAGGACGTGGCGAGCGTCATCGCCCAGTGCAAGGCCAACCGGCTCATCTGTGTGCTGGAGGTGCACGACACCACCGGCTACGGCGAGGAGGCCGCGGCCGGGACCCTCGACCACGCGGCCGACTACTGGATCGGCCTGAAGGGCGTGCTCACCGGCGAAGAGAACTACGTCATCCTCAACATCGGCAACGAGCCCTGGGGCAACACCAATCCCGCCGGCTGGACCGATCCCACGATCGCGGCCGTCAAGAAGCTGCGCGACGCCGGCTTCGCCCACACGATCATGGTGGACGCGCCCAACTGGGGCCAGGACTGGCAAGGCGTCATGCGCGCCAATGCCCAGTCCGTCTACGACGCCGACCCCACCGGCAACCTGATCTTCTCGATCCACATGTACAGCGTCTACGACACCGCGCAGGAGATCACGGACTATCTGAACGCCTTCGTCAACGCCAAACTTCCCCTTCTCATCGGCGAGTTCGGAGGCCCGCCCGACCAGTACGGCGACCCGGACGAGGACACCATGATGGCCGTCGCCCAGCAGCTCCGGCTCGGTTACCTGGCCTGGTCCTGGAGTGGCAACACCGACCCGATCCTCGACCTGGCGATCGACTTCGACCCCACGCGGCTCAGCTCCTGGGGCCAGCGCATCTTCAACGGCGCGAACGGCATCGCCGCCACCTCCGAGGAGGCCGCGATCTACTCCGGCGGCGGTGACACCACTCCCCCGACCACCCCGGGGACGCCCACCGCCTCCGCCGTGACGTCCTCGTCCGTGGCCTTGAACTGGACCGCCGCCACCGACGCGAACGGTGTCACGGGCTACGACGTGGTCCGCGTCAACGGCACGACCGAGGCCACGGCCACCACCACGGCCGGCACCTCCGCCACCGTCACCGGCCTCGCCCCGGCGACCGCCTACACCTTCGCCGTCTACGCGCGAGACGCGGCCGGCAACCGTTCTCCGCGCTCCGGCACGGTGACGGTCACCACGTCCTCCGGCGGCTCGCCGGCGACATGCGGTGTCGCCTACCGGGTGACGAACGAGTGGCCCGGCGGCTTCCAGGGCGAGGTCGTCATCCGCAACACCGGCAGCTCGGCGATCAACGGCTGGACCCTGCGCTGGACCTTCCCCGGCAGCCAGCGCATCAGCAACCTGTGGGGCGGCACCGCCACGCAGAGCGGCGCCGAGGTGAGCGTCGCCTCCGCGTCGTACACGGCGACGATCGCCCCGGCGGGCTCGGTCACCCTTGGCTTCACGGCCGCCAAGGGAAGCACGAACCCCAACCCGACGGCCTACACGCTCAACAGCTCCGCCTGTTCGCTCGGCTGACCGGCCCAGCGCTGAACCTCCTTGGCGTCCTGTGTCGGCGCAGGGCGCCAAGGCGGTCGGCCGATCAGGCGACCATGCCGCCGTTGACGTAGACCGTCTGGCCGTTGATCCACCGGCCGCGGCCGGCGATGAGGGAGATGACCTCGGCTATGTCCTCGGGGGTGCCGAGCCGCTCAAGGGGGTTCATCCCGGCCAAGGTGTCGATGGTCTCCTCGTCCTTGCCGTCGAGGAACAGTGCCGTGGCGGTAGGGCCGGGGGCCACCGCGTTGACGGTGACGTCCCGCCCGCGCAGTTCCTTCGCCAGGATGAGGCTGACGGCGTCGACAGCGCCCTTGCTGGCCGCGTAGGCGGCGTAGGTCGGCAGTGCGAGCTTGGTGACGGACGTGGACAGGTTGACGATGGCGCCGCCGGGGCGGACATGGCGGGCTGCCTGCTGGTTGACGACGAAGGTGCCGCGGATGTTGGTGCGGTGCATGCGGTCCAGGACGTCGAGGTCGAAGGAGGCCAGCGGAGCCAGCGCCATCATGCCCGCGGAGTTGACGACGACGTCCACTCCGCCGAACTCGGCGATCACGGCGTCGAACACCGCGGCCACCGCCTGTTCGTCGGCGACGTCGGCCTGATGGGCCACGGCACGGCCACCGGACTCGCGGATGGCGGCGACCGTGTTGTCGGCCTCCGTCTTGTTGCCCGCGTAGACGACCGCCACGGTCTGACCGTCCGCCGCCAGCCGCTCGGCGACGGCACGGCCGATCCCGCGCGAGCCGCCGGTGACGATCGCGACGCGCTGCTCCGGTGTGGTGTTCATGGTGTGCTCCCTCATGTCCGCGGCCTCATGACTCGACTGCCGCCCTCACTGCCCATCACTGCTTCCCTCATTGTTTCCATCGATAACGATACACCGATTCCAATGATACGCAACCATCGATATCGAAAATTCGTTACCATCGATTCGTGGCAGATCGAGTGGCAGACCGAGCAGAGTCCCGAGCGGACCTCAAGAAGAGACTCGTCGCGGCCGCCGCGGACCTGTTGGTCGCGGAAGGCAGGGACGCCGTGACCACGCGCGCGGTCAGCACCGCGGCGGGCGTCCAGCCGCCGACCATCTACCGTCTCTTCGGCGACATGAACGGCCTGCTGGCGGCAACGGCCGCCGACGGCTTCGCCCGGTACCTGGCGCAGAAGAGTTCCCGGGCACCATCCGCGGACCCCGTCGACGACCTGCGCGCGGGCTGGGACATGCACCTCGATTTCGGCCTCGGCAACCCGGCGCACTACCTGCTCATGTACGGGCAACCGCAGCCGGGCGGTGAGTCCGACGCCGCCAAGGAAGCACATCGCCTGCTGCGCGAGATCCTGGAGCGCGTCGCCAGGGCGGGACGCCTGACGGTCCCCGTCGAGCGGGCGGCCCAGATGGTCCACGGGGCCGGCATGGGTGTCACCTTCGCCCTTCTGGCACTCGAGCCCGAGGAGCGAGACCTGGGTGTGTCGACCCAGACACGCGAGGCCGTCATCGCGGCCATCACGACGCCGGCGGACACGGACGACGACGTCCCCCGCGCTCCGGACAGCGCGCGTGAGGCGCGCCGGCGGGTGCTGGCGCTCCGATCGATTCTCGACGACATGCCGGCCACGTACACCCCCGGCGAGCGCATGCTCCTGGAGGAACTGCTCGACCGTGCGGGCCGTGATCCGGCCGAGAGCTGAGCGGCGGCGACGCGCGCGCCGAGGGCCGGAAACCTACCGAAAAGCGGCTGGCCGTGAGTTCCCCGGGCGAGGCAACCTGGACAGGAGCGGAAGCGTCTTTCGTGTGGGAAATCGAAGGGCCGGCCCGCGTGCCGACGACAGGAACGAGGGTGACGCGATGAGCGACAAGGCCCGCAAGCTGTTCGAGGCGCTCGACCTCGACGCGAACGGAACCCTGACCCGCGAAGAGGTGATCATCGCCCTGCGGACGAAGGGCCCGTCTCTGGCCGCCTCGGGAGATCTGCCCGTCTGGGCCGTGGGGGACGAGAACGCCTCCTCCGCCCTGTTCGACGCCGCCGACCAGAACGGGGACGAGGTACTCACCCTGGAGGAGTTCGCGGCAGTGGTGGACCGCCGTTTCGGCTGGGTCTGAGGCTTCCCGCGCCGGAGCCAACGTCCCGCAATGGCACGCAAGTTCGAGCCCCTGACGTCGGTCCTCACCGGCGCGCGCACCGCCCTAGCAGGTGGCCTGCATGGCTTCAAGAACGCCCTGGCGAGGCCGAGGTCACAGAGACGGCGAGGGCAAGGTCACAGCCGCTCCCCCTGCTGCTCCTTTGTCGATCTGACCTAGCATCCGAGCATGACGGTCCTGCCTGACGACGGGCTCTCCCTGGCCGCCGAGTTCCCGGAAGCGACACATGAGCAGTGGCAGCGCCTCGTCGAGGGCGTCCTGCGCAAGTCGGGCAAGGAAGTCTCGGGTGACGCCGCGGAGGACGCTCTGTCCACGCTGCTGGAGGACGGGCTCACCACCCGCCCTCTGTACACCGCGCGCGACGCCGCGCCCGACCCCGGCCTGCCCGGCTTCGCCCCGTTCGTACGCGGTGGCCGGCCCGAGGGCAACACCACGGGCGGCTGGGACGTACGCCAGCGACACGCGGCGGCCGACGGCAGCGCCGTCCTGACCGACCTGGAGAACGGCGTCACCTCGCTGTGGCTGGCCGTCGGCGACTTCGGCATCCCGGTCTCCTCGCTCGCCACGGTGCTCGACGGCGTGTACCTCGACCTGGCGCCGGTGGTCCTCGAAGCGGGCGCCGAAGTGGAGCCTGCCGCGCGGGAGTTGCTGCGCGTCGTCGAGGAGCGGGGCGTGGCACCGGAGGCGGTGCGCGGCAACCTGGGCGCCGATCCGCTGGGCCACGAGGCCCGCACCGGGCAGTCGTACGACCTGGCGCAAGTGACCGGGCTCGCCCGGCGGTGCGCGGACGCGTACCCGGGCCTGCGCGCGATGACCGTGGACGCGTTGCCGTACCACGAGGCGGGCGGTTCGGCCGCGCAGGAGCTGGGCTGCTCGCTGGCGACCGGCGTGGCGTATCTGCGGGAGCTGACCGGGGCCGGGCTGAGCGTCGCCCAGGCCTGCGCCCAGCTGGAGTTCCGGTACGCGGCGACCGCCGACCAGTTCCTGACCGTGGCCAAGCTGCGCGCGGCCCGCCGGCTGTGGGCGCGGGTCGCCGAGGTGTGCGGGGCGCCGGGGCAGCAGGTGCAGCACGCCGTCACCTCCACGGTGATGATGACGCCGCGCGACCCGTGGGTGAACATGCTGCGCGCGACGGTGGCCACGCTGGCCGCCGGGGTGGGCGGCGCCGACGCGGTGACCGTGCTGCCGTTCGATCACGCGCTGGGCCTGCCGGACGCGTTCGCGCGCCGGATCGCCCGCAACACCTCCACGATCCTCATCGAGGAGTCGCACCTGTCCCGGGTGATCGACCCGGCCGGTGGCTCCTGGTACGTGGAGCGGCTGACCGACGAACTCGCCCACGCGGGCTGGGAGTTCTTCCAGAGCATCGAGAAGTCCGGCGGTCACGCCGCGGCGCTGCGTTCGGGCATGGTCGGCGAGCGGCTGGCCGAGACCTGGGCAGTGCGCAGCGCGAAGCTCGCCAAGCGCCGCGAACCCGTCACCGGGGTCAGCGAGTTCCCGCATCTGGCCGAGAAGCCGGTGGTGCGCGAGCCCGCGCCCGAGCCGCCGTCCGGCGGGCTGCCGCGGGTGCGGCGCGACGAGGCGTTCGAGGCGCTGCGCGCCCGCTCCGACGCCCACCTCGCGGCGACCGGCTCCCGGCCCCGGGTGTATCTGGCCGCGCTGGGCCCGGCCGCCGCGCACACCGCCCGGCTCACCTTCGCCGCCAACCTCTTCCAGGCGGGCGGCATCGAGCCCGTGACCGAGGGCTCCTTCGCGGACAGCGGGGCGCGCGAGGTCTGTCTGTGCTCCAGCGACGCGCTGTACGAGGAGCAGGCGGACTCGGTCGCCGCCGAACTGCGGGCGGCGGGCGCCGAGCACGTGTTCCTCGCCGGCCGCCCCGGGCAGTACTCCGGTGTCGACGCCTACGTCTTCGCCGGCTGCGACGCCATTACCGTCCTCACCGCCACCCTCGACCGCATGGGAGTGTCGTGATGACCGTCCCCGACTTCTCCGGAATCGAACTCGGGGTGCCGACCGCCGACGGCGGCCCCGACGAGTGGCGTACTGCCCTGAAGAAGGCCGCCGACGGCGACGACCTGCTCTGGGAGACCCCGGAGGGCATCACGGTCAAGCCGCTCTACACCGGCCAGGACCTGGAGGGCCTGGACTTCCTGGGCACCTACCCGGGCGTGGCCCCGTATCTGCGCGGCCCGTACCCGACGATGTACGTCAACCAGCCCTGGACGATCCGCCAGTACGCGGGCTTCTCCACCGCCGAGGAGTCCAACGCCTTCTACCGGCGCAACCTGGCGGCCGGTCAGAAGGGCCTGTCGGTCGCCTTCGACCTGCCCACGCACCGCGGCTACGACAGCGACCACCCGCGCGTGACCGGTGACGTCGGCATGGCGGGCGTGGCGATCGACTCGATCTACGACATGCGACAGCTCTTCGACGGCATCCCGCTGGACAAGATGACCGTGTCGATGACGATGAACGGCGCCGTGCTGCCGGTGCTGGCGCTGTACATCGTCGCCGCCGAGGAACAGGGCGTACCGCCCGAGAAGTTGGCCGGGACCATCCAGAACGACATCCTCAAGGAGTTCATGGTCCGCAACACCTACATCTATCCGCCGAAGCCGTCGATGCGGATCATCTCCGACATCTTCGCCTTCACCTCGCAGCGGATGCCCCGCTACAACTCCATCTCCATCTCCGGCTACCACATCCAGGAGGCGGGCGCGACGGCCGACCTGGAGCTGGCGTACACCCTCGCCGACGGCGTGGAGTACATCCGGGCCGGGCGGGAAGCGGGCCTGGACGTAGACGCGTTCGCGCCCCGGCTGTCCTTCTTCTGGGCGATCGGCATGAACTTCTTCATGGAGATCGCCAAGCTGCGCGCGGCGCGCCTGCTGTGGGCCAAGCTGGTCAAGCAGTTCGACCCGAAGAACTCCAAGTCCCTGTCTTTGCGCACGCATTCGCAGACCTCCGGCTGGTCGCTGACCGCGCAGGACGTGTTCAACAACGTGACGCGTACGTGCGTCGAGGCGATGGCGGCGACCCAGGGCCACACCCAGTCGCTGCACACCAACGCCCTCGACGAGGCACTCGCGCTCCCCACCGACTTCTCCGCGCGGATCGCCCGCAACACGCAGCTGCTGATCCAGCAGGAGTCCGGCACGAACCGGGTGATCGACCCGTGGGGCGGCAGCGCGTACGTGGAGAAGCTGACCTACGACCTCGCGCGCCGCGCCTGGCAGCACATCCAGGAGGTCGAGGCGGCGGGCGGCATGGCCAAGGCGATCGACGCCGGCATCCCCAAGCTGCGCATCGAGGAGGCCGCGGCCCGCACCCAGGCCCGCATCGACTCCGGGCGGCAGCCGGTGATCGGCGTGAACAAGTACCGGGTGGACAACGACGAGGCGATCGACGTCCTCAAGGTCGACAACTCCTCCGTGCGCGCCCAGCAGATCGAGAAGCTGCGCCGACTGCGCGCGGAACGGGACGAACAGGCCTGCCAGGACTCGCTGGACGCGCTGACCCGGGCCGCCGGCGGCGAGGGCAACCTGCTGGAGCTGGCGGTGAACGCGGCCCGCGCGAAGGCGACGGTCGGGGAGATCTCCGACGCCCTGGAGAAGGTGTACGGCCGGCACGCGAGCCAGATCCGTACGATCTCCGGCGTGTACCGCAACGAAGCAGGAGAGTCCCCGAACGTGGACCGCACCCGCACCCTGGTGGACGCCTTCGCGGACGCGGAGGGCCGGCGCCCGCGCATCCTGGTCGCCAAGATGGGCCAGGACGGCCACGACCGCGGCCAGAAGGTGATCGCCACCGCCTTCGCCGACCTCGGCTTCGACGTGGACGTCGGCCCGCTGTTCCAGACGCCCGCGGAGGTGGCCCGCCAGGCGGTCGAGGCGGACGTGCACATCGTGGGCGTGTCCTCGCTGGCCGCCGGTCACCTCACGCTGGTGCCGGCGCTGCGGGAGGAACTCGCGGCGGAGGGCCGCGAGGACATCATGATCGTGGTCGGCGGCGTGATCCCGCCCCAGGACGTGCCCACGCTCCTTCAGATGGGCGCCGCGGCCGTGTTCCCGCCGGGGACGGTGATCCCGGATGCGGCGTACGACCTGGTCAAGCGGCTGTCGGCCGACCTCGGGCACGAGCTGTGATCGATCTTGACACCTATGTGAAGGGCGTGCTCGACGGCAAGCGCGCGATCGTGGCCCGCGCGATCACCCTCGTGGAGTCGACGCGTCCGCAACACCGCGCCCTGGCGCAGGAGTTGCTGACCGAGCTGCTGCCGCACAGCGGCAGGGCGCGGCGGATCGGCGTCAGTGGTGTGCCGGGGGTGGGCAAGTCGACGTTCATCGACGCGTTCGGCACGATGCTGACCGGGCTCGGGCATCGGGTGGCCGTGCTGGCCGTCGATCCGTCGTCGACCCGTACGGGCGGTTCGATCCTCGGCGACAAGACGCGGATGGAACGGCTGGCCGTCGACCCGGCGGCCTTCGTACGGCCCTCCCCCACCGCCGGGACGCTCGGCGGGGTCGCCAAGGCCACGCGTGAGTCGATCGTCGTGATGGAGGCCGCCGGTTACGACGTGGTGCTGGTCGAGACGGTCGGCGTGGGACAGTCGGAGACGGCCGTGGCGAACATGGTCGACACGTTTCTGCTGCTCACGCTGGCCCGCACCGGCGACCAGCTGCAGGGCATCAAGAAGGGGGTCCTGGAGCTGGCCGACGTGATCGCCGTGAACAAGGCGGACGGCCCGCACGAGCGCGACGCCCGCGCCGCCGCGCGCGAACTGGCGGGCGCGCTACGGCTGATGCACGGCAAGGACGCGTTCTGGACGCCACCCGTGCTCAGTTGCAGCGCGCGGGAGTCGGCCGGGCTCGACGTGCTGTGGGAGCGGCTGGAGCAGCACCGCACCCTGCTGGACTCCACCGGACGGCTCGCCGCCCGGCGCCGGGACCAGCAGGTCGACTGGACCTGGACCATGGTCCGCGACGAACTGCTGGGCCGACTGCACGCCGACCCCGCGGTACGGACGCTGGCCCCCGAGCTGGAACGGCGGGTCAGGGAGGGCGAGTTGACGGCGACGCTGGCGGCGGAACGGATCCTGGGGGCATTCACCGCGGAGAACACCGCGGGCCCGTCCTGACGGCCGGGCCCCTGTCGGCGGAGGCCTACCGGGTTACGCACTGCCCCCGACGCGACCGCCCACGGCCTCGGCGCCGCCGAAGGCGTCGGCGACCGGATCGACACCCACGCCACGACGGTCAAGCACGCCATGCGGTGCCGTCCGGTGCCCCGCCCACGGCACCCGGCCTCATTGCTTGGCGCCGAAGTTCTGGGTCCACCACGGGCCGCCCGCACCTTCGTGGATGCCCACGCCGATGTCCTTGAACGAGCAGTTGAGGATGTTGGCGCGGTGGCCGGGGCTGTTCATCCAGGAGTCCATCACCGCCTCCGGGGTCTGCTGGCCCTGCGCGATGTTCTCCCCGTACGTGGACCAGGTGTAGCCCGCGGCGGTGATGCGCTGCCCGGGGTCGGCGCCGTCCGGGTTGGTGTGGTCGAAGAAGTCGCGGGCGTCCATGTCCTCGGAGTGACCCAGTGCGGCCTGGTTCAGCTGCCGGTCCTCCGTGACGGGGCCGCAGCCGGCGGCCGACCGCTCCTTGTTCACCAGGGCGACCACCTGCGCGACGGCGCCCGTCGGGGCGGCCTGTGTCTGCGGGGTGCTGGACGCGCTCCGAGTCGGCCGAGTGGACGGCCGGGGAGTCGGCACGCTCTTCTTCGTCGGGCGTGGGGTCTTGGAAGGGCTCGCCTTCTTCGACGGCGACGCGGACGGTGAGGGGGACTTCGAGGCGGACGGGGAGGTCTCGACGGGGATGAGTTCCTCGAGGTCCACGGCGGGAGCGCCGGCGGTCCGCGCGGCGGTCGCCTCCTCGTTCCCCCTCCCGGTGCCGGGATCCGTGTCGAAGTACCACAGTCCGCCACCCGCCACGCAGGCCGCCACGACGGCACCTCCGACGGCCCGGCGGCGGTTGCGGCGGCGTCGACGTGCCTCAGTACGGGAGGCGGCCCGGCCGTGCCCGCCGCGGTGTCCGGACTCCGGGCCCGATCTGCCACGGCCCGCGGACGCGGACAGGCGGGATGCCGAGCCGGCCAGAGCCATCCCGCCGGAGGCCGAGAGCACGCTCTCCACCAGGGCGGGTGCCGCGGCGACCAGCGCCAGACCGGCCAGCAGCCCTTCCGCGGGCAACAACCCGCTCCACAATCCGGAGCAATGGACGCAATCACGGGCATGCCGGGCTATTCGCTTACGCCACAGCGCCGAGGGCCGGCCGTCCCAGGACGCCACCACACCCCGCAGTTCCTCGCAGCGCGGCCGGGCGTCGAGCGCCCGCACCACCACGCGGGCCGCCTCCAGCTGCGCCTTCATCCGTTGCACCCGGACAGCGGTGTGCTGCGGCGACAGCTCCAGGGCCGCGGCGACCTCGGACCGGGTCAGCTGGCCGGCGCACTCCAGCCACCAGAGCGACAACAGGCCTCGGTCGTCGGGCTCCAGCCAGCGTGTCGCGCGTGCGGTCTCTTGGCGTTGCCCGGACAGCTGGAGCTGGAGCATCGTCAGGTCCACGAAGTCGGCGCCCGGATCCGCGAGATCCTGGGCCTCCTCGACTGCGCCCGGGGCCGACTGCCGTTCGTGCCAGTGGGCCCGTACCTGGTTCATGGCGATGGCCACGAGCCAGGAGCGGAAGCTCTCGGGGTCACGCAGACCGCCCAGCGCGTCGAGGGCCCGGAGCATGGTCTCCTGCACCACGTCGTCGACGTCGACCGAGCCGTTCAGGGCCCGGCCCACGACGTTGTAGACCAGCGGGAGATACGCGCTGACGAGGGCGTCCTGAGCCTCCGAATCGCCGTTTCGGGCAGCGGCCACCAGCGCCGCCGATTCCCTCGTGCGCTCTGTACTCATCAAAAACTTCCCTGTCCTCGACGCCGGACGATGCTGTCCGATACTTGGGAGATCGATCGACGGGCCCGGGATAACGGTTCTTCGGACGCATGTTCCAAGAGAGACTCACGGGGCCGGTCGGGCGGCGCAATGGGGAAAGTCACATCGAGGGGCACGGAGAGCGTCGGAACGCCGGCACGGGACTGCGGACCCGCACCAGTACGTCCCCCCTCGTCATACTTCGCGGCTTATGCCGATGGCGCCACGTCGAGGCGGAGCAGCACAGCGGTGTTGCGACGGGGCAGGGAGACGGCGAGTCGGGCCTCGGCGGCGTCCCAGACCGCGGCGGCGTCGGAGGTGGCGGGGTAGAGCGGCGCGGGATGCAGGCGGGCGCCTCGCAGGTGAGGGATCGGGATGGTTCGGGCACTGTTGTCGGCTTTGTGCGAGTCTTCGGATCTGTACGCGTCTTCGGATCTGTACGCGTCTCCTGGACGCCGGGCCCCTTCGTGCTTGTAGACGGAGATGCCCGAGCGGACGAGGGTGAAGTGCGGCTGGGGGTAGGCCCAGACAGTGGCCTGCTCGGAGGTCACGGCGGTGCGGCCGCGGCCGCGATGGGCGGATGACGCAGGGGGTCCGGCTGGTCGCACGACCAACCACCGGCGGCCGCCATCTCGGTCTCCCTGGCCGTGATCACCTTCGTTCTCTCGGTACGAGTACTGGTACGGGGGGATGACGCCCTGGCGGATGTACTCGGCGAGCTGGTCGTGCGGGCTGTTCACGAGGGATGACTCCTTCGCACCATGCCGTTCGGTTGACCGTGCGCCTGCCCCGATCCGAACACGCAACATTTTGTTGAAGCCATCGGTGTTGTGCACCAACTCCCCCACGCCATAGGGGCGTCAGGGCTGTGGGTTCCGCCAACTCGGCTCTGTCAGCAGCGAGTTCTTTTCAGAGAACAGCCCGATGGACGGTGCGCCACCGCGACCGATCCACTGGGCGCGTGGACAGCAGCGACGAGCCGGGCGTGACCGGCGTGATGGTGATCGAGCCCATGGGCAACGCGGGCCCCTTCCTGGTGAAGGCCGCGGCCCGCTTGGGCATACGGCTGTACGCGGCCACCGACGAGCGGGTGCACGCCGGCTACGAGCCGTGGCTGACCAGCGCTCTCGCCGGTGTGTGCCTGACCGAACTCGCCGACGGCACACGGGCGTTGGACGACATGGAGGCGTTCTGCCGTACGCATCGCATCGTGGGTGTCGCGGCCTGCTGGGAGTTGCTGACCCCCCTGGCGGCCATGCTCGCCGCACGCCTCGGGCTGCCGGGCAACGATCCGCTGCGCGCCAAGGCCGCCCGCAACAAGATCGCCATGGCGCAGGCGTTCCGAGCGGCGGACGTGCCGGCCCCGGCGGACGCGGTGGTCGCCACCGCCGAACAGGCCCATCACGTCGCCGCGTCCGGACGGCTGGGGTGGCCGCTCGTCGTCAAACCGGCCGAGCAGGGCGGCTCCTGGGGGGTGAGTGTGGTGGCGGGCCCGGACGGCCTCGATGCGGCGGTGGCCGCCGCCGGGCGGTCCACCCGCGCCGAGCCGCACGGTCTGCCGCTGGACTCGCGGGTGCTGCTGCAGAGCTATGTGCCCGGTGAGGAGTTCTCCGCCGACACGGTCGTGCACGAGGGCGTGCCCTACCCGCTGCCCGTGGTCCGCAAGGACACCACGGCGGGCGCCTACCGGGTGGAGACCGGGCATTCCTGCCCTGCCGGGCTCGACCCGTGCACGGTACGGGCGATCCAGCACACCGCGGCGCGCGCCGCGCTCGCCGTCGGGGTGCGCAACGGCATCGCCCACACCGAGGTGAAGATCCCCCCGGGCGGCGAACCCGTGGTGATCGAGACCGGGGCCCGGCTGCCCGGGGACAATATCTGCGAGATCGTCGAGGCCGCGACCGGCGTCAGCGAGGCGAGCGCCTATCTGCAGGCCGTGACCGGGCAGGTGCCGCACACCGCACCGACCCGCGAAGCGGCGGCCGCGCTGCTCTTCCTGCTGCCCGACCGGGCGGGGGTGGTGGAGGAGGTCGTCATCCCCGACGTGCCCGGCACCCACAGCCGCATCCACATCCGGCCCGGACAGCGGGTGCCCGAACCGGCCGACAGCTCCGGGCGGGTGGGGCACGTCGTGGCACGCGCCGCGTCCGTCGAAGAGGCCCGCCGGCTTGCCGACCAGGTGATCGCCGACTCCCGAGTGAAAGTGAGCTGATCGGTGCGCAGTCCCCTACAGAATCCCGCCCAGAATCCCGCCCAGAACCCCGTACAGAACCCCGTACAGAAGATCGCGTTTCTGCGGTCCGTGGAGATCCGCCGCGCCGACCCGTACATCCAGCGATGCGTCCGCGACCTGGCTGAACTCGGCATCGAGAGCTGCCTGTTCCACACCCACGGCACGGCCGGCGACGGGGACTTCCCCGGCGAACGCCGCCGCCTCGACGCCGCCGCCACCCCCGCCGAATTCGCCCGGGAGGTCGCACGGTGGGGCGCGGACGCCGCCGTTTGCCTCTCGCTGCCGTGCGAGAACGCCCTGCGGGACGCCACCGTCAAGGAACTGCTCGACGCCCGAGGCATCCCCACGGTCATGACCCCGCTTCCGTCGACCCTGGCCCTGTGCGACAAGTGGGAGACCAAGCAACTGCTCCTGCACGCGGGCCTGGAGACCCCACGCGGCGTCAAGGTCGACTCCGATTTGCTCGCCGGGCGCGGAGTGGCGTTTCCCGCCTACGCGGACGCCCTGCGCGCATCCGCCGCCGGCATCGGCTACCCGCTCCTGTCCAAGCCGCTGTGGGACTCCACCAGCATGGGGATCAGGGCCCTGCCCGACGCGGCCGCCCTGGACGCGTATCTCGCCGACCCACCCGAGGCGTCGGCGGTGATCGAGGAATGCGTCGCCGGCGCGCTGTGCTCGGTGGACCTCGTGGGCGAGCCCGGCAAGTACCGGGTACTGCCGGTGTGCTGGACGGGCACGGCGGGCACCGAGCCCGTGTTCACCTTCGCCGACCTGCGCTGGTGCGGCCCCCGACCGCAGGCCGACGCCGACTTCGCACCGGTCGCGGCCAAGCTGATGGCCCTGTGCGAGGAACTCGGCGTCCACGGCTCCGTCAACGTCGACATGATCTACACCGGTTCGCGGTACGTGATACTGGAGATCAACCCGCGCATCGGCGGTGCCACCACGCTGTCCTGCGCCGCCTCCGGCACCAACACCTTCGTCGCCCTGGCCGACATGGCTCGCGGCGCGTACACCCCGGGCCCTGTGCGACGTACGGGATGGGCCATCGAGTTCCTTACTCCCGAGCGCCTGCCGGAGTCGGTGCGCACGGAGTTGACGAATCGTCTGCATCTCGTGACCGCCCACGAGTTGGTCATCGACGACACCAGTCACGGAGACATCGTCGTGTTCACCCTCGCCGAGGGCGAGGAGCGGCAGACCGTCAAGCACCTGGAGGAACTGCACCGGACAGCGGGCTGGCCGCGTCAGGAGATCCTGGGCAAGATCCGAGCCCTGCTCACCCCATGACCGGTACCGTCACGCCCCGAGCGCCGGTTGCGTCGCCTGGGCCGCACTGCCGTCCAAGCGCCGCGTGGCGATACGTCATGAACGCGCCGCATTCGCGGCGGCCGGTCTCGACGTCCGTCACCAACGCCTCGCCGACTGCTACCAGGACGCCGGGCGGCTCCTCGCGGCGCTGCAGAAGTCGCACGGTCACGGCGACGACACCGACGCCATGACAGCCCTGCTGAAACGACAGGCCGACGCCATGGCGACCACGCCCGAGTGGTCGCCGCCTACGACGGTCCCCTCGACGGCCCCCTCATGACCGGCTTCTGCCTCTACTACCACCAGGGCGACACCACATGGCTGCGCGCCGTCGGCATCGACCCCGAACGCCCGGCTCCCTTCGCGTACTTCGCCCTCACCAACTACGCGCCCATCGAGGACGCGTACCGCCATGGCAGCATCGCTCTGCACGCGGGGATGAAGGCCATCGAGGCCAAGCGCCTGCGCGGTGCGCGTGTCAGCGGGCTGTACGCGCTGCACGACCCGCACCCGGGCGGGGGCGCTTGACCTGGGCCGAAAACCTCAGCGTCGTACGAGATGGATCCGGTACGTCCGGGTCAGTGACCCGTCCTCACTGGTCACGGAGACGACCGCCACCGCCCCGCCGGGCTCGTCGAGACGGTCGACGGCGACCGTCGCGTAGGGGTCGCGTGCCGTCGCCGTGACCCGGCTCCGGCTCGGGGCGTCGGTGACGACCCGATAGGTGGTCGTGTCCGGGGCGAAGGCGGGGATCGCCTTCCCGGCCACCTCGATGGACGCGGCGGCGGCATCCGAGGAGGCCCCGGTGCTCTTGGCGTACACCTCGATCTCGCTCATGGTGAGGTAGCCGCCCTGACGCGCGGTCATGACGACGCGCACCCCGGACGCCGGTCCCGTCGCCAGCGGGACATCGACGACCGGGCTGCCCTCGGTCCCGACCGTGACGGGGCCGCCCGCGTCGGTCCACGTGCCGGTGTCGGCCGCCCTGACCTGCACCTTCAGGCTCTCGGGGAAGGAGGCGCTGCTCCCGTCCCGGTAGAAGTGCGCGACGAGGCGGTTCAGGTCGCGTGGTTTCGGCAGCGTGAAGGTGACGGTGTCGGAGGGGTTCTTGGTGTTCCCCGGTTTCCAGTTGGACCAGGCCTTCTCGGACAGGTCGCCGTTGCGCAGGCGCTCCGCGGAGTACCCGCTCTCGGTGAAGGAGGCGGCGACCGAGACGCCGTCGTCCGCGGCGATGTTGGCCTCCACCGGTTCCGTGACCTGCACGCGCACGGCCGCGTCGACCTCGTCGCCGCCGACGACCCGGGCGACACCACGCAGGGTCACCACCCCGGCCGTGTCGAACGCCCCCTCGGGGGCCGGGTCCCACGTCACCGGAAGGTCGGCCCGGCCGCCGTTGCGGCCGATGCCGACGACCGTGGCCGGGAGGTCCGGTGTGCCGCCCAAGTAGGTCTTGGCCCGCCCTGGAAGGGTCGAAGCGATCGTGTCGACGGTGACGACAGCGAGCGCGGGGATCTTCCGCCCGAGAGGGTCGGTCGCCTCGCCCCTGACCCGCACCGTGCCCGGATCGCGCCACGTCCGGTCCGGCGGAAGGTTCCACACGACGGGCAGCGCGCCCCGGGCGCCGTCCCGGAACACCGGCGTCACCGTCGTCGGTAGCTCGGGCCGCAGGCCGGGGACGGTGAACGCCTCAGCCGCGGCGGTGCGCAGCACGGTCTCGTCGGTCACGGTCCAGCGCTGGTTCGCCGCCGAGGTCGGGGTGTACGTGGACACCTTGGCGCCGTCCGCGGTCGACTGTCCGGTGACTTCGATCAGGCGGCCGGTGGCGGCGTTGACGAACGTCCATGTGCCGTCGCCGGTCGTCGACATGATCCACTGCGCCGCTTCGGGCACCTGGCCGCTCTCCGGCTCCTCCAGGACGGCTTGGTTGTCGCGTACGGCGAGCCGCTTGCCGGTCGGGGCGCTGGTGAGGGCGTAGCGCTCGCGGTTGTCGGTGCCCCGCGTCAACTTCCGGACGGACCACAGCTGTTCGGCGCTGTCGGCGTCGGTCGCCCGGATGACGACGCCGCTGCCGTCGTCCGACGGCGCCAACGACTTGCCGCTCTGCGTCCCTTGGAGCCGGTAGACATGCCCGGGTTGGACGAGAGCGGCATCCCGCGCCACCCCGCCGACTCCCCCGACCAGGAAGGTCGTGACCGACTTGGCGGGGACGGCGAGCGTGGCCGAGCGGTCCGTCACCGGCACCGGCGTGCCCCGTACGAGGGCGCCGTCGGTGCTCGTCACCACGGGCGTGACGGTGGCCCCCGGCGCGACCTTGCCGAAGCGCGAGAGGTCGAGGGTCACCGAGCGCGCGGAGGCGCCGCCGTTCACGTGCACCACGGTCGCCGTACGGCCGTTCTGCTGCACCGCGGCGACGCTCGAAGGGTCGTCGACCTTCACGAAGTGGTCGCCGGGCCGGATGTAGTGGGTGAAGTTGCGGATGGTGTGGAACTTGGAGTTGGCCCGGATCGGACAGGTCTCCAGGGTGTCCTCGGCCGTGCAGTTGAACGGCACGTGGATGCTGCCCCAGTTCTTGCCGGCCGCGGCCTGGGGGATCGCGTCTTCGATCGGCTGCCAGAACACCCAGGCTGCGGGCTCCAGTTCACGCATGTCGTCGACCATCCGGGTCGCGATGCCGAGCCCCGGGTCCATGCTGGTGAAGTCGGTGCCGGTACCCCAGTTGCCCTCGACCTCGCTCATCCACAGCTTCTTGTCCGCACCCTTGGCGATGTCGCGTGCGCTGGTGCGTTGGCCCGTGCCGTAGGTGTGCACGTTGAGCTGGTCGACGGCGGCTCGGGCGGGGGTGCCGTAGGCGTTCCAGTTCTGGGTGAAGATGCCGGGGTTGGTCTCGTCCATCGCGGAGATCTCGGCGTCGGTGCGTGCCCCTTCGAGGGCCTTGTCCAGTGCGAGGACCACCTTCTGCTGGAGCTCGGGGCCGGCGTGCGCGCCTTCCTGGCGGCCGCCCGTGGGCTGGCCGTCCGCTCCGAGCTGGGTGCCCCAGTAGGGCGTGTTGGGCTCGTTGAGCGGGTCGATGGTGTCGAACTCGATGCCGTGCGCCTGCTCCAGACGGTCCGTCACCCGCGTCAGGTAGGTCGCGAAGTCGTCGACGCGGTCCGCGCGGATCTGGTCGGCGCTCGCGTCGAAGCCGCCGGAGACATAACCGCTGACCGTCTGGAACCAGGGCGGCGAGTTGCTGAACGCCTCCCAGCGGTCGACCTTGTCCTTGATCTGGTCCACCCACCAGCGCTGGCCGGCGTCGGCGTCCCAGTTCCAGTGGTCCGGGTTGTTCGGGTCCCACCAGTCCATGTCCTTCTGGGTGGTTCCCTCGGGGGCCTTCCAGAAGCCTTCCATGGTGGCGCCGGTCTTCATGTAGTCCTTGCGGACATCGGGGGCGTTGCCACCGCCGATGTTGTAGCGGGCGACGTTGAGGCGCAGACCGTCCGCGCCGAACAGCATCTCCACGAGCCGTCTTCGGATGGGCTCCGGGTAGCCGCCCGTCGCGTTGGCGAACCAGACGAGGCTCGTGCCCCAGCCCTCGAACTCCTGCTGTTGGTAGGAGGGGTCGATCCGCACGTTGACCGCGCTCTGCGGCGCCGGGTCTGCCGCGCTCGCCACGGGGGCGGCAGCCACGAGACTCGCGCCGAGCACCAGAGGGACCGTCGACGCCAGGGCCCGGACGATGCGATGCCGTTGGGTCACGGCACTCCCTTCCACAACACAGAGCTGAACAGAACCGAACAGAAGGAATCGCGCTCAGGGCATGCTCCGGGACGGTAATGAACTCGTCAAGAGGGCGGGCGAGTTGGGGCCGGACGTGCAGGTCCGGCGATGTCGTTGACATGTCCAAGGCATCTGATTACTCTCCGGGACACTCGGGAAAGCGCTTTCCGCCCTCCCGATCCGGCTGCCGTGTCCATCCCCGTTTTCGCACGACCGAACAAGATCCGCCCCTCGCCCCGGGAGGAACCGCATGAGGTCGTCGTCACGCGCCGCACGCGCCGTCCCCGCTCTCGCACTCGCCCTGTTGCCAAGCGTGTTGACGGTGCCGTCCAGTACCGCCGCCGAGAGGACACCGGCACCGCTGGCGGAGACGTCCCCCACCGGCTTCGCCGCCGTCGACGCGCTCGGCCGGAACGGCACCACCGGCGGAGTCGGCGGCCCCACCGTGACCGCCACCACCACCGAGCAGTTCCTGGAGTACATCGACACGACCGGGCCGCTGGTCATCCGGGTCCAGGGCACCATCGACATCACCAGCAAGCAGGGCGTGCGCCCCGACAAGACGATCGTCGGAGTGGGTTCCTCGGCCGTCATCAACGGTGGCGGCCTGGACTTCTACCGCTCCTACAACGTCATCGTGCGCAACATCAGGTTCACGAACGCCGAGGACGACGCCGTCAACGTCGGCCAGGAGTCGCACCACATCTGGATCGACCACAACGAGTTCGTCGGCTCGGTCGACGGGGCGATCGACATCGTCCGCGGCTCCCAGTACGTCACCGTGTCGTGGAACTGGTTCAACAAGACCGACAAGTCCATGCTGCTCGGCCACTCCGACGCCAACAGCAGCCAGGACACGGGCAAGTTGAAGGTCTCCATCCACCACAACTTCTTCGACGGGTCGCGACAGCGGCATCCGCGGGTGCGGTTCGGTGAACCGGTGCACGTGTACAACAACTACTACAAGGGCAACGCGGTGTACGGCGTCGCGTCGACCATGAACGCGGGCGTGCTGGTCGAGGGCAACTACTTCGACGCCGTCCCCCACCCCTGCTACTCGGCCAGTGGCTACGACGAGTCGGGACCGGGCCGACTGGTCCAGCGCGACAACGTCTTCGCCGGCACGGGGACCGGTGGCTGCGAGACCAACGGGACCGTGACCGAACCGCGCACCTACTACGCGTACACGCTGGACCGCGCGACCGACGTGCCCTCCCTCGTCCAGGCCGGGGCGGGAGTCGGGAAGATCGGCACCTGACCGCCTCCGCCCGCATCCGTCCTCGGCGGACGCACTGATCAACCGTCGCCCCCCCCAACACACACGCGACGGCCAACCCCCCACAGGAGGACCCCCCGATGAGTTCACGACGAGCCCCGCTGCCCGCACGGCACACACCCATACCTTGGCGCACCAAGGCGGTCGTCGCCGCGTTGGCGGCCGCCGTACTGGCAGGCCCGGGCATCGCGCAGGCCACGGCACAGACCGCGCCGGCATCGGCGCCGACGTCTGCCTCGCAGGGGCAGGTATCGGCGGCGGCCACCATCACCTGGACCCTCGAACGGGCCGCCAACCCCACCGAGGACCAGCGCACGGCCTACGACCTCATCACCAAGGCCATGAACGCCGCGGTGGCCCGCTACAACAACCTCAGCGACCTCGGCAAGACCATCACCGTCCGCTATGACCCGGGCGTGCCTACCGCCGACGGCAACATCAACGGAACGATCCGCTTCGGCAACCGCAGCTATATGACCGAGCGGACCGCCCTGCACGAGATCGCCCACACCATCGGCGTGGGGACGAGCTCGGGCTGGTCCCGCCTCGGCGGCAGCGGTACCTGGACCGGTGCGCAGGCCACGGCGCTGGTCAGGCAGTTCGACGGTGCGAGCGCCAAAATCTCCACCGGCGGCGGCCACTTCTGGCCGTACGGCCTGAACTACGACAACGAGTTCTCGAACACGGCGGCCGACCGCCACGTCCGGATCGTCGCCGCGATGGTGCGCGACGGCCTGTGAGCCGAGGGGTTGGTGCCCGGAAGTGCCCGGAGTGGGCCGGGCAGGAGCCGCTCCCGGGCGCCGCCCCTCCCGGCAGATCCTTACGGCGTCGAGGAGTTCCGCCCTCCCTGCGTCACCGGGGCATCCGCGTGCCCGCGCCGCTCACCCGGACCTTCGGGTCGCCGGCGTGCAGGGTCACGGTGAGCACGCCCGGCCTGCCCATGTCCTCGCCTTGGTGCAGGGTGAGCACCGACTCCGCGGGTACCAGGGCGAGTTCACGCGCGTACGCCCCGAAGGCGGCGGCCGCGGCACCGGTGGCCGGGTCCTCCACGACACCGCCGACCGGGAAGGGGTCGCGGACGTGGAAGACGGTGTCCGCGGCACGCCACACCAGCTGCACGGTCGTCAGGTCCAGCTTCCGCATCAGGGCGGCGAGCCGCTCGAAGTCGTACGAGAGGTCCGCGAGCCGTTCCCGGCTGCCGGCCCCGAGTACCAGATGGCGGGCGCCGGCGAAGGCGATGCGGGGCGGCAGCAGCGGATCGAGGTCGGCAAAGGGCCAGCCCAGCGCCGCCAGGGCCTCGGCCAGTTCCTCCTCGGCGATCTTTTCGACGCGGGGCTCCACGCTCGTCAAGGTCGCCCGGAGCGTGCCGTCCGCCTCACCGCTGACGGTCACCGGCACCGTGCCCGCACGGGTGGCGAAGACCAGATCGCCCGGACCGATCCGCTCGGCCAGGGCGACGGAGGCGGCGACGGTGGCATGGCCGCAGAAGGGCACCTCCGCCTGAGGACTGAAGTAACGAATGGTGAAGGCACGCCCGGGTGCCCCGACCAGTTCCTTCAGTTCCTCGGGCGGACCGGTCAGGAACGCGGACTCGCTGTATCCCAACCGGGCGGCGATCGCCAGCATCTCGGCGTCGTCGAGGCCGGAGGCGTCCAGGACCACGCCGGCCGGGTTGCCGCCGTCCGGGTGGGTCGAGAACGCGGTGTAGTGCAGCACATCGGGGGCGCCGTCGGCCCGGTCGTTGATCTCCATGCCGTACGACAACCAGCGCGGCGGCGCACCGATTCCCACGCGTCCCGGCGCGATAGTCCGCGACGGCCCTTCCCCACAGCGCTGGTCAACCGTTCGAGACACCCCACTCCGGCGCAGCCGTGCGCCCGGAGCCGAGAATCCGGAGTTCTTCATGCGTCTTCGTCCCGCTCTCCGTCGTACCCGTGTCTCCGCCCTGGCCGCAGGGCTCGCGGCGGCAGGCGCGCTGACCCTCACGATGCCCGCGGCGGCGGCCACCGCCCAGGCCGACGTCACCGCCACGCTCCGCGTCACGATCACCGACGGGGACTCGGTCATGACCCAGAGCGCGGGCGTCTACACCTGCCACAGCGACTTCACCGTCGGCCAGGTGAAGGACATCCCCGTCACCGTGCCGGCCGGCCAGTGGGTCCAGGTCTTCAGCAGCCACGGCTGCTACGACTCCCTCAGCATCAGCGGCGCCACCATCGAGCGTGACGGACAGGTCATCAGCTTCACGCTGTGACCGTCGCTGTCCCTGGGCCTGCCGGGAGCCGGCGCGGCACCGTTCGGTCGGTCAGTTCTCCTGGAGTACGGAGAGAACGTTCCCTGCGGGGTCGGTGAACCACGCGATCGCCGCAGGGCCGCCGTTGCCGACCCGGACGATGCCCTTCTCGTCGTGGTCGAACCCGGCGTAGCGCTCCAGGGTCACGCCGCGCCGCTCCAGTTCGCCGACCGCGGCCTCGATGTCGTCCACGGGGAAGTTGAGAATCGTGAACGTCGCGGGGGTGTGCTGCTCCTTGGGGTAGACGAAGACCCGCGCGCCGCTGCCGAGCTTCACGAGCAGCATCCGCATGTCGCCCTCGCCGCTCTCCTCCACATCGAGGCCGAGTACCTCACCGTAGAACCGGCGGGCCTCGCCGAGGTCGTCGACCGAGAAGCCGCTGAAGGCCTGCGACTGTCCGAACATGGTGTGTTTCTCCTTCACGGGTGAGCCGTCCTGGCCTCTCAGGGCACACCACCCGGCGCCGAAGCCGCCCGCGCGCCGCGCGGGCGGCGTCCGGATGGCGTGCGTCCTTCACCCGCACGAAGCGATGGCCGCGTTCAGCGACGGCAGCGTCTCAAGGAGTCCGCGCGCCTTCGCGTCGCGGATGCTGACGCATCAAGCCCAGGTCCTCACCCCAGGCGTCCAGCACCGCGCCGTGCCCGGCCCGCCGGGCCGACGCCTCGACGTGGGCGAAGAGACGGCGCTGTGTGGCGACGTCGCCTGTGGCGGAGATGCGGTCCACAGCGGCGAGCAGCATGCCGGTGTCCCAGTCGGGCAGCGGGAAACGGGCCAGCTCCCACTCCAGGTACTTGTTGTAGGGGCGGGGACGACGGTCGAGAGCGAAGAGCAGCTCCAGGAGAAACCGGATGCTGTCGGCGGCGTCGAGGCGGGCCGCGAGCGCTTGTCCGTCACGGTCGTTCTTGAGCGAGCGGTACAGGGAGTTGGCGTAGGCGTCGAGCCACCCAGCCGCGTCCCGGAAGGCCTCGTCGGCGTCGAGCCGTGCCTTGCCGGCCAGGATCTCGGCGATTCCTCCGTCGAGCCGGTCGAGCACGATCCGGGCGCGGGCAAGGGCGTACCGCTCGAAGCCCGGCATTCCGGCGGCACGGAATCCGTCGAGGGAGACGATGACGAGGTCGAGTTCTGCTGTGCGGTGCCCTGTGAACCGGGTGAGCGTCGTTGCCGCGCCGTCGGCGAGGACGACATACAGGTCGTGGTCGGAGTGGTCGGTGGTCATGCCGTCGTGGGCCCGGGAACCCTTGAGGACCAATCCGACGACGGCTGGATCGGCGGCGGCGAGTTCGATGAACGCGTCGTAGGTGAGGGGCTGCTGAGCGGTCATTGCGTGATCTCCGGTGGAGTGATGACGGGTATGCCGGCCGGGCGGCCCCGTCCGAAGGGGTCGCCGGCACCGTCTGCGGCGGCGCTCGGCCACCGCCCGGGAGATCAACGCACGTGCGGACTCTATCGCCGGGCCGACGGAGACGTCTCGCCTTCGGTCGGCCTTGAGCTGAGGCAGCGGGTGCGCCTCGACTCCGGCGGGTCCAGGGTGCGGGGCTGTGGGCGAAGTGGCGGCCGGGTGGGACCGCGACCTGCGCCGCGAGGTCGCGCTCAAGCCGGTCGTCCTCGACTCCGGCATCGGTCCCGATCCGCCCGTGCGGTTCGGCCGGAGGGGGTCGCGGCAGCCCGTGTTGAGGTGTCGTCAGGTCGCCTGCGGCTGCGGGAAGCGCGCCAGCAGGTCGTCCAGGCTCACCATGTCGGTGAGTCGGCCCGTTGCGCCCCGGACCGCGGCGAGCGAGGCCCGGCGCCGACGCAGGCCGATCGCGTCGGCGACCGTGGTCTCCTCGGTCAGCTCGTGTACGGGGCGAACCGGCGGTCAGGACGATGACGGCCAGTCAGCGATCGTGGCCGAAACGCCGTTCCCGATCCTGTAGGGCGTACGCCCTACGTGGTTCCGTCACGCGGCGGAAGACCCGCTGGACGGCAGGGGCGCACAGCCCGGTCATGACCACCGCCGCGACCAGCGTGACGGTGATCTCGCCGACGGGCTGCCGGATCCAGGCGGGGTCGTACCAGCCCCAGTACTTGGCCCCCTGGGCGACGAAGCCGTGCAGCAGGAAGCCGCACAGCGTGCCCGCGCCCAGCGCGGTGAACCAGGTCCGGCGCCCGGGCACCCAGGCGAGGAAGCAGGCGACCAGGACGACCGAGCAGCCGAAGGCGGCCAGGGTCATCACGGGGCCGTACCAGGCGGGCGCGGCGAGTTCCTCGGCGCTCTTGCTGTGGAAGAACCAGGCGTAGTTCATCCGCGGGACCGTCCAGTACGCGACCGCGAGGGCACCGACGAGGACCGGCAGGGCCAGGATGCGCGCCGCGCGGCGGCGGACCAGCCGGACATGCTCCGCCGTCAGCAGCGTGCCCAGCACGAAGTACGGCAGGAACTGCAGGACCCGCTGCAGGCCGAGGTCGTCGCCGATGGAAGGCGAGAGGGTGGCGAGCATCGCGACGGCGAGAGCGAACGGCAGGGGCCACCGCACGAGCCGCCACAGCGGTGACGTCAGCCGCCAGATGAACAGCGCCGCGAGGAACCAGGTCAGGTACAGGGGGTCCAGCAGGCTGATCGGCCGGTCGGGATCCTGGCTGGTCCATCGGGTGAAGAGGGTGTACGCCACCTCGAAGACCGCGTAGGGAACCACCACACCGGTCAGCAGACGTGCGATCTTCCGGGGTTCCGCCGCGAAGCCGCGCGAGAAGTAGCCCGAGATCACGGCGAACGCCGGCATGTGGAAGGCGTACACGAGTACGTACAGCGCGGTGACGGCCCGGCTTCCCTCCCGCAACGGCTCCCACGCGTGGCCGACCGCCACCAGCACGATCGCCAGGTACTTGGCGTTGTCGAAGAAGGGGTCCCGCTGATCGACCCGTCTCGGCCCCGCTCCCGCGGACGGCAGCGGCCGCTGCTGTCGCTCCGGTGCGCGTGTGACGGTGGGTACGGGTGTGGCGTCGGCGGACATCGCAAGCACCCTAAGCACACCTCCGCACGTCGCTTCAACCGCGGCGTGTGCGAACGCACATGTATGAGCCACTCCGGCCGCGGGAACCGCACCGCCAATTTCTACATTACTGTAGAAGTTGCGGACGCCCGGTGCGGGCGGCCGCAAAGCCCCCTACCCCGTTTGGAGTTCTCATGGCCCTGTGGGACCGCATCAAGGAGTCCGCATCGACGATGCAGACCCAGCTGGCGGCGAAGAAGAACGACCTCAAGAGCGGCGCCTTCCGCGACGCGAGCATGGCCATGTGTGCGCTGGTCGCCGCCGCCGACGGCACCGTGGACCCTTCCGAGCGGCAGCGCGTGGCCCAACTGCTCGCCACCAACGAGGTGTTGCAGAACTTCCCCGCCGACGACCTGCGCCGGCGCTTCGAGGAGAACCTGAACCGGCTGACCACCGACTTCGACTTCGGCAAGGTCAGCGTGATGCAGGAGATCGCCAAGGCGAGGAAGAAGCCCGCCGAGGCGCGGGCCGTCGTCCAGATCGGCATCGTCATCGGCGGTGCCGACGGGAACTTCGACAAGGACGAGCGGGCCGTCGTGCGCGAGGCCTGTTACGCGCTCGACCTTCCGCCGCACGAGTTCGACCTCTGACCGGTCGGCATCCCCTGCGCCGGGCGGACGCGAGCGGCGTCGGCCCGGCGCGGCCGGTCAGCGGATGTCTTCGGGGTCGAGGTCCGTCCCGACGACCAGGGTGACCACGTCCGCCGCGGCATCCGGCGCCTGCTCGGCCCGGACTCCGGGCAGCCGGGCGGCCAGCGCCTCGGCCGACTTCCGCAGGCCCGCCGGGTGGGTGACGGTCGTGGTACCGGTGTCCTGCGGGGCGTTGCCCGTGCCGACGACGGTGACGCCGGCCTCGCGGAGCTTCTCGGCGACGGTGGCGGCCCGCCCTGAGACGCCGGTGCCGTTGAGGACCTGGACGCGCACGGAGGAGGCGTAGAAGGGATCCTTCGTCTCCGCCTGTAGTTGCTTCTTGTCGACCTCCTTGTCCTTGGCCAGGGAGGTGAACAGATCGGCGGCCTGCGGGTACTGCCAGACGACGTTGGCCTTGTCGGTGGCCACGTCGGCCTCCCGCGGGTAGTTGGGCACGGTGAGGAACGCCAGACGATCGCTCGGGATTCCCTTGAGCTGCGAGGCGAGTCCGTACAGCGGCTTGATGCCGGCCAGGTCGGGGTCCGTGGTCAGGGACTTGGTCGCGGATCCCAGGAAGCCGTACAGCGCCTTCGGGTTGGTCAGTTTGGCCTTCGCCTTCTCGGCCAGGGCGTTCATGAACTCCTGCTGGCGTCCGATGCGTCCGATGTCGGAGTTGTCGCCGACGCCGTAGCGGACCCGTACATAGCCGAGAGCCGTCTCGCCCTCGACGGTCTGGCAGCCGGCGTCCATGTCGAGGCGGGCCTTCTTGGAGTGGATGGCCTGCTCGGGGCAGACCTCGATGCCGTCCAGGGCGTCGACCATGCCCTTGAAGCCCTGGAAGTCGACGGACATGAAGTGGTCGATGCGCAGGCCCGTGTTGGCCTCGACCGTCTTGATGGAGCAGGCGGCGGCCCCGGCGACCTCGCCGCTGGTGCCGCCGAGCGCGAACGCCTCGTTGATCTTGGCGTGGTGCGGGGCGGAGTCGCTCCCGTCGCCCTTGTCGCAGGCCGGTATCTCCACCCAGGAGTCACGCGGGAACGACACGACCGCGGCCCACTTCCGGTTCGCGGGGACGTGCAGCACCATCAGCGTGTCCGACTGCATGGTGGTCAGGTCCTTGCCGTACTCGGCGTTGGCGCCGTCGCGGCTGTCGGAGCCGACGACCAGGATGTTCTTCGAACCGGGACTGAGGTTGACGGGACGGTCGCCGCCGATCTTGTCGTCGATGTCGGCGGAGTTGATGTTGCCGTTGAGGTCCTGGTAGACCCAGGCGCCCACCCCGGCGATGCCGAGGACGACCACCGAGGTCACCCCCGCACCCCACGCCAGGATCCGCCCCCGCCGCGTCGGCCGGGCCTTCCCCCCGCCGGTCGACGTACGCCGACGCTTCCCCGTTCCGCTCATCCGCGCCCCCTCTGTAGATGTACGGCCGCAAGGCCCGGTCCCCCACCATGACCAGACCACGATCTTGGCAACATCAGTTGCCTGAACCGAACGAAATCGCGAAAGTCCGCGCCTGATCGGGTGCCCCTCGTTCACATCAGAGGGGCGTCGCCGCGTGCAGGATGAGGACCATCGTCACCGCCGAGTTCGCGGACGACATGGCCGACGCGGCCGTCCCCGCGGCCGCGCACCATGCCGCCAGGCCCACCGGCGTGAACGGCGACGGCCGGCGGCGTACCGGCGGAGCGGTCCCCAGCAGCGCCGCCACCCGGCGCGGCACCGGCCCCGGCGCCGCGAAGCCGGCGAGCGTCGCGACCGGAGTGCCTCGGGACACGAGCGCCGCCTTGCCGATCGCCGACGCCACCGTGCGCCGGCTGCCGACCGCCCGGGCCGCCTCTTCGTCCGCCCAGCGTTCCGCGGTGTAGGACACCGCCGTACGCAGCGGGCGCAGGAACGGATTGGCCCGCGCCGCCAGTTGGACGGCAAGCAGGAAGCGGTGGTGCCGCGCGGCCAGATGGGCCCGCTCATGGGCGAACAGCGCACGGCGTTCGGCGGGTTCGAGGCAGTCCAGCAGGGCCGTGGTCACCACCACGCGGTCGCGGCGCCGGCCCGGCAGCGCGTATGCGTACGGCACCTCGTCGGGCAGCACGGCGACCGCCGTCCCCGGCAGTCCGGCCAGCGCCCGGTGGGCACGGCGGCGCACCCGTCCGTGCCGCCACAGGGTCCGGCCGCAGGCCACGATCACCGCGCACAGCGCCGGAATCGCGGCCTTGCCGACGACCTCGTCGTACGGCACCGCCGCGCGCACCTCGGGGTCGGACCAGCCGTCGGGCAGGGGGTTGCCGGGCAGTTGAGCCGTGCCCACCACCATCACCAGAGCCAGGCACACCGTGCTGCACGCCGCCATCACCGCGGCCACGCCGGTCAGCAGCCTCGTCGCGGTGCGGGGATGCAGGTGCTGCTCGGCCAGGCGGGCGATCGGCCATGCCGTGAGCGGCAGGAACAGCGGGAGAAAGACGAGAACCCCCATGCGGCGTCAGCCTTCCCCTTCGCTTCGGGACTGGCCCAGCAGTTCGCGCAGCAGCCGCTCGTCGTCCGGCGCCAGGCCGGTGACGAAGCTGGCCAGTACGGCTTCCCGGTCGCTCTCGGCGTCCAGCACCTTGCGCATCCGGTGCGCCGCGAGGCCCGCCTGGTCCGACGCCGGCCTCCACGCGAAGGACCGGCCCGCTCGCTCCCGGGTGACCGCGCCCTTGGCCAGCAACCGGGTCAGGATCGTGATCACCGTCGTGTAGGCGAGGTCCCCGCCGAGCCGCTCCTGCACCCAGCCGGCCGTCGCCGGGCCGCCCGCCTCACGCAGCGCCGACAGGACCAGCGCCTCCAGCTCACCCTGTCCGCGGCGCCGGGAACGCCGCCGGTCGTCCGCCATGCCCTGTCTCCCTTCCACTGACCCGCGCGTCACGTGCGATACGTGCGAGCGTGCGTACGTCGAGCGGTACATCGTAAGGAAAGCAGAGGCCGGCGATGACCGGCCCTTCCCCGCCCGCCGAACGGCACCGGCCTACCCTCCCCGCTCCGCGTCGGCGGCCGCGTCGGCGCGTTCGGCCACCCAGCCCAGGAAGGCTTGTACGTCGGTGGTGGGCAGTGCGGTCGCCGCGGTGCGCGAGGGGCGTTCGTAGCTGCGCAGTGCGGCGTTCAGGAGCGGCCGGAAGCGTTCCTCGGACGCCGCGACCGCATGAGCCGCCCGGCGCTTGGGCTGCCAACGGCCCGTACGGCAGAACTGCACGGAGCGGCAGCCGTTGAGGACTCGGTTGTCCGCGAGATGCCCTTCACCGGCGCTGTGCTCACGGACCGAGGCACGGATCGCGGTGAGCACGTCGGCGCGGGCGGGTTCGGCGATCACTTCCCGCGCCGGCCTGCCGTACAGCACACGCCCGGCTTGATGGGCGACGGAACGGTCGATGACGTACCAGAACGACAAGGACTCCGCCGGGTCGAGGCTGACACGTTCGGGCAGCAGGGGCCCGGTGTTGAGGTCCAGCAGGTACCCGGCCTCGCCGGACGGCCGGGCCGCGAAGTCCTCGTCGTAGACCACCAGCTCCAGGCCCGTCGCGGGGCAGGGAAGGGCGGGGTGCGCGAGCGCGGCGGCCAGGTCGGGCAGCGCACGCCCGGTCAGCGGCGCGTTCACGACCACGGTCACGTCGGTGTCGCTGCGCCCGTGCCGGTAGTCCCCGAGCGCGACGGAGCCCACGGCGATGACGCTCACCAGGCGGGACCCGCATACGGCGTGCGTGCGGTGGACGAGCTCCTGGAGGTAGGGGCGGAGTTCGGCGGGGACGGAGTGCGGGTCCACGAGAGTCCTGGTCATACGGTCAGTGTGGTCACCTGACACTCCAGGCCGCCGACGACTCGGGCTGCAAGGGTGACGTCCGGCCCGGCCGCGCCCCGCGCAGATGCCTCCCCTGCGCGGGGCGCGACAGCACTCGTGGCACCTCTCAGGCGAGTTCCACCAGAAGATCGCCGCCCTCGACCTGCTGGATGCGATTGATGGCCAGTCGGGCCACCCTGCCGGACTTCGCGGCGGTGATCGACGCTTCCATCTTCATCGCCTCGATGGTGGCCACCGTGGCACCGGCCTCCACCTCCTCACCCTCCGCGACCGTGAGGGTCACCACGCCGGCGAACGGCGCCGCGACATGGCCGGGGTTGGCCCGGTCGGCCTTCTCGGTCACCGGGACGTCCGAGGCCGCCGCCCGGTCGCGGACCTGGATCGGCCGCAACTGGCCGTTCAGGGACGACATCACGGTGCGCATGCCCCGCTCGTCCGCGTCGCCGATGGCCTGCAGCTCGATCAGCAGCCGTACCCCGCGCTCGAGGTCGACGGCGTACTCCTTGCCCGGGCGCAGCCCGTAGAAGAAGTCCTTGCTGTCCAGCACGCTGGTGTCGCCGTAGGTGTCGCGGTGCGTCTCGAACTCGCGCGTCGGCCCGGGGAACAGCAGCCGGTTGAGCGTCGCCCGCCGGTCCTTCGCCAGCCCCTCACGGTCGTCGGCGCTCAGTCCCTGCACCGGCTTGGCCTCGGCGCGGCCCTGCAACGCCTTGCTGCGGAACGGCTCGGGCCAGCCGCCGGGCGGGGTGCCCAGCTCGCCGCGCAGGAAGCCGATGACGGAGTCGGGGATGTCGAACCGGTCCGGCTCCGCCTCGAAGTCCCCCGGGGACACGCCGGCACCCACCAGGTGCAGTGCCAGGTCGCCGACCACCTTGGAGGAGGGGGTGACCTTCACCAGGCGGCCGAGCATCCGGTCGGCGGCGGCGTACATCGCCTCGATCTCCTCGAAGCGGTCGCCCAGTCCCAGCGCGACCGCCTGGGTGCGCAGGTTGGACAGCTGCCCGCCGGGGATCTCGTGGTGGTAGACGCGGCCGGTCGGCGAGGCAAGGCCGGCCTCGAAGGGGGCGTAGACCTTGCGGACGCTCTCCCAGTACGGCTCCAGGTCGCCGACGGCCTGGAGGTCGAGGCCGGTGGGCCGGTCGGAGTGATCGGTCGCGGCCACGAGCGCGGACAGCGACGGCTGCGAGGTCGTACCGGCCATGGAGGCCACCGCGCCGTCCACCGCGTCCGCGCCGGCCTGGATCGCGGCGAGGTAGGTGGCGAGCTGGCCGCCCGCGGTGTCGTGGGTGTGGATGTGGACCGGCAGGTCGAACTCCCGGCGCAGGGCGGATACGAGAGTCGCCGCGGCCGGTGCCCGCAGCAGACCGGCCATGTCCTTGACGGCCAGTACGTGGGCGCCCGCGTGGACGATCTGCTCGGCCAGGCGCAGGTAGTAGTCCAGGGTGTACAGGCGCTCGGACGGGTCGGACAGGTCGGAGGTGTAGCACAGGGCGACCTCCGCGACGGCGGTTCCGGTCTCCCGTACGGCCTCGATGGCGGGCCGCATCTGTTCGACGTCGTTCAGGGCGTCGAAGATGCGGAAGATGTCGATGCCGGTGGCGGCCGCCTCCTGCACGAAGGCGTCGGTCACTTCGGTGGGGTACGGCGTGTAGCCGACGGTGTTGCGGCCGCGCAGCAGCATCTGGAGGCAGATGTTCGGCGCGGCTTCCCGCAGGGCGGCCAGGCGCTCCCACGGGTCCTCGGCGAGGAAGCGCAGGGCGACGTCGTAGGTCGCGCCGCCCCAGCACTCCAGGGACAGCAGCTGGGGCAGGGTGCGGGCCACCACCGGGGCGACGGCGAGCATGTCCTTGGTGCGCACCCGGGTGGCGAGCAGCGACTGGTGGGCGTCGCGGAACGTGGTGTCGGTGACGCCGATGGTCGGGGAGGCGCGCAGCCAGCTCGCGAAGCCCTCCGGGCCGAGTTCGGCGAGCCGCTGCCGGGACCCGGCCGGTGGCTCACCGGCAGGCAGCGCGGGCAGCTTGGTCAACGGGTCGATCAGGTCGGGCCGTTCGCCGTGCGGCTTGTTGACCGTGACATCGGCGAGGTAGGTGAGCAGCTTGGTGCCGCGGTCGGCGGAGTGGCGGGCGGTGAGCAGGTGCGGGCGCTGCTCGATGAACGACGTGGTGACCTGGCCGGCCCGGAAGTCGGGGTCGTCCAGCACGGCTTGGAGGAAGGGGATGTTGGTGGCCACGCCGCGGATGCGGAACTCGGCCACGGCGCGCCGGGCGCGGCCCACCGCGGTGGTGAAGTCCCGGCCCCGGCAGGTGAGTTTGACCAGCATGGAGTCGAAGTGCGCGCTGATCTCCGTACCGGCGTGGGTGGTGCCGCCGTCCAGGCGGATGCCCGAGCCGCCCGGCGAGCGGTAGGCGCTGATCCGGCCGGTGTCCGGGCGGAAGCCGTTGGCCGGGTCCTCCGTGGTGATACGGCACTGGAGCGCGGCGCCGCGCAGGGTGACGGTCTCCTGGGCGAGGCCGAGGTCGGTGAGGGTCTCGCCGGCGGCGATGCGCAGCTGCGACTGCACCAGGTCGACGTCGGTGACCTCCTCGGTCACCGTGTGCTCGACCTGGATGCGCGGGTTCATCTCGATGAAGACGTGGTTGCCGTCGCGGTCGAGGAGGAACTCGACGGTGCCGGCGTTGCGGTAGCCGATCTGCCGGGCGAACCGCACGGCGTCGGCACAGATCCGCTCGCGCAGCGCCGGGTCGAGGTTGGGGGCGGGCGCCAGCTCGATCACCTTCTGGTGGCGGCGCTGCACCGAACAGTCCCGCTCGAACAGGTGGATGACGTTGCCCTGCCCGTCGGCGAGGATCTGTACCTCGATGTGGCGGGGCTCGACGACGGCCTTCTCCAGGAAGACGGTGGAGTCGCCGAACGCGGACGCCGCCTCACGGGACGCCGCCTCGATGGCCTCGCGCAGCTGGGCGGGCTCCTCGACGCGGCGCATGCCGCGCCCTCCGCCGCCCGCGACCGCCTTGACGAACACGGGAAAGCCGATGCCCTCGGCTGCGGCGACGAGCGCGTCCACGTCGGTGGACGGCTCCGAGGAACCCAGCACCGGCACGCCGGCCTCGCGGGCCGCCGCCACCGCGCGCGCCTTGTTGCCGGTCAGCTCCAGAATGTGCGCGCTCGGTCCGACGAACGTGATGCCCGCCTCCTCGCAGGCGCGGGCCAGATCGGGGTTCTCGGACAGGAACCCGTACCCCGGGTAGACGGCGTCGGCTCCCGCCCGGCGCGCCGCGCGGACGATCTCCTCCACCGAGAGATAGGCCCGCACCGGATGCCCGGGCCGGCCGATCTCGTAGGCTTCGTCGGCTTTCAGCCGGTGCAGGGAGTTGCGGTCCTCGTGCGGGAAGACGGCGACGGTGCGCGCGCCGAGCTCGTAGCCTGCGCGAAACGCACGAATCGCGATCTCGCCGCGGTTGGCGACCAGCACCTTGCGGAACATTCTTGATCCCTTCAGCCTGCCGGTGACGGAGAGCACCCATGGTGTCGGCGGCACCTCTTTCACGCCATGTGAGCCGGACCACTTGCGGCCTAGGCTGTCCTTGAGCCTCCCGGTCAAGGGTCAGGTGAGCGAGGTGCCCTCATGACCAGCGCGAGTCACCGCGGTGCACGTGCCCACGACGCGATCGGCGAAACGCCGGATCGGCGCACGTCCGCGGTGGGGCACGCGGGGGTGTTCCAGGACCTGCTCCCGCTCGCGCTGTGGGTGGCCGATGCCGACGGGCGCCTGGTGCAGTGGTCGCTCGCCGCGCAGGACCTGCTCGGTCACACGCCGGAGCAGGTGCTGGGCCAGGAGGCAGACCGCGTCCTCGTACCCGAGGAGAACCAGGAGCTGGCCGAGCGGCTCACCCGGACGGTCCGGGCGGGCGCGGCCGTCGTCGCACGACTGCCGGTCCGGCACCGCGACGGGACGCGTGTCGAGATGGAGATGTGGATCTGTCCGCTCGCGGATCAGCGGAGGGGTACCGGTGTGCTGGCCATCGCGGCGGAGACCTCCGCGGTGGAGCAGATGCGGGATGCGCTGGCCGCACTGGAGGGGCTGTTCACCCAGTCCCCGATCGGCCTGGCCATGCTCGGCCCCGACCTGCGTTTCCTCCGGGTCAACGAGGCTCTGGCCCGCATGGACGGCGTCCCGGTGACCGAGCACGTCGGCAGACGCGTGACCGACGTCGCCCCCGGCGCCCGCGCGCTGGAGTCGGCGATGCGGCGGGCCCTGGACCGGGGTGAGGCGGTGGTGGACTTCCGCCACACCTCCGGCGCGGCGGACCCGGAACGGCAGCGGACGTGGTCCTGCTCCTACGCCCCCTTGCTCGGCGGGGCCGGCCAACGCGTGGGAGTGATCGCTTCGCTGATCGACGTGACGGCGGGGCAGCGGGCCCACCTGGAGGCGGAGCGGGCGCGGCGGCGTCTCGCGCTGCTGGCGGAGGCGGGCACGCAGATGGGGTCCACCCTGGATCTGACGCAGACGGCGCAGGAGGTGGTCCGCGTCCTGGTGCCCCGGCTGGCCGACTCCGCCGACGTCCAGCTGCTGGAGGAGGCGATGGCCCCGGACGAGACCGCCGCGTCGGCGCACGGCGTGGTCCGCCGCGTAGCGGCGGTCTTCACCGATCCGGCCGCGCCTGCCGACCTCCTCGCGGTCGGCATGACCCTTCAGGTCCCACGCGGCTCGGTGTACGAGCAGATCATCACCGCCGGGCGTCCCATGAACCTGTACCTGAGCGACATCGGTCCACTGATCACCATCCCCGGCGTCGACCGGCTGCGCGAGTACCTGCGAGCCCGCGTGGGCGCGGCGCGCCTGATCCCGCTGGTGGCCCGGGGCACCGTGCTCGGCGCGGTGGTGGTGACCCGCACGCGTGGGCGGGAGCCGTTCGACGACCAGGACACCCTGTTGATCGACGAGTTGGTCGCCCGAGCCGCGCTGAACATCGACAACGCGCGCATGTACGGCCGCGAACGCGACGCGGCCCTCACCCTCCAGCGCAGCCTGATGAACACCGCCCTGCCCACCGTCAGCGGACTGGAACTCACCGGGCGCTATCTGCCGGCCGGCGACCACGAGGTCGGCGGCGACTGGTTCGATGCCATCGCCCTGTCGGACGACCGGACCGCCCTGGTGATCGGCGATGTGATGGGGCACGGCATCCACGCCGCGGCGGTCATGGGCCAGCTGCGCACGGCGGTACGGACCCTGGCACGCCAGGACACCGCGCCCGACCAGGTGCTGCGCTCGTTGGACGCCGCCGTGGCCGACCTGGGCGACAACGAGATGGCCACCTGCCTGTACGCCGTTCACGATGCGGCCACCGGCCACTGTCTGATCGCCAGGGCGGGCCACCCGCCCCCCGTGATCGCCGACGAGCGGGGAACGGTCTCCTTCCTGGACGGACCCACGGGCCCGCCGCTCGGCGTGGGCCGACAGGACCGCGAGGTCCAGCGGGTGCCCCTGCCGCCGCACAGCCTCCTGGTGACGTACACCGACGGTCTGATCGAGACCCGCGGCACGGACCTCGACCAGGGCATGCACCGCCTGGCCCGGGCACTGCGGCGGCCCGGCCGTCCGCTGGCGGAGGTCTGCGACGACCTCCTGGCCCACGTCATGCCCGAAGTGGCGGACGACGACGTGGCGGTACTCCTCGCCCGCGCCCTGCCCCGCTGACCCCGGGCGCCGCACCGCCCCGGTGCCCCGGGCATCGCACCAGCCCGGGCAGCACCCGACCGACCGTCCCGGCCGCGACGACGAAGCACTCGGTGCCCGCACGGCCGATACTGGAGTGAGCCACTGCAGGACAGGCATGCGCAACGGCAGAGGCGCCCGGGAGCGCCGCACCAAGGCGCCGCGAACGGCGCGAGATGGGTGGGCGATGCACAACACATCCCCTACGTCGCTCAGCGAGAGCCCGGACGATCCGTTCTCGGTCCACCGATCCGCGTCGGCCGTGCTGGACGACCGCGGCCGGGTCGTCGCCTGGAGCGAACAGGCCACCGCGCTCCTCGGATACCGGGCCGAAGAGGTGCTGGGCCGGCGAGTGCGCGAGGTCCTCGTCGACCCCGCGGACGAGGCCGTGATCGGCGAGGCGACCGCCGCGTGTCTGCGGGAGCACGGCTGGTTCGGGCTGCTGCCGGTCCGCAATCGCGCGGGCCACCGCGTGTACGTGGGGTTCAGAGCCCGGCGGGTCCAGCGACTGGACGCCACCGTCGAGTGGCTCCTCATCGGTTCGCTCGCCGAGGACATCGCCCAGTGGGAGATCGACCGGGCGGTGCTGGACGGCTTCTTCAGCCGGTCCCCGGTGGGTGTCGCGGTACTCGGCCCGGACCTGCGCGTGCTGCGGGTGAACCGGGCGGTCGCGCGGTTCGGCGGACTGCCCCGCGAGGCGTACCGCGGGCGTCGTACCGCCGACTTCCTGCTCGGCCCGGACTCGGAACTGATCGAGCAGCGGCTCCGGCGGGTTCTGGAGACGGGCGAGCCCCTGATCTTCGCCGAGCAGCCCTGCCGGTTGCTGCGGGACCCCCGCAAGGAACTGATCGTCTCCGTGTCCGCCTTCCGGATGCAGGACCCCTCCGGCAGGGTGCTGGGCGTCACCGAGATCGTCGAGGACGTCACCGACCGCCATCGCGCCCGTCGGCGGCTCGCGCTGCTCAACGAGGCCGGTGCCAGGATCGGGAGCACCCTGGACGTGGCCAGGACGGCGCGCGAGCTGGCCGAGGCGGCGGTTCCCGCGCTCGCCGACGCCCTCTCGGTGGATCTGCTCGAGCCCGTGACGGGTGGGGAGGAGCCGGCCCCCGACGCCACCGGCCCGCTGCGCAGGATGGCGGTGCGCAGCGTCCGGCCCGAGGCGCTGCGGGTGATGTATCCCGAGGGCCATCTGTTCTCCTTCCCCGAGGACACCGCGCCGGCCCGCTGCCTGGCCGAGCGGCGTCCGGTCCTGGAGCCGCTCCTGGAGGCCGACCGCGGATGGTTGTCGGCCGACGCGACACGGGCCGAGAAGGCGCTCGCGCTGGGTGTCCACTCGCTGATGGTGGTGCCGCTGGCCGCGCGCGGTGTGGTCCTCGGCCTGGTCTGCCTGTGGCGCTCGCAGCGGGCGGAGCCGTTCGAGGAGGACGACCTCACCCTGGCGGAGGAGTTCGCCGCCCGGGCCGCGGTCTGCATCGACAACGCCCGTCGCTACACCCAGCAGCACAACGCCGCCGAGGCCCTGCAGCGCAGCCTGCTGCCGGGTGAGGTGCCCGAGCACCCGGCGGTCGACACGGCGCACCGCTATCTGCCCGCGCATGCCTCCACCGGTGTCGGCGGCGACTGGTTCGACGTCATCCCCCTGTCGGGGCTGCGTGTCGCCCTGGTCGTCGGCGATGTCGTCGGCCACGGCATGCACGCCTCGGCGACCATGGGCCGGCTGCGTGCCGCCGTGCACACGCTGGCCCACCTCGACCTGGCCCCGGACGAGGTCCTCGCCCGGCTCGACGACCTGGTGGACCAGTTGGCCGGCGAGCAGCGGCAGGCCGACGGGAACACGCCCCAGATCGTGGGCGCGACCTGCCTGTACGCGATCTACGATCCGGTCTCCCGGCACTGCGCGATGGCCCGCGCGGGGCACCCGCCGCCGACCGTGCTGGGCCCGGACGGCCGGGTGCGCCCGATCGACCTCCCCGCCGGACCACCGCTCGGCCTGGGCGGGCTGCCGTTCGAGACGGCCGAGCTCGAACTCGACGAGGGCAGCCTGATCGCCCTGTACAGCGACGGTCTCCTGCTGGCCGACGACCGCGACATCGACCAGGGGCTGGCCCTGCTGCTCTCCGCGCTGGGCGGTCCGTTCCACTCACTGGAGCAGACCTGCAAGGCGGTGGAGGACGCGATGCTGCCCGACCGGCCCGCCGATGACGTCACGCTGCTGCTGGGCCGGACCCGGGTGCTGGCGGCGGAGAACGTGGCGACCTGGCAGCTGTCGGCGGAGCCCACCGCGGCCGGCCGGGCCCGGACGCTGGTACGGGAGCGGCTGACCGAGTGGGGGCTGGAGGAGTTCGCGTTCACCACCGAACTGGTCGTGAGCGAACTGGTCACGAACGCCTACCGGTACGCCGGCGGCCCGGTGCTGCTGCGCCTGATCCGGAACGGCCACCTCATCTGCGAGGTCTCCGACACCAGCAGCACCTCTCCACATCTGCGCCAGGCCAGCGGCACCGACGAGGGCGGACGCGGCCTGTTCCTGGTGGCCCAGCTGTCCGAGCGGTGGGGCACGCGCTACGGCCGCAACCGGAAGACCATCTGGGCCGAGCAACCGCTGCCTGCGCATCTGCGCAGGGCACACACTTGCGGTGGAAGTTAGGCAAGGCTTACCGTACTCAATCGCACCACTCAGGGCCCGGCCGTCACACCGGTCGCCCGCGGCGAGCGCTTCACCGACGCAGCCTGGCCGTTCCTCCCCCAGTGCCTCAAGGGCCTGGGAGGTACCCCCAGCTGGAACCCGCTCACAGGACCCGCACTTGAATCACGCACCCTCCTCGGCCTTCGGTCTGTACGACCCTGCCCGCGACCACAGCGACTGCGGCGTCGGCTTCATCACGCGCCTCGACGGAACACCGAGTCATGACGTCATCCGCAAGGGCGACGAAGCGCTCCGCGCCATCCCGCACCGTGGCGGCGCATCCGCCGAGGGTGTCGGCGACGGCGCGGGCGTGAGCGTCGACCTGTCGGTGGAGTTCTTCTCCGCGATCACCGGCGAGCGCCTGCGGGCCGGGCACTTCGGTGTCGCGAACTGCTTCGTGCCGACCGACGCCGGGCGCCGCGACGGCGCCGTGGACCTGGTCGGCCGCAGCATCGCCGAGCAGGGCTTCGACGTCCTGCTCGTCCGCGACGTACCCGTGGATCACACGGTCGCCCGGCCCGCGGCCGAGCAGTACCAACTGCCCATCGTGCAGTGGGTGTTCCGCGCGCCCGAGGGGTGGGAGCGCGCCGACGTCGACGCCGCCGCCCACCGCGCCCTGCTCGCCGTCGAAGCGGTCGCCTACGCCGACGACACGTCGTACGCCGGGCTGTACCCGCTGTCGTTGAGCGCGCGCACGCAGGTGCTCAAGGGGCGCCTCAACTCCGGTGAAGTCGTCGGGTACTTCCGCGACCTCTGCGATCCGCGGCACTCCGTCAGGTCCCTGTACTTCCACACGCGGTTCTCCACGAACACCGAGCCGCACCCGACCATGGCGCAGCCGTTCCGCCTCATGGCGCACAACGGCGAGCTCAACACGGACCGCAAGAACCGCCTGTCCGACGAGGCTCTCGCGCGGGCCCGCACCCGGAGCATCGTGCGCCCGCCCGGGCAGTCCGACTCCTCTCGGCTCGACCAGACCCTGCAGAGCCGGGTGTTCGACGACGGCCTGGACCTCGTCGAGGCGGTCGTCTCGCTCATGCCGCCCGCGTGGGAGAACGACCGCACCCTGCCCGCCGCCGTCCGGGACATGCTCGAGTACTTCTCGCTGTACGAGGAGAAGAACGACGGTCCGGCCGCCGTGATCTTCAGCGACGGGGATGTCGTCGGCGCCCGGCTCGACCGGCTCGGCCTGCGTCCGCTGCGCACCGTCGAGACCACCGAGTACCTGATGGTGGCGTCGGAGGCCGGCCAGGTCGCGTTCCCCGGCGACGAGGTCGTGCACCGGGGCCGTATCGAGGCCGGCGGCATGCTCGTCGTCGACCACCGCACCGGCCGCCGGATGCGCACGCGCGACGTGCTCGACGCCCTCGCCGCGCGGCGGCCGTACAGCGAACTGCTCGCCTCGGCCCGGGTGAACCTCGACGACCTGCCGGCTCCCGACTACTACCGCGGCACGACGACGCTCGGGTACGACGGTGACCTCAGCCTCGCCGGGCGGTATGTGGCGTACTCGCTGAACCAGGAGAGCTTCCGGTTCATGCTCGACCCGATGCTCGCCGACGGGTCGGAACGCATCTCGGCGATGGGATACGGCAACGCCATCAACGCGCTCAGCGACACCGAGGGCGGCATGGCGAAGTACTTCTCGCAGCGCTTCGCCCAGGTGACGAACCCGCCGCTGGACAGCATCCGCGAGGCCGACGGCATGAGCATGCGGGTCGCGCTCGGGCCGAAGCCCGACGGCAGCCACGACACCAACGGGCGGCAGCTCGTCGTGTCGTCGCCCGTGCTCGGGCACCTCGACATGGTCCGGCTGCGGGATCAGCGGATCGTGCCGCTGGAGCGGTTCGGCATGCTCTACGAGCCGGTGGCCGGGGACGAGTCCGCCAACGCCGACGCGCTGCGGGCGGCGCTGGAGCAACTGTGCGACGACGTCGAGCGGTTCGCCGCCGAGCGGGGCGGCATCGCGCTCCTCAGCGACCGGGCCGTCTCGTCCACTCGCGCGCCGCTGCCCGTGATCCTCGCCGTCGCCGCCGTGAACCAGCGGCTCATCGAGACCGGGCTTCGGCTGCGTGTCTCGATCGTCGCCGAGAGCGGTCAGCTGGCCTCGTCCCATCACGTCGCCACCGCGCTCGGCTTCGGTGCCTCCGCCGTCTACAGCCTCAGCGCACGGCTGCGCGCCGAGGAGAAGTACCCGAGTGCCCCCGCGCCCGCGGGCGAGATCACCGAGACCGACCGGGCGCTGGCCAAGTTCCGCAAGGCCGCCGAGAAGTCGCTCGCGAAGACCATGGGCCGGGTCGGGCTGTGCACCGCCGAGAGCTACATCGGCGGCGAGTTCTTCGAACCGAACTACCTCGACACCCGCGACGACATTTTCGCGCGGATCTTCCCGCACATGGATGCCCCGGTCGGTGGTGTCGGGTTCGCCCGTATCGCGCAGGCCGCCACCCAGTGGCACGAGCGGGCCCGTACGGTGCGCACCGACCAGCAGATCCCGCTGCTCGGGCTGTTCAAGGAGCGGTCGGACGGGGCCGGGCACTCGTTCGGCGTCACGGCGGTGCGCGGCTTCGGCGACATGACCGAGGAGCGGCCGGAGTTCGCGCGCGAGGGAGATCCGGACGCGCTGCGCCTGCTCACGCTCGGCCAGCTCGACGACGCGTTCGGCATCACCGACGCCGCGTACCGGAACACGGGGTACGACGCCCTCAGCGACGCCGAGATCGACGCGTTCCGGATCACGCCCGGGTACCGCGCCTTCCTGCGGACCACGCACGAGGAACGGTCGCGCCGCCCGTCCGCGCTGCGTGATGTGCTCGCGCTGCCCGCGGATGTGACCGGGCTGCGCACGCCGGGGGACTTCGCGCGCGAACTGGGCCGGTTCTCGACGACCGGCAACGCGAGCGTGACGGTCCGCGGAGTCACCGTGTCCGTCACGGACGGCTCCACCGTCCGGCTGGGCCTCAACGGAGGTGGCGCCGACCGCCACGCCGCCTTCGCCGACGGCCTCGCCCTCGCGTACCCCGGTGAGGTCGAGACGGTGGAGGTGACCGAGGACGGCGTCACCGTCACGGCCACCGGCACCGCCGCCCGCCTCCTCACCCTCCTCGACAGCGCCCCCGACAGCGTCCCCCTCGACGACGTCCAGCCCGCCCACGAGATCACCCGCGCCCTCGCCTCCGGCGCGATGAGCCACGGCGCCCTGGTGGCGACCGCGCACGAAGCCGTCGCGCACGGCACGAACATGGTCGGCGCCATGTCGAACAGCGGTGAGGGCGGCGAGCACCACTCCCGCTACGGCACCATCCGCGGCTCCCGGATCAAGCAGTTCGCGTCCGGCCGGTTCGGCATCTGGGCGGGCTATCTCGCCGATCCGATGCTGGAGGAGCTGGAGATCAAGATCGGGCAGGGCGCGAAGCCGGGCGAGGGCGGTCAGCTGCCCGCGCCCAAGGTCACCGTCGACATCGCGGCGGCGCGCGGCGGCACCCCGGGCATCGAGCTCATCTCCCCTCCCCCGCACCACGACACGTACTCGATCGAGGACCTCGCGCAGCTCATCCACGACTGCAAGGCCGCGCGGGTACGGGTGATCGTGAAGCTGGTGTCCTCGGAGGGCATCGGCACCATCGCGGTCGGTGTCGCCAAGGCCGGCGCGGACGTCATCAACGTCGCCGGGAACACCGGTGGCACGGGCGCCGCGGCTGTCACCAGCCTCAAGTACGCGGGGCGTTCGGCGGAGATCGGTGTCGCCGAGGTGCACCAGGCGCTCGTCGCGAACGGTCTCCGCCAGAAGGTCGTCCTGCGCTGCTCGGGGGCGCACCAGACCGGCGGCGACGTCGTCACCTCCGCCCTGCTCGGGGCCGACAGCTTCGAGTTCGGTACGACCGCGCTGATGATGCTCGGCTGCGTCATGGCGAAGAACTGCAACGTGAAGTGCCCGGCCGGGCTCACCACGAACCCCGAGGTCTTCGAGGGCGATCCGCGCGCGCTGGCGCAGTACCTGCTCAACATCGCGCACGACGTCCGGCAGATCCTCGCCCGCCTCGGTCTGCGGTCCCTGCGCGAGGCACGGGGGCGCACGGATCTGCTGCAACTCCTCGACCACCCGGCGAGCGTGGGGCGTCTCGACGTCCGTCGTCTGCTCGCGGGCGTGCCCGAGAAGGTCGTCGCGGACCCGGAGTACCTGGAGAAGGACTTCACCACCGACGACGCCCTGATCGAGCGCGTCAGGCAAGCACTCCTCGACCGGCGCGAACCGTCCGTGCTCATCGCGGGCATCCGGCTCGGCAACAGCGACAAGTCGGTCGGCGGGCAGCTCTCCATCGACGTCGAGCGGCTCCTCAATCACGAGATCGACCCCGCGGGCGCACCCGCCGTCACCACCGACGACCGCGGCCGCCACCGCCTCGTCGACGACGCCGTACGCATCCGCACCACCGGCTCAGCCGGACAGTCGTACGGCGTGTTCTGCAACGACGGCATCACCCTCGAACACACCGGCACCGCCAACGACGGCGTCGGCAAGAGCCAGAGCGGCGGCCGGATCGTCGTCCGCGCGCCGGGTGGCGGCAGCGCCGAGCGCGGCGGCAATGTGCTCGTCGGGAACTTCGCGCTGTTCGGCGCGACCGGCGGGCGGACGTTCGTGCAGGGCGAGGCCGGTGACCGGTTCGCCGTGCGCAACTCCGGCGCGACCGCGGTCGTCGAGGGCCTCGGCGACTTCGGCTGCGAGTACATGACCGGCGGCACCGTGCTCAACCTCGGTGGCTTCGGCAAGGGCCTCGGCAACGGCATGAGCGGCGGCTTCCTCTACCAGTACGACCCCTCGGGCGAGCTTCCCGGCCGGGTGAGCGCCGACTCGCTGCTGGTGTTCCCGGTGACCGACACCGAGCACGGCGCCTTCCACGAGGCGGCCGTACGGCTGCTGCTGGTATGGCACTTGGAGGCGACCGGCTCCCCGCTCGCGGCGCGGCTGCTGGAGGACTGGGAGGGCGAACGGCGGCACGTGTACTGCGGGATGCCACGCGCGCTGCTGCTGTACCAGGACGCGACCGAAATCCTCGCCGCGGCGACCCGCAACGAACTCCTCGACGAGCTGGCGACCTCGATCGCTTCCGACAAGCTCCGCGCGTTCAAGGTCGACTACCGCGACCGGCGCACCGTGCTGGGCGGTCGTGCCCCGGCGTTCGGCGATCAGGGAAGCGACGACATGTTCTCGCTGCTGTCGTCGTACACGGTGCTCGGCGTCGCACAGGACCTCGCGCTCAAGCGGGTGTCCGGGGCGAGTGGCCCGGACGATCCGCGCGTGACGGAGGCCGTCCGCAACCTCGTCCTCACCGAGGACTTCTTCGTCAAGCAGCGGGTCGTGAAGTATCTGCGCGGCACGCTGGAGCGGTTCGACGACGGCGAGCTGGCCACGCTCATCGCGATCAAGCGCCTCGACGACTACAAGCGCGCGCTCCGGCAACGGAACAACCTCAGCGTGGACGCGCCCGGAACCTACGGCTGGATCATGCACCAGAACACCAAGAACGCCGGCCGTGTCCGCGCCGCCCGGTTCGACGAGCTGCTCGCGACGGCGGCGCTCGACGACATCGCCGGACGCCTCAGCCACCTCCCGCAGGCCCCGACCGAGACGGTGACCGCGTGACCCTCATGCCCCCGACCGGGTCCCTCATCCCGGCCGACGCACCGTTCTCCGCCCAACAGGAGGCCTGGCTCGCCGGGTTCATCGCCGGAATCGCCGCCGCCGGACGCCGGGACGGCGCGGCGGCGGACGCACCCGCCGCGACGATCGACGTCCTGTTCGGCACCCAGACCGGGAACGCCGAGTTCCTCGCCGGTGAGCTCGTCGCCGGGGCCCGCGCCCGCGGCCTCGGCGGCGCCGCCACCGCGCTCGACGACGTCACGCCCGAGCGGCTCGCCGCGATGTCCCACGTGATCGTGGTGACCTCGACGTACGGCGAGGGCGAGATGCCCGACAACGCCGGGCTGTTCTGGGAGGCGCTCCAGGCCGAGACGGCGCCGAGGCTGGAGGGTCTGGGGTACGCGGTCCTCGGCCTCGGCGACCAGGGGTACGACGACTTCTGCCAGGCCGCGAAGCTCATCGACACCCGCCTTGAGCAGCTGGGGGCGACCCGGTTGCACGAACGCGTCGACTGCGACGTCGACTTCGAGGAGCCCGCGGCGCAGTGGACGACGGCGGTCCTGGAGCGTCTGGTCGCGGAGACCGGCGCGTCGGCAGGGACCACGGAGCCGACCCCGGCCGCCGCGCCACAACGCTCCCGGTGGAACAAGCGCAGCCCGTACCGTTCCCGGCTCGCGGTGAACCGCCTGCTGTCCTCACCCCACAGCGCGAAGGAGATCCGCCACTACGAGTTCGACCTCGGCGACAGCGGCATCACGTACGAGGCCGGCGACGCGCTGGCCGTCGTACCGGTGAACGACCCGGCTCTCGTCGGGGAGTTGCTCAAGCACCTCGGTGCGGGCGGTGACGAGGAGGCCGCCGAGCTGCTGCGGACCGAGCGCGAGATCCGCACCCCGTCGAAGGAGCTGATCGCCGACCTCGTGGAGCGGGCGCCGTCGAGCGAGCTCGCCTCGGTGGTGGCGCACGGCGACCGGTCCGACCTCGACTCCTGGCTGTGGGGCCGGGACGTGCTCGACCTGCTCCGGGACGCCGGTTCCGCCGCACCGGGCCTGGACGAGCTGCTGCCTTTCCTGCGCCCCCTGCAAGCACGGCAGTACTCGATCTCGTCGAGCCCGCTCGCCCACCCGGACCGCATCCACCTCACCGTCGCGTCCGTCCGGTACGGCACGCCCCGGCGCCGGTACGAGGGTGTCACGTCGACATACCTCGCGGACAGGACCGGCGGCGAGGGGGCGACCGTGGGCATCTATCCGCAACCGAACGCCTCCTTCGGCGTCCCGGCGGACGACGACGCCCCGATGGTCATGATCGGCCCCGGCACGGGCATCGCCCCCTTCCGCGGCTTCCTGCACGAGCGGGCGGCGCGGGGCGCCGCCGGACGCAACTGGCTGTTCTTCGGCGACCAGCACCGCGAGACCGACTTCGTCTACGAGGAGGAGCTGACCGAGCTGCGCAAGCGCGGCGTGCTCACCGAACTCGACCTCGCGTTCTCGCGCGACCAGGCCGAGAAGGTGTACGTGCAGACGCGGATGCGGGAGCGGTCGCGCGAGCTGTACGCGTGGCTGGAGGAGGGCGCGCACCTCTACGTCTGCGGCGACGCCTCCCGGATGGCGAAGGACGTCGAGGCGGCGCTGCTGTCCGTCATCGCCGAGCAGCGCGGGCGCGGGGACGACGACGCGGCGGAGTACCTGGCGGGCCTGCGGCGGGCGAAGCGCTACGTACGGGACGTGTACTGAGCATGACGGACCACGACGCCCATGGTCACTGCGCGTTCGAGGGGTGCTGCGGTAGGCGGAGGAGCAGCGTGCGGCTGATCGACGCGCGGATGCCGGAACTGGCGCGGTGCCTGACGCTCTTTCAGTACGTCCAGGCGGTCACCGGAGGTCCGGTCGCCCGGATCGACCAGGCCGGCAGTTACGCGGTCCCGAGCCTGCGCGGCGAGGCGTTCGCCGTGCATCCCGCCTCGATCGCGCTCCGTCTCGACGGCGACGGTGTCGCCTCGGCCGTGGTCGCGCGGGACGAGGACACCGGCGCCGTCGCCCTGCGTCTGCTGGACGCGGACGGTCGGACCGTGCACCAGGGGCGGCTGCTCTCCGAGGGGGACCGGCTGCTGACCGGACTCGTGGGCACGCTCGACGCCGGGGTGCCTGCCTCGGGGCCGTCCGCGACGCCCGAGGTGCCGGCGTGGGAGAACGGCGACCAACTCGCCCAACTCGACGCGATCCTCACGGACGGCGGGGTCGCCCGGCGTTCGGCGTTCGGCGGATACCGCGGCGAGCACCGGCCGATCGAGGCCGGCGTGCTGCCCGCCGTACTCGACCACGTCTGCTCCGTCGGGCTGCCGATCGGGGTCGCGGTGTTTGCCCCGGCGGCCATGCAGGCGTGCGGCGGCCGGGTGCACGTCACCGACCGGACCGTCGGCGGGCGGGTGTTCGCGGCGATCGCCCGGAGCTCGGTGGAGATCGATCTCGCGGGCGTCCGCTCCTGCCACCTGGTCCGCTCCACGGCGGCACACGGCCCGACCTCGGCACTCGAACTCGACGACGAGGACGGGCGCTGCGTCGCGGTCATCACGCAGTTCGGGATCGTCGGGGAGGACGTCCACGCGGCCTGGGAGCACCTCACGGCGTCGCTGCCTGCCGCATAGCCGACCCACCCCAGGCAACAATTGCGGATTCAGGTAAATACGGCCCGCAGAGGGGTCACATAAGCACTCCTTTAAGCTGCCAAAAGCCGTGATACGGGGCCAAATCAAGCCGTCCGTGGGCCATGCACGGAGCGTCGGGCCGTTCTTCGCCGCCGCGTCGGAAACGTCGTCCGCCGGCCCTCGCCCTTGTGGCGCCCGCTGCCGACGCACGCGGTGCGGCGGGCCTGCCCTGCCCCGAGCAGAGCGTTTTCGGCCCGGGCTCCGCCGAGCGGTGTCCTGTGCATCTTGTGAGGCCCGGTCGTCCCCTGCACGATCGGCCTCGCTCGCACAGAAGTCCGCTCCCGGAGCAGTCCACTTGAGGAGGCCACTGTGCCGACCGACCGCATCAGCCTCAGCCCCGATTCCGCTCGGCAACTCGCGACAACCACGAAGACGGCACCGCAGATGCGCGGTATCACCCCGCGCTACCTCCTGCGCGCCCTGCCATGGGTCGATGTCGAATCGGGTGTGTACCGCGTCAACCGGCGCCGCACCTACGTCCTGGGCGACGACCGCATCAGCACGCACACCGACGGGGGAAGTCCCCGCGTCGTGCAGGGTGACTTACGCGAGATCCCGTACCTGCACGAGACCGATGACGCCCTCCTCGGTCAACTGGCCGACGCGTTCACCGAGACGAGCTTCGAGGCGGGGCAGGTGCTCGTCCAGGAGGGCGACACCGCCGAGCACCTGTGGGTGATCGTCCGGGGCCGCGCCGAGAAGCGGGCCGCCGGGCGGTACGGCGACGAGGCGCTGATCCAGGTCATCGGCGACGGGCAGTACTTCGACCTTCAGGCGTGGACCAAGGGCGAGCCGATGCCGTACGCCGTCAGGGCCGTCACCCCCGGCGTCGCCCTGCGCGTCGAGCGTTCCGCCCTCGCCGGGCTCATCGAGCGCGACGAGTCGCTGCGCGGGGCGGTGGAGTCGTACACGGCGGGCGGCATGCCCGCACCGGGCACCGAGGCGCCCATCGACCTGAGCGGCGGTCATGTGGGTGAGGTCGACCTGCCGAGCACCTACGTCGACTACGAGGACGTGCCGCGCGAGTACCACATGACGCTGGCCCAGACACGGATGATGGTGCACTCCCGCGTCGCCGACCTCTACAACGGGCCGATGGACCAGACGCGGACTCAGGCCAACCTGACCGTCCAGGCCCTGCGCGAGCGGCAGGAGAACCTGATGCTCAACCACCCCGACTTCGGGCTCTTCCACAGTGTCCCGGCCGGTCAGCGCGTCCAGGCGCGCACCGGCGCGCCCACCCCCGACGACCTGGACGAGCTGCTCGCGAGGGTGTGGAAGCAGCCCGCCTACTTCGTGGCGCACCCGAGGGCGATCGCCGCGTTCGGCCGCGAGTGCACGCGGCGGGGCGTGCCGCCGGTGACGGACAGCCGGTTCGGCAGTCCGCTGCTGACCTGGCGGGGCGTGCCGCTGCTGCCCTCCGACAAGGTGCCGTGTCCGGGCGGCTCGGGCGAGGCCGCCGGTACCACCGAGATCCTGCTGATGCGGGTCGGCGAGGCCGAGCAGGGCGTGGTGGGCTTGCGCCCCGCGGCGGTGCCGGACGAGGTCGAACCCGGCCTGTCCATGCGGAACATGGGCATGGACCGGAAGGGCATCACGTCCTACCTGATGACGGCCTACTTCAACACCGCCGTGCTGGTGGACGACGCCATCGCCGTACTCCAGAACGTCGAGGTGTCCAAATACCATGACTACGCCTGACATCACGGCGTGGCCGACGCCGACCGATCCCTCCGCGCTTCGGCGCCGACCGGGCGGTTTCACCGCCGAGTCGGTGCGTCACGACTTCCCGATCCTGCACCGGCCGGTCAACGGCCGCCCCCTCGTCTGGCTCGACAACGCCGCCACCACCCAGAAACCGCGCCAGGTCATCGAGGCGCTCACCGCCTACTACGGCACCGCCAACTCCAACATCCACCGCGGGGCCCACACCATGGCGCGGGAGGCCACCGAGGCGTACGAGGCGGGCCGGGTGGCCGTCGCCGACTTCCTCGGTGCCCCGAGCCCGGACGGTGTCGTCTTCGTGCGCGGCACCACGGAGGCCGTCAACCTCGTCGCACAGAGCTGGGGCCGGGCCAACCTCGGCCCCGGGGACGACATTCTGGTGCCGGTCCTCGAACACCACTCGGACATCGTGCCGTGGCAGATGATCGCCAAGGAGACCCGGGCCCGGCTCGTGCCGGTCCCGCTCACCGCGGACGGAGAGATCGACCAGGACGCGTACGCGGATCTCCTGTCCTCGCGCACCCAGCTCGTCGCGATCAGCCACGCCTCGAACGTCCTCGGCACCGTCCCGCCCATCAAGGAGATGACGGCGCTCGCCCACCGCTACGGCGCCAAGGTCCTGGTGGACGGCGCCCAGGCCGTCGCTCATTTCCCCGTCGACGTACAGGACTTGAACGCCGACTTCTACGCGTTCTCCGGTCACAAGCTGTTCGCGCCGACCGGCATCGGTGTCCTGTACACGAAGCCGGACCTCCTCGCCGGCATGGCACCGTGGCAGGGCGGCGGCAACATGATCGAGTCCGTGGACTTCGGCAAGACCACGTTCGCGGCCGCCCCGCACAAGATGGAGGCCGGCACCGGACACATCTCCGGCGTCATCGGACTGCTCGCCGCCGTGAACTGGCTGACGTCCCTGGACCGCGAGGCCGTCGCGGCATACGAGGAGCGTCTCCTGTCGTATGCGCGCGAGGCCCTTGCCACGGTGCCCGGGCTCCAGTTGATCGGTTCGGCGCCCGATCGGATCGCGGTGCTCACCTTCACGCTCGCGGGGCAGGACCCGGCCTCCGTCGCCGACTGGCTCGACCGCGACGGAATCGCCATCCGCGCCGGTCACCACTGCGCCCAACCGGCCCTCGCGCACTACGGGTTGGAGTCGGCGGCGCGCGCCTCTCTCGCGCTCTACAACACGGCCGAGGAGGTGGACCAGCTCGTCGCGTCGCTGCGCCGACTGCAACAGAGCGCCTGACGAAGGGAGTAGGGACCTGACCGGGGTCCGTGCGCCGGAAGGTGGCCGCACGGATCCCGGTTCCGCTGCGCAGCGGTGTCGATCGTGGCACACCGGACCGGATCGGTTCGCCGAGGCGCGGGCCGCCGAGCTCACCGGGAGGCCGCGGCGTACTCGGGGACGTCGCGCAGAGCCGGGGCAGGGGCACGGGTGGGTGTGGTGCGCTGGTGGCGGCGGGTGAGGTGCCGGTCCAGCAGCGTGCTCGGGACAGCCGCCACGGCGAAGGGCGCGCCGACCCGGCCGATGCCCGCCCGGCCGGGGCCCGCGTCGATCACCAGCACGGACACCCAGGGGGCCACGGCGATGCCGACGTCGAAGGCGGCGATGTTCACCGCGCCGCCCAGCGTCCTGCTCGCGCCCCGGAGGCCGAACACCCGGGCGTTCACCGCCGGGTTGGTCATGAAGCCACCGGCGGCGAGGAGGACGGCGAGCGGGATCACCACCGCGGGAATGTCCGCGGTCGGCGTGAGGGTGGCCGCTACGGCCGCGACCGCACCCATGCCGGTCAGCAGGCCCCCGAAGGGGACGCGGTCGGCGATACGGTCACCCACCGTGAGGCCGACCGGCGCGCCCACGCCGTACAGACAGAGCACCGCCGGCACGAGCCCCTCGGAGATGCCGGTGACGTCTTCCAGAAGGGCACCCAGGCAGAGCCCGGAGACTTTCTCCGCACCCGCCGGGCCCGGCTGAGCCCGCACGACGCGGGCCCCGGGCGGCGGTGTCCGCCGGGTACCGGGCCTGCGCCGCAAGGAGGTCGCCCGTCCGGCCGGGGTGAGCACGGACTACTACACCCGTCTCGAACGGGGAGAGCCACGCCAAGGCGCCACCAACTTCACTGCCGTCAGGCGCCGTTGGTTTCGTCGAGCGGATCGGTTTCCTGGCCCGCCCGCCTCGATCTCTCCGGCGAGGACCCCCATTACGGGTACCGCCATGTGCACCGCCTATTCGGGTGCCTGTGGGCCCATCGACGCATCCCGCGTGCGGGCCGGCGGCATACCTCTGGCGAGCACACACCGACCGAAGGAGACGCTCGTGCGTGCACCTACCCTGCTGGCCGCTACCGTTCTGGCCGGGACCGTTCTGCTCGGAGGCGCGGGCCAGGCCCTCGCCTATGACAGCGACGACATGAGTAACGCCGGAGCTGGTTTCGGAAACAGCTCTCCGGCCACACCTGGTCTCGACCAGGACGACTCGGGCTTCGGCCAGGGCGCGTCCGGTGCCGGCGAGGGCGCGTCTGGTTCCGACCAGGACGCGTCCGGCTTCGACCAGGATGCAACCGGCTTCGACATGGACGAGTCCGGCTTCGACCGGACCATCGGTCACTGACGGCTGCTGGGCCGCGCTTCCATCCCCTGCCCCGTACCGCGAGCATCGCGGTACGGGGCAGGGGGTTTCGCGGGGTGCGGGCCCCGTTTCTTGCGGCTCGGCAGCTCGGCGAACAAATAATCGGTTGCCGGTCGGCGATGGGCGTGGATGCAATGGTCGGCATGATCACCCAAGTGCGCCCGCCACGGCGAGATGAGACGAACGCGTACTGCCGGGTCTTGCCACTCTGCGGTCCGGGCGAACGGCGGCCGAGTCGTCGGGCCGGAGACGCCGCCGCATGAATACGCCACCATCGCCCGCTGGGGCACAGCGGTCTGACGGCTCGTCCGTCCGGATCGGCGCTCTCGTGCCGCTGACTCGGCCTGGCTGGGTCGAGGCGGGCCACCACTTGCTGGCCGGACTCGAGCTGGCCGTTCGCGACGTCAATGACGCCGGCGGGATCGGCGGAAGGCCACTTGAGCTGGTGGTCCGGGACACCGCGGCTGATCCGCAGCGGGCCGCGGCTGCCGTGGACGAATTGGCTCGCCTGGGCGTCGCCGCCTTGGCGGGCGAGTATCACAGCGTCGTCGCTCGCACCGCCGCCACCAGGGCCGACGCCCTCGGCCTGCCGTTCCTCTGCTCGTCAGCGGTGCTCGACGCGCTCACCGAACAGCCGACGGAATGGGTCGCGCGCCTCTCCCCACCGCAGTCCCGCGGCTGGCAGATCTACGCGGACTTCCTCCTCGGCGCGGGCCACCGCCGCATCGCCGTAGCAGCCCAGCCGAGTGTCTACTGGGCCTCTGGGACCCGCATTCTGCGGGACCACCTCGCGACACGCGGCGGCACTGTCACCGAACTCGACATGAGCGCGCTCACGCCTGCGGCCGTGTGCGACGAACTCGTCGACCAGCGCGCGACAGCCCTCCTCCTCCTGGTCGGTCACCCGGAGCCGGCAGTGTCGATCGTCAGGTCCGTGCGCCGCGACCAGCGCCTCGCCGACATCATGATCGGTGCTCCGGCCGGGCAACCGGAGTTCACCGAATGGGCGACGTCGCTGGGCGACGCCGGCGCCGCGATCCCGTTCCTCCGCTACCTGCCCGAGCGCCTCAGCCCACTCGGTGCACGAGTCGAGACGGCCCTGCGCGAGCGGCTGACCGAAGCGCCCTCCTTCGTCGCCTTCGAGGGCTACGACACGATCGCCGTCCTTGCCGAGATGCTGCGTGCGCACGGCGCGGACCGGGCGCGCACGGCCGAATCCTGGCCGGGCGTCGCAGTCGAAGGCACCCGCGGGCAGATCCTGTTCTCCCGCGTGCCGGGCATCAGTGTGTGGCAATGGGCGCGGACGCCCATCCAAGTCGTTGATCGGGATCCCGCGGCACCCGATCACTTTCGGATCCTTTTCTCCAGTCCGCCAAAGGTGCGGAACAGAACATCCTGATGCCGGTCTCATCGTTGAGCCACGCATGAAGATCATCGCTGCCGCCGCACTTGCCGGTGCGGCTCTCCTCGCTGCCGCCATCCCCGCCTCAGCAGACGACGGGCCCATTGACTTCGGCATCTTCCAGGGCGTCAACGACACCACAGGCTCAGAATCCACCGACTCAAGCCCGAACTGGAGGCAGCCAGACAGCGGGTCGAACGGCACCGTTCCGAAGTCGGCCCTGGAAATGCTGGTAGCCGACCTGGCGGCACCCGGCCAACAGTGAAACCCGGAAGGCGCACGGTCCGGCTTACGGCCGCGGCGAGTACGGTGCTGGCACTGGCGCTGACCGCCTGCGGCCCGGGCCGCTCCTACGACGGGAACTCCGGGGACTCCGGGGACTCCGGGGACTCCGGGGACTCCGGGGACCGTGAGGCGAAGTACAAGCGGGTCGTCGAAGACCCTCACCCGCGCCCCGCCGACGTCATCGAGGCGGCCGGCGCCCCGGTCGGCGTGGTCCGCGCGGACGACGGCTCGTTGCTCCTGACGTACGAGGCCGGCAACGTCGAGGACGACGAGGGGCCCGCCGCCTCCGCCTGGCGCATCGTGGGCCCCGACGGCCGTACGGTCGCCGAGCACGCGGAACACGCGGACGCGGAGGCGGTGCCCGCCACGTTCAAGGGGGTGCCCGGCGGCTTCGTGCGGGTGCCGTCGGGAGAGGGGGCCGAGGGGGCGTACGCCCTCGACGTACACGGCAAGCGGCACAAGGTCACCCTCACCGAGACCCCGTTGCGCACCCGCCCCGGCGACATCCTGCTCGCCGAACCGGAGCCGACCCTCGTCTACCGCCCCACCACGCGCACCGTGGCGCCCCCGGCCGGCGTGCCGGAGGGCGCCGTCCGCCTCGCCGTCGACGAGCGTGGCACGGCCTGGAGCCTGGACCAGTCCCTGACCGAAGACCCCGACCGCGTCGTACGGCAGCGCGACGGTCGCACTCTTGGCTCTACGGCCGTCCCCAAGCCGTACGCGGGCGGCATCCTCGCGGCGCGGGGTGGCAGCGCGGCGTTGGCCCTCATCCGGGGCGAAGACGTGCGCGGCGTGTTGCTGACGACGGACGGCGGCGGGCACTGGCGGACGGTCCTCGGTGGCGGCATTCCCTGGACGGACCTGAAGCGTGGCGCGGAGTCGCTGGTCCTGGAGCTGCTCGCGGACGGGCGGCTGCTCGTCGGTGAGGAGGGCGGCCACTACTGGCTCGCCGACGACCGCACCAACAGCGCCTTCCACGAGCTGAAGACGCCGACGACATTCACGTCGTTCACCGTCGCCGGCACGACGCTCTACGGCATCGCGGACGCGACGACAGCGACGTACGCGCTGGTGAAGGACGAAGGGCTGTGGATCTCTCGCGACGGCGGCCGCGAGTGGCGGCGTAGCCGTACGCGCTGATGAGCGCCGTGCGCATGTCCCATCTGGCGGTGGCACGGTACGTGCACGTCGCGGGGGCGAGGTCGTGCGAGTGGTGCGTACGGGCCACGCGGCAGCGGTCGTTACTTTGGCCGGGCCGCGACGTTTGTCCGATCACCAGGAAGTGATCACGTTCGCCCCTCGACGAGAGCCCCCCCATGAACACGCCTCTCAAACTCGCTCACGCCTACGAGACCGACAACAACCCGCTCCTCTCCGTACTGCAGTCCCTCGGCTGGGGAAGCCTCCTCAACCTCGGCTACTTCACTCCCCTCACCCTGCCCCGCCTCACCCGCTCGCGGTCCCTGTCGTCCTTCCAGGAGGACCTCGTCAGCCGTTCGCTAGCCCTGCTGCGCATCCAGCCGGGCGAACAGGTTCTCGACGTCGCCTGCGGCACCGGACACACCACCCGCCGCATCGCCGAGCAGGGCGCCTTCGCCACCGGCATCGACCTCTATCCGCCCCATGTGGCGCAGGCCGTCCAGCGGCACGGTGACCATGGCCGCATCCGTTTCCTCCAAGCCGACGCCACCGACCTTCGCGCGAAGTCGTCTTTCGGCGACGCCGAGTTCGACAAGGTGCACTGCCTGGAGGCCGCGTTCCACTTCGGTCCCGAGGGCCGCCGCGCCTTCCTGGAGCAGGCCTACCGTCTCCTCAAGCCCGGCGGCCGGCTCGTCCTCGTCGACTTCGCCTGGGCCACCGGTGACCCCACCGAGATCAACGCGGCCGATCCCGGCCGTGTCGTTCGCGACACATGGGCGTTCGAGGAGTTCGAACCGCTCGTCCGCTACATCCGTCACGCGATCGACATCGGGTACCGCCCGTGCCGTGTCCATGACTGGACCCGCCCCGTCGCCCGACGCTTCATGACCCTCGGCATCCTTGGCGCCAGGCTGGCCCTCACCCCCGCCGGGCGTTGGCTTCTGGGCCGGCTGCTGCCCCCTCTGAAGGATCTGACCCACCCTCAGTGGCTCTCCCTCTCCAGCGTCGTTCTGGCCCACGTGCCCGTTCAGCGCACCAGCCGGTACGTCGCGCTCGTCCTGGACAAGCCGGTCCGCGAGACGTGACGGGTGCCCGCGTCGTAGCGCGGCCATGGCGGACAGCCCCGTCTCCGTCCCCGCCCAGCGACTTCAGGCGCGGGACGCCGGTACCCGCCGTGCGGGTGGACACCAGGCTCCGCTGGGTCCCCGCTGTGATCGACGATGCCGAGGCCGAGCTCAGAGGGAGGCGAGGCCGAGCTCGTGTTTCTTGATCGCTTCGCGGACGGCGCTCACGAAACCGTTCCAGAAGCGGTCGGCGTAGGGGCTGTCGGCGCTCGGCGCACCGGCCGTCGTCCTGCGCTTGGCCGCGCCGGAGAAGTCACCGAACATCGCCTTGCGCAGCGCTGTGGACAGCTCCAGCTGGGCGCCGGCGGCCGTGCGGGTTCGGTTGACGATGTTGGCCGGGTCGTCGCCGTTGATGGGGTCGGTGGGGCCCGCCAGGACCACGGTCACGTCCCAATCGGCGTTGCTCGTGGGAGAGGTCAGACCGTACTTCGTGAAGGCGGCCAGCAGGTTGCGCTTGAGCCGCTCGTCCCGACCGCCGATGACGACCTTCTTCGCGGCCGTGTCTTCGAAGCCGTGCAGGGCGACGGCGTACAGGTTGCCGGCGCAGACGGCGAGGGCGGCCGGGTCGTCGCAGTGGGTCGAGGTGACGTGCTGCGCGGAGGAGTTGGCCAGGGCCTCGAACATCCAGTAGTCCCGCTGCGGTTCTCCCTGCACCGCCGCGCTCGCCGGGTCGGTGTTGGCGTCGAAGGGCGTGTAACCGGCGATGGCCATACACAGCTCGCTCGTACCCGCCTCGATCCCACCCCCGTGCGGCGCGATCACCGCCGTACTGCTGACGGCGCTGCTCGTGCTGCGGGCATTGTCCGTGACCTGCACCGGCGCGCCTATGCGAAACCGGCGCATCCAGTCGGTGCCCTCCTTGTCCGCGGTAAGGGTGTACAGCTCGGTGTTGGACCCGTACCGGTCGGCTGCCGCGGCCGGCGTGGCCCCGCTGCCCATCACGGCATTGAGGGTGGGCAGGCCCGCGGCGACGGCGGCGACGGAAGCGAGGACGGTGCGTCTGCTGGTGTTGTTCACGGGACGATCCTGCATCATGACCCGGCGTGCTCGTGCGGCGGATCTCTGGACATGACAACGCGGCGCCGTCGTGGACCTGTCCGGCGGGCCATCGTGGCCCCGGCCGTGATCGGAATCCGCCTACGGCGCCGGGGCCAGTCAGTCCGCACTCAGGCCGCTCTGATTCCCGACCTTCCCCGGTGCCAACGCGCCAACGCGCCGACGTGCTGCCCCGAGAAGCGGACGACGGTGGCTGCGCGTCGCCGGGCGCATCGTCCTCGCCCACCGGCCTGCTCGTGATGCCGGGCAACGCTTGGGGCCCGCCTGCGCAGTGCGCGGACGGGCCCCGTGATCGAGCGCTGGGCAGGCCTTGCACCTGCATCTCCCCGCAGGAAGCGGGGCGTCTTTCCTTGGACCACCAACGCAGCACCAGCCACCCTGAGTTGCGGCGACCAGCTCGTGATCAAGTTTACCGCATGCCGACGGCGCCTCACCCGACGGGATGGGCATGCGGCAGCCTGGCCATGCCGGGCTGCGGTGGCAGCCGGTGGCTACGGCGGTGAAGCGCACGGACTCCAGCCACGCCGGGGGGACCAACCTCCTCGCCGATCGACCCCGATGGCCGGCCGCTTCGACTCGGTGCGAGCCTCCCAGTGCGGCCACCTCCACCTCTGAAACAACGCCCCGGGCAGCGTGGGCAGCGGATGCCGCTACCCGGGTCAGGAGATCCGGTCGTGGTGGTCCAGCAAGCGGGTGAGCAACTGCACGAACTGGTCGCGTTCGGCCGGACTCAGCGGCGCGAGCAGTTCGTCGTGGAGATCGTCCAGGACCTTGTCGAGGCGGCGTAGGTGACGGCGGCCTCGGGCGGAGATCGTGATGATGTTGCGGCGCTGGTCGTCCGGGTCCGGCGCCCGCTCGACGAGGTGACGCTCGGCCAGTTCGTTGAGCACGCCGACCATGTCGCTGCGGTAGATGCCGGTGCGCCTGCTCAGCGTCGCCTGGCTGCCGGGCCCGTGATCCTGAAGTGAGGCGAGCACCGCGTAGTGCCACTTGCGGGCGTCGACATCGGCCAACCCTTCGTTGATCAGCCGGTCCGACCGCGTGGACAGCTGCGACAGCAACCGACTCGCCCGGCGACGCAGTCTGTCGGGCGGCTTGGGCGCGCTGTCGTCATGCACGTCCGCGGCGTCAGCTCTGGTCATGGCGCCAATCCTACTCATTGTGTTAGTCCAACTAACGATATACGTTGACTCATGCCGACACCGTTAGTGCGACTAACGCTGATTGAGCGAACTACAGGAAGGAAGATCCGCCATTCCCACCAGGACACTGCAGATTCCCACCCCTGACGGTCAGGCCGACGCATTCGCCGCCTTCCCCGACGGCGGCGAGCGGCACCCTGGGGTGCTGCTGTACACCGATGCCTTCGGCGTGCGGCCCGAGTTGGAGGAGAGGGCGCGCGAACTGGCCGGGCACGGCTACTACGTGCTCGTCCCCAACCTCTACTACCGGCACGGCCCGGCACCGGTGGCCGAACTTCCCGAGCACATCGGAGAAGAGATCAGGCCCGCGGTCATCGCCCAACTGATGCCCCTGCTCCAGGAGCACACCACCGAACGGATCCTGCGCGACGCCGACGCCTACCTCACGTTCCTCACCACTCGGCCCGAGGTCGGCACCGGACCGGTCGCCGTGATGGGCTACTGCATAGGCGGCGCCCTGGCGATGCGCACCGCAACAGCCCACCCCGACCAGGTGGCCGCCGTCGCAGGATTCCACCCCGGCTTTCTGGTCACCGACGCGCCCGACAGCCCGCACCGCCTCCTCTCCGAGCTCACCGCCGAAGTCCACCTCGGCCTCTCCGAAAACGACATGCCGCCCGAGGCCCTCAGCGAACTCAACCAGGCCCTGGATGCCGCAGATGTCCGCTATGCCTGCGAGATCTACCCAGGCACCGTCCACGGCTTCACCATGTCCGACACCGACGCTTTCAGCGCTTCCGGGCTGAAGCGCCACTGGGATCGCCTGCTCTCCCTCCTGGACCGCACTCTGGCCAACAGCTGAGGCTCCGGCCCGGAAACCAAGGCTGACGCACACGGCTCCGGGGTGCGTAGGCCTCAGCGACACACCTGCGCCCACCATCAACCCGGGACAACGGGGCCAGACGCCGGCATGAGCACGAGCACGGGCACGGAACATCCCGCATGCGGCGCAGCAGGAAGAAGAACACGAACCAGTCGGCCCGTACGCCTTGAGCGGCACCGAAGCGCCGGAACCGTGGTCTCGGCTCCGGCGCTTCGGGTCACCGACTCAGCTCAGGCCGGTCGACGTCGGAGCACCGGTCGCCGACTGGTAGACCACTGAGGCAGCCCTGTCCCACCGACCGGCTTGGGGGGGGGTGGAGTGGTGGATGTCCATTCCCTGGGCCAAGCCGCTCCCATAACCTCGTGCATGAAGACGTCAGATGCCATAGGTATCCACCTTGAGGAGGCGATGGTGCTCGGACGGGGCACGTGGTTACTCGTGGGCGCCATGACCGTGGCCTTGATGGTGCTCGTCGGGCCCAGTGCCCCAAGCGGTGCCCTCTCCGCCAGGCCACTGCCCGTCGACGCCGTCCGGGATGTCGTACCGAATCGAGTCATGACGTGGAACATCTGCAACCCCTGCGAGGCCGGCAACGTACACCGGGCAGCGGAGATCGCCACGTTTGCGCCCCAGGTCATCGGCCTGCAAGAAGCGTGCGTGGGTGACGTCGAAAGGATCCGGGACTATCTGGAGGGCCTTTACGGGCTCGTTTACCACGTCGAGTACGGGACGGTCCTTCAGAGTTGGGGCCGCTGCGGAGGAGCTCCGTGGAGTCCGGGGGCCTTCGGCCAGGCGATCCTCTCGGCGGCACCGATGACGGACCACGTCCATGTGGAATACCCCGACGGCGGATCCGAGGACCGCGGCTACATGGCAGTCACCACCACTGTGGGCGGCAGATCCGTCCGGGTCTTCAACACCCACCTCGCCCAACGACGTCAAGAGGCAATCCGAGCAGAGCAGACCGCCGTACTCGCCGCGGACGTCGCCCGGCACGACCGCGCAATCGTCCTCGGCGACTTCAACGCCGTACCCTACGCCCCCGAACTCGCCGGGATGTGGGCACTGGCCGCGGACACAGACCCCCAGTGCCACCCCTCCTCCGCCGGCGCCTGCACGCCGACCACCGACTGGCACAGCAAGTTCGACTACGTCTTCCTGCGAGGCATCGCACCCCTCAGGCACCACGTGCGTCCGACCCCGTACTCCGATCACCACATGCTGTACACCGACCTCGCCCCAGCATGAAGTGGGCCCTCCCTGGCCGACTGGACGACCACTCAGTGACGCGGTGAATCGGCACGGCAAGACCGTGCCGACGCCACCGACGAGCCGTTCAGCGAGCCGCAAGCCAACCTGTACGCCGCCTCCTGGCTGTCACGGAACCAGGTTCGCCGGCCGGCCACGGCCGCCTCGATGTCGTCGACCGCCCGCGCCTTCCCTGAGGGTTTGTTGTCCTGTGATCCCGGGAGGCGGATTCCGCTCGTGACGGAAGTCGACAAGGGAGCGGAAAGCACCCTCTTCTCTCACGTTTGTTATGCGGGGGTGCTCTGCGTGTTTCGTAGCGGTGCCGTCTGTGGTGCGCGACCATACGGACGCCGACACATCACCATCATCGGCATTGCGCTTGGAAACACCGAGACAGAAAGAAGGACGGACGTGTCCGGCAGCGAAAGCGAAAACCCAGCAATCGCCTCCCCCACCCCCACGCCGACTCGGCCCAGGACGAACCGGGACTGGTGGCCGAATCAGCTGGACCTCCAGATTCTCCACCAGCACTCGTCCCGCTCCAACCCGATGGACGAGGACTTCGACTACGCGAGAGAGTTCGCGACCCTCGACCTCGATGCGCTGAAGCGGGACGTATTCGAGTTGATGACGGCGTCGCAGGACTGGTGGCCTGCCGATTACGGCCACTACGGGCCGCTCTTCATCCGGATGAGTTGGCACGCCGCGGGCACGTACCGTGTCGCCGACGGCCGGGGCGGTGGCGGCAGCGGCGCTCAGCGCTTTGCGCCGCTCAACAGTTGGCCGGACAACGCGAGCCTCGACAAGGCGCGCCGTTTGCTCTGGCCGGTCAAGCAGAAGTATGGCCAGAAAATCTCCTGGGCCGACCTTCTGGTCTTCGCCGGCAACTGTGCCATGGAATCCATGGGGTTCAAGACCTTCGGATTCGGCTTCGGGCGAGAGGATATCTGGGAACCCGAGGAAATCTTCTGGGGGCCCGAGGACATCTGGCTCGGCGATGAGCGCTACAGCGGCGAAAGGGAACTCGCCACTCCCTTCGGTGCCGTGCAGATGGGACTGATCTACGTCAATCCGGAGGGGCCCAACGGCAACCCGGATCCGATGGCCGCCGCCCGGGACATCCGCGAGACGTTCGGGCGCATGGCGATGAACGACGAGGAGACGGTCGCGCTCATCGTGGGCGGCCACACGTTCGGCAAGTGTCATGGCGCCGTCGATCCCGCGTACATCGGCCCGGAACCCGAGGCCGCCCCCATCGAGCAGCAAGGCCTCGGCTGGCGGAACACGTACGGCAGCGGCAAGGGCGCCGACACACTCACCAGTGGGCTCGAAGGCGCATGGACCCCCGAGCCGACCAGGTGGGACAACGGATACCTGGACACACTGTTCCGGTACGACTGGGAGCTGACGACGAGCCCCGCCGGTGCCAAGCAGTGGACTCCCACGGATCCTTCGGCCAAGGACACGGTGCCCGATGCCCATGATCCGTCGAAGAGGCACGCTCCCATGATGCTGACGACGGACCTCGCGCTGAAACTGGACCCGGTCTACGGCCCGATCGCGAAGAGGTTCCACGAGAACCCGGACATGCTGGCGGAAGCGTTCGCCAAGGCGTGGTACAAGCTGTTGCACCGCGACATGGGACCCGTCACGCGCTACCTCGGCCCATGGGTTCCCGAGCCACAGCTGTGGCAGGACCCCGTCCCTCAGGTCGAACACGAACTCGTTGGGGACGAGGACATCGCCGCGCTCAAGAGCCGGATCGTCGCCTCGGGACTGTCCGTCTCCCAGCTGGTCACCACCGCTTGGGCGGCGGCGGCGAGTTTCCGCGGCACCGACAAGCGTGGCGGGGCCAACGGGGCACGGATTCGCCTCGCGCCTCAAAGGGACTGGGAGGTCAACAAACTGCCCGAGGTGGCCGAGGTGGTGCAGAAGCTGGAGCAGATCCAGCAGGACTTCAACGCCTCACATGCCGGCGGAACGAAGGTCTCGCTCGCCGACCTGATCGTCCTGGGCGGGTGCGCGGCCGTCGAGCAAGCCGCGAAGAACGCCGGGTACGACATCACTGTCCCGTTCGCGCCGGGGCGTACGGACGCCTCGCAGGAACAGACCGACGTGGAGTCGTTCGCCGTGCTCGAACCCAGGGCCGACGGGTTCCGCAACTACCTCCGGGCGGGAGAGAAGCTGTCGCCGGAGACCCTCCTGCTGGACCGCGCCAACCTGTTGACGCTGACCGCTCCCGAGATGACGGTGCTGATCGGCGGCATGCGGGCCCTGAACACCGGCTTCAAGCGATCCCGGCACGGCGTGTTCACGCACCGGCCCGAGACACTGACCAACGACTTCTTCATCAACCTGCTCGACATGGGCACGGAGTGGAAGGCGTCGGCTTCGGACGAGAACGTATTCGAAGGCCGGGATCCCGCCACGGGTGAAGTCAAGTGGACCGCCACCGCGGTCGACCTCCTCTTCGGTTCGCACTCCCAGCTTCGAGCCGTCTCGGAGGTCTACGCGTCCCAGGACGCGGGAGACAAGTTCGTGCGTGACTTCGTGGCCGCGTGGGACAAGGTGATGAACCTCGACCGGTTCGACCTCACCTGAACGAACCCAGGTCCCGGCAGGGGAAGTGACGCGGATCGCTCAGAGCTCCGCAGCGCTCCGCAGCGCTCCTGTGGTGGGCACGCGTACTCCACCCACAGCACGCCTGCCCACCGTCCAGGGCGCCACACACGAAGGGCCGGACGCGCGTACCGCGTCCGGCCCTCGCGATTCTCCCGGCAGGCGTACCAGTTGGGACGGGCGCGGGAGAGAACGCTGAGCTGTTGGGGCCGATCAGGATGGTGCTGCGGCAGCCCCAGTGAGTCAGACGATCGGCTCGAGGGGCTCGATCTCCGGGAGCTCCGGCAGGGTGGGAAGGCTGGGGTACCCCGGGTAACTGCTCTCGCTCACGACGTAGGTGCAGTTGGTGTACGTGTATCCGGGATCGATGGTCATTCCGTCGGCCTTGTTCGTCACGTCCTCCGCGTCTTCGTCGGCGTACTTGATGAGGGTGTGGTAGTTGCCCGCGGGCAGGTTCAGGTAGCTGGTCGGGTAGTCAATGCCGCTGTTCGAGCAGGCGGTGCTCTCGGCCTCCGACTCGCTGGAGTACTCGGTGCAGTCGGCGCACGCCGGAAGGTAGACGCTGCCGGTGACCGGGCCGGTGTAGAGGAACTCGACCGCGGTCGGGGCGTCGTTGCTGATCTCCATGGGCATCTTGGAGCCGCCCGGGCCGCGGGACGGCGGCAGCTTCCGGCCCGCCTCGGGCCGTTCCTCGGCGATCTCCGCGGCGATGGCGATCTGCCGGGCGCGCTTCGCGTTCTTGTTGTCCTCGTACTTGTCGGCGAAGTCGTTGAGTGTCTCGGCCGCCGCGCCGAACTTGGCGTCCTCGAACTCGTCCACCCCGCAGGCATAGGCGCCGGACTCCACCGCGTTGACGGCGTCCGTGCGCAGCCCGTCACCGGGGCTGCCCGCGGGCAGGTCGACCATGGTCCGGCTGATGGCCTGCAATTCCTCGCCGGCAGGGCAGGGGTTATTGCCCTTCAGTGCCTTGGACCGCTTCGCGATCTCCGCGCTGACGGCCGGTTCGACCTTGGCGGCCTGCGCAGAGTCGGGGAACGTACGCAGCAGTTCGGCCAGCGCGCCGCCGTTCGCGTCCGCTTCGGTCACGGCGTTGGAGCCGAGGTTCGTGATACCGCACTCGTAGAGCGAGGTGGCCAGGGGCTTCTCGGGCCACTCGGCGAGGGAGCCGAGCCGCATGGCGCCCGTGGTGTTGGGCACGTTCCGCAGATACCGCAGCGGTTGAAGGGCCTCGCAGTACTTCTTCTCGCGGTACGGCGCGGCAACACTGGCGTAGAACCGGTCGAGGCGGTCGGGAATGCGCTGGGCCGCCCGGCTGCCGGGGTGGTCGTCGCTGAGTTCACGGTAGGCCTTCAGTGCCCGCTCGTAATCCTGCTTGGCCTCGGCGAAGCCGTCCCGCTGCGAGGCGGCGGTGACCAGCCGGTCCGTCTCGGCGAGCCGGTCTAGCAGCATCTGCTGGTACGCCTCTTCCCGCGCCGCCTCGTACCCCACCGCCCCACCGGCCGGCACGGCGAGCAGCACGAGCCCGACTCCGGCGGCGACCGTCGACCGCCACGGCAACATCAGCCGCGTACGGCGTGCCAGCCACGCCCCGTGGACCGCGGCCGACACCAGAACGAGGACGTACGCCCATACCGCGCCGTCCGGCAGGCCGTCGGGGTCTGCGGGCAGCGCGGCCACCAGCAGGCAGCCGGTCGCGACCCAGCACAGGGCGGCCTGCGGCCAGCGCCGCAGGAGGACGTAACCCATCCCGAGCCCGCCGAGGTTGAACAGCCCGGCCGCCGCGGCCCGCCACGAGTCCACCGGCGCGGCGTCGTCGGGCTCCTCCGGCAGCGTGTAGGTCAACCACTCGGAGCTCGGCGGCTCTACGGCCGGCGCACCATCGGGCCGCGGGGGCGGAGGCGGAAGCGACGACGGGGGCTCAGGCGGCGTGGACTCCGGTCGACCCGGCGGCTCTCCCGTGCCACCGACCCCGTACGGCTCTTCGGACCGATGCATACCGACTCACTCCCCCAACTGCCGTACAGACAGGACAACTTGCTCCCTCACAGTTCCCCTATGTTCCGGCGGGCGGCTGGGGAGGGGTCCCGAACGCACGGAAGGAGATCAGCGACGCAACCGGGGGGCGATCACCAGTCGGCTCCACCGCGCCGCCCGGGCCCGGCCCTCTTGAGTGACCGGCACCGGCGCCGTTCGCTGGTCCTGCCAGAGCGCCCCATGGGCGAGGGCGTCTTCACCCCGGGTCCTCAGCCTCCGGCGAAGTGGCGCACGCCCTTCCGGTGCGCGCGGGCCGGGTGACTGCGCGTCTTGTGGTTACTCGCCCGGTATGGCGAAGCTCATGAAGCTGGGACACAGGCGCGAGGACGCCCGCCATGACCGGGGCCGCCTACACGGCCCGGTGGCCGACGAGCAAGACCGCCGGGCCGATTCCCACGGCCACGCGGGCGAGCCCGAGCGGTTCGGGCCGGGTCCGAACGTGGAACGCAGGGGCGCCGGATGCTCGATCGCGATCCTGTACTGGGCCGGCCCCCACGCGAAGATCCGCGGCTTCAAGTGGATCACCCGGGGCAGCTTCCTGGCCCTGGCGAGCTGGATGGTCACCTCCGCCGGGTTCGCTTCTACGTGGGGAACTTCGCCTCGTACAACAAGACTTACGGCACCTTCGCTGGGTTGATCGTCTTCCTGGTGTAGCTGTGGATCGCCAACCTCGCGATCCTACTGGGCCTGATACCCGCGAATGGGACGGGATGTGCCGTGGAACCAGTGATGACGAGCGAGAAGGAGTGGCGACGTAGATGAGCACGCTCACCGCATGGGAACGGGCTCTCGAGCGCGTAGAAGGAGCTCTGGTGGCCCAGATTTTCCCCAGGGAACCGGTCGAACTGGTGGGGGCGCTGCGGCGTGAATGTGACAGCAACGCCGTGGTGTGCAGTCAGAGGCGGGTGGTGGTCCCGAACGCGTACGACGTGGAACTCGCCGAACACGTCCACGACGAACTCAATCCCAACGATGGCCAGGTTGCCCAGGTCCTCACCGACAAGCTGGCACGACACGGCGAGTACAAGGGGTACGAATGGGCCGGACCGCTGACCGTGCACGTCACCAAGTCCCGCGACGTCCCCAACGGCCGTTACCGCGTGACGAGCACCGTGATGTCCCACATCAGCGCCGGCGGTTTCCGGACCCCGGACCACTGAGCCGTCCTGATGGCGGGGTTGCACGAAGCCGATCGAGCCGTGACACAGCAGACGGGCTCCCGCATTCCGGCCCGCCTCGGCCAGGTGCTCTCGCTGGTGGAGGAGACCGCGGAGAGCGCGAAGCTGTGGTGTGGCGCGGCCGCGCTGATGGCAACGCTCGGCGGGTGGCGGGGCCGTAAGGCGGCGACCGCGGGCATGGCGGCGCTCACGCTGGGGCAGCTGGTCTCCAACGGCCTGGGCAAGCGGTTAGCCGACCGGCCCAGGCCACCGAAGGAGTGGTTTCCGCACGACGAGGTCGAGGACCGCCCCGACTCCTCATCCTTTCCCTCGGGCCACACCGCGGCCGCGGTGGCCTTCACCGCGGCCGTCGCGCCCACCTGGCCGGCCGCCGGGATCGCGTGTGCGGTGCCGGCGAGCCTGGTGGCCGTCGAACGGATACAGTCGGGCGCCCACTACGCCGGCGACGTTGCCGCCGGCACCGTCACCGGCCTGCTCAGCGCCTGGCTCACCGGTGTCGATGGTGTCCGGGGTGAGGCGGTGCCATCGTGAGGCACCTTCGATGTACGTCTCCTCCAGGAGTCCGGCGCGGAACGTTGCGACTGCCGAGCGCAGCTCGGCCCAGAAGTCGTCGTCGCCCGGTCGCTGGACATCCTCCCCGTCGGTCTCCATGTCGTACGGGGAGGCGTCCATTCGTTCCGGGAACAGCCCTAGCGCATGGGTCCGGGCCAGTGCCGCCTCGCAGAGCCGGCTGCTGCCGATGTAGAGGTACTGGTCCCACCCCACGTGAACTGCGAAGGTTCCCTCTACCTCCAGGCGGCACCAGGCGCCGCTGTCGCGGAGCATGAGCCGCACCAACTCCAGCCCGACGTCGAGGGGCACCTATGCTCCGTCGTGGAAGCCGGTCAAGCCGGCCGGGAAGAGCTCACCCAGCCCGAAGTCGTCCAACGGCCGCTCGACACCGAAGTGCACGAGAGACGAGACCTGGGGCTCGCGTACGGACGCCTCAAGGTCGATCAGGACCGTGCCATAAGTGCGCCCCTTGCGGAACGCGAACACGTCGATGCCGCGCGCCCGCCCCGCGGCGCTCGTGAGGGCACCGGAGGAGCCGTGAGCTGTCCCAAGAGCGCAGCCAGTCGGGCGTCGAGCCGCAGCTTCGTGCACAGACACTGGCCCGCGAGCGGATCCATTCGCGAGGTGTTGTGCCCATCCGGTTCGCGAGTCGCGGTTGCCGTCGGCGTGGCCATGGCGACGGCGGCGGTCTCGCCGAGCAAGGCGTCGGCCCCGCGTGCCGCAGCCGCGCGGCTGATGCCCGGTCGGCGAAATCGGCTGCGTGAAGGCCAGGAGCATGACGTCAGTGTTCTGTAATCAGCTCCCGGCGTCGGCAGGGCCGTTCATTCCGTTCAATGAAGTGACGACGGGCGACTCTCAGGAGGAGGGACGGGATGGGGCGAGTGCGAACGGTGCTGGTCAGGCCTTGGGTGATCGGAGGGCTGGTGGTGGCTGTCGCGGGGGCCGGCTTCGGGCTGTACTGGTTCCAGCCCTGGAAGCTGTGGCAGGACGTGACGGTCCAGGAGGTGCTGCCCGAAACCGTGACACCCTCGAAGGCGCCTGCTCCAGCGCCGTCCGGAGAGTCCACCTCGCCGACCCCGACCGGACCCATGACGCTGGCGAGCGGTGAACTCATCAGCCACGAGCACGCGACATCGGGCACGGTCAGGCTCGTCCGACTGGCCGACGGCTCCCATGTCGTACGACTGGAGAACCTCGACACCAGCAATGGGCCGGACCTGCGTGTGTGGCTGACGGACGCGCCGGTGAAGGAAGGCCGCGCCGGCTGGGGCGTTTTCGACGACGGCCAGTACGTCAGCCTCGGCAAGCTGAAGGGCAACAAGGGCAGCCAGAACTACGTCGTGCCCGAAGACATCGATCCGGCCCGGTTCAGCAGCCTCAGCATCTGGTGCGACCGGTTCGATGTCTCCTTCGGCGCTGCCGAACTCGCTCGTGCCTGACATGCAGTCGGGGTCGCCCACATGCGCCAGGTGGCCTGCACGGTGGGGATGGCCTCGCCGGAGGGCGACCTCCAGCTGATGGGCGTTCAGCTTGTCGGGGTCGAGGCTGCGCCGCTCGCGCAGACCGAGCCAGTAGGAGACGGCGATGACGGCCAGGCTGGTGGGGACCATGGGGCCGGCCATGTGGACGAAGTACTCGCCGGCATCCAGGCGCAGGACGCTGATACCGCGCGTCTGGTGAGCGAAGGGGAGCGCGAGACGCTGGTCGTTGCTTCGGAAGATGCATGGCGCCGGCACGAGAACCACCGCTGTCGAGCCATGAGGCTGTTACAGCCGCTCTTCGGGCGGCCGACCATCCACGGAGCTGCCTATGGGGTACGCATCCGGGCCGACCCGACCCAGGGGCTCCCGCGAGCCGCGATGAGTCCTGCGGCGTCCGGGGTCGTACTGTCGAACCCGTTACCGAGGAGGACTTTCGATGCGCAGCGTGACCTATTCGATGAGCGTCTCGCTTGACGGCTACATCGTCGGACCGGACGGCGGCTTCGACTGGACGGCGCCCGACGAGGAGGTCTTTCGCTTCTGGATCGACGAGATCCGAGAGGTCGGCGTCCACCTGTTGGGACGACGGCTGTACGAGACGATGCTGTACTGGGAGACCGCCGACCAGGATCCATCGCTCGACGACGCAGAGCTCGAGTGGGCCGCGCTCTGGAAGCCGCTCCCAAAGGTGGTGTTCTCCACCACGCTGTCGACGGTGCAGGGCAATGCCCGCCTGGCCTCCGGCGGCCTGGCGGAGGAGATCGAGCGGTTGCGAGCCGAGCCGGGCGAGGGCGACATCGCGATCGGCGGCGCGACTCTCGCCGCCGAGGCGGCCGCGTCGGGTCTGATCGACGAGTACCGGGCCATGGTCTACCCGGTGCTGGTCGGCGGTGGCATTCCGTTCTTTCCCAGGCGCGAGCGCCGGGTGGATCTCGAACTCGTCGAGACCCGCACCTTCAGCTCGAGAGTCGTCTACCTCCGCCACCGCGTGGCGCGCTAGCCGGCTCGTCCGCCGAGCCCCAGGGAGAATCGGGCAGCATGCCCAGAAAAATTGCCGCAGGCATGGGGTCCTTGGTCCTGGTCCGCCAACAAAGGTGACGTCACGTCACATACGAACCGGACCAATAGCAATCACGCAGAGCCCTTGCCCTCAACCCCGGCGGCTCCAGTTTGGACTCCCACACCAGTTCTGAATTCAACAGCCGCCATCGGGTCCGTTTTCGTCAGTCGGCCGATCGGGTTACGCTGGACAGGTTCGAGGCAATAGGGGACAGATGGTCGATCTCGGAGGTCACCATGGATGTCGCCGTGGGAACATTCAACCTCAACAATCTCTTTTCACGGTTCAACTTCCAGGCAGAGATATCGGCCGTCCATCCGGTTGACGCCGAGGGACAGCTGACCTCCAGCTATGTCTTCGACGACCCCGAGAGCGTGCGGATCCGTAGGTACAAAGGCAGGCTGGTCAAGGGAATCGCCCCCGAGGAACAGCAGGTCCTCGCCCGACGGATCAGCGAAATGGATCTGGACATACTGGCCGTGCAGGAAGTCGAGGATATCGACACCCTGCGCTTTTTCGTTGCTCAGCACCTCGGCGGCGCCTACCCGCATCTCTCGCTGATCGAGGGCAATGATCCCCGCCTGATCGATGTTGCCGTCCTGTCGAAATTCCCGGTCGGGGCGGTGACTTCCTGGCAGCACGCGGTCCATCCGGACGTGCCCGGTGAACGCGTCTTCAGCCGCGACCTGCTGGAAGTGCACATTCTGGATCCCCGTGACCCCGACGAGCATCTGCTGACCGTCTTCAACAACCATCTCAAGAGCCAGTTCGTCGACCGGGACACCGACCCCGAGGAGGGCAAGCGCCTCGCCGACGAGCGACGCACCCGCCAGGCTGACACCATCGTCCGGATCATCGGCGAGCGGACCCGCCCCGATGGGCGCTACATCGTGCTGGGCGACATGAACGACACTCCTGACGCACCGACGCTCGCCAAACTGACCGAGCCGACAGGCCAGTTGAGACTGACGGAGGCGCTCGCGCATCCGGAGGAGACCCGGGAACCCAAGCCGGACAATCCTCCGCCGCCTGCCTCGGGGTCGTGGACCCATCGGTTCAAGGAAGCCGGACAGCCCGCCAAGTACGAGTTGTTCGACCAGATCTGGCTCAGCGAGAGTCTCACTACGCGGCACAAGAGCTCTCACATCGACCGACGGACCAGGCACGGCGGTGACGGATCGGACCACGATCCCGCCTGGGTGGTCCTCGATCTCTAGCCTCTTTCCTCTTTTCCATTCCGGCTTCGTTCCGGATTGAGCACCGGCGGAGGGAATACCCATGCCTTTGAAGAACTACGGCGTGCTGGCATGCAAGGTCGTCGACCGACGCCGTGAAGGGGCGCCCGACGACACCCCGCATTACCAGTTGCACCTCACCGACGGCAGAGGCACGCACTACCGCGGTGCGGTCAACGTCCTGTCCCAGGAGGCTCCCTCCGAGCTGCTGTTCCTGGCCATCGACGATTTCCGGCACCCCGTGACCGCACAGCTTCCCCCAGCAGGGAGTGGATGGACCGAGCTGCAGTCCCGGCCGGGCACGGCGAGCCTGGACTTCATCCGCGGCAATCTCTTCGCCCCGGAATCGATGCGCGAGCTGCCTCCTGATGTGGCCGGCCCCGACAACGACCTTTCCGACAGGCTGGACCACTACATCGAGCGTGCCCTCGGCGATCCCACGGCCGCCCTGTACATCTTCGGCGAGCGATGGGGGCCGGAACGCAACAAGCGCGACAAGGTGTTCGGCTTCGAGCCCGGCAATGGTGTGCACGACATCCATATGAACCAGGGCAGCGTGGGGCGTTTCAGTTCGACCAACGGGGTCTGGCAGGACGGCGCACTGATACTCCACTTTCCCGCCGAATCGCGCTGGGTGGCCCTGTTCCTGGCCTTCCAGTCCCAGGCCTGGCACACCGACGAGCGGACCGGCCACGGCATCGAGACAGCACCTGCCCGGCCCGTCCAGCGGGAGGCCGAAGTACGCATCCTGGCCGCCATGGTCAACCCCAAGGGCCCGGCACCCGAGCGGGAGACGGTGACCCTCATCAACGCCTCGCCCGAATCCGTCGACCTCAACGGCTGGCAACTGGCCGACGAGAACGATCACATGCTCCCGCTGCCCGCAGAGCACGTCCCCGCAGGCGCGACCGTGGTCGTCCAGGGCGGGAACGGCTTCGCACTCGGCAACGGGGGTGGGGCGATCACCCTGCTCGACCCTTCCGGGCTCAAGGTCCACGGTGTGTCGTACACGGAAGCTGAGGCGCGTCGCGAGGGGTGGACGGTGTCCTTCTGACCGAGTCCTTCTGAGGTTACCGCGGCCGAGGAGATGCCACGCGGGGCTCGGTACGGTCCCGGTCCAGCGTTCCACGGCCGCGGTCCCCGCGTGCCGGGCCTGTTCCCGGGCGCTCTGGCTGACGGTGGTCAGGTTGAAGCAGCTCAGCCGGGAGTGGCTCGGGACGGAGACACCGACGCGAGTGAGGGCGGCGAGGACGCCGATGGCGCACTGATCGTTGAACGCGACGATCGCGCTGGGGAGTTGGGCGCCCTCGGCAAGGTGTTGGACCGCACGTTCACCGGCTGCCTCCGTGTTGTCCCCGGCGAGGGTCCGAGTGGGGCCGTCCAGGCCGTGCCGACGCATGGCCGTGCACTCCTTACCCCGCGTGCCGGCCGACGCCGACGGCAAGGTCCCCACCGGCTACGGCTTCTGGTACAACGCCTGGCCCGAGAACCCTGCCTGGAAGTTCGTCGCCGTCGGCCGAAGGCCTCGCCCCGGCTGCCAAGAACCCCACAGCGCCGCCGCAGCCCCGTAACCCGTGCATTCCTCGTGGCCCCGTTTCCATGACCTTCGGGAACGGGACCACGCCTTCTCCTCATGGGAAAGCCAGATCTGCTGGCGGCCTGTTTCCGGCCCTTCAGCTCGCGTCGGTGCCCCCGGCTCTGACGGTGATCCGCGCGTAGTCGTACCCACCAGGCTCAGGCGACGGGTTGTAGGTGATCGTGAACGTTCGCCGTACGTCGCCGAAGCGGTCGGAGTACGTCACCTTGGACGGGCTGATGCGCTTCGGTTCGGCGGTGATGTCGTACGTACGAAGGAAGTCCTTGACGCTCGAGTCCTGGCTGTTGCCCACCTCGTACCGGAGCACCGCGGTGCCGTCCTTCTCCACCTTGGCGTACGTCGGTATGTAGTAGCGCCCCGCGGGTTGATGCTGATCGTGGTGCATCCCCGCCTTGCGCTCCACTGCCTCCTCCGGACCGTCACCGGCCGGCGTGAGCAGCGCGACGCCCGCCCAAGCGATAACGCCGAGCGTCCACACCACGCACAAGGCCAGGAACCACACCAGCCACCGGCGCCGACGCGGGCTCGTGGGGCCCGTCCGCGTACTCACCCGTTCCATGTGCGTACTTCGCCCTGTCCGCCCATGTCGTACTCCTTGGCCTGACCCGACTGGTGGAGCCTGGCCATCTGGGCGTCCGACACGTTGCCCATCGCGGGTACCGGAGTCGCCTTGTTCGCATCCCAGTTGTAGCGGTCGTACACGTGGGTCTGGTAGCGGATCGTGGTCTTGGGCTCGCCGTCCGGGCCCGGGACGACCTCGACCTGGGCGACCGTGTTGTAGTGGAAGGAGCCGACCGCGTGATACCAGTCGGGGTCCTTCTCGGCGGTCCAGCCCTGCCAGCCGGTCTGCTGGACGTACTTCACGGGCTTCCCGGTGCGCTCGTACTCGGCGAGGGCCTGCGCCTCCCAGTTGGGGGCGTTCTCCGCGAGCTGGGCTTCCACGTTGCGGTTCATGTCCGGGAGGTCGCCCATCAATGCGTCCACGTCGATGTCCAGCGGTTCCCCGGTGTTGGAGAGGTAGTGCAGCATGTGCTTGGCCGACTGAGGGCCGCCGAGCACCGCGGGGGAACCCATGGCGAAGAAGCCCATCTTGTTCTTGATGGCACGATCCTCGTCGGTGGCCTCGCGGGTGTTGTAATCGCCCGAACCCTTGTCGGGCGCGGGCGGCGGGAGCAGCACTCCGCCCCCACCGGAGAAGACGCGGTTCAGATTCCTGGCGCCCTCGGTGTCGGCCTTGACGGCGGCCTCGGTCTGTTCGTCCAGGACGGTGTACTCCACCGCCTTCTTGATGCGTTCGAGTTCGTAGCCGGTGTGCTCGTTGACGTCGGCGGCGTAGCTGAGGGCGGCGGTCGCGCGCGTGAGGAGGCTGTCCGCGTTCTCCTGATCCTGCCGGGCCGCCCCCGCGCTGTCCGGGTCGTTGGGCGGGTAGTCCCGCTCGGGGATGGTGACGCCTCCGCTGTCGTGCAGGGTCAGGTCCTTCGACCGGGCCATCTCCTGAGCCTCGGCGAGCCAGGTGCGGGCGAGCTCGAACCCGCTCTTCGCCGCATCGAGGGTGGCTGCGGCAGCCTTTGACTCGCGGTGGGCGATGGTCAATTCGTCGTGCAGTACGGACAGTTGGACGCGGGCCATCATGGCGGCCGGGCCCGCCCAGACGAAGGGCAGCTTGAGCAGGACGTTCTGGACGTGGTCCCGGGCCTCGGTGGCCGCCGCGGCCAGGTCGGCCCACTCGCCGGCCGCCCGCGACCATGCCTGCGGGCGTACGTCTTCCAGTTCCCCGACCGTGATGTTCTGCCGCTCGACCGCATCGGCATGCTCGTGGTCCTGGCCCTCCGGCCGGTCAGTGAGCGTTGCCATTACGCATCCCCCTCGAGCGAAGCGAGGATCGCCTGGAAATCCTGCGCCGTACGCTGTTCTTGAGTCGTGTAATTCGTGTGCGTCCGGCGCATCTTGTCGGCCAGTGCGCGGCATTGCTTGGCGAGGCGGGTGATTTCGTCGTCCCAGTCGCCCGTTGTCGATTTGAGCATGCGTCCGCTGGTGAGCATGCTGTGGATACGCGCTGTGGTGTCGGATTCCGCCAGGCCCTTGTCCGCCTTCTCGAGGATCTGTGCGGCCAGGTCCAACTCGTCCGCCATCTTGCCGAGTTCGGCGTTGCTCACGCCGTAACCGTTGTCGTCGGCGCCACGGGCCTGGGTGTCGGGGGCGCTGCTCGGGCCGGTGGCTCCTCCCGAGCCGGTGCCGGCCGACATGGCCTGGATGCCGTTGTAGTTGAAGCCGGGGTCCGGGTTCGTCCCGGGTGCGGGATTCCTTTCGCGGACGTCGGTGGGGCCGTCCGGGGCGGGCATCTGGTATGTCTGGTCCGCCGGTTGGGAGTTGCGGGGCTCAGGGCCGGTGCCGGCGTCCGGGCCGACGTCGGGCGCGGGTGTGTCCAGGCGGTAGCTGGTCCGGGGATCCGGGCCGGTGAGCGGCGCGGATATGGGTGCCACCGAATCGGGCTCTGTATTCACAACTTCCCCCTGTGTCGACGCGGACCCGCTGTGGGGCAGCACGCTTCGACGACTATGCGATCACTCGTGGTTGGACCCTAGCCGCTCGGGTTCACGCCCGGGCAATGAGGCTCCGCGGCCGCGGAGCCTCCGCAAAAACCCGTTGGCGCACCACGGTGACCACGGCTACCGTTTCGGGGCCGTGCGAGAGAACGAGGAGGTGGTAGCCGTGAACGCAGTATCGACATGGGTGCTCCCCTCCGGGGTCACGGTCGGGCGATAGGTCGTCCGGGAGCGCCGTTCAAGAGCACTCCCGAAAGGCACGACCATGCAATTCACTTCCGAGCAGCGCCTCGACGACGGCGTCCTCGAGCGCGAATTCACCCTCGGCGAGATCCCGGGCACCCTGTGGACGCCCGGATCCGCACCGGCCCCGCTGATCCTGATGGCCCACAACAACGGCCTGCCCAAGGCGGAACCCCGGCTGGTGGCCCGGGCCCGGTACACCGCGGCCCGTGGCTACGCGGTGGCCACCATCGACGCCGCCGGGTGCGGTGACCGGCCCCGTTCCGTCGCCGACGAGCAGGCCCGTGCCGAACTCCGGCGGGCGATGCAGGCCGGCGAGCCGGTCGACGAGATCTTCGAGTCCTTCATCGGCCCGCTGGTCGAAAACGCGGTCCCGGAATGGCAGACCACTCTGGACGCCCTCCTTGAGCTGCCCGAGATCGGCGGCCCGGTCGGGTACTCCGGGGGGTGGACCGCTCTCGGCATTCGGCTGGCGGTGGTCGAGCCGCGCATCGCGGCCGCCGGCTTCTTCGCCGGGGGTTACGTGCCCCGCGCCCAGCGCGAGGAGGCCCGGCAGGTGACCATTCCGCTGCTGTTCTTGCTGCAGTGGGACGACGAAGGGAACCCCCGGCAACGGGCCCTGGACCTGTTCGACGCCTTCGGCAGCAAGGAGAAGACGCTGCACGCCAATATGGGCGGGCACACCGGCGCCCCGTGGTTCGAGCTGGAGGACGGGTGCCGGTTCTTGGACCGACACCTGAAGTGAGGCCGGCCCGTCAGGCCGGCAACAGACGGTAGGCGGTGTCGGCCAGGATGCCGTCATCGAGGACAGGTCCCGGCCCTCATCGATGGCGGTGACCGGCAGATGCACAACCGCCCCGATCTCGGCGGTACCGGCAATCGGCGGTACCGGCCGGTCGGGGCGGCGCTCGCCTCGGCCGGCGTGCGGCACCGCCCCGAGTACGTCCGGATCGCGGGGCTTCGACGAGGCCGTCGCCCGCCGCCGGATGCTGGAACTCCTCCATCTGCCCGAAGCGCCGACAGCCGTCTTCGTCTGCTCGGACCGAATGCCCCTCGGCATCTACGAGACGCTGGCGGAGCGGGAGTTGAGGGTGCCAGGGCGACATGAGCGTGGTGGGCTTCGACGATCTACCGGAGGCCCGCTGGATCTCCCCGGCCCTCACGGCGAGTACGACGGGACCGTCATGTGTGTGAATCGGTGACATTCGGTGGAGCTTTCGCGTCTGTCAGCGGGAGCGCACTGCCTGCACGGGGCACAGCACGGTTGTGTGAGCAGCAACTGCTGAGCCACCAGCGTGTGTTGGAGCCCAACACGATGAATGACATTCGGCACGAGCAGATCCGCCAACTGTGGGCCGACGGCCTCGCGCAGACGTCCCTCGCCGGTACGTCGCCGCAGGCCCTTGTCCCTGAGCCGACGCGGCGCTTGCTGACGGACATCGGTCTGCCGGCCGAATGCCCGCTGGAGGTGACGCTGTACCGGGACGAGCGGCTCCTGCTGCCTGTGTCGTCCGGAGCCGGGACCTCGTTCCTGATGGCAGGAGACGACTTCGGCACCACGCTGGGACTCACGCCGGGGTCGGGCGAGTTGTGGTCGTTCCAGACTGACGACGACTCACCTCCTCGCTTCGTCAATTCGAGTCTCGACGCGTTCGTCCTCTTCTTGGGGCTCTACGACAGCACCGGGGATCTCGCACCACTGAGCGACAGGAAACGTGCAGCGGCGGTGGCGGAACTCGGCCGCGAGCTGACCTCCTACGACGCCGCCGCCCTGAAAGACACCGAATCCTGGTGGAGCGTCATCCTCGAGCAGCGCGCGCAGGGGCTGTTGTGACCAGCCCCGCGTAGTCCACGCGACAAGGTCAATCGATACGGGGGTATCACGTCGTGCGTCGGCACAGATCGCAGAAGTCACCACGCGTACGCAGCACCGCGTTACGAACCCTGTTCCGGCGCACCGTCGCGCTCGTGGCCGGAACCGTCCTGCTGGCCGGAGGCGTGGCCGTCGCGCCTGGGGCGGGCGCCGTCGGCGGACACGTGCAGCAGCAGGTGCGGTCCGATACGGCACCGGTCGACCCCACCGAGATCCGCTGGCTCGGCAACGACCTGGCCCGCTTCGCATGGCTGTACCGGAAGTCACACAAAATCTCCGCCGGTCGCAACGTCGCGGTCTTCGAGTACGTCGACAATGACGGCAACCTGCAGATGAAGGCCATGGCAAGCGGGGAGTCGGAAAACAACGGCGGCCACTCCGAACGCAATCTCATCGCGTGGTTGAAGAAACAGGGCATCCCCCTGGAGAACGTCCGACGCGTCTACAGCGACCTGGAACCGTGTGAAATACCCGGAGGCTACTGCAAGAAGGCAATCGCGACCCAGCTCAAGAACGTCCGGGAAGTTACCTACGCCATTGGCTACTCCGGAGACAAAGCGTCGCGGGCGGCAGCCATCAGAAAAATGAAGCGGCTGATTCGACAGACGATGAGCTTCGAACGCAAACTGCGGCAAGCGTTCAAGGGAGCCAAGAAGGGCTGCGTCGATCCGGCTCTCTTCACCCGACGAGACGCCGGCTCACCGGGTGCCGGTAGGCGCATCGCCCTGGCCGCCCAGGCAGCGGCACAGAATCCGTGCGAAGACGGTGACGACAGCCAGGTGCCGCCGAGCGGCCTCGCTCAGGAACTGTCCGATCCCGGCGGAATCGACTTCTCCAGGCTGGAATTGCGCTACCTGTCCGACGTCGGCTCAGGTGGAGGACTCAAGTATGCCTTACAGGCCCCTGCCACCGCCGACGGAGATCAGAAGTCCGCCACGGGACTCGCCAACACCCAAGAAGCCTCCGACGCGTTCTTCACGTGGCTGGAGCTGAGCCCGTCGACCTTCTGGGTCAACCTCAACCCCAACGAGCCCAACCGCATCATCGACCCTGACCTCGGTCGCACGGATGCGGGGCGTGTGATGCTGCAGGCCGACCTGACACTGAAGAAGACGACTGGCCGGCTGATCCACCCCGACTCCGAGCTTGGGGCGCGCTTCTGGCAGCAACTGTCCGGCACATGCCTGTCGTTCCGCACCTGGATCGTGCCGTCGCCGGCCACGGTCTACACCAAAGGGAATGAGCTGTACATCCTGAAGGCGCCGCTGAACGTCCAGATGGAAACGCAGTACTTGAAGCTCCAGGGAGCCAAGTCCGCCGTGTCCTGTGCCAAGCAGTCGGAGTCCGTACAGGCCCACAATGAGGCGCTGTTCCGGAGCCTGATCCTGCCGAAGGTGATCAAAGCGGTCAACACCGCTCCTGAATACGCCGAACTGCGACGGATCTATCTGAGCCGAGTCGCAGCGGAGTGGTACCGCAAACTGAGTGAGCGTGAGACCACCACCTACGGGGAGATGATCGACAAGGGCGACATCAGCGCCTACACCACGCAACACGACTGGAAGCCCATCGACACCTTCAACCAGTACGTCGACTCCTACAAGAAAGGCGAATTCAAGGTCACCCACAAGACACGCAAGGGTGATTACCTCTACACCAACACCTATATCTACGGCGGAGTGGACCTCACCAACATCCCCTTCACCTCACTGACGGCGGCTCAGCTGAACGCAACGGCTCCTGAGCTGACTCGGAACATCAGCGGCTCGCTGTCCAGCCCCATCACGGATGCCGAACATGATCAGGTATGGCTGGGTGGGGAAGCGGTGACAAAGCCCGGCGGCAACGCATCCGGTTCCGGCGGCGCGGCGGACACCCACGCCACGCCGATCAAATCGGGAACCGGAAACGGCGGCATACAGTGGTGGTTCTTCCTCCTAGTGACCGCTGTGGCTGTGATGACGGGTTTTGCGTTCCTGAGACAAAGGCGCCGTCGCGTAACAGGCAGCCGAGGACAGGTCGGTCAGGCAAGCCGAGGAGATGACGTTCAGGATTACCTGTAGGACGTCACCACTCCCTCAGCCACACCAACCAGGTGATCCCGCCCAGCAGCCAAGCACCACCGTCACGGCCTGCACGTCCTCGCCCTGACCGACGGCAAAGGTTGCCCGACCTGGATCTCCTCCGGCCGCGCCTCGAACCCGGCCGCCTTGTACGTGGCGACGCCGCCGACGTTGGAACTCGGCGTGCAAACGCGCACGCTCGACGAGCCCATCTCGCGCAGCGCGGACGCCCCGGCCACGGTGATCGCCCGGCCGTAGCCGCGGCCACGGTGGTCCTCGTGCACGCCCATCGGCAGCACTTGCTTGTGCCGCCACGCACCAGGGTCGCGGGAATGTGCACGTCTGAGGCTCTTCCTGGATCAACGGAGGTCAGGGAAAAGGCCGAGGCAGCGGTTACGGGCGCAGTGCGGGCCGGTGAACCGCTCGGCGATTGCGGAGACCTTCGCAGAGGCGTGCCTTCGGAACAATCGCAGTTCGCTTCACCTGGGTTTAGCTCAGCTGAAGTCGGCGGCATGCTCAAGGTGCGCCGTCTGTTGTTGCTCACCGAGGCCACCGAACGCGGTTCACTGACTGCCGCGGCGGAAGCCCTCGGCATGACCACCTCCGCAGCCTCCCAGCAGATGTCCCTGCTGGAACAGGAGGCAGGGCAGCCCCTGATCGAGCGGCTGCCGCGCGGTATCCGCCCCACCCGGCGGGTGCCGCGCTGGCCGATCGCGGTCAGGCCATCCGCCGGGAACTCCGTGCCGCGCAGGCCGATTTGGACTCCTTCACCGCCCTCGACCAGGGCACCTTGCGGCTCGGTTCCTTCCCCACGGCGAGCGCGTCCCTGCTGCCGCTGGCGCTCACGCGTTTCCGACGTCGCCACGCCGGCATCCGCATCGAGGTACGCGCCGGAGTCCTCGCGGAGCTGAGGGAGATGCTGCACACCGGCGAGGTGGAACAGGGGCTGCTCTGGGACTACGAATGGAACCGCCTCGACGATCCGGCGCTCGCCCTCACCCACCTGCTGGACGACCCCACGGTGCTGGTCGTCCCTGCCGACTCACCCCTGCAGACACATCCCTCCGTGCGACTCGGCGACCTCGCCGACCAGGAGTGGATCATCCGCGCCGAGGCGGGGAGTTCCTCTGTTTGACTCACGTGCCTGGACGCATGGTCCGTGCGGGCACGGGCAAATGTCGGCATCTGTCCGTTAGTTGGAGCGGCGCCGGCGGGGGTGGGCGCACCGCCAACCACTTCGAGCTGACCTTATCCCGCACTCGCACTCCTCACACCCTTTCTCAACACATCCAATGTCTGACTTGCCGCCAGCACGCCGGTCGGACGCCTATCTGGAAGGGAAAGGATTCTGTGCCGTAAGGCTAGACAACAGCATCGTTCATATCCGTTAATCCATCCCATGTATCAGTGGAGAGGGCCGATGGGTCCGCAACCCCTAGGGACCCCGGGCCCCTTGCCGAGCCGCGCTGCCGCCTTGCCACAGTCGCCGACTCCGGGCGGAGTTCCGGCGATCGAACAGGACGAATCACGGTCCGGATCAGTCTCACGTGGCTCACCTCTCGTGTCGTCGGCCTGTCACGTATGACGCCGCATCGGCAGCAGACAAGCCCGTGACGTGCTGCATCCGACCGCCGGACACGTGAGCCAACACACCAACGACGAAGCAATCGCTCTCTCGTCATCGAAAGGGTGCAAGATGTCTTCCTCCGTCAGCAGACGGCGCCTGCTGCAAGTAGCCGGGGTCACCGCCCCCGCCTCTGCCACCGGATCCTTCATCGGCGCATCTCTTGCCCATGCGGCCATACCCCCCGCAAGGGCCGACATCGGGATCTCCGCGCACCCCTTCGAACTCGGCCAGGTCCGGCTCACCGCGAGCCGGTGGCCGGACAACCAGGACCGTACGCGCAACCACCTGCGGTTCGTCGATGTCGACCGGCTGCTGTACAACTTCCGCGCCAACCACCGGCCGTCCACCAACGGCGCGGCCGCCACCGGCGGCTGGGACGCGCCGGACTTCCCCTTCCGCACCCACGTCCAAGGACACTCCCCCAGGGAGACGGCACCTACAAGATCCGCAACGAGAACAGCGGCAAGCTGCTCGCCATCGCGAACAACTCCACCGCTGTCGGCGCGTTCGCAGTCCAGGACTCGGACGATGGCACTGCCGACAACCGGGGGCGCATCTTGAGGGACTGAGACCTGGTCGCTCTCCGCCCTTCAGTTTGCTCGACGCTTCGACCATAGTTCGATATATCGAACGTCAGGGTCGGGGTCGCAGCACATCAGTCCGGACAGCCTCTGACGGGGCCGCCCGGAACCGCTCACCCAAGAAATGAGGTCCCCATGCTCAGACGCACTTTCAGCCGCAGGCATCTGCCTGTGGTGCTCGCGGCCCTGGTCGCCTCGGCGGCGACGCTCGTCGCCAACCCGGCTCAGGCGGCCACCAGCGGCGCCTTGCGCGGCACTGGTTCCGGCCGGTGTCTCGATGTGCCGGGCGCCAGCCAGGCCGACGGTACGAACGTGCAGATCTGGGACTGCCACGGCGGGACCAACCAGCAGTGGACGCTGACGGACAACAACCAGCTGACCGTGTACGGCAACAAGTGCCTCGATGTTCCGGGCCACGCCAACACGGCAGGGACGCGGCCGGTGCTCTGGTCCTGTAACGGCGGTACCAACCAGCAGTGGCGGGTCAACTCCGACGGCACGATCGTCGCCGTGGAGTCCGGGCTGTGCCTGGACGTCAGCGGCGGCGCCACGGCCAACGGCACGGCGGTGCAGCTCTGGAACTGCAACGGCGGCAGCAACCAGAAGTGGACCGGCCTGTCCACGCCGCCGGGCGGCACGTGTGCTCTTCCGTCGACGTACCGGTGGAGCTCGACCGGCCCGCTGGCGCAGCCGGCGAACGGGTGGGCCTCGCTGAAGGACTTCACCACCGTGACGTACAACGGCAAGCGCCTCGTCTACGGGACCTACTCTGACGGATCGAATTGGGGATCGATGGGGTTCGCTCCCTTCACGAACTGGTCGGACATGGCCTCGGCCGGCCAGACCCGGATGAGCCAGTCCGCCGTGGCGCCCAAACTGTTCTACTTCGCGCCCAAGAACATCTGGGTGCTGGCCTCAAATGGGTGGGGTACCCAATGGCCCTTCGTCTACCGCACGTCGAGCGACCCCACCAACCCCAACGGCTGGTCCGCGGCGCAGCCACTGTTCACCGGCAGCCTCCCCGTCGGCGGCCCGATCGACCCGACCCTGATCGCCGACGACCAGAACATGTACATGTTCTTCGCCAATGACAAGGGCGGCATCTTCAAGTCGACCATGCCGATCGGGAACTTCCCCAGCAGCTTCGGCTCGTCGTACGAGACGGTCATGACCGACACGGAGAAGAACCTCTTCGAGGCGCCGGAGGTCTACAAGGTCCAGGGCCAGAACCAGTACCTCATGATCGTCGAGGCTCGCGGTGTGAATGAGAACCGCTTCTTCCGCTCGTTCACGGCCTCCAGCCTGAACGGTCCGTGGACCCCGCAGGCCGCCACCGAGTCCAATCCCTTCGCCGGCAAGGCCAACAGCGGTGCCACCTGGACCAACGACATCAGCCACGGTGACCTGGTCCGCAGCAACCCCGACCAGACCATGACCATCGACCCCTGCAACCTGCAGTTCCTCTACCAGGGCCTGTCCCCCAACGTCCCGCCGGGCACCGACTACGTGGACCTGCCGTACCGGCCGGGCCTGCTCACCCTGCAGCGCTGACCCGCGAGCACACAACCAGAAGCTTGTGACGGTGCCCATCAGGCACGGTCACAAACTGCTTCCGCCTTGTCTCCCAGGAAGGAACCCCCCATGGTCCCCATACACAGACGACTGCTGCGTCTCCTCACGGCCACCGCGCTGACGCTCAGCGCCTGCGTCACCGCCTCCGCCGGCACGACCGCCCAGGCCGCACCGGGCAGCCCCGCGCTCACCCCGCCGCTCGGCTGGAACAGCTGGAACAGCTTCGGATGCGGGATCACCGAGGCACAGGTCCGCGAGGCCGCCGACGCGATGGTGTCCTCGGGCATGCGCGACGCCGGCTACCAGTACGTCGTCGTCGACGACTGCTGGTTCGACCCGCAGCGCGACAGCGCGGGCAACCTCCGGGCCAACCCGACCAAGTTCCCCAGTGGCATGAAGGCGCTCGGGGACTACATCCACAGCAAGGGCCTGAAGTTCGGCATCTACCAGGCGCCCAACGAGAAGACCTGCGCGCAGGGCGTGGGCACCTACCCCGGCTCCACCGGCAGCAAGGGTCACGAGGCCCAGGACGCCAACACGTTCGCCTCATGGGGCGTGGACTACCTCAAGTACGACTGGTGCTCCGGCAGCGGCACCCTGAGCGAGCAGATCGCACAGTTCACCATCATGCGCGACGCCCTGCGCGCCACCGGGCGGCCGATCGTCTACAGCATCAACCCCAACAGCTTCCACGCCCCCACCGGCGACAAGTACAACTGGGGCCAGGTCGCCGACCTGTGGCGGACGACCGAGGACCTGCTCGACATCTGGCAGAACAACAACACCAACAGCTACCCGATGGGCGTCGGCAACGTCCTGGACGTCACCGCGCCGCTGGCCGCTCAGTCGGGCCCGGGACACTGGAACGATCCCGACATGCTGGTCGTCGGCCGCCCCGGTCTGTCCCTGACCGAGTCCCGCTCCCACTTCGCCCTGTGGGCGCTGCTCTCGGCACCCCTCATGGCCGGCAACGACATCCGCACCATGTCCGCCGACGTGAGCGCGATCCTGCGCAACCCACGGCTGCTGGCGGTGAACCAGGACCGGCTGGGCGCGGGCGGGCGCAGGGTGCGCGACGACGGCGACACCGAGGTGTTCGCCAAGCCCCTGTCCGACGGCTCGGTCGCCGTGGGCCTGTTCAACCGGGGTGGCAACACCGCGACGGTCACCACCACGGCCGCCCAAGTCGGCCTCACCGGAGGGCCGTTCACCCTCACCGACCTGTGGACCGGCGCCACGTCCAGCACCTCCGGTCAGATCTCCGCGAGCGTCCCCGCGCACGGCGTGGCCGTGTTCCGGGTGAGCGGCGGCAGCCCCGTGGCCTCCACCACCGCACGCCTGCGCGGTACCGGGTCCGGCCGCTGCCTGGACGTGGACCGTGCCTCCACCGCGGCCGGGACGAAGACGCTGATCTGGGACTGCCACACCGCCGCCAACCAGCTCTGGACCACATGGGCCGGAGGCGAGATCCGCGTCTACGGCGACAAGTGCCTGGACGCCTCCAACCAGGGCACCACCAACGGCACGCCGGTCATCATCTGGTCCTGCAACGGCCAGAACAACCAGAAGTGGACCACGCAAGCCGACGGTTCGATCCGCAACGTCCACGCCGGGCTGTGCCTCGACGTCAACGGGGCCGGCACCGCGAACGGGACCGCGCTGGTCCTGTGGACCTGCAACGGCCAGACCAACCAGAAGTGGACCACGCTCCCGTAAGCCGCCACCCCTGCACGCGCAGGCAGATGCCTGACCGGAAAAGGGCAGTCCCACGACAGCATGCCAAGCTCGGGGGACTGCCCTGCTCCGCTCCACCGAGCCGGGACTTCGAACCGATCGCCGCGGTCACCGGCCGGGCACTCCAATTGGCACGGCACTGACCCGGGCGACGCCGCGAATCTCACCGGCTTCACGGAGCGCGGCGGCACCCTTGCCGTCGGTTTTCACAGCGGCGCGGTCGACGAGAGCTGCCACGCCCGGCTCGGCGGTTACCCCGGCGCTTTCCGGGACGCCCTCGGTGTGCGGACGGACGAACTGTTCCCGCTGCTCCCCGACGAGACCCGCCGGCTCACTGGCCGGGTCCCCAAGAACGCCACCGCCACCCTGTGGTCCGAACGCGTCCGTCTCACCGAAGCCGAGGCCATCGCCTCCTACGCCGACGGGCCACTGGCCGGCGTACCGGCCGTGACGAGGAACGCCCCGGCACCGGCACCGCCTGGTACCTGGCCACTCGTCCCGATCCGGTCACCCTGGCGGCGCTGTTGGACCGTATCCGGGACGAGGCCGACGTCCGGCCCGTCCTCACCACGGCACCGGTCGGCATCGAGGCCGTTCGCCGCAGCGGGACCGACGCGGACTACCTGTTCCAGCCCGTCCACGGGTCGGTCACCGTTCCCGCCGGCGGCGTTGCCGTAGTGCGGGAAACGCGCTGATGGCGGTTGCCCCGGGCGGGGACCGTATCGGCAGGCTGCTCCAGGAACCGGTGTTCACATGAGGTTACGAAGTTGTTCCAGACACTTGACGGCCGTCCTATGACTGCGTAGACATGTCAGCGCAGTCAGGCGCACATCAGACAGCGATGATTCGGTCACGATCGTCGGGAGACACCATGGCGCGAGAGGCAAGGCGGGGCGGAAGTTCCGGCGCACCGCGCAGTGTGGATGTGGCCCGCCTGGCGGGCGTATCGCAGAAGACCGTGTCCCGTGTCTTCAACGACGAGCCGTATGTCTCCGCCGACGTGCGCCGACGCGTTCTCGAAGCTGCCGAGGAACTCGGTTACCGGCCGAACAACGCCGCCCGAGCGCTGGCTTCCGGACGTACGCGGTCCATCGGGGTCGTGACGCTGGGAACCGCCCTGTACGGGCCCGCCTCACTGATCATGGGGGTCGAGCGCGCCGCGCGGAACACGGGGTACGCCCTCCGCGTGGTCAACACGATGGAAGGCGACCCCGCGGGAGTCGTCGGCGCGGTGGAGTCGCTCCTCGATCAGGGCGTGGACGGCATCGTCATCTCCGAGCCGATCGACGAGGGGCACGACGGCGACCTGTCGGCCCGACTCGACATGCCCGTCCTCGTCCTCGGCGCGCCGCCGATGCTCACACCCAGGGCATTGGCCGCCGGCACCGGTGCGGATCTGATGGCGCGAACGGCCACCGAGCACCTGCTGGAGCTGGGGCACGAAACTGTTCACCACCTCGCCGGTCCGCAGCGGTGGTACGCCGCCCGGGACCGCGCGGAGGGCTGGCGGGCGGCGCTCACCGCGCACGGCAGGACAGTGCCGCCCGTCGTCGAGGGTGACTGGTCGGCCGCGTCCGGCTACGCGGCGGGCCGCGAACTGGCCTCCGACGGCGAGGTGACCGCGGTGTTCGCCGCCAACGACGACATGGCGATCGGCCTCGTCCGGGCCCTGGCAGAAGCAGGCCGACGTGTCCCGGAGGATGTCAGCGTCGTCGGCTTCGACGACATCCCGGTGGCCCCCTATGTGACCCCACCTCTCACTACGATGCGTCAGCCGTTCGACGCCGTGGCGCAGGAGGGACTCAAGCGCCTCGTGCATGCCATCGAGAACCCGCAGGCGGACCCCTTGCCGGCGAGTGATCCCCCGGTCGACCTCGTGATCCGCAGTTCGACCGCGCCCCCTTCGACCCGGACGACGCCAGATAAGGGTCGGCATGCGAGCTCCCCTTCGAGCGGAACCCGGCACAGTCCAGACCTGAACGGAGGTGCCTCCACCCACGGCTGAACAGCGCAGACCTTGCCCGCGCCGCCTTCCTCAGTTCCGGGCGCGTGGCACTGAGGCGAGCCGCCGCACCGGTCTCCGCTCGCTTCCCCTTCCTCAGAGCGCGCCCGCACCTGTGCGGACACCCCGTTGCGCGAGCGACGCCTCTCCCCGCCTTCGCGCGGCAGCCACAGACCAGGTTCGCCGCAACGAACGGTTCACAGCTCTACCCGTTGTTTCCCCGAGCCGCAGCTTCCACCCCACCGGTAGGTGGACCGTCCGCCGGGCGAAGTCTGTCTGACAGGTGTGTCCGTGTCATGGCGACGTCAGGCCCTGGCCGGCCACGCCCAAAGCCTTCTTGTCTCCCTCTTCGCGCACGTCCTCACCCGGCGTGCCAATTCCTCAGCCATTGGCGGGAGTTCACCATGCACACAGCCAGCTTCACCCCCAGCACCTCCCGGATGAGCCGTCGGCTCTTCCTCACCGCCACGGGAGCGGTCTCGCTCGGAGCCGCACTGACCGCCTGCGGCGGCAGCGACGGCGGCTCCGCCTCCCCCGCCGGACCGGTCAGCCAGACCGACATCGACAAGGCGATGAAGACTCCGACCGAGCTGACGTTCTGGACGTGGGTCCCGGACATCGAGCAGGAGGTCGCGCTCTTCGAGAAGAAGTACCCGGCCATGAAGGTCAAGGTCGTCAACGCCGGCCAGGGCGTTGAGCATTACACGAAACTGCGCACGGCGATCAAGGCCGGCAAGGGCGCGCCTGATGTGGCCCAGATGGAGTACCAGGCCATACCCACGTTCACGATCACGGACAGCCTGTTGGACCTGAGCCCGTACGGCGCGTCCAAGCTGAAGGACACGTTCGTCGACTGGACGTGGGGGCAGGTCAGCGGCCCCAAGGGCGAGATCTGGGCGATCCCGCAGGACACCGGTCCGATGGGCATGCTGTACCGGGCGGACATCTTCGACAAGCACGGCATCGAGCCGCCGAAGACCTGGGACGACTTCGCCGCCGCGGCACGCAAGCTGCACAAGGCCGACCCGGACGTCTATCTGACCAACCTGGCCGCGAACGAGGCCGCCGCCTGGCACGGTCTGCTGTGGCAGGCGGGAGCGAAGCCGTACGCGACCTCCGGCAAGGGCGACGTCTCGATCAGCGTCAACGACGAGATCTCCAAGAAACTGGCGGCCTACTGGGGCGGGCTGGCCCAGGAGGGAGTCATCGGCCTCGAGCCGGACTTCACCGACGCCTGGTTCTCCGCTCTCAACAAGGGCAAGTACGCCACCTGGATCACCGCCGCCTGGGGGCCGGTCTTCCTCTCCGGCTCGGCCAAGTCCACCGCGGGCAAGTGGCGGGCGGCGCCCCTGCCGCAGTGGGACGCGGCAAAGCCGAGCTCGGGCAACTGGGGCGGCTCCACCAGCGCGGTGATCAAGGCGACCAAGAACCCGATCGCCGCGGCCGTGTTCGCGCAGTTCCTCAACAGCGACCCGGAGAGCGCGAAGCTCTTCAGCACCAAGCAGTCGTTCTTCCCGGCGACGAAGCCACTGCTCGCGGACCCGTCCTTCGCCGGGAACGCGTCCGCCTTCTACGGCGGGCAGAAGGTCAACCAGTTGTTCGCCGAGATCGGCGAGACGGTCAGCCCCGACTTCCAGTGGCCGCCGTTCCTCGACCAGGCCGTCACCGACTGGACCGAGACCGTCGGCACGTCTCTGGCCAGGAAGAAGGACACCGTCGCCGCTCTCGACGCGTGGCAGACGCGGCTCACCACTTACGCCAAGAAGCAGGGCTTCTCCGTCCAAACCCCGTGAGGTCCGGCGGGTCCCGTACTCCGACGCCCCACCGCGAGAGCACCGGACCCCGCACCCGGCCGGCCCAACTCTCCCCTCAGAAAGGTCCGATGATGACCGCCACGACCGCGGCCTCCACCGAGGACCCGCGCCGAGCGGGGCCGAAGCGACGCCGGCTCGGTGGCCTGCGCCATGGTTCGGCAGGTCCGCTGTTCGTCGCACCGTTCATGGTGCTGTTCCTGCTGATGTTCCTCACTCCGCTCGGCTACGCCGCCTACCTCAGCCTTTTCCAGGAACGGCTCATAGGCGGCACCACGTTCGTCGGGCTGGACAACTACGTGACCGCGCTGACGGACCCGCTCCTCAGAGAAGGAGTCCTGCGGGTCGCGGCGTTCTTCGTGATCCAGGTCCCGCTGATGCTGCTGCTGGCCCTGCTGTTCGCGCTCGCGCTCGACAGCGGCCTGTTGCGGCTCGCGCGGGTGATCCGCCTGGGCATCTTCGTCCCCTACGCCGTCCCCAGCGTGGTCGCCACCCTCATGTGGGGCTACCTCTACGGCCCGGACTTCGGGCCGTTCGCCCAGCTGGGCGAGAAGTTCGACCTGCCGGTCCCCCGCTTCCTCAGCGACGGATGGATGCTCAGCAGCCTGGCGAACGTCGTGACCTGGGAGTTCGTCGGCTACAACATGATCATCCTGTACGCGGCCCTGCGCACCGTTCCCCAGGAGCTGTACGAGGCCGCCGCGATGGACGGCGCCGGCCCTTGGCGGATCGCCTGGTCCATCAAACTCCCCGCCCTGCGCCCGGCGCTCCTGCTCACCCTGCTGTTCTCGGTGATCGGCAGCTTCCAGCTGTTCAACGAGCCGAAGCTGCTGCAGGACCTCGCGCCCGACGTCATCGACAGTTCGTACACCGCGAACCTCTACGCCTACTCCCTCGCCTTCACCGGACAGCAGGTCAACTACGCGGCCGCGGTGTCCTTCCTCCTCGGTCTGGTCATCGTGATCTTCTCCTACGTCGTCCTGTTCACCGCGAACCGCAGGAGGACCTCATGACGACGACAAGTCCCCCGGCCGCGTCCTCCCCGGCGGCGCTGAACAGCACCGCGACCGACACGCCCGCTGCCGCACACCGGCGGCGCCGGAGGTCAGGCCGGCGTCACAGCACACCGCTGACCATCGTCATGCTGGCCGTCCTCGCCTACTTCCTCCTGCCGCTGTTCTGGCTGGCCGTGGCGTCGACCAAGAGCACCCAGGACCTGTTCACCTCGTTCGGGCTGTGGTTCTCGCGCTCTCCGCAGCTGCTGGAGAACATCCGGGAGACCGTGACGCACGACGACGGCGTCTTCCTGCACTGGCTGCTCAACACGGTCCTGTACTCCGTGGGCAGTGCGCTCGGTGCCGCGCTCCTGGCGGCGGCCGCCGGATACGGGTTCGCCAAGTACCGGTTCCGCGGCAACAACGCCGCCTTCTCCCTGGTGCTCGGCGCCATCATGATCCCGACCACCGCCCTGGCCATCCCGACCTATCTGCTCTTCGCGAAGGTGGACCTGGTCAACACCCCCTGGGCGATCGTCCTGCCCTCACTCGTCAGCCCGTTCGGCCTCTACCTCATGCGCATCTACGCCGAGGACGCCGTACCGGACAGCATCCTGGAGGCCGCGCGCATCGACGGAGCGGGCGAGCTGCGGATCTTCCTCACGATCGCCCTGCGGCTGCTGGCCCCGGGCCTGGTGACCGTCGTCCTCTTCACGCTCGTCGCGACCTGGAACAACTACTTCCTGCCGCTGATCATGCTCAACGACCCGCGCCTGTACCCGGTGACGGTCGGCCTGTCCTCCTGGGCGTCCCAGGCAGTCGGCGGCGGCTCCGGCGCCAACAGCAACATGCTCGCCCTGGTCACGACCGGTTCGCTGCTCTCCATCATCCCGCTCGTCATCGCCTTCCTGCTCCTGCAGCGGTACTGGCAGAGCGGTCTGGCCACCGGCGGCGTCAAGCAGTGACGCCTCGCCGGCGCACAGACCACCACGCCCCATTCGACTCTTCGGAGGTTCCCTCATGGCGGTTCTGCCCGCCCGCGTGCTGTTCGGCGCCGCTTACTACCACGAGTACACGCCTGCCTACGACCCCGAACTGCGACCTGACGAACGGCTGAAGACCGACCTCGATCTGATGGCCGAGGCCAACTTCACCGTCATCCGCGTCGGTGAGTCCGTCTGGTCCACCTGGGAGCCGGAGAACGGGAAGTTCGACCTCGACTGGCTCCAGGCGGTCCTCGACGGCGCCCACGAGCGCGGCATCTCCGTCATCCTCGGCACACCGACGTACGCGGTGCCGCCGTGGCTGGCCCGCCAGTACCCGGAGATCACCGGCGAGCGGCGCACCGGCGACCGCATCGGCTGGGGCGCCCGCCAGGAGGCCGACTTCACCCACCCCGCCTTCCGCTTCCACGCGGAGCGCGTCATCCGCAGGATCGTCGCCCGGTACGCCGACCACCCGGCGGTCATCGGCTGGCAGGTCGACAACGAGCCCGGCCTGCACCTCTTCCACAACCACGGTGTCTTCCAGCGCTTCGTCGACCACCTGCGCGAGAAGTACGGCGACGTCGAGACCCTCAACCGCGAGTGGGGCCTGGTCTACTGGTCGCACCGCCTGTCCACCTGGGCCGACCTGTGGACCCCGGACGGCAACGAGCAGCCTCAGTACGACGTCGCCTGGCGGGAGTTCCAGGCCCGGCAGGTCACCGAGTTCATCGGCTGGCAGGCCGACATCGTCCGCGAGTACGCCGGCCCGGAGCAGTTCGTCACCACGTGCATCTCCTACACCCGCAACGGGGTGGAGGACGACGAGATGTCGGCCCGCCTCGACATCGCCTCCGGCAACCCGTATTACGACATGCAGGACGGCCTGCTCCTCCCCGATCCGACGCCCGACGACCACGAGCAGGTATGGAAGACCACCGGCGTCTGGTCCATGTACCAGACCGCCGACTGGATGTTCTCCTCCCGCCAGGAGCCGTTCCTGGTCACCGAGACCAACGCGAACTCCATCGGCTTCTGCTGGGACAACCGCCCCGGATACGACGGCCAGTGGCGGCAGGCAGCCTGGGCGCACGTGGCGCGCGGCGCCCGGATGATCGAGTACTGGCAGTGGCAGACCCTGCGCTTCGGCGCGGAGACCTACTGGGGCGGCGTACTCCCGCACAGCGGACAGCCGGGCCGTACGTACGCCGAAATCGCCCGCCTCGGAGCCGAGTTCGACAAGGCGGGGCCACTCGTCGCCGGGATCGAGCCGGACGCCGACATCGCGATGGTCTACTCGATGCCGAGCAAGTGGCTGATGCAGAAGTACCCGCCACTGTCCAAGCCGGACGGCGCCCCCGACCCGGCCTCCTACCACCGCATCTTCGACCCCTTCTACCGGGGGGCCTTCGATACGGGCCGCCAGGTGCGGATCGTCCACGCCCGGCAGTTGCACGATCCGAGCGGCCGACGGGAGGGGATGACCCCCGAGGAAGCCGTGCGGCGCCACCCGGTCCTCGTTGCCCCCGCCCTGTACGTCGTCGACGACGCCACGGTCGACTGGCTCGCGGCCTACGCCCATGCGGGCGGCCACCTCGTCCTCGGTCCGCGCACCGCGTACGCCGACCACGAGGCCCGCGCCCGGCACGAACCGGCCCCCGGGCGTCTCACCGAGGCCGCGGGCGTCCGGTACGACGAGTTCAGCAACCTCAAGCGGGACGTTCCGGTCCGCACCGTCCCCGGCGGTCCGCTCGACGTGGCCGCGGACGCGACGGCGACGCACTGGATCGAGGGACTGACGGTCACCGACGCCGAGGTGCTGGCCTCGTACGACCACCCGCACTTCGGCCGCTGGCCGGCGGTCACCACCCGCCGCCACGGCGAGGGGCGCGTCACCTGCGTGGGCACCGTGCCCGGCCGCGACCTCGCCCGGGCGCTGGCCGCCTGGATGGCTCCGGCCTCGCGCGCCGGTTGGCAAGGTCTGCCCGCGTCCGTGACCGCGACGACCGGTACGTCACCCGACGGCCGCCGTGTGCACATCGTGCACAACTGGAGCTGGGAGCCCGCACGCGTCCAGGCCCCGGTCGACCTGTCCGACGTCCTGACCGACGACCCCGTACCGGTCGACGCCCTGCTGGACCTGGGCCCGTGGGACGTACGCGTCCTCGTGTCCGCCGACACCACCACCCCGACCCCGTAAGCAAGTTGGAGGAACCATGCAGAGACGAAGAGTGGCGAAGGCGCTGGGCACCTTCACCGCCGCGACTGCGCTGCTGGCCGTACCCGCGTCCGGTGCGCAGGCGTACAACCCGACGGGAGGGACTCTGTACCAGCTCGGCAACGAACCGTGCCTGAAGGGACGGGGCAACTGCGCGGTCTACCCCAAGGCGGCGCAGCTGCCGAGCGGACGCCTGGTGGCATCGTTCGAGAAGTCCACCGTCGTGGCGTCGACGGGAAGCGCCGACCAGCAGACCCTCCCGGTCTACAAGAGTGACGACGATGGCACGACCTGGCAGCCCCTGTCCGAGGTCAAGGCCCCCGCGTACATCTCCAACGACCCCAAGTACGCCAAGTACACGAGCAACTGGACCAACCCGTACCTCTACGCGCTTCCGCAGGACGTCGGCGACCTGAAGCAGGGCACGCTGCTCCTGGCGAGTGTCGTGTCGGGCGACGACGAGTACTTCAAGGAGCGCAAGGCGGCCGACCCGAACTGGATACCGTCGAACGACGGAGACCGCAAGGACATGGCGATCGCCCTGTACTCCAGCACGGACGACGGGGCGACCTGGAAGATCCTCAACATCGTCGCGACAGGCGGCTGGCAGGGCGGCAGCGCGGGCGCGACCGGGCAGAACATCGCGACCGCCAACACCAACAAGCAGGTGGATCCGCTCTGGGAGCCGTACCTGATGGTCCACAAGGGCAAGCTCGTCTGCTATTACTCCGACGAGAACGACTACACCGGCTTCGACCCCGCCACCGGCGTCCCCACGCTCGACCCGGCGAATGACACCGCCAAGGACTCGCTGGGCCAGATCCTCGTGCACAAGACCTGGGACGGCCGCAGCTCGCAGTGGAGCAACCCCGTCGTCGACCTCGCGGGACTGACCCAGGACATGGGCGGCGGCAAGACGGAGATCGGCGGGGGCCGGCCGGGCATGACGAACGTCGTCCGCACGACGGACGGCAAGTGGATGCTCACCTACGAGTATTGGGGCGGCGGGGCCAACACCCGCTACCGGCTCTCCGACGACCCCCTGAAGTTCTACACCGGCTCGCAGACCGGCACGGGGGTCAACTCACTGCCGGTCGACACCGGTTCACGCACACTCTCGATGAACGGCAGCCCGGTCGTCATCAGGCTCCCCGGCGGACGTCTGGTCTACAACGCCGCGGGCAGCGGCAGTGTCTGGGTCAACGAGAGCGGACGCAGCGACGGTGAATGGAAGGAGTACCAGACGACGTCTCAGGCCGGCTACAGCCGCAACCTGACGTACGTCGAAGGCACCGGACGCGTCTCGATCCTCAACAACCAGGGCACATCCACCCTCAAGTTCGCCGAGGTCGACCTCGGCGACTCCGACGGCGCCTACTACCAGCTGGTCAACCGCAAGACCGACCAGGTGATCGGCACCGGGAACAACAGCAACGACGCGAACCTCGGCAACGGCGACGTTCCCGACGTCCGCCTGGAGGCCCCCGGCTCCGCGGGCGACCCGGACACGCAGTACTGGCACATCGTGACCGAACCGCAGGGCGGCAAGACGCTGCTGAACAAGTCGGGCGGACGCGCGGCGGCCATCTGGACCGGGAACGCGATTGCCGGACAGAAGATCGGCCAATGGGTGGATGACAGCGCCACGGGCAGTTGGAACCTCGTCAAGACCGACGACGGGTTCTACAAGCTGCAGTCCCTCAAGAACCCGAACCTGTACCTGACCGGCGCGTCTGCCGGGGCGCAGCTGACCTTGCAGAACGCGCTCACGGACGGGTCCCAGGACTGGGAGCTCGTGCAGTAGCACGGTTTCCAGGGGCCTGACAGGCCCAGCGGCCGGGGCCCGGTGACGTGGCTGTCGGCGGTGAGGTCGAGAAGGGGCACGTCGTCCTGCCGGGCGACGTCGCGCATGACGGCGGGCAGGTCGATGCCCTGGTGGTTGACGACGCGTCCGAAGTCGCTGAGCCTGCCGTCGTCGTCGAAGATGTGCCGCACCGGCGGGGTGACCAGCAGGCTTGCCACCGCCGGAGCGCACCCCCTGGATGAGGGGGCGCTGGTTCGGCCGGCTGATCGTGCTCGATCGTCTTGCCGCCCGATCCACCACGCCGCCGAGGCCCGGTCGTTCGCGCTAGGCGCCGGGCGCGACACCCTTGTACCGACCATCGCCACGGGCCCCGGTCCCGGCGATGGTGGCGGCGACGTGCGTGCCGTGCCCGTGATGGTCGGCAGTAGTCGATCCCGTGAAGTCCTTGGCCGCCACCACGGCACCCCGTAGGTCGGGGTGGGTGGCGTCGATGCCGCTGTCCAGGACGGCGACCTTGACGCCCTTGCCGTCCGTGGCCGGCGGGGCGGGTCAAGGCGCCCCACACCTTGGCCGTGTCCGTCTTCTCGGCGGTCAGCGCCTGACCGTCCACGGCGGGCAGCGCGCGCTCGACGTCCGCCTCGACGGCGGTCCAGCCGCCCGCTCGCCACCAGGCGCGCCGCGTCCAGCGGGACGGCGTACGTGTGACCAGCGAAGCGCCGCACGGAGACCGGGATGTTCTCCCGGCACTTGGCCCGATCCACGCCGACGACGAGTGGCCCGAACGGCTGGGTGTGGCGGCCGTCGCTTCTGGCGGTGTCGCCAGGACCGGCAGGGCGGTGGCGGTCGCCCCGCCACCACCAGCAGTGCGGCCGTACCGTACGCCGTCGGTCGGCCGCGCCCGCGCAAGCTGTGTTTGTTCCGCAGCTCGTTCCGCAAGGGAGATCCCTCTTCCCCGGTTCTCTCGGTGGTGAGGTCGGGGTCGAGTTTTGGTGACGCAGAGTTGTCCGGCAGCTGCCCTCCATCACTCTTGGACAATTACGTCACAGCAGGTCAGCGGGGGTTGCCGGTCATTCGGACGGAAAAGTAGCGTGAGTGGCCGATTTGCTTGGATCTTGAAAGGTGCGCAGGCGTGGGACGACGCGAGAAGCCCCTGGACCCCGAGGCAGGTCCGGTCCAGCGGCTTGCGCACGAGCTGCGGGTCCTACGGGAGGCGGCCGGGAAGCCGACGTACCGGGACATGGCCCGGCGGGCGAACTACTCGACGAGTGCGCTGTCCGCCGCAGCCAGTGGTGAACAACTGCCGTCCCTGCCCGTGGTCCTGGCCTACGTGCAGGCGCTGGACGCGGATCTTGAGGAGTGGGAGGAGCGTTGGCGGGCGACCAAGGACGCGGCCGAGGAACAGGCGATGGGAGAAGCCGCGGAGGGTGGCGGGGACGCTGCTCCGCCCTACCGCGGACTCGTGCGCTTCGAGCCGTACGACCGTGACCTGTACTTCGGCCGGGACGCGCTCGTCGGAGAGCTGCTCGCGCTGGTGCACGCGCATCGGTTCGCGGCAGTGTTCGGCCCGTCCGGAAGCGGCAAGTCCTCACTGCTGCGGGCCGGGCTGATACCGGCACTGCAGGATGCGCCCGGCGCCGACCGTCCTGAGGTGATCCGGGTGCTGACGCCCGGGGAACGTCCCGCCCACACCCACGAGAAGGCGCTGTTGCCCCAGGAGGGGGAGCAGGACACCTGGGTGGTCGTCGACCAGTTCGAGGAACTGTTCACGCTGTGCCGGGACCGGGAGGAACGGGACCGCTTCCTGCGCCTACTGCTCGCGGCCCGTGACGCCGAAAGCCGGCTCCGGGTGGTCATCGCGGTGCGCGGCGACTTCTACGGCCACTGCGCCGAAGACCGGGAGCTGGCCGAGGCGGTCAGCCGGGCCAACCTGCTGGTCGGGCCGATGGGCCGGGAAGAGCTGCGCGAGGTGGTCACGAAACCGGCTGCCGCCGTCGGACTTCTCGTCGAACGGGCCCTGACCGCTCGGATCATCGACGAGGTCACGGACCAGCCCGGCGCGCTGCCGATGCTCTCGCACGCCCTGCTGGAGACCTGGCGCCGCCGCCGCGGCCGGACCCTGACCATGGCGGCGTACGAGGCGGCGGGCGGTGTGCGCGGGGCGATCGCCGCCACCGCCGAGGAGACGTACGCCGAGCTGTCCGCAGACCGGGCCCGCACCGCCCGCCGCATCCTGCTGCGGCTGATCGCCCCTGGCCAAGGCACCGCCGACACCCGCCGCCCGGCCGAGCGCACCGAGTTCACGCCCGACGCCCAGGACGTCCTCGAACAGCTCGCCGTCGCCCGTCTGGTCACCCTGAACGACGGCGTCGTCGAACTCGCCCACGAGGCGCTGATCACCGGCTGGCCAAGACTCGCCGGATGGATCGAGGAGGACCGGGAGCGGCTGCACGAGCAGCGTCGGCTCACCGAGGCGGCCCGCGTCTGGGAGGAGCTGGGACGTGACGGCGGGGCCCTGTACCGGGGCTCGCGGCTGTCCCGGGCCGAGGAGTTGTTCACCGGGAAGCCTGGTCAGCCCGGGAAGCCCGGGGACGAGGACGACCTCACCCGCCCCGAGCGTGCCTTCCTCACCGCCTCGCTCGCCGCCCGCGACACGGCGAAGCGCAAGCGGCGGACCCTCACGGCCGCCCTCTGCACCCTCCTCGTCCTCGCCCTGACCGCCGGACTGGTCGCCTGGCAGCAGAACCAGGCGAGCGTGGCGGAGGGCGCCAAGGCCGCCGCCCGCCGGATCGCCGCGTCGGCCGCCGGTCTGCGCTCCTCCGACCCCCGTACCGCCACGCTGCTCGGCGTCGCCGCCTGGAGAACCGCGCCGCTCACCGAGTCCCGCTCCGCGTTGCTCGGCGCCCTGTTCCAGCCGGAGCGGGAAGACTTCACCGATCCGCAGACCGGCAAGGACACGCGACGGTTCCTCACCGACCGCGGCCGAAGGCTGGTCAGCGTGGCGGGCCGCCGGGTGAGCGCCTGGGACGTCGCCCACGGGCAGCGGATCACCTCGTACCGCCTGCCGGCGGACACGGAGACGAGTGCTGTCAGCCCCGACGGCCGGTACCTCGACCTCATCGGCCCGGATGGGGGTGAGCGGCTGTGGGACCTGACGGCCGGAAAGCCGGTCGCCGACGTGGGAGACAGCACCGTGCCGGCCTTCACCTCCGACGGCACCGGCCACCTCACCGCCCCGCCGGACGGCGCGGGCCGGGTCCAGCTGCGCCGCACCACCGACGGCAAGGTCCTCTTCACCACGACCGCCGATCCCACCGCCGCCGGCCTGGACAGCGACGGCCGACTCCTCGCGCTCTGCCCCGCCGGGGGATCACCCGAGGTGTGGGACACCGTCCGCGACGAGCGTCTGCCCGGGGGCTGGGACAAGGTGAAGGGCTTCTGCGGCACCGGGACCGGCGCCGACAGCGGCGACCATGTGCTCCGTTTCAGCCAGGACGGCAAGCGGCTGGCCGCCGCCTCGGGCGTCACGGCCCGGGTCTGGGACGTCTCCGGGGGTGGTCTCGTCGCCGACATCAGCAGCCTCGGAGCCACCGGGTTCACGCAGCTCGACTTCACGCCCGACGGCCAGTTCCTGGCCACGGTGGACGACCGCGAGCTCGCGGTGTGGCGCCTGCACGAGTCCGGGCTCCAAGTGTTCCGCAGTCCGCTGACGCAGGGCCAGGAAGTGCGGGGCCTGGCCTGGGATCCGGGCCGGGACCGGGTGCTTCGCTTCCTCGACGGCGCGACCGTCCGCTCGTACGACCTCACGGCGAACCTCGCGCCCCGCTGGCACGACACACCGGCCGACGCGACCGTCCTCAGCCCGGACGGCACCACCCTCGCGACTGCGACCCGCTCCGGACCCAAGGGGCCGTATCGCCTCGAACTCCGCTCCACGCGAACCAGCGCCGTCCTCGCCCACGACACCATCGGCGCCCTTCCGACCGGTGTCGACGACGCCCCGCTCCCGACCTTCAGCCCGGACGGCACAGCCCTCGCGGTCAGCGGGATCGGGCCTTCCGGACGGCAGCGGGTCGCGGTATGGGACTTGGCCGCGCACAAGGCACGCACGTCGTTCGACATACCCGGTACGCCCGAGAACCCGGCGTTTCCCCTCACCCTCGGTCCCGGCGGCCGGATCCTGCTGGTCGGTGGTCAGACCGGCACGGACGTCTGGGACGCGGGCACAGGCCGCCGTACGGGGACCGTACCGGGCCTCTCCACGCAGGCCCTGGCCGTCCGCCCCGACGGACGGGTGCTTGTCGGCTCCTACGACCAGTACGCGAAGCTGCCAGGCGGCACGACCGTGGGCCGGGCCCTCGCCGACGGCAGGGAGGTCACCGCGCTGGCGTTCAGTCCCGACGGCGATCGGCTCGCGGTCGGCGACGCCTCAGGGCGGGTGACCCTGTGGGACGGGGACGTCGAGCACAGGACGGGCGTCCTGGCCGGCACATCGGGCGCGGCGGGCGAGAGCGCCCCGGAGGCGGTGGCGGCGCTGGCGTTCTCGGCCGACGGCCGCACGCTGGCCGTGGGCGGCACCGAAAGCACCCTCCAGCTGTGGGACACCGCGTCCCAGCAGCGCCTCGGCACCGACCTGCCCACGCCGGGCGACGAAATCCGCTCGGTCGCCTTCAGCCAGGACGACGGCACCCTGTACGCCGCCGGCCCGCACACCCCGCTCCAGCGCTACGCCGTCGACGCCGACCGGGCCACGGCCGCGATCTGCGAGCGCGCGGGAGGCGGACTGACCGAGGCCCAGTGGCGGACCTACGTCCCCGACGCGCCGTACCGGGAGATCTGCTGAGGTCAGCGGATTGTCCATGTGATTGTCCAGAGGTGATGACGAGGGTCGCTGGACAACGTCCGGGCCCGTGAGGATCGGGCCGTGGCCGTCCGGCCCGCCCGCAATTCCCCTCTCCTTAGGGCTCTCTCGTCATGCGCAAAAGCTCCCTGCTCACGTCCCTTCTCCTGCTCGGTTCCCTCACCTTGACCGCGGCCTGCTCGTCCGGGACACCCGGATCCCCCGGCGCGGAGCCCGGCCACCGGCCCTCCGGTTCCTCGCCCGCCATATCCGACCGCGGCGTCGACCCGGCGCGGATCAAGGGCCTGGAGATCGTCACCGACAGCAGCGAGCACGGCTTCTGCCGATACGCCGCGAGCTATCCGGCGGTCCCGGGCGCGGAGGCGATGACGGCCACGATGAAGCGGTTCGTCGAGCAGCGCGTGGACAGCTTCCGGGCGGGATCGTGCCAGAGCGGTTCCGCTGCCGATGCCGGCGGGGAACTGAACGTCAGCTATGAGTTCCTGGTCGCCTCGGGTGACGTACTGGGCGTCCGCCTGACCACACGGGACGGCTCGGCGGCCGGGAGTGGGCTGTCGCACAGGACGTACTGGTACGACGGCAAGGACCGGACGGCCCGCACCGGCCCCGACCTCATCACGGACGCCACCCAGGGCAGCCTTGTCTCCGCCCTGAAGAAGAAGCTCAAGGGCCGGCATGGCGTGGACGCCACCTCCCTCGACACAGCCTTCGGCGATCCCGCGAACCGCGCTACGGCCCTGGACGACATGGTCTTCACCGCCGACGGCGGCCTCAGGGCGACCTTCGACCCGGGCGAGGTGGGCGTCCCGGCGGCAGGCCAGTACGTCGTGGCCCTCTCGAAGACGACGGTCACCCCGTGGCTGTCCGACTTCGGCAAGCGCGTCCAGCAGCAGACCGTACGTCCCAGCAGCCGGCTCGACCTCGGTGCAACCCACACGCCCGAGCCGTCCGTCCCGACGGAGGCCGTCTCGGGAGACGACACCACGGACTGCAAGAAGGTGAAGTGCATCGCGCTGACCTTCGACGACGGCCCGGCGGCCCCGGAGACAGCGACACTGCTGAAGCACCTCGCCCAGCACAAGGCGCGCGCCACCTTCTTCACCACCGGCCAGAACGTCGCCGCCCATCCCGAGCTGGTGCGCGCGGAGGCGCAGGCCGGTCACGAAGTCGGCAACCACTCCTGGAACCACCCCGACCTCACCGGCCTCACCCCCGCCCAGGTTCGCTCCCAGCTGGACCGCACCAGCACGGCCATCAAGACCGCCACCGGCAAGGCACCGACGCTGTTCCGGCCGCCGTACGGCGCCATGAACGCCACGGTGAAGGCGGCGACCACCCTCTCCCCCGTGCTGTGGGACGTGGACACCGAGGACTGGAAGTACCGCGACGCGGCCAAGGTCGCCCGCACCGTCATCGACAAGGCCGAAGGCAACGATGTCGTCCTCCTGCACGACATCCACCCCACCTCCGTGGCCGCGGTCCCCGAGATCCTGCGGACCCTGGCCGCCCGCGGCTACCACTTCGTGACGGTCAGCCACCTGCGCGCGAGTCTCTGACGCCGCGGTGTGACCCGGCACCGCGCTCAATGCGCCGGCAGTTGTTGGGCCCAGATCGCCATGCCGGCGCTGGACCAGCGCCTTCCCCGGCGCTGGGTCAACTCGGCGACCATGAACAGGCCGCGCCCGCCCTCGTCCACCGGCCGGGCCCGGCGCAGGTGAGGACTGGTGCTGCTGCGAGGTGCCGATGAGCGCGCAGCCCGAGGAAGCCCCCGCACCGCCGGCCCCGGCCGCCGCCGCCCAGCTGCTCGCCCAGTTGCGCGAGGACCGTCGCGCCGACTCCTGGGTGCCGGCCTTCGAGCGGGACTGGGCCAAGGCCTTGGAGGACTCCCGCCACAGCTACAGGCTCACGCCCCTGCACGACGTCGTGCGTACCTGGCAGGTCCGTCTTGCCCGACGGCTGTCTGCCGTCCCTGCAAGGCCCGAGAGCAGTGCACCCGCTCCAACAACAAGTCGGACATGGGCCGTCGGATCACGCTCCGCCCGCAAGCGGAGTATGAGGCGATCCAGCACGCACGAGCCCAGGAAGACACCCAGGAGTGGAAGGAACAGTACGCACACCGGGCCGGTGTCGAAGGCACGATCTCCCAGGGCGTGCGAGCCTTCGGCCTGCGGCGATGCCGCTATCACGGTCTCGCCAAGGCCCAGCTACAGCACCAGCTCACCGCCACCGCGATGAACTTTCATCGCCTCAATGCCTGGTGGGCAAAAACCCCACGAGCCCGCACGCGTATGTCTCACCTGGCAGCTCTCCGGCCTACTGAGTAGCCGTTGTGACAGCGGATCAGCGGTCCGCGTTGCCTCCGCAGACTGCTCTTGAGCTTGCTCCGGCCGGGAATGGGGAGCGTCTAGGAGGTCGGGAGAGGCTGGGAACCGGTCGACACCGCGACGTAGGCCAGTCCGTCGTACTCCTCGGCCAGGAAGGCAGGGATCAGGTTGAAGCGATAAAACCAGCGCGGCACCACGGCGCCGAAGCTTCGCATGCGATGCCGACCGTTCAGCCACTCTCGTACTGCTGTCGGCGCGTTGGCTGCGCTGCGCAGGTCCACGAGGTGGTTGCCCGGACTGGCGGTGGCGAGCTGGGCTTCCACGGTGTCCGGGCGGGCGGGGCCGATCCGGTTGGTGACGAGGGCGCCGGCTCGGGGACGAGACCACGGGCCGGGCCACATCCGACGGGCGCGGAAGGAGCCGCTGCCGAACAGCAGGCCGAGTGCGTAATAGGCGTCGCCGTACCGTGTATGCAGGTGCTGCCCCATCGCCGGTACCGCACCACCGTGACGGCTCTTGGTGATGTGCCCGTTGTGAGCCCAGAGGGCGACCTTGGTGGATGGATCATTGAGGAGTTCCCCGACGGCCTCGGCCATATACCGGTCGCGTGCGGCGAAGACGGTCTGCTGCGGGTCCGTGTGCTGCCTGGCTCGCGTCACCAGGTCGGCGGCCCGCACCAGAATTCGGGCATGCCGGAGAGCGTCGGCCGCTCCGGGGCCGCGTTCACGGAGAAACCCCAGCAGTTCTTCTGCATCCTGCACCAGGCGCCGCTGAGGATCAGGTTGCGATCCCGGATATGCCTTGGCGAGCACGCGGAGCGGGGAGAGAAGTCCGGCCTCACGATCCGGTGCCACCTTGCGCAGGAAGGATTCGAGCACGGCCAGGGAGCCGCCGCACTGTTGCGGGTCGATACCCGCAAAGCGCACCTGTTGGTCTTCTGGGCGCCCCCGGTTGTACTCGCGCATCCATTCGATCACCCCGAGCACCTCATGAGTCCGCCAGGTCCAGAACCCCAGCCCGGCCAGCACCCCCGCGGCGTCACCGACGCCTTGGCGGACGTAGGCGTCCACTGCTGGGCCAGCCGATGCGCTGGCCTCCATGGCCAGGACCGAAAATCCCATCTCTTCGACAAGGAACTCCAGCAGGCGGTGCTTGAGCTGGAAGAACTCGCTCGTCCCATGGGTGGCCTCCCCCAAGCCCACGATCCGCACGCCATCGAGGAAACTCTTCAGCGGCTGGAGGTCAGCAGTGGACACGCCCGCGGTCAGGCCGCTCAGAGGTAAAGCGGTCCGGGCCAACCAACTCGTCACCTCATCAGACACGACCTTCCCCCTCCGTCGCCGCCACGCCCGATGACACTACCCATGCCGTCCTGCTCAGTGAGTAAGGCCGTCTCAGGCCCGCCCCCGTGCACAGACCGAGCTGGGCAAGAAGCTCCGCAGGATCCTCAAGAAGGAGTCCAGGGGCACGAGCCGCAACCGATTCCGCCCGACACGCCGGTGCAGTGCCGCCGTACCGCGCAACGGTCGGTGCTCTCAGGGTGCCCGGAATCCGTGGTCCGGGCGGGCGACGTCGACGTCTACCCTCCCGGCTCACCACCGGCACAGGCGCTGATCACGGGCCAGGGTGCCTACTACCGTGCGGGCGACCCGCGCCTGCGTGAGTGGTCGACGGCCTCCCCGGCCCGTGCCGAGAGCATGAGGCGGTTCAGGATCCATTCGGTGATGATGGTGCCGCTGCGCGCCCGGGGCGTCACCATGGGCGTGATGCACCTGCTGCGGCACCGTACGGCGGACACATTCGGCGAGGACGATCTGGTGCTCGCCGAGGAGATCGCCGCCAGAGCCGCGGTCAGCATCGACAACGCCCGCCGTTACACCCGCGAGCGCCGGACCGCGCTCACCCTCCAGCGCAGCCTGCTGCCCGAGCGACTGCCACGAGCGCAGGCGGTGGACCTCGCCCACCGGTACTTTCCCGCCGGTCCGAGACGAGATCGGCGGAGGCTGGTTCGACGTCATCGCGCTGTCCGGCGGACGGGTCGCGCTGGTGGTGGGCGACGTGGTGGGCCACGGCGTGCACGCCTCGGCCACGATGGGCCGCCTGCGCACCGCGGTACGGACCCTCGCCGACGCCGACTTCACGCCCGACGAACTGCTCACCCGGCTGGACGACCTGGTCATCCGCCTCGACCGGGAGGAAGGCCCGGGCACCCGGGGCCAGGCGGAGGGGGCCTCGGGAGAGGTCGGGGCCACCTGCCTCTACGCCGTCTACGACCCCGTCGCCGGCCGATGCGACATGGCCCGGGCAGGCCACCCGCCGCCCGTCCTGGTGAGCCCGGACGGCTCCGTACACGTCCTGGACCTGCCCGCCGGGCCACCACTCGGCCTGGGCGGACTGCCGTTCGAGGCCGCCCGGATCGACGTGGGCGAGGGCAGCCTGCTCGCCCTCTACACCGACGGCCTGATCGAGGCACCCGGCCGGGACATCGACGTCGGACTGGACCTGCTGACCGAGGCGCTGCGCCGCCCGGCCGCCGGCTTGGAGGAAACCTGCGACGAGGTCATGCGCAATGTACGGCCCGACCCAGCGGCCGACGACATCGTCCTGCTGCTGGCCCGCACCTCCGGTCTCGGCGCGGACCAAGTGCGCACCTGGCAGCTGCCCGTGGACCCCGCAGCCGTCGCCGGGGCCCACCGGACAGCGAGCGAACAGCTGGCCGCCTGGGGGCTGGCCGAGCTGGAGTTCCCCACCGAGCTGATCGTCAGCGAGCTGGTCACCAATGCCATCCGCTACGGCAACGCCCCGATCGAGCTGCGGCTCATCCGCGCCGACGTGCTCATCTGCGAGGTCTCCGACGGCAGCAGCACCGCCCCGCATCTGCGGCGGGCCCGTGTCTTCGACGAGGGCGGACGCGGACTGCTGCTCGTCGCCCAGGTCGCCGAACGCTGGGGCAGCCGCCACACCGCCGCCGGCAAGACGATCTGGGCCGAACAGCCTCTGCCTCACTGAGCGTCCCGGTGGCTCACACCGCGAGGATCCGCCAGTCCTGGTTCGAGCCGCCGGTGGAGGGCCACTGGATCACCATGGCACCGTCGGGCAGGAGGCGCCCTTGACGTCGGCGCACCAGCCGGTGCGGACGTTGACGAGCTGGTGGTAGCCGCTGGTCGGGGAGGGCACCAGCTTCCACGACTGATGGTCGCCGCCGTCGGCGGTGAACTGGTTGAGTCCATCGCCTTGGGCGGAGCCGCCCGGGCTCTGAAGGACCTTGCCGCTGCGGACGTTGGACAGCCGGTAGGAACCGTCGGTGTCGGGCAGCAGCTTCCACTGCTGGTTGGAGCCCCCGCTCCACGGCCACTGGATGACGGCGCCCCCGTCGGCGGTCGAGGCGTCGCGGACGTCCGGCCCCATTCCCCCTGCTGACCGCACCGGCCATCACCGAGCTTCCACGCACCCCGCCGGGCAACTCGCCCGGCAGGGTCTCGGCGTTGTGCGCGGCGACCTCAGGCCATGGCCAGGACGGCGGAGATCAGCGCCCGTAGGCAGACGCCTTCGGCCTCCTCGTCCGGCAGTGAGAGGTGTTGCAGCGTCAGCCCGTCGAAGCCCGCGAGGAAGAACCTCGCGATCGTCTCGGCGGGCTGGGCGAGTTGGTGACCGGTGCGGTCCGCGGCCTCGGTGATCAGCTTCGCCGTAACCGCCGAGATGCCCCGGTAGTGGCTGTGCAAAGCCTCCTGGAGATGGGGCGTACGCAGGGCGAACATGGAAAGCTCCGTGAGGAGCTGGTACGACGCGGGCTGTTCGAGCACGGTGCGCCACAGGGCCTCGGCGAGCGTGACGATCGCGTCCTCGAAGCCCGCGTCCGTGGGCGCGGCCTGCTCCACCTGGGCGACCAGGTCCTGGGTGAGCTGCTCCATGACGGCCCGGTAGAGCTCTTCCTTCGTGCCGAAGGTGTAGTGCACGGTCGCCTGGGCCACTCCGAGCTCGGCGGCGATGGCGCGGGTGCTGCCGGCGGCGACGCCCTCCCTGCTCATCAGGTCGATGGCCGCCTTGATCAGTTGTGGGCGGCGCTCCGCCGCGGATACATGAGCCATACCGGCATCTTACGCGACTCAGTCTGTCGAACAGGTCGCTCGACAAAAAGTGCTTCATGTCATGCACCCCTCAATGACGCGGTTTCATCAAATGACTGTGTCACTCAACACAATCGAACGACATTGTCACTCGACAATGTCGCTTATATGGTTCTGGCCAGCGACAGCCTGCGCCGAACGAAAGGCAAGCTCATGACGCACGAGACCCTGCGCGGAACCGAACCGATCCCCCAGCGCCCCGCCCTGCCCCTGGTCGGCCACGCGTTCGACATCCCCAGCGGCGCCGACGGCCTGCTCTACGTGATGAAGGAGGCCAAGGAACTCGGGCCGCTGTTCAAGCTCCGCATCTTCGGCAACGAGATCAACTTCGCCTCCGGCCTCGACCTGGTCACCGAGCTGGCGGACGAGAGCCGGTTCCGCAAGAACGTGCACCCCGACCTCGTGATCCTCCGGGGGATCGGGGGCGACGGGCTCTTCACCGCGTTCAACGACGAGCCCAACTGGCGCAAGGCGCACGACATCCTGATGCCGGCGTTCTCCCTCGGCGCGATGCGCGGCTACCACGCGACGATGCTCAAGGTGGCCCGGGAACTGATCGGGAAGTGGGACCAGGCGGCCGGCACGGAGCCCGTGGACGTGGCCGGCGACATGACGCGGCTGACCTTCGACACGATCGGTTTGTGCGGCTTCGGCTACGACTTCGAGTCCTTCAGCCGCGAGGAGCCGCACCCCTTCGTCACCGCCCTGTCGCGCGCGCTCGGCTTCGCCCAGGCCAAGGGGGAGTCCATCCCCGGCACCGAGCTGTTCAAGTGGAAGCAGGCGGAGCAGTTCCGCGAGGACGTGGCCATGATGGAGGGCCTGGTCGACGACGTGATCCGGCAGCGCCGGGCGTCCGGCGACCAGAGCACCGACGACCTGCTCGGGCGCATGCTGCACACCCGCGACGCGGTCACGGGCGAGCCCCTGGACGACGTCAACATCCGCTACCAGGCGATCACATTCCTCATCGCCGGGCACGAGACCACCAGCGGGGCCCTGTCCTTCGCCCTCTACTACCTGACCAAGCACCCCGAGGTCCTCGCCCGCGCCCAGGCCGAGGTCGACGCGCTGTGGGGCGACTCGGACGCCCCCGAGCCGGACTACGGGGACATCGGCAAGCTGACGTACATCCGCCAGGTACTCAACGAAGGCCTGCGGCTGTGGCCGACGGCCCCCGCGTACGCCGTGGAGCCGCTGGAGGACACCGTCATCGGCGGGAAGTACGCCGTTCGCAAGGGCGAGTCGATCCAGATCCTCATCCCGCAGCTGCACCGGGACCCCGCCTGGGGCGAGAACGTCGAGCTGTTCGACCCCGACCGGTTCCTGCCCGAGCGGGAGGAGGAGCGCCCGGTCCACCTGTTCAAGCCGTTCGGCAACGGCGAACGCGCCTGCATCGGCCGCCAGTTCGCGCTGCACGAGGCGACGCTGGTCCTCGCTCTGCTGGTGCACCGCTACCGGCTGATCGACCACACCAACTACCAGCTGAAGATCAAGCAGTCCCTCACCCTCAAGCCGGACGAGTTCACCCTGAACCTGGCCCGGCGCACCAGCGGGGAGCGCCGCCTGCCCACCGCCACGGGTGTCACCGCGGGCAACGCCCCCGCCGTCGAGGACCGGCCCGTGGTCCGACGCGCCACGGGAACCGCGCTGACCCTGCTGCACGGCTCCAACCTGGGCACCTGCGCGGGCATCGCACGCGATCTGGCCGAGGACGGCGACGAGCGCGGGTTCACCCCGTCCGTCGCTCCCCTCAACGACGCCGTGGGCAAACTCTCCGCAGGTGACGGACCGGTGGTGATCGTGGCCGCCTCCTACAACGGCAGGCCCACCGACGACGCCGCGGAATTCGTGGCATGGCTGGAGGGCCTGGAGCCCGGCGCGCTCGACGGCCTGAAGTACGCCGTACTCGGCGTCGGCGACCGCAACTGGGCCGCCACCTACCAGCGCATCCCCACGCTCATCGACGAGCGGCTCGCCGCGGCGGGCGCCACCTCACTGCTGGAGCGCGGCGCCGCGGACGCCGCCGGTGACTTCGCCGGCACGGTGGACCGGTGGACCGGCGACCTGTGGACCGCGCTGCTGGAGCGGTACGGAGCCGCCGCAGAAGCGGGGGAGGCGGAGCCGGAGGCCGACCAGGCGACGGGGCTGTACGAGCTTCAGGACGCGACCGACTCGGTCATCGGCGGGCTCGCGGCACGGCACGGCGTACAGCCGATGGAGGTGCTCGACGCGTACGAACTCGTCGATACGGAGCATGAGTTGGGCCGCTCCAAGCGTTTCCTCAAGCTGCGGCTGCCCGAGGGCGTCACCTACCGCACCGGCGACCACCTGGCCGTCCTGCCTAGCAACCCGGACGCCCTCGTCCAGCGTGTGGCCGACCGCTTCGGCCTCGATCTGGACCGCACCGTGCGACTGCGCGCCCGTCGCCGCAGCCGTAACACCCTGCCTGTCGACCGGCCGCTGACCGTGCGCCGCTTGCTGACCGACTTCGTGGAACTGCAGGATGCCGCCACCCAGGAGCAGGTCGCCGTGCTCGCCGAGCACACCGCCTGCCCGCCCGAGAAGCGGCCCCTGGCCGAACTCGCGGCGGCGGACCCGGAGGCCTTCCGTGAGCAGGTGGCCGTCACCGGACACAGTGTCCTGGACCTGCTGGAGCGCTACCGCGCCTGCGAGCTGCCGTTCGAGGTCTTCCTGGAGCTGCTGCCCGTGCTGCGCCCGCGCCACTACTCGATCTCCTCGTCCGCCGAGGCCTCTCCCGGCGAGGTGGACCTGATGGTGTCGCTGCTCGCCGCGCCCCACCGCTCCGGCGAGGGCACGTTCCACGGCATCGGCTCGCACTACCTCCAGACCGTGCACGCCGGCGACACCGTCCAGGCCAGGGTGCTTCCCTGCAGCGAGGCGTTCCGCCTGCCGCAGGACGAGTCGGTGCCGGTGATCCTGGTCAGCGCGGGCACCGGTCTGGCGCCCTTCCGCGGCGCGGTCCTCGACCGCCACCACACCAAGTCGACCGGCACCCTGCTGTGCTACTTCGGCTGCGACCACCCCGACGTCGACTACCTCCACCGCGCGGAGTTCGAGGCGGCCGAGGCAGCCGGAGCCGTCAGCATGCGGCCCACCTTCTCCTGCGCCCCCGAGGACGGCGCCCGCTTCGTCCAGGACCGCGTCGCGAAGGAGAGCGACGAGGTCTGGGCGGTCCTGGAGGCCGGCGGACGCGTCTACATCTGCGGCGACGGCCGCCGTATGGCCCCGGCGGTGCGGGAGGCGTTCATGAAGATCTACCGCGACCGCACGGGCAGCGGTGATGACGAGGCGAGCGCCTGGCTGAGCGCCATGATCGAGTCCGGCCGCTACGTGGAAGACGTCTGGGCCGGCTGACCACACAGGGTGCGGTCGCCGACGCCTCCGCAGACCCCGCCGAGCCCGCCCACCGACAGGGCCCCGGACGCCCCCTCCCCCCTCGTCCGTGGCCCTGTCTCCTTCGAAACGTGTCCCGTCCCTCCTGAACTCGTGAGGCCCTCATGCTTGTTGCACACTCGGCGCACCGCCGAGGAACGGTGCCAGTCCCCAACTCCTCGCAGAGGAGCGACCGGTGAACGCGCGCAGCGGCTCCGCCCTGACCTTCGGCGTGGCGGTCGCGCTCATCGCCGGAATCACCCTCGGCAACGGCGGAGCGAACGTGATGCCCGTCTTCGTCGACGACTTCGCGTCACGCTTCGCGCTGTCGGACTCCGCCGCCGGACTCGTGGCCGCGACCCAGCTGATGGCGACGGCGGTGGTGACGCTGCTGCTGGCCAAGCGGGCCGCGCGGCCGGGGCGGGTGCTGATGACCCGCTTCGGCCTGGCCGTCTCGGGAGCCGGCTTCCTGGGAGCGACGGCGGCCACCGGCCCGGTGACCCTGGTCCTGGCCAACCTGGTCCTCGGCGCGGGGCTCGGCGCGGTCTACGCCGCGGCCACGGCGGCGCTCGCCGCAACCGACGACGCCGACAAGGCGTCCGCGGTCACCATTTCCGGCGTGGTCGGCGTGACGGCACTGCTGATCATGGGGGTCCCCGCGGCCAACCACGACTTGGGGGAGGGCACCGGCTTCCTGCTCATGGCGCTGTGCTGTCTCGTCGCCTGGCCACTGATACGCCGGCTCCCCGACGGCCCGGCGATTCCGGCCTCCCGAACCGCCGGTACGGGAGAGGCGGCCTCGGCGGGACCGTCGGTCGTGCTGCTCGTCGGCACCGGGCTCCTGTGGGCCGTCACCCAAGGCGCGTGGTCGTACGCCTCGGTCCTGGGCCGCCAGCACACCGGCATGTCCCACTCCGCCGTGTCGGCCGTCCTCGCGGTCTCCAGCGTTGTGGCGCTCGTCGGCGCGGGGGTGGGGCCTGTGGCGGCGCGGCGCTTCGGACGTATGCGGTCCATGGCCGTCTTCGTCGCGGCGCAGGCCCTCGCGATGGCGGTCCTGGTCCTCACCCACGACCCCGTGCTCTTCACCGTCGCGGCCGTCCTCTGGCAGACCTGCCAACTGGCCGTCCTCGTGCAGATGCTCGCCGCCGCGGCGCTCATCGACCCGACCGGACGTCTGGTCGCCTCCCTCAGCGGCGCCGGCGCCCTGGGCACCGGCCTCGGACCCCTGGCCGTCGGGGCCGTCCTCGACGGCGCCGGGGCCGACGTGCTCGGCCTGGTCCTGGCGATCGGCACCTTCGTCGCCTCGCTGCCCCTGCTCCGGATGACGGTGGCCGGCACGAAGGCATCGGCCGAGCGCGATCTCGCGCCCCCGTCCGCCGCCGAGAGCGGGTGAGTACTTCAGCCGCGTCGGTCAGGTGGCGTCCCCGAGGGCGTGGCGGGCAGCAGCGGCCTGCCTCTGGCCGCTGCGGTCCTCTCCGTGGCCGCAGGGGTCAGTTCCCGCCGGCCGCGCGGTGCATAGGTTCCCCGAACAACGTGAGACATCCGAGGAAAGGAGACGGACTGATGAGTGAGAACCAGTACGACACCTGTGTGATCGGTGCGGGCCCCGCAGGGCTGGCGGTCGCGAGGGCGCTGGCCGAGCGGGACCTGCCGTACACGCACATCGAGCGCCACACGGGACCGGGCGGGCTGTGGGACATCGACAACCCGGGCAGCCCGATGTACGAGTCGGCCCACTTCATCTCCAGCAAGACCCTCTCCGGCTTCGGCGGCTGTCCGATGCCGGACCACTTCGCCGACTACCCGCCGCACCGGCAGATCCTGTCCTACCTGACGTCGTTCGCCGAGGCATACGGGCTCAGGGACCGGATCGAGTTCGGCACCGAGGTCCGCAGCGTGGACAAGAACCCCGACGGCACCTGGACGGTCACCCGGGGCGACGGCCGGGCCAGTACACACCGGCAGGTCGTCGTGTGCACGGGCGCGCAGTGGCACCCCAACGTCCCCGACCTGCCCGGCGACTTCACCGGCGAGGTCCGCCACACGGTCACCTACCGCAGCAGCGCCGAACTGCGGGGCAAGCGGGTGCTGGTGGTGGGTGCGGGGAACTCAGGGCTGGACATCGCCTGCGACGCGGCGCGCTCCGCCGACTACGCGGCGATCAGCATGCGCCGTGGTTACTGGTTCATCCCCAAGCACCTGTTCGGCTGGCCGGTGGACACCATCGCCGCGGGCGGCCCCCACCTGCCGATGTGGCTGCAGCAGAAGCTGTTCGGCGGGCTGCTGCGACTGATCAACGGCGACCCGCGCAGGCTCGGTCTGCAAAAGCCCGACCACAAGCTGTTCGAGACCCACCCGGCCATCAACTCGCTGCTGATCCACCATCTCCAGCACGGGGACATCACCGCCAGGCCCGGCATCGCGCGCACCGAGGGCCGGACGGTGCACTTCACCGACGGCACCAGCGACGACTTCGACCTGATCCTGCTGGCCACGGGATACGTCCACAAAGTCCCCGTCGCGCAGAAGTACTTCGGCGACGAGCAGCACCCCGACCTCTATCTGTGCTCCTTCTCCCGCGAGCACGAGGGCCTGTTCGGCGTCGGCTTCGTCGAGACCAACTCCGGTGCCTACCAGCTCTTCGACAGCCAGGCCCAGTTGATCGCGTCCTTCATCCGGGACGCGAGGGCCGGGCTGCCGACCGCCGAGCGGTTCGCCCGCATGATCCGCAGCGACCGGCCGGACCTGTCCGGCGGGCTGAGGTTCGTCGACTCGCCGCGCCACACCGGCTACGTCCACAGCGAAGCCTTCGTGAAGTACCTCGGCACGGTCGCCGAGGGGATGGGCTGGCGTACCTCCGGCCTGCCGCCTCGGGCAACGTCCCTGCGACAGGAGGCGGTGGCGTCATGACGTACGACTTCCGAGACAAGGTCATCCTGGTGACAGGCGGCGCCGGAGGCATCGGCAGCGCCCTGTGCCACCGCTTCGCCGCAGGCGGCGCCCGCCTCCTCGTGGTCGACATCGACGAGGTGCGGGCCAAGCGGACGGCCGCCGAGCTGCCCGGGAGCGGGCATGCCGGGCTGGGCTGCGACCTGCTGGACGGCACCGCTGTGCAGCGGATGCTCGACGGCGTCGCGGTCACCCACGGCCGTATCGACGTCCTGGTGAACAACGTGGGCATGACCAGTGCGGAACGCTTCGACGAGCGCAGCGTGGAGAGCATCGAGCGGGAGATCGACGTCAATCTGGTCGCCCCGCTGGTCACGACCCGGATCGCCGTCCCGCTGCTGCGAGCCTCCGGCGACCCCCGGGTGGTCACGACCGTGTCCCTCGGCGGGATCTTCCCGCTGGGCGAGACCCCGATCTACACCGCCTCGAAGTTCGGGCTGCGCGGCGCGATGCTCGCCATCGGGCTGGACCTGCGGGGCAAGGGCATCAAGGCGGGTTCGGTGCTGCCGTCGGCGACCGACACGCGGATGCTCCGTCAGGAGGCCGTCGACGGTGGGAACTCCATGCAGTTCCAGGACGCGCCGCAGCAGCCGTCCGATGTCGTCAGTGCGGTCATGAGCCTGCTGGACAAGCCCCGCCTGGAGGCCTACGTCCGGCCCGGGGAGTCCCGACTGGTGCGGTTCGCGATGCTGGTGCCGAACCTGCTGCCCAGGCTCTTCCCGCTGTTCCGCAAGCGAGGCGAGCGGGGCATGGCCCGTTATCTGGAGGACCTGCGCCGCCGAGGGCTGGCCCGCCAGGTCGGCGGCCGGTGGGAACTGGTGGAGGAAGCGTGAACGGGACGGACATCATGGGCATCGAGGAGACGCTCGACGTCGTCAATCCCACGACAGGTCAGCTGATCACGACCGTACCGGCGGCGAGCGAGCGGGACGTCGTGCTGGCGACCGAGCGGGCGTACAAGGTCTTCGAGAGCGGCGTCTGGGCCGGCCGGTCCCCGCGGGAGCGAGCCGCTGTCCTGCTGCGCCTGGCCGACCTCATGGAGCGCCACGCCGGGTTCCTGGCCCGACTGGACTGCGAGGACGCGGGCAAGCCGATCACGGAGTGCCGTACGGGGGACGTGCCCGCGGCGATCGAGTCGATCCGGTGGTTCGCGGAGGCGGCCGACAAGGTCTTCGGCCGCGTCGCCCCGACCGGCCACGAGAGCCTGGGCCTGGTGAGCCGGGAACCGGTCGGGGTGGCCGCCGCGATCCTCCCCTGGAACTACCCGCTGGCCATGGCCGCCTGGAAAGTCGGCCCCGCGCTCGCCGCGGGTAACTCCCTGCTGCTCAAGCCCGCCGAGGCCACCCCGCGCTCCACCCTGCACCTGGCCGCCCTGGCGACCGAGGCAGGCCTGCCGGACGGCGTGCTCACCGTGCTGCCCGGCCACGGCACCGTCACCGGCAGGGCGCTCTCCCGCAACCCGCTTGTGCGCGCACTGTCGTTCACCGGATCCACCGCCACCGGACGCCGCATCCTGGCCGACGCGGCGGAGTCGAACTTCAAGCGGGTGTCCTTGGAGATGGGTGGCAAGAGCCCCCAGGTCCTCATGCCGGACGCACTCGAGTACGGCGACGAACTGATCGACAACATGGTCGAGGCCGCGTTCCTGACCATGGGGCAGAACTGCACCGCCGGCTCCCGCGTCCTGGTCCACCACAGCATCGCCGAGGAGGTGCTGGACCGGTTCACCGCCGCCGCCAGAAGCCTCACCATCGGCGACCCCGCCGACGTGGGCACCCAGGTGGGGCCGCTCATCAACCGTGCCGCCTTCGACCGGGTCGCGGCGGCGGTGGACACGGCCCGCTTCGCCGGAGCCCACGTCCACACCGGCGGGCTGCCGCACGGTCTGCCGCCGCGCGGCGCCTACTACCCGCCCACCGTGATCAGCCGGGCCCCGGAGGGCAGCGACGTGCTCACCAAGGAACTGTTCGGCCCTGTCGTCACCGTCCAGACCTTCACCTCGGAGGACGAGGCCGTGCGGTTGGCGAACGCCACCGAATTCGGGCTCGCCGCCTCTGTGTGGACCCGCGACCTCGACACCGCGCTCCGGCTCGCGCGGGGCATCGAAGCCGGGGTGGTCTCCGTCAACGCGTACAGCGAAGGCGACATCACCACTCCCTTCGGCGGGTGGAAGCAGTCGGGGTTCGGTGGCGCGGAGAAGTCCACCGACGCCTTCGCGCAGTGGACCAGGGAGAAGACCGTCTGGATCCGCACGCGTTGACCGGGTGGCCCGGTCGTCTGGTGGCCCGGTGACCTGGTGACTGGTGACCGGGCGGCCCGGTGACGCCTGGGCACTCCCGTTACTGTTCCGCGCCCTCCTCGCGCAGTCGCGCCGGGGTCACCCCGTGCCAGCGGTGCACCGCCCGCCGCAGTGCTCGCACGTCGGAGAAACCCGCCTGCCGGGCGATGTCGCGCAGGGTCGGTTCGGGTCGGCGCAGCAGTTGCTCGACCCGCTCGCGGCGCACTCCGTCGACGACCGCCTCGTACGTCGTGCCGCACTCGGCCAGACGACGGCGCAGGGTGCGCTCGCTGGACGCGTGCCGTCGGGCCTGCTCGACGAAGGACGGCACGTCGGGCAGGCTCTGCGCGATCGAGATCTCCAGCACCTCCAGCAGATCTTGCTGATCGCGCCTCGACGCCGCCTGCTCCTCCAGGAGTTCCACGACGGCGGTGTAGGTGACCCGGTCGCGGCCCGGCATCGGCCGCCCGACCCATGCCGTGGGGAACACCAAGCGGTTCGCCACGGCGTCGAACCGTACCGGGCAGCGGAACAGCTCGGTGAACGGCCCGGTGTCCAGTGGGGCGGGGAAGGCGAACTCGACGCTCTGCGGGGCGAATTCCTCCCCGGAACTCAGCCGCGTGAGGGTGACGACGCTGGCGAACGCCTCCTCGGCCAGGAAGACCGCGACCGCCGGATCGAGGGCGGGATCGGGCAGTTCGGCCCGTAGCGCGTAGCCGGCTTCCTCCGGCCCGGCCGACCAGACCACCATCGCCCCGGACAGGTTCTGGAAGCGCACGCCCGTCTCGATGGCCTCCCGCAGGGTGTCGGCGGCCATCTGAGCGAAGCCGAGGAGCCCCCACGCGGTCAGGTGCTGCGCCGCCCCCACCCGCAGGCCCAGGTGAGCGTCACCGGTGAGCTCCAGCGCACGCCGGATGACGGCACTGCCCTGGCGGTAGGAGACCCGCAGCGCCGCCGAGCACATCATCGCCTCGTCCAGCCCGACCCGGCTCAGCTCGGGCCGGAGGTCGACGCCGTACCCGTCGGCGACGGGGGTGAGGCAGCGCAGGATGTTCGGCGGGATGGTCGCCGAGGTACTGCGGCTGGTTCCCGGCGACTGTGCCGGGGCGGGGCTGTCGGGCATGGCGTTCCTTGTGACCGGGCGTTGCTCGCTGCACACACAGTAGAAGGGTTCTCTCTCGGTCCCGCGTCCTCGGACGCGCCCAGAATGAGCCCGAACCCCGACCGGACCAGTGCCTCGTCGTCCACCACCACTACCCGGATCACGCGTGCTCCGCCTCACCTTTGTCCATACCACCCGGCTCCTACCGTCTCGCCTCGACATTGAGGCCCCGGAGAGTTCCCGGGGCCCGGCGGGTCGCAGGTCCAGCCACACGGCGGGGTATCCCCCTCCGGTCGGCAGGGGGACCGCAGCCTTCCACCGGATACTCCGCGGCACGCCCCGTTTTGAGGCTTGGAACCATGACACAGCGCATGGACACCGCGATGCCTCCGGTCGACGAGAAATCCCCGACGGACGCACCAGCCGACTCTTCGACCGGCACGCCCCGTATGCCCGGCGTGAGCCGGCTGATCGGCCTGGACCTGGCCCGCGGCCTCGCCGTCTTCGGCATGTACGCGGCCCACGTCGGCCCCAACCCGAGCGAGGGCGGAGTGACCGGCTTCCTGATGGAGCCGGCCCACGGCCGCTCGTCCGCGCCCTTCGCCTTCCTGGCGGGCTTCGCCGTCGTGCTCATCACCGGGCGCAGCGCGCCGAAGACCGGCCGGGCCGGACGCCAGGCCGTCGCCGAGGTGATCATCTGGGCCGTGATCCTGCTGGCCGTGGGCTCGGCGCTGACCATGACCGGCACCCCGGTCGAGGTGATCCTCGCCTTCTACGGCGTGTACTTCCTGCTCGTCCTGCCGCTGTACCGGCTCGGCGCCGGGACCCTGGCGGTGATCGCGGCGGGCACGGCCCTCGTCCTGCCGCAGGTGCTGTACGTGGTACAGCAGACACTCATCGATCAGGAGCGCCCCTCGCAAGGTGAGCCCGACGGACCCATCTCCCTGTTCCTCACGGGAAGTTACCCGGCCCTGACATCGAGGCCAGGACCTGCGGTTCTCCATGATCCCGGCTCTCGAAGTCAGCGCGGAACCAGCCCGGGGTTGGCGGCGTGCCGACTCGCTGCGGGCCGCCCTGCGTCGCAGGGCGCTCTCGTACTTGCCAGTGCCGGGGCCGGCCGGACGAACCGGCCCCGGAGCAAGCACAGCGGTGGCGTCAGCTCTGGTACGCGACCAGCGCCATCATGCCCACCTCCCCGTGGTACGCGTTGTGGCAGTGCAACATCCACTGGCCGGGGTTGTCGGCGTCGAAGATGACGGACAGCTGCTTCTTCGGCAGCACGATGGCGGTGTCCTTGCGCGGGCCGTCGTCCCCGAGTTGGTAGGTGTGGCCGTGCAGGTGCATCGGGTGCCACATCTCCGTGGAGTTGACGAAGTCGAACCGAACCCGCTGCCCTTCCTCGATCGTCAGCGGATTCGCGGCCGGGTCGGCCATGTCGTAGGCCTTGCCGTTGATGGCCCAGTTGTACTTGTCCATGCCGCCGGTCAGCTCGACACGGTGCACCCGGTCGACCTTCTTGGACGGCAGCCGGACGTCGTCCGCCGCGCGCAGCTGGGACGCCGTCATGATCCTTCCATTCAGTTCCTTCGGGCGGACGGTCGCCTTCGGCGCGCTGCCGGATCCCGTACGCATCAGCGCCATGCCGGTGGCGTCCTTGCCCTCGGCCAGCGCGACGAGCGGGTAGACGCCGTCGCCGAGGGTGACCAGGACGTCGTACCGCTCCCCCATGCCGATCAGCAGGGCGTCGACCTGCTGGTGCTCGACGGGGAAGCCGTCGGTGTGGGTGATGGTCAGCTTGTGGCCGCCGAGCGCCACCCGGTACGCCGTGTCGCCGCCGGCGTTGATGATGCGCAGCCGAACCCGCTTGCCGGGCTTGCCCTGATAGACGGCGGGGTCGTCGGGGACGCGGCCGTTGACCAGGTGGTACGGGTATTTCACGTCGCCGGCGTCGCCGCCGAGCAGCTCGCTCTCGGCCCCCATCAGCATGAACTTCATCGACATGCCGCCGGAGGAGGGTGAGGCGGACGGGGACGGCGAGTCGTCTCCCATGTCCATGCCTTCCATGTCCATGCCTCCCATGTCACCCATGTCGTGGCCCTCGTGGCCGCCGGAGCCGGAGTCGCCGCCCATGTCCATGCCGCCCATGCCCTGCCGCAGCTCGGCGAGGACCTCGTCGGGGGTGCCGGTGACCCCGTCGACCCAGTCGTCCAGGACGACGACCCATTCGTCGTCGTACGACAGCGGCTCCTTGGGGTCCTCGACGATCAGCGGCGCATACAGGCCCCGGTCGAGCTGGACGCCGACGTGGGGGTGGAAGAAGTACGTGCCGGGGGCGTCGGTGATGAAGCGGTAGGTGAAGTTGGCGCCCGCTCGGACGGCTTGCTGGGTCACCGGCGGGACGCCGTCCATGTCGTTGCGCATGGCGACGCCGTGCCAGTGGATGGACGTGGTGGTCCTGTTCGGCAGCTGGTTGGAGAGTTCTGCGGCCAGGGTGTCGCCGGCGGACACGCGGATCTCCTGGCCGGGGGCCCGGCCGCTGAAGGCCCAGCTCTTGGCCATGACTCCGCCGCCGAGGTCGAGCATGGCGGGCGCTGCGGTCAGGGTCACGTTCTGCGTCCTGCCGGTGCCCTTCCGCTTCTTCTCGGCTGCGGCGACCGCCGAGCCGGAGGGGTTGACCAGGGCGGGTGTCGCGGTGGAGCCGCTGGTGCAGGCGGCGGCGAGTGCGCCGACGCCCGCGACGCCGAGTCCGGCGAGCAGGACGGAGCGGCGGTTGATGCTGTTCATGGATGGCCTCGATCTCAGTGTGCGCATGAGGGAGTTGGCGTGCTGGGCGGCTCCTCGGCAGGACAAGGGCACGAGGAAGCCGTTGGCACGGCCTAAATGCGCAACTGGGAGAGGACAGAGAGGTCTGGGGGCGCTCGGCCCACCGTCGCGGCGGCCTTCGCCCCGGAGGAGACCGCTTCGTGTGCGGCAAGGTCCTGCGGCGCCGGGGATTGGGCCGGTGGTGCGAGCTTTACGACCTCGAGGCTCGCGGTCGAGCAGTGCTGCATGGCCATGCCGGCGCAGGCCGGGCCATCAGCACTGATCATCGTAGGCACGGCGTCCGCAGTCGGCTTTGCGGTGTGCGCTGCGGCGTTTGCGTGCCCGTGTCCGGACGTGGCCGTCGCCCGTGCGGCATGGCTGCCCGACATCACCATGCCCGGCGTCATCACGTGTGCGGCGGGCGAAGAATTCGGGCCGATCGCCACGGCGGCCGACTCGTGGTGAATCAGTACGGCGAGTGCCGCGAGGAGAGCGATGACGGCAGCACGCGCCCAGCGGACAACGCCGTGCGAGGCACGGGCCCGCGGGGCCCAGGCTCCCGGTGCTGTCATCACTTGCCTCTGAGTATCCGGTGAGACGACTGGCCGCCAATATACCCGTAGGGGGTAAGCAGCGCTCGTGAAACAGCCTTCTTCGAACCTCTCAGTGGTGGCGCCTTGTGCCTCACGCCTGAGGCACGGACACCGCCCCCGGCGCGCTACGACCCTCGCGCTGCGGCCGCTCCTTTCGCCGCCCCAGCCCAGTGACGCCCCGCGGCTTGTACACCGCGAGCACCATGGCGAGCAGCAGCACGACCAGAGCAAGCACGGAGTGCAGCACCGGAGAGAAATTGCGCACCGAGGACAACTCGGCGTCCGGGTCCGCGGCCATGTGCGCCATGGACCTGAAGGTCCCCATGTAGATGAGCAGTACGCCGGTGGCCACGACGTTGATCAGGAGTTTGAACAGGACCCAGTAGTGCCGGACGAGACCCCAAGGCGTCCCCAGCGACTGGACGATGCCGGTGAGCAGTGCAGCGAAGGAGAGCGGGACGAGGGTGTACCAGGCGGCCGGCTCCATCACGAGGTAGACCCCGCGTACCGTCGCCGGGTCCTGGCTGGTCAGGCCGATCACCGCCAGGGCGAGGAAGGCGACGACCGCGCCGAGCCAGCCGACCGAGGACGTGACGTGCACGATGAGAGCCGGCTTGCGCAGGCGAGGTGGCATCGTCATCCGGTGCCACCTGTGGCCGGTCCGGTGACTGCAACGCCACCGACGAGCGGAGCCTGTCCCCCGAGGTGACGGCCCGGACCGTGGTTGCCCGGGATCAGCAGCATGACCACCACGAGAAGGACTACGACGAGTGCGACAAGCCCGGACACCCTCACCCAGCGCGGCACTCCCGCACTCCGGGCGCTGACAGCAGCCTCAGCGGCCTTGTCGCGAGCGTCCGACTCCTGGGACGAATCCACCATGAGGAGTTCTCCTTGTCCCGCCCAGGCCTGGGCGGCGTACCGTGCGAGCGACCCCAGATTTATCGATACACACTGTCGCTGTCAAACCATAGTGACGCATGCCCGGCATCGCGTACGCTTTCCGCGTGCCGAAGCTGTGGAACGAGACGATCGAGGCGCACCGACGGGACGTGCGCGACGCCATCCTGGACAGCACCGCCGCCCTCGCGGCCGAGAAGGGCCCGCTGTCGGTGACGATGTCGCAGATCGCGGAGAAGGTCGGTATCGGGCGGGCCACGCTGTACAAGTACTTCCCGGACGTCGAAGCGATCCTGCACGCCTGGCACGCGCGCGAGATCGTCGGTCACCTCGCCCAGCTGACAGAGGTCCTGGACCGCACCGACGGGCCCGGCGCCCGCCTCGAAGCGGTGCTGGAGGCCTACGCCCTCATCACCCACGAATCCCACGGCCACCACGACACGGACTTCGGCGTCTTCCTGCACCAGGACAGCGGCAACCATCTCGCCCACGCGCACCAGCACCTTCACCACATGGTTCAGGAACTGCTGACCGAGGCGGCACAGGCCGGCGACGTCAGGGACGACATCCCGCCCGCCGAACTCACGCGCTACTGCCTCAGCGCCCTGGCAGCAGCACGAACACTGCCGTCCGAGGCCGCCGCACGGCGCCTGGTCAAGGTCACCCTGGCCGGCGTACGCCCTCCACAACACTGACGGCCTCAGGGGAAACTCCCGCCTCCTGAACGCCTCTTGGCTCCACTACGTACTAAGGGCATCCGTAGACAGCAGCCAGAGGACGACGGACGTCGACGTGCTCGCGAATACGGCGCGGGCGACGGCCGGTCGACGCGGAGGGCAGTAATGGGAAGTCCCGCTATGACGTGGACGCTGGCGGCCGTGGCCGCACTCGTGGCCGTCGTGAGCGCAGCCCGACTGGCCGCTGCCGACAGTAGGGAGGCCCGGTTCGCGGCCGGAGGCGATGTCGTCATGGCCGGCGGCATGGCCGCGATGTTCCTGCCCGCGACAGCGGCAAGTTTCGGGGACCACAGCCTGTGGTGGGTGACGGTGTTCACCGCCGTCGGCCTCGGCAGCGTGGCCCTGTCCCTACACCGCGCCCGGCTGCACGGCTGGCGACACGGTCGCCGCTGGACGCATCACATCCTCGGCAGTGCCGCCATGGTCATCATGACGCTCGCCATGCCGGGCACCGACTCCGGGCCGGTCCTGGCTCTCGGCGGACACTCGATGGCCGGCATGGGGCACGGGCACGGATCCGCCGGGACGGCCCATGCCCACGAGATGACGGGTACGGCCGGACACGCGGACAGCATGGACCACTCCTCGGGGACGACCGCCCACGACATGACGGCCGGCGCCACCGAGAGCGCCGCGGCGGGCGGCTCAACTTCTGTGTGGCGCGTCGTCCTTATCGCCCTGGCCGTGTACTTCCTGCTCTCGATCGTCGCCTCGGTATGGGCACGGGTCCGCGGCACCGACCGGACCGACCGGCGGGTGGGTGCGGGCCGCGGTGCAGGCAGGAGCCGTTGGGCGCGGCGGCTCCTCGCCCTGCCCGACGCGATCGTGGTGTTCGTCGCCTCCCTGGCCCTCTCCGTCTGGGACAAGGCCCGGTCCGGAGCGACCAAGCGCCGGGCCCATGCGGCCGGGGGCAACCGAAGCCGCCGTCGCCCGCCGGGCACGTCGCCGGGCGCGGCTCTGACGGCCCATATCGGCATGGGTGGCACGATGTGCGCCATGCTCGTCATGATGGCCGCCTGACCGCCCGTCGCCGACTCTCCGGTGTCACGCCCCTCTGAGATTCCGCCGGGCCTTTCAGTCGCGGTACTCGACCGATCAGTGGCCGCCGCGTGACGTCACGGCCATGCGCTCCTTGAACGTTCTTCCTCCGTCCTTCGACTCGAACACTCCGGTCTGCGTGGCGGCGAGGACGTGCTCGGCGGCGACAGAGGTGAGTGCCTGCGGCTGGCCGCCCGGCACGGTGGAGACCCTCTTCCACGTGGTGCCGCCATCCGTACTGCGGTTCAGGCCACCGGACATGTCGATGCCGTAGAGAGCGTCCTTCGTGCTCCAGGAGAGGAAGGCCATCACGGGCTTCTGCCCTTGGGCGAAGGTCTTCCCGCCGTCGCTGCTTCGGACCACTCCCTCAGCGGTGGTGGCCAGGATGACAGCGGGGTCGGCGGGGCTGACTGCTATGTCGAGGGCTTCGAGCTGTGCCCCGTCCTTCCAGGCGGTGCCGTCCTTGGTCGTGCGGACCAGGCCGTTGGTGGAGTCGTAGCCGTAGACCGTGCCGTGGGCGAAGTCCAGAGCGTGGAAGTCGGACTCTCCGGACAAGGACAGGGACTTCCAGGTCTTGCCCGCGTCGGTGCTCTTGATGAGCCCCTTGTTGCCGCCGGAGGCCGGGTGGCCGCTGGCATAGAAGGTCCTGTCACCGGCCACGGTGAACCCCATGAAGTCGTCCTTGCTGTCGCCCACCACCTCGGGCTCCCCCTTGGCGTCGGGGGTGTAGACGCCTTCGTGGGTGGCGACGTAGAGGCGCTGGTCGGCGGGGTCCAGACCGAGACCGTGGATATGGCTCACCGTCGTCCCGGCTGCGGACTTGCCGGTCGAGTCCTCGCTGTCTCCGCTGTCGGAGCAGGCGGCCAGGGTGAGAGCGAGAGCCACGGCGGTGGCTGCCACGGCGGCGGGGCGCTTGTTCATGATTCCTCAGGGGCGTATGGGTGCACCGGAGCGGCGACGGCCGATCGCGGTCATGGCGGCATGGGGAGATGACAGTCCAGGGCTCCTCGGGTGCACGCCTCGGAGCCCTGGACTGTCAGTGGGTGATGCGGATCAGAGCCGGTCGAGGATCTTCTGGAACTTCTCGACCTCGGCGGACTGGGTCTTCACAACGGCGGCGGCGAGCCGCTTGGCCGTGGCGTTACGGCCGTTCTTCTGCTCGTCCTTCGCCATGGTGATCGCGCCCTCGTGGTGCTCGATCATCATCTCCGCGAACATCCGGTCGAACTCGGTGCCCTTGGCGGCCTCGAGCTTCTGCATGTCCTCCTCGGACATCATTCCGGACATCCCGGACCCGTGGCCCATACCGCCGGACCCGTGATCCATGCCGGGCATGCTCTCCTCGGCGGACTCCGGCTTGCCCCAGGCCTTCAGCCAGGACTTCATGGTCTGGATCTCGGGATCCTGGGCCTTCTCGATGTCCGCGGCCAGGGTCTTGATCTCCGCGTCGGAGGCACGGCCGTCCGCGAGCTTGGACATGTCCAGGGCCTGCTCGTGATGCGGGATCATCATCTGCGCGAACATGACGTCCGCGTCGTTGAAGGCGCCGGGCGCCGGGTTGTCACCCGCCGTCGGGTCGGACGTGGCGGAGGCGGAGCTGCCGCTCCCGTGGTCCATGCCCTCCATGTCGTCCCCGCCGCAGGCGGCGAGCAGCAGCCCGCCTGCCGCAACGGTGCTCACGATTGCCATACGGCGACGAAGGCGGCGGCGCAGGGCAGGGTTGTGGGCGGTCATGTGCGTGATACCTCACTCGATCAGTTCTGTCAGTGGATGTGGCGGTACGCGGTGTGCGCGGGCATGACGAAGCCCGCGCTGCGGGGCCGGCCTAAATCCGCAGGACTGACAGCTGAGCGAGGAGAGGTCTGGGGGGTGGCGGGAGGGGAGGCAGCACGGCCATCGCTCGGGCGAGCAGCGCCGTCAGCCGCTCCTTGCGACGAGCCGCCGCACAGATGAACAACCAGAGCAGCCATCCGGTGAGCACCGCCACGCATACGGACAGCACGTCCATGCCCGTCACGGGCCCGTCCGCCGTCGGTGCGGTCGGTGCAACCGTCCCGTGGTCGGGCATTGCCACGTGCTCGCTGGGGGTGCGGGTCTCGGCGGCTTCCTGGGCCAGGTCGCCCTGGTGCGTCCCGGCGACGGCATGGGATGCGCCGCCCGCTCCTGGGCCGGACGAGTGCTCCGGATGACCCATCGTGTGCATGGCGAAAACGCCGAAGGTGAGCGCGGCAACCAGCAGGAGGTACCCGAAGGCCCCGCCCACACGCAGCCGACTACTCACACACAACATGCCAGACATGCTAAGCCGGTTCCTGGACCGGCGACTGCCGACCGGGTCCCGGCAGGCTCACCCACTCCGGCCCGCCGCCCCCGCAGCCTCGCCAACGGAGGAAACCGCGATTCCTCAGGCGTCACCAGCCGTGCCGTGTCATAGAGCACGGCCAAGAGGATCAGCGCGCCGATCAGTGTCGTCACCACCGCAGCCATGTCGCCTCACCGACCAGGATCAACGCCATGCGCGTACCCCTGATCAGCAGCGATGACGCGCCACCCGCCCGTCAGCGCGTAAGCGGTCCGCCCAGCACATCCAGGACGGTCCCGCCGAGCAGCCCGAGTACGACGGATCCGGTGGCCGCCCCGTAGGCCACGACGGCAGCTGATCCAGACATCGCGCCCGAATCACCCACGGGTCCGCGTGCGAGAAACGCTGGGGCGATCCACCGCAGGTAGTAGAAGAGGGAGGCCACCGTGTTGACGGCCGCGACGACCGCGAGCCATGCGTAGCCGCCGTCGAAGGCCGCGCTGAAGGCTTCCAGCTTGCCCAAGAACACGGCGGTCGGGGGCGTGCCCACCAAGCCCAGCAGGCAGACGACGAGCGAGGCCAGCAGGGCCGGGTGCACCCGTGCCAGGCCCCGGTAGTCATCGATGGTGTGGGCGCCGGGGAGTGCGCAGACGACGGCGAAGGCCCCGAGGTTCGTCAGCGCGTACCCGGCCAGGTAGTACAGCAGCGCCTGCTGGTCGAGGTCGGTGCGTCCGGCGACGGCCACCGGGAGCAAGAGATAACCGACCTGGCTGATCGTGGAGTACGCCAGCAGCCGCTTGACGTCCTGCTGGAAGAAGGCCGCCAGGTTGCCCAACGTCATAGAGGCGACCGACAGCACCGCCACCAGGTCGGCCCACGGCAGGTCGGCGTCCGCGAGCGGCACGGCGGCGAGCCGATGGAACGCGGCCAAGGCGGCGATCTTGGGGATCGTGGTGAGGAAGGCGGCGACTGGTGCCGAGCTGCCCTGGACCGCGTCCGGCACCCAGAAGTGCCCGGGCACGCCTCCGGCCTTGAACAGGACACCGGCAAGCAGCGCGAGCGTGCCGGCCGCCACCAGCCCCGGCGGCGCCTCGGCGAGTTCGGTGCGCAGCATCGGGTACGACGTGACTCGCCCGGCGGCGAGGAGAACCGTGATGCCGGCGAGCATCACGACGCCGAGAAGAGCCCCCACGACGTAGAACTTCAGCGCCGCCTCGGTGCCGGGGCCGTCCTTGCGGAACCCGGCGAGCGCGTAGGCGGGCACGCTGGCCAGCAGGTAACCGGCGGCGAGAAGGAGCAGGTCCTGGGCTCCGGCCATCATCAGGGCGCCCGCGGAGGAGAGTTGAAGCAGTACGTAGAACTCCGTCTCGCGCGGGTCGGCGTACAGGCGCGGCATGGCGAGCGCGAGGACCAGCAGCGTGGCGCCGAGGATGACGATCCGGCTGGTGGCGGTCAGCGTGTCCAGGGCGAAGGACTCGCCGAAAGCCGTCTCCACGGGACCGGCTGCGGCGATCGCGGCGGCCACGATCCCCACGGTGCAGGCCGCTCCCGCGAGGGCTCCGGTCAGCCACTGGCGGCGGCGCGGCAGCCAGGCTCCAAGCAGCAGACCGAGCACGGCGGAGGCGGCGAGCAGGACCTCGGGAAGGAGGTCGAGGGGGTTCTCGTTCATCCCGGTCATCTCGTTCATCGCGCGAGCAGCTCCAGCAAGGTGCGCGAGGCGGGTTCGATGACGTCGAGTACGAACCGGGGAGCGAGGCCGAGGACGACGCCCAGGGCCAGGAGCGGGACGATCGCGAGCCCTTCGTGGACGCGGATGTCGGGGAACGGCCAGTCAGCGCCGGGCGCGGCGACCGGCAGTCGCAGCGGTCCGAGGAAGACCTGTTGCAGGGCGCGCAGGAACAGGCCGGCGGTGAGCAGGATCCCGAGCACGGCCAGCCCGGTGGCCACCGGCTCCGGCCCCAAACTCCCGGTGAGGATCTGGAATTCGGCGATGAAGCCGGAGAACCCCGGCAGCCCCAGTGAGGCGAAGGCGGCGACGCCGGTCAGCGCGGCGAAGACGGGCGCCCGCCCGGCCACGCCGGAGTACGCGGACATTTCGTGAGTACGCCCCCGCTCGTACAGCACTCCGGACAGCAGGAACAGCGCGCCGGTCAGCAGCCCGTGGCTGACCATCTGGAAGACCGAGCCGGTGACGGCCAGACGCCGGGCCTCCTCCTGGTCCGCGCCGACGGCCCCGGCCGCGCCGATCGCCAGGATGATGTAGCCCATGTGGTTGACGGAGGTGTACGCGACCATCCGCTTGAAGTCGGTCTGGGCGAGAGCGACCAGCGCGCCGTAGAGCACGGAGACCACACCGACGACCACGAAGACGAGGGCGTGGTCGCGCCAGGCGTCGGGCAGCACGGGCATGGCGATGCGCAGGAAGCCGTAGGTCCCCACCTTCAGCAGCACCCCGGCGAGGATCGCCGACCCGGCGGCCGGGGCGTCGGTGTGGGCGGGTGGCAGCCAGGTGTGGAAGGGCACGGTCGGGGTTTTCACCGCCAGTCCGACGGCGATGGCGAGGAGGACGAGAGCGCCGTACGTCGCGCGCCCGGCCAGTGGGTTGGCGTTCGTCAGCTCGACGATGTCGAAGGTGTGCGGGTCGGCTGCCAGGTACAGGCCGATGAAGCCGAGGAGCAGGGCGAGGGAGCCGATGAAGGTGTAGAGGAAGAACTTCAGGGCGGCGCGGGCGGCGCCCTTGTGTCCCCACCCGGCGATGATGAAGTACATCGCCACGATGGACAGATCGAAGAAGACGAAGAACAGGATCAGGTCCAGGGCGACGAACAGGCCGAGGCACATGGTCTGCAGGAACAGGAACAGGGCCGCGAACTCCCGGGGCCGTCGGGTCTCGCGCCACGCGTACGCAGCGCAGGCGAGGAACAGCACGCACGTGACGGCCACCAGCGGCAGGGACAGGCCGTCGACTCCGACGTGGTAGCTGATGCCGGCGCTGGGGATCCACCGGGCCTGCGTCTCGTACTGCATGCCGCCGTCGGCCCGGTATCCCGCCCAGACGATCACCGTCAGGATCAGCTCGGCTGCGGCGGTCGCCGCCCAGGCCGTCAGGAACAGGACGCGGGGCGAGCTGCGCGGCACGCACAGCAGGAGGGCCGCCATGGCGGCCGGGAGCAGGACGATGGCCGTGAGCACGGCGGTCACCTCACGAGGACGAGGACGACGGCGAGGACGGTGAAGGCGGCGACCGCCTGAGCGAGGTACTGGTGCAACTGCCCGGTCTGTGGCCGTCGGGCCAGGTGGCCGAGCGCACGGGCACCGCCCGCCACGCCCTCCACGGCGCCGTCGACGAGCCGCTCCACCTGAGCGTGGGTCCACTGCGCCAGCCGGACCGAGCCGCGCGCGGTGCCCTCGACGGCGCGATCCAGCACCCGGTCGTCGAAGGCGGCCAGCGCGTCGGCGAGGCGCAGCACTGGACGTCCGAGGAGCGTGCCCGCGGCGGTCTCCAGACGAAGCCATTCCGACGCCGGCTCGGTGATCCGGCTGGGGAGCGTGAGGAGTTCAGGACCACGGATCCAGATCACGGCCGAGACGGCGACCGCGAGCGCGCCGGACAGAGCGAACTCCCATACGTACGGGCTCAGTTGCGCGTCGTCGCTGAGGACGCGCTCGACCGCGTCGCGTACGGGCGGGAAGGACGTGACCGTCAGGGCCGCGCAGGCGACGGCCAGGCTCACCAGCGGCAGACGGGTCGCGTACGGCAGCGGCTCCTCAAGGTCGTCCGGTACGGGAGCGGGCTGCCAGACGAACCAGAGGGCCTTGGCGCTGTAGATGGCGGAGATCGCCGTGCCGGCCAGCCCGACGACGTACAGCGCCGCGTTGTCCTCGAGGGCACCGGCCAGGAGTACGTCCTTCGCTGCCCACAACGCCAGAGGCGGAACTCCGGCCAGAGCCAGGGCCGCGACGCTGAAGGTGATCCCGGCCGTACGGTGCCGCCGGGCCGCACCGCGCAGCGCGGGCAGCGCCTTGGTGCCGAGGGCCGTCAGCCACGCGCCCGCGACGAGGAAGGCGAGGCTCTTCGCGGCGGCATGGGCGATTAGTTGCAGAGTTCCGCCGGTGACCGCACCGGCCCCGGCGGCGAGCACCATGAAGCCGATCTGCGCGCAGGTCGAGGCGGCGAGCAGCTGCTTGAGGTCGGTCTGCGCGACGGCGACCAGCCCGAGCACCACCGCTGTCACCGCGCCCGTCCACGCCACCACGGGCCCGCCCCATCCGGACTGCGCGAGCAGCGGTTCCAGCCGCAGCAGCAGATACGCCCCGGCCACGACCATGGTCGCCGAGTGCAGCAGGGCAGAGACCGGGCTCGGGCCCTGCATGGCCCTGGACAGCCAGAAGCTGAACGGCAGTTGGGCCGATTTGCCGAACGCGGCCGCGATGACGCCGGCGGTGATGACCGCCGACCATGCGCCGGTCGCGTCCGGGAGTTCGGCGAGGGCGAGGGAGCCGACCTGCCCGCTCGCCAGCGCCGCCCCGGCGGCGAGATAGAGGCCGAGGTCGGCGGCGCGGGTGGTGAGGAAGGCGGTGTTGGCGGCGTCCCCGCGCTCGGGGTCGCGCCACCAGTAGCCGATCAGCGCCCAGGAGGTGGCGCCCATCACCTCCCACGCCATCAGCAGCACCGTCAGCGTGGTCGCGGTGACCGTCGTCAGCATCGCGCCGCCGAACAGCAGCATCAGCCCGAAGAAGCGGGCGCGCGCCTCGCCCGGCCCGATGTCCGCGACGCCGAACAGGAGGACGGCCGCGGTCACCGCCGTGACGGTCACGACCATGAGGCCCGACAGCCCGTCGACCGCGAGCCCGGCGGGAAGCCCTTCGAGCAGCGGCGCCTCGACCCGCGGGTGCCCGAACGCCACCGCGATGGCGAGGCCGAGCGCGGCGACGGCCGTACCAACCGCAACCGTCGGGGCGTACCGGTCCGCCGGGCGGCCGACAACCGCGAGCAGCGTCCCCGCGGTCAGCGGCAGCGCGACGAGCGCCCACAGCAGCGCGCTCACTCCTTCAACTCCGCCGCCATGTCGGTCATGTCGACCTCACGGGACCGGAACAGCGCGGTGACCACGGCGAACCCGATGGCCATCTCCACCGCCATGACCGTGACCGCCAGGACGACCAGCACCTGCCCGTCGGCGGCGGCCGGGGCGATGTAGTGCCACACGGCCGCCGCGCCGACGATGATGCCGCCCAGCATCAGTTCGAGCCCCATCATCAGCATCACGATCGACTGCTGGGTGAGCGCCCCGAACAGGCCGATGCTGAACAGCGCGGCAGCGAGCAACAGGAATGGCTCAAGGCTCATCGGCCCATCCCTCCCCGTACCGCGTCGTCGGCGGTTCGCGCCTTCAGGTCGTCCCCGAACCGGTCGTAGCGACCCCGGCGGGTGGCCAGGACGACGGTCGCGACGATGGTGGCGAACAGGGCGAGGCCCAGGGTCATCATGGTGAGCATCTGAGGGCCCATCAGCGACAGGCCCAGGTCCATGGTCGGATCGGCCGACGGCTTGCCGCGCCGGGACGGCCACGGGGCGAGCAGGATCCCGGTGGCGAGTACGGCGAAGGCCGCCGCGCAGATCACGGCCGCGCCCTTCTTGTTGTGGACCATGGTCATCGGCATGAGCCCGGCCGGGTTCATCATGTACATCACCATGAACACGGCCATGATGGCCATCTCGATGGTCATCATCAGCACGATCACAACGCCGAGGTAGTCGAGCCCGAGCAACAGCACCTCGCCACCTGCGCAGAGCAGCGAGGTCAGCAGCGCGTAAGTCGCCCGGGCCATGGAGTCGAACCGGAACACCATGACTCCGGCGGCCACCGCAAGGACGGCCAGCGCCCAGAAGATCGCGTCATCGAGCATCGGCGGCGCACCTCCCTCTCATCGGTTCAGGACGACGACGGCCACGAACAGTGCCTGCAGCAGCGTCAGCGGTACCAGCACCATCCAGGCCACCTCCATGTACCGCTCCATCCGCAGCACGGGCAGTGCCCGGCGCCCGGCGACCAGCAGCGCCAGGACGGCGGCGGTCTTGATCAGCGTCCACGCCCAGCCCGGCAGCAACGGGCCGTGTCCCCCGCCGAGGAACAGCGGCACGCTGAACCCGGCGGTCACCACCAGCAGCAGCCACCGCCCGCCCAGGAACACCAGCCGGTCCACGCCCGCCAGCTCTGCCGCCGCACCACCGGCCACGTCCCGCGACACCGGGTACTCGAACGGGCCCCAGAAGGCCATCGCGAGCGCACTCAGCAGGTAGACGACGAACGCGGCCGGCATCCACACCACGAACCACAAGCCGTCCTGCGCCGCGACCACGTCGCCCACCCGCAGGGACTCAGCCCCGAGAGCCGCCGTGGTGATCGCGAACATGTGCGGAAGTTCGTAGGCCAGGCCCTGGGCCAGGAATCGGTACCCACCGATCAGCGACAGCGCCGAGTTCGGTCCCCAGCCCGCCAGCCACACCGCCGCCCAGGCCAGCGCCTCCATCGCGTTGAACCACACGATGCCGACGGATGGATCGCTCACTGCGCGGAAGCCCCACGGCAGTACGGCCCCCGCGAGCACCGCGGCCACCGGGACCAGCACTACGCCCAGCCTTCCGAGCAACCGGTCCGCGGCCCTCGTGCGGCGAGGCTGCTGGACGAGCAGCCGCAGGGCCTCGCGTAAGGGGGCCAGCGCCCGCAGCCCGGCCTCCCGGACGCTCCCGGCGGGACCGCGCTCGGCCGCCCCGGACAGCACGGCATCGAACCCGGCCGCGACCACGGCTGCCACCCCCAAGGCGACAGGCAGGACGACGGTCGCCCATAGGGGCGCTGCATCAGGCATGGGCCGCTCCGGACATGGACGCAAGGGCGAGTTCGTCGAGGTCGGGGTCCAGGCTGGCCACGATGATCCGTGCGCAGGCGAGCTCGGCGCCGGTCAGCAGTTCGGGGAGGACGTCGAGCAGCGCCCGCGACGGCGGCTGCGGTCCGCCCAGCCGGCCACGCGGGCCGGACGGCATCCGGTCGTCCGGCGCCAACGGCCGTCCGTCGTCGAGCTCTTCGAGGCCGCGCTCGATCTCGCTCAGCCACATCAGCAGCCGGTCGTACGCGTCTCCGTCCGCAGCCAGCGCGGGTCCGGTCACTCCGGCCGCCTGCGCCCTGTCCGCCGACAACTCCCCCAGTCCGGCGATCGACCAGCGCAGCGGCCGGGACCGCCCGACTCTGCGAACCGTACGGCGCAGATCGACACCGATCCCCTCACGCGACGCCCCCGACAGCACCTCGTCCCGCAGCCGACGGCACCGCGCTGCGACGTCGTCCCAGCCGACGACGGCAAGAAGCCGTCCCGCACTGTCCAGATGCGCGGCACAGCGCCGCCGCGCCGCACTTCCCTTGCTGACCTCCTCGCCCCGCGCGGCCCGCAGCCACGGCTCGTCCCAGAAGGGCAGTCGATGGCCGTGCGGTACGGGGAGGTGGTCCACCTCGACGTCCTGTACGACGTCTCCTTGCAGGGTGAGACGTAGAACGAGCCCCGCCGGCCAGTCGCTCAGCGCGGGACCGATCGGCACGTGCAGCTGGTCGAGCCTCAGCTCATCCCGGTCGTCGCCCCTCTCGGCCATCGGAAGACCTGCCACCTCACCCATGGCGTGCATGTCGTGACCCATGTGATCCATATGGCCGCTATGGCCTTCGTGATCCATATGGTCCATGTGCGCCACATGGTCAGCGAGTTGGTGGTGACCATGCCCCTCATGGTCGGAGTGTGCGGCATGGTCACCGTGGCCGTGGTCCATGCGGTGGCGGTCAGGACCTTGATCATTTCGGTCGTCGGATGTCTCGGGCGGCGAGCTGTCGTGGTGGGCGGCGTGGCCGTGCCTGTCGCCGTGCTCCTCGTGACCGCCGTGCTCATGGGCGCCAGGCTCGTACGCCACGTCGACCCCGTGCCGAGTCACCGCCCTGTCGATCAGGTCCGCGCGAGCCATGTCGAGCGCGCCGGCGACCTGCCCGCTCTCCCCCGTCACGATGCGCAGGGCGGGCTCCGGCATCGACCGCTCGATGCCGTCCAGCCACTCCGCGTCATCCAGCGCCGGGGCGCCGCAGACGACCAGCAGATCCGCGGCGGCCGGAGCACCTACGACGGACCACCCCCGCCGACGTACCTCCGCCTCGGCCTCCAGCCGGAGTGCCGTCGCTCCGGGCAGCGTGATCGCCAGCACCGCCGGGCGAGTCATCGCCGTACGCCGAAGAGCGCCTCTCAGGTCCACCGCAGGGCCCCCTCACGCCAGGCGTAGGCCACGGCCGCGAAAAGGATGCCGAGGAAGAGGAACATCTCCACAACCGCCGGAGTGCCCACCTCCGAGACGACTTTCGCCCACGGGTACATGAAGAGCATCTCCATGTCGAAGGCCAGGAAAATCATGGTGACCGGGTACCAGCGCACATGGAACCGGGACACGGCGTGCTCGCCCGGCTTGAGACCGCCGGCGAAGGGACCGGTTTCGAGGGGCGTCCGCGCTGCTGCCAGCCAGAGGCCCAGCCCATACAGAGCAGCCAGACCGGCGCCGACCACACCGAGAAGGACCAGCATCGGCTGCCATGCGTCCATCCCGCCCGACCTCCGTTCTCGGCGTCATGCCGCTCATGGTGCGCGACCGGCTGCTCCAGGTCCTGGAGGCAGGGCCCAAGCCACCAGGACAGTGCCACCCCGGCCGACGCGTACCCCCAGGGGGTACCCTCACTCCTCTCTCTTGGGAAGGAGCAGCACATGGTCCAAAAGGTGTACGACGTCCAGGGCATGACGTGCGCTCACTGCGTTCAGGCCGCCAGCTCCGAACTCAACGGCCTCCCCGGGGCGGCCCGACCGGGCTGCACCAGGAGCACGGGAAGTGGCGCAGCCGAAGGAGCAGCCGGCCACGCGGAGGACGGACAAGCCCACTGAGTCGGAGGTAGGCGTCGGCAGTTGTCAGGCGGGTGGACTCTGACGGCTCCCGACGCACGGAGGAAGAACCGGGCTGGTTGCTCTTGGCCGACGACCAGCCCTGTCAGTGCACGTGCGGTCCGCCGGTCGGCTGCGGTTTGCCTCGCGGTACGAGGCCCAGGGCGATGACGGCGCCGGCAGCGGCCGCTGTCGCACACAGGGTGAACGCGTCGGCGAAGCCGGCTACCGAGCCTCGCTCGAAGCCGGAGGCCGCGACGGTGGAGACGACGGCGACGCCGATCGAGCCACCCACCTCGTGGAAGGTGTTGACGACTCCGGAGGCGAGCCCCGCCTCCCGGTGCTCCACCATGGCCAGGGCGGTCGTCGTGGCGGTGACGAAGACCGCGCCGAGGCCGAAGGAGGCGATCACGAACCCCGGCAGGAGCCCGGCGTACACGCTGCCGGTCTCCGAGATTCGGGTCAGCGGGATGGTTCCGGCGGCAGCGACGGCCATGCCTGCGACGGCGGTCGGGCGGCTGCCGATCCGGCCGACGAGCCGCGACCCGAGGTGGGCGCCGAAACCGGTGGCCACGGCGACGGGCAGGAACACCAGCCCGGTCCGCAGCGGGCTGAAGCCGCCAAGGTGCTGGAGATAGACGGACCCGAGGAAGAAGTACGCGATCAGCAGGGCCGTGGCGATCAGCATCAGGAAGGCACCTGCGAGCACCGGCCGCCGGGTGAACATCCGCAGGTCCATCAGCGGGGCCCGGGCTGCTCGTTCCACGGCCGCGAAGGCCGCGTACGCCGCCGCCGCACCGAACAGCGGCAGCAGGGTCGAGGCGTCCGCCCAGCCGGCGTCGCCCGCGTTGACCAGGCCGTAGATCAGGGCTGCGGTGCCCGTCGTGACGAGCAGCGCGCCGGGGACGTCGAGCCGTGCGGGCTGCGGCGCGCGGGCCGGGACGAGGGTGGGCAGGGCGATCAGCAGAAGCAGGCCGACCGGCACGTTGACGTAGAACACCCACTGCCAGCCAGGTCCGTCGGTCAGAGCGCCTCCAAGGAGCACGCCCGCTGCGGAGCCGGTGCCGCCGATGGCCGCCCAGACGCCGAGCGCCTTGGTGCGTTCGGCGCCGTGGAAGGCGGTGGTGACGAGGGACAGCGCGGCCGGGGACAGCAGGGCCGCGCCGACGCCCTGGCCGATCCGGCCGCCGAGCAGCATGGGCGCGCTCTCGGCCAGGCCGGTGAGCAGTGACGCGGCGGTGAAGAGCGCGAGTCCGGCGAGCAGGGTGCGGCGGGCGCCGAGGGCGTCGGCGAGCCGGCCGCCGAGCAGCATCAGTCCGCCGAAGCAGAGGGTGTAGGCGGTGACCACCCAGGTCAGCGTCTGTCGGCCGAGGTCGAGGTCGGCCGCCATGTCGGGCAGGGCGACGTTCACGACGGTGACGTCGAGGATCAGCATGAACTGGGCGAGGCAGATCAGTGCGAGGGCTGTCCAGCGGCGCGGGTCGGCGGGCGGGTGAGGGGCGTGTTCGGCCGTGTGCGGGGCATCGGCTGCGGAGTGGGTCATGGCGAATCCTTCTGGTGCGTCGGTGCGGTCGTGTCCGCGCCACGGGACGGTGCGAGGAGGAGGGCGAGGAGCACGCCCGCCGCGGTGACGCCGGCCCCGGCGAACATCGCCGGTCCCATGCCGTCGACGAACGCGCGGCGGGCGGCTTCGGCGAACGCGGTTCCGGCCTCGCCGGGCAGTCGCTCGGCGAGAGCGAGTGCGGTGCCCAGGGACTCCTTCGCGGAGTCGAGGAGTCCGTCGGGAACAGGAGGAGCGGAGATGGCGTCGAGTCCGCTGCGGTAGCGGTCGGACAGCAGGCTGCCCATGACGGCGACTCCGGTTGCCGCACCCAGTTGGATGGCGGCGCTGTTGGTGGCCGAGCCCACGCCGAGGTCGGCTTCGGGCAGCGAGCCGACGATGGCGTCGCTGGTGGCGGTGATGACGAACCCGGCGCCGACCCCGAGCAGCAGCATCGCCACCAGGGCCCGGTCGTAGCCGTCCGCCGCCTCGGTGGTGGCGAGCACCACGGCGGACGCGGACAACAGAGCGAGGCCGAGGGCATCCACCGTGCGCATGCCGAGGCGTGGCGCGAGCACGCCCGCCAGTGGCCCGGCGACCAGCAGTGCGAGCGCGGCGGGGCCGAGCCGCACGCCGGTCTGACCGGCGCTGTATCCGAGCACGAACTGGAAGTGCTGCACCGCCACGAACAGCGTGCCGATCAGCGCGAACGCGCCCAGCAGGGACCAGCAGGTCACCGGCCGCCAGCGCGCGGTGCCGGAAGATCCGCAGCGGCAGCATCGGGGAGGCGGCCCGGCGCTGCCAGACCAGGAAGGCGACCAGCAGCAACGCACCCGCCGCGAAGGCGGCCAGCACGGCGGAACTCGTCCATCCGCGGTCGGGCCCTTCGATGACCGCCCACAGCATGCTCGCCACGGCCGCGACGGACAGCAGCGCCCCGGCCGGGTCCAGCCGCCCGCTCTCGGGAGCTCGGGAGTTGGGCACCAGCAGTGCGGCGGCGATCAGGGCCGCGATGCCTATCGGGAGGTTGATCAGGAACACCGATCCCCACCAGTAGTGGCTCAGCAGCCGGCCGCCGACCATCGGCCCGATCACCGTCCCGACGCCGACGGCCGCCGACCAGACGCCGATCGCCTTGGTGCGTTCGGCGCCGCGCGGGAAGACGTTCCCGATGACGGCGAGCGTGGCCGGCATGATGAGCGCCTCGCCGACGCCCATGGCTCCGCGCGCGAGCACCAAGGCGGTGACGGATCCGGCGTACGCGGCGGCTACGGACGCCGCCGTGAACAGCGCCAGCCCTGACATGAAGATCCACTTGCGGCCGAGCCGGTCCGCGAGGCTGCCGCAGAACAGGACCAGGCTGCCGGACATCAGCGCATAGCTGTCGACGATCCACTGCAACTCGCTGGTGGAGGCGCCGAGTTCACCGACGAGGGTCGGCAGTGCCACGTTCAGCACGGTGGTGTCGAGCCCGACGACCAGCAGGCTCACGCTCACGACGGCGAGAGTGAGCCATCTCCGGACCGGCGGGTCGCCAGTCTGCGGCGAAGCGGTCACCTGATGAGTCACAGAAGGCACGAGGTCCCCTTTCTCGCGCACGGCCTTGCTCGACCGACGCTCCGACCTGAACCGTACCGTTCAGTTCACATGAACTCAACCGTACAGTTCAGATGAGTGCTAGGGTCGAGGTCATGAGCGTGGACAGCGTCAAGCAGCCCCCCAGCGGACCCCGCGCGGAGCTCAAGCGGCAGGCCATCGTGCGGGCCGCCCGCGAGCTGTTCCTGCGCGAGGGCTTCGGCGTCGGAATGGACACGATCGCCGCCGAGGCGGGGGTGTCGAAGGTGACCGTCTACAACCACTTCGGCAGCAAGGAAGCCCTGTTCACGGCGGTCATCACGAGCGCACTGGACGAGCCGCTCGCCGGCGAGTCGGCGGCCGCCCTGGAAGGCCTGACCGAAGCCGAGGACCTGCGGGCCGCCCTCGTCGAAGCGGCCCGCACCTGGGTCCACGCCGTCCGCACCAACCACGAGGTCACCGCCCTGCGCAACCTCGTCGCCGCCGAACTCCACCGCTTCCCCGAACTGGGCGAGGCCTGGCGACACCGCGGCACGGAAAGCCACCACCCGGCGGTCGCCGGCGCTCTGCGCACCCTCGCCGAGCAAGGTCGACTGGCGATCCCCGACCTACAGGTGGCGATCATCCAGTTCTACGGGCTGCTGGTCTTCCCCCACATGGTCTTCAGCTCCTACGGCACACACATCGACGAGGACCTGACCGACCGTCTCATCACCAGCGGCGTCGACATGTTCCTGAACCACTACGGCCCACAGGGCACATAGCGGCACATCCGCGTCGAGAGCACCGGACCGGCGCTACGACAGGCCCAGCACGCGCATCACCAGACCGGCTGTCGGCTTGGGACCGAACGAGGTGGACTTCCGGGGCAACAGCACTCCGGCACCGGCCAGTCCCCACACCGTGTCCTGGCTGATCGGGGGCAGCAGGAGCGCGCTGCCGCTGCCCGGAGCGGACACGGCAGCCGTGGTCTGACGTATGTCATGGAGATACGTCACGGCACCGGGCAGGTCGGGTACGGACCAGGCGTGGCGGAGCAGCAGGTGGTCGCTGACGCCGGCGGGGAGTTGCGCCCACTGGCTGGGATGATCCGCCAGTGCTTCTCGCAGGGCCCGGGGGTCGGGTTCGGTGATGCTCCAGGCCTCTCCCCCGCCGGTCAGTATGAGTTCGCCGGGTTCGGGCGGACGCGGCCCTCCGGGGAGCCGGAGGACTCGGGCCACTTCCGCCGCGTTGCGTGCGGCTTTGTCCGGTTCCAGTGCTGGCAACACTCGGTGGATCGCGGAGAGCCGCAGAGGATACGTCGCGGTATCGACCAGCAGGGCGAGGCTGCTGGCCCACGGGCCTGCCGCGCCTCCGCTCAGCTGGAGACAGGCGGCGTGGCGGTGGTGGCCGTCGGCGATGAGTGCCTGCCTGACGGACAGGCCACGGGCGAGGGGTGCGAGTTCCGCCGGGTCATCGCAGGCCCACAAGGTGTGGGTGATCCGTCCGATCCGGGCGACGGCGACCGGCGTACGGCGGGTGACGTGGTCCACGAGCTGCGCAGTCGTCGATTCCGTGCCTCGGTGGGCCAGCAGCAGTGGTTCCAGTTGGGCGCGCAGCCCTGACATATGGGCGGCGCGCTGCCGGACGACGTGGGCCGACACGTCTTCGTGCGGCAGCAGTTGCCCCGCCTGGCGTGGCAGCAACAGGTCGCCGATCAGGCCACGTTGGAGGATCCGGGCGCCACGCTGTTGCTGGTAGACGTACAGGGCGGGCTGCTCGTCCCGACGAAGTACGCCGCGTCGCAGCCAGCGCCCCAGTTCGCGGGCGGCGCCCTGCGGCACGTCCGCGTACAGCAGGCGGGTCACGTGGTGCGGGTGGCGTCGGCGCGCGCGGACCCGGGCTGGGTCCGGGTCGTCGTAGGGCCGGGCGAGGAGTTCGGACGGGTCGCCGACACGGTCCGCGTCGTAGCGCACTGCCCGGAAGGGCCGGAGTTGCAACGGGGTCGGCTTGGGATGGGGAACGACAGGGGCGGGCATCGAAAGCTCCTGGAAATAGGCAAGCCCAGCAGGGGCGGGGCACCGTGCGGTGCCCCGCCCCTGGGCCGGAGGGCCGGTGGGTCAGGCGGTCGCGGCGAGCGGCTCGGCAGCGGGCTGCGCCGCCAGTCGGCCGGTGCGGTGCAGGCCGTACAGAGCGGCCGCGCACGACAGGCCCAGCGCGCACAGCGTGATCCACGGCAGCGCGGGCATCCCGGCCGCGCGGGCGGCGTCGAGCGCGGCGCCCGTGCCGAGGTTCCCGACGGTGATGCCGATGCCGCAGATCGTGTTGTACAGCCCGTAATGGGTGGCGACGAGGCGGCCACCGCAGAGCCGGACGATGGTGTCCATCTCGAACGGGTAGGCGATCATCGTGCCGACAGCCAGCAGCAACGCGGCGAGCGTCGGCGCCACCGCCGCGAGCAGCCACAACCCGATCCGGGACTCCGGTACGGGTATGGCGGTGGCCAGCAGCAGGGGCACGAAGGCCAGGCCCATGGCCGCCAGCCCGCGCACGAGCGCCTGCCCGGGCTCGTACCGCGCCTTGCACCATGCCGTCACCCGCGTCTGGCCGAGGATCGTACTCAGCCCGGACACGGCGAAGAGCACCGCGACCGCCGCCGTGCCGAACTCCCCGTCGCCGCCTAGTCGGCGCACCTCCAGCGGCAGCGCCAGATAGACCTGGAAGGACAGGACGTACGAGCCGATCATGGCGACGGAGAACAGTACGAACGGCCGATTGGCGAGGATGCCGCGCCACTGGGCGAGTACGCCCTGACCACTGTGGCTCTCCTGCCGCTTGTCGTCCTCGGCCCGCCGGGCGGGCAGCGCGCGGATCTGTACGGCGCTCAGCAGCGCGAAGATCCCGGCCGCCACCAGACAGGTGACGCGGAAGTCGACCCCGGTCAGGACCATTCCGACGAGGGGGCCCAGCAGGATGCCGGCTTGGTAGAACACGTTGAAGAGGGCGAACGCCTCAACCCTGCGTTCCCCCGCGTCGGCCGCGAGGTACGCGCGTACGGCCGGGTTGAACAGCGCCCCGGCCAGCCCGGTGGCGGCGGAGGCGGCGAGCAGTGCGGGAAGTGAGTCGACGAGCCCGAGCGTCGCGAAGCCGAGGGTGCGCAGCACACATCCGGCGACGATCATCGGCTTGTAGCCGAGCCGGTCGGCGAGCGTGCCGCCTACCAGGAACATGCCCTGCTGGCTGAAGTTGCGTACGCCGAGGACGAGTCCGACGATCCAGCCGGCCAGCCCGAGCGTGCCGGACAGGTGGGCGGCCAGATAGGGCATCAGCATGTAGAAGCCGAGGTTGATGGTGAACTGGTTCACCATCAACAGCTGGACGCTGCGTTCGTACGACCGGACCTGGGTAAGCAGCCCCATCACTGGCTCTCCTCCGAGGATCCGGACTCGACAGCTGCGTCCTCAGCGCCTTGCAGGGTGAGGGGATCGACCACGGTGGTGCACCGGGTCCAGCGGGTGACCTCCTTCTCGTCCAGGCGGCCGATCAGCTCCGGTTCGGGCGCCGGTGGGGAGTCCAGCAGGCCGTGGGCGGCGCAGTAGTCGTCGTCGTAGACCGTCCCCAGGTAACGCTGCGGACCGTCGGGGAAGATCGCGACGATCCGTGCGTCCGCCGACATGGTCCGGGCCAGCCAGCCGGCCACCATCGCGACCGCGCCGACACTCCACCCGCCGGTGGCGTAGTGGGAGGCGGCCAGTTGGCGGCAAGTCCACACCGCCTCTTGCGGGGCGACCCAGTGCACCTCGGAGAAGTTCTCGTAGGCGACGTTGCGGGGGTAGATGCTGGAACCGAGGCCGCGCATGAGGCGGGGCCGGGCAGGCTGGCCGAAGATCGTCGAACCCGTCGTGTCCACGCCGACGACGGTCAGCTCCGGGTAGAGCTGGCGCAGGACCCGGGAGACGCCGGCGGAGTGGCCGCCGGTGCCGACGCTGCACACCAGCACGTCGATGTGGCCCAACTCGGAAGCGAGTTCGAGGGCCAGCGGCGTGTAGGCGGCGACGTTGTCGGGATTGTTGTACTGGTCCGGGCACCAGGAGTCCGGGTGCTGCTCCAGCAGCCGCTGCACGCGTTCGCGTCGGGCCTGCTGCCAGCCGCCCGTGGGATGCGGCTCGGAGACGACGTTGACCTGAGCGCCGTACGCCGTCAGCAGCCGGGTCATGGACAACTCCAGGCCCGGATCGGTGACCAGGGTGACCGGGTGGCCGTACACCATCCCGGCCAGGGCCAGCCCCAGACCCAGGGTGCCGCTGGTGGACTCGATGATCCGTCCGCCGGGCCGCAGGTCGCCACGAGCCCGGGCCCGCTCCACCATGTGCAGCGCCGGACGGTCCTTGATGCCACCGGGGTTGAACCCTTCGAGCTTCGCCCAGAAGCCACGTCCGGCCGGGGCCAGTGGCTCCGAGACCCGCAGCAGCGGGGTGTTGCCCACCAGGCCGGACAGGGCGGACCGGCCCGGGTCGACCCCGGCCTTGGTCAATGACTGCATGTCTATGTGTTCACTCTCGCTCGATGAATACCGGATGCGGGTTCATCTCGCGCGCCATGGCCATGAGGCAGACCAAGAGTCCTCTCAGGCCAATGGGCACGCGGCAGCCGCGAAGTCGGTCGGCTGCGGGCGAGTGGTCTAGATCCGCCACCGCGACGTGACGACGAGCGCCGCGCGGCCAGGGCGCGTGCTGCGACCTCTACGGCGTTCATGCCGTACGAGGGGTCGTCCCAGCGACAGGGACACGGCAAGGAGTACGACGACGGCCAGCGCGCCGAGGGGAAGATCCTCACTCGACTGAGCCGCGGTACGCACGATCACGTCCGCCGCACAGTCCTCGGCCCCGTGGGGAGCGTGGGGGCCATGAGGGTCCTCGCCCCCAGCCGTCGCCGAGAATCCGGCCGTGACGGACACCGACGCGTGCGTCTCCTCAGACGTGCCATGCAGGACGGCGCACAGAATGAGCGCCATCACGAAGGCGCCGCGGATCGCCGAGACCAGTCGGCGCCATGAGGGTGCGCCGCATGGGGCCCATGGGGCGTGCGCATGCGTACGGGAATGTGTCGGCACAGGTCCTCCGTGCTGCTGCCACGTCTCCGGCAAGGACGGAGTCAGGCGCAGACATGGGTGGGGGCAGGACGGCTTCGACGAACGTGAGGACCCATCATGAGCACGGGCCAGGAAGCTCGTCGCGCGATACCAGCCGAACCGGTGACAGTCGGCAGGCCAGTTGGAGGAGTCCGTACTCCTAGACCTGCTGCACTACGGAGGCTGCTCTCAGAGCCACGGGAGACACGCCGTCCATGGGCCTACCGGCGGTCGGCCCGCGCACGGTCGAGGCGTCGTAGGAACCGCTCGATTCGCGAACCGACGCCGCAAAGCAGGGCGACACCAGGGCAGAACCCTGCTGAGGCTGTCCGGATGCGCAGTGCTCGCCAGGGTGTGGCGTCTCGTGGCCGCCATGATGATCGTCGGCGTCGGCGGCCAACAGCCGCGCGGGCTCGTCGGCTGCGTGGTGAACGCCATCGACCTGCAGGGCGGCGGGGGTGGTTGCGCTGGTGGAGAGGTGTCCCTGGACACTCTCCACGTGGATGCCGTGCGTCACGAGGAAGCCGGACAGGAGCACGGCCAAGGCCAGCACGCGCAGCAGCGGACCCGCACCGGAGCGGGTCCTGACGATGCGCCAGGGCGACCAAGCCGTAACCATGCCGTGATCCTAGCGGCTCGCCGGCAGTGATCGACCACCAGTCCCGAAACACTGGGTCAACTCGTCAGATCAATGGCTTGTTTGCTGCGGCGAGTGTGCCACGCGGCCCTCAGAAGGAGCGTCTTCGCGCACGGTCACCGTCACAACGACGGCGACGGCAGCCTGTCGGCCGCCGCCCGCCCACCGCCTCCATCGACGTGATCTGTCCGCCGATTCGGGCGCGGCCCGCACCGGATCCCGGTGTGGGCCGCGCGCCTCAGTGTGCGTGCCCGGCCTCTCTTTCGGCGGGCTTGGCCCGCGAGGGTCGTATCCGTCGGCCCTGGCCGTCGTGTTGCGCCCGGGCAGTTCAGCGGGCTCGTACGCTCCGGACGCCGCAAGGTCCGCACCGAGGGTGAGCGCCTCGCCGCCCTGGGCTTGAAGTCCGCGAAGACGCGGTAGCCGCCTGCCTTGGGAAGTTCCACGGGGGTGGACCAGGTGCCGTCGGCTGCCCGGGCGGGATGGAGATGGCGGTAGACGGTGAGATCGCTCGAGGCAAGGATCAGGTGGAGTTCCTTGCCGTGTTCGCGCCGATACGCGGTGATGTTGCGGCCGGTCCCGTCCTGTACGACGGCGAAGCGCAGGTCGGTCTGCTTCCCGGCTTCGAGGCGCGGGGTTTTCAGGTCGAGCGTGTAGCCGCCCTGTGAGATCTGGAGGCCTCCCGGGGCCACGGCCTCATGACCGCCGCTCTCCCCCTCTCCATGCCCGGCCCCCGCATGTCCCTCGGGCCCGCTGTGAGCGCCGTTCTTCGGCTCGGGTGAGACCGCGTCGACCGCGCCGCCCACGCCGTAAGCGGTGCCGAAGATCGCGGCGAGAGCCGCGGCGAAGACGGTGATCCGCAGTCCAGTGTTCATGGCCGGCTCCTTGTCTCCCGGCCGCTTCCAGATGCGGCCGATGCACTTCAACATACCCCTGGGGGGTATAAAGCAAATTGCGGTCGCCGCTTGCGACAGATACGGGTGGGGGGTATACATGGAGCCGCTGTCCGATACCCCCACCCGGTATCTGCCTAACTAGCTGTGGAGAATCCCATGTCGAACTGCTGCACCCCTGACGGAAGCTGCAACACCACCGCGCAGATCAAGACCACTTACAAGGTCGACGGCGTCGGCAGCGCCCACTGCCAGGGCGTCGTCACCGAGGCCGTGGGAAGCCTGGACGAGATCACCGCGGTCGACGTCGAGATCGGCACCGGCCTGGTCACCGTGACGACCGCCGCCGAGCCCGATGAGGCGCTCGACGCCCTGATCGCCAAGACCGTCGACGAGGCCGGATACGACTTCGCCGGCCGCGTGGCCGCCTGACCCACGCGCCGGGAGGGGGCCGCACCTTCTTCGCGGCCCCCTGTCCCAGCCGTCGCACATCGTGCCCGTGAGTTCCGAGGAGCAGACATGACCACCACCACACCCGGTGCCGCCGAGGTCGAACTCGCCATCGGCGGCATGACCTGCGCCTCGTGCGCCGCTCGCATCGAGAAGAAGCTCAACCGCATGGACGGGGTCGAGGCCACCGTCAACTACGCCACCGAGAAGGCCAAGGTCACCTACCGCGAGGACGTCAACGTCTCCGACCTGATAGCCACGGTTGAGGCCACCGGGTACACGGCGCGCGAGCCCGAGCCCGTACGCGCCGAGCCGGAAGCAGGCGGCGGCACCGCGCAAGAGGAGGGCGATGAACTACGGCCGCTGCGTCAGCGCCTGACGGCCGCCGTGGTCCTGGCAGTGCCCGTGATCGCGATGGCCATGATCCCGGCGTTGCAGTTCGAGTACTGGCAGTGGCTCTCGCTCACGCTGGCGGCGCCCGTGGTGACGTACGCCGCCTGGCCGTTCCACAAGGCCGCCTGGACCAACGCCAAGCACGGCGCAGCCACCATGGACACGCTGATCTCCGTCGGTACATCGGCGGCGTTCCTGTGGTCCCTGTGGGCGCTGTTCTTCGGCACGGCCGGTACGCCCGGCATGACACACCCCTTCGAGCTGACCATCGCCCGCACCGACGGCGCCGGAAACATCTACCTGGAGGCCGCAGCGGGTGTCACTGCCTTCATCCTCGCCGGGCGGTACTTCGAGGCGCGGTCGAAGCGGAAGGCGGGCGCGGCGCTGAAGGCCCTGCTGGAGCTGGGCGCCAAGGACGTCACGGTGCTGCGCGACGGCCGCGAGGAACTCATCCCCGTCAGTGACCTGAAGGTCGGCGACCGGTTCCTCGTACGCCCCGGCGAGAAGATCGCCACCGACGGGGTGGTCGTCGACGGGGCCTCCGCCGTGGACGCCTCCATGCTCACCGGCGAATCGGTGCCGGTCGAGGTCAGCACCGGGGACGCCGTCACCGGCGCCACGCTGAACGCCGGCGGCCGCCTGGTGGTCGAGGCCACCCGCGTCGGCGCCGACACCCAGCTCGCCCGCATGGCCAAGCTGGTGGAGGACGCGCAGAACGGCAAGGCCGCCGCCCAGCGGCTCGCCGACAAGATCTCCGCCGTCTTCGTCCCGGTCGTGATCGCCCTGGCGCTCGGCACCCTGGGCTTCTGGCTCGGCAACGGAGCGGGCCTGACCGCCGCCTTCACCGCAGCGGTCGCCGTCCTGATCATCGCCTGCCCCTGCGCCCTGGGCCTGGCCACGCCGACCGCGCTGATGGTCGGCACGGGCCGCGGCGCCCAGCTCGGCATCCTCATCAAGGGACCCGAGGTCCTGGAGTCGACGCGCAAGGTCGACACCATCGTCCTGGACAAGACCGGCACCGTGACCACCGGCAAGATGACGCTGCTCGCCGTGCACACCGCTGACCACACGGACGAGGACGAGGTCCTGCGCCTCGCGGGCGCCCTGGAGCACGCCTCCGAGCACCCCATCGCCCAGGCCGTCGCCTCCGGCGCCACCGCCCGGATCGGCACGCTGCCGGCCCCGGAGGACTTCGCGAACATCGCCGGTCTCGGCGTCCAGGGCATCGTGGAGGGCCACGCGGTCCTCGTCGGCCGGGGAAAACTGCTGGACATGGGGGTCCCCCCGCTCGAGCGAAGCCGAGAGTGGGGGCGGGTCATCTCCCTGCCGGAGGAGCTGCGGCGCGCCAAGGCCGAAGCCGAGGCGGCAGGACGTACCGCCATCGCGGTCGCCTGGGACGGCGAGGCCCGCGCCGTCCTCGAGGTCGCCGACGCGATCAAGGAGACCAGCCCGGAGGCCATCCGGCGGCTGCGCGCCCTCGGCCTGACGCCCATGCTGCTGACCGGTGACAACAAGGCGGTCGCCGAGGCAGTCGCCGCCGAGGTGGGCATCGCACCCGAGCACGTGATCGCCGAGGTCCTGCCGCAGGACAAGGTCGACGTGGTCAAGCGCCTGCAGAGCGAGGGCCGTTCGGTCGCCATGGTCGGCGACGGCGTCAACGACGCCGCCGCACTGGCCCAGGCCGACCTGGGACTGGCGATGGGCACGGGTACGGACGCCGCGATCGAGGCGGGCGACCTGACGCTCGTACGGGGCGATTTGAGGGTCGCGGCGGACGCCATCCGCCTGGCCCGCAAGACGCTGGGCACCATCAGGTCCAACCTCTTCTGGGCCTTCGCCTACAACGTCGCCGCCCTGCCGCTCGCCGCGGCCGGACTGCTCAACCCGATGATCGCCGGAGCGGCCATGGCCTTCTCCTCCGTCTTCGTCGTCGGCAACAGCCTGCGCCTGCGCGGCTTCCAGCCCGCCGCCCGCTGAAGCGCCGACGAAGGCCATCGCACGGCTCGTACGGGCCTGATACCGAGCTTCCGGGCCCGGGCGGTTGAACCGCCCGGGCCCGGATCTCTGTTTTGCCTGCAGGGTGCGGCTCAGGGCGTCGGTGAGTTCGGCGAACTTCTCCTCGGCATGGGCGGTGTCGGTGCGGGCGGTGTCGGTGACGCACCGGCGTACATGGTCGTCGAGCAGGCCCACGGCGAGTTGCTGCAGAGCCCGCGTGGCGGCGCTGATCTGGGTGAGGACGTCGATGCAGTAGCGGTCGACGGTGACCCGCGTAAGTTGTCGAAGCGCTTCACTTGACGACTCAAGTTAATGAGAACTCCCTGGCAAAACAAGAGGGATGAAGGCAACGCAGCCTTGCTTCCCGCTAGGCATTGACACCACATTCAGGGCGATGGGAGCGTCGAAGCGCTTCACCTCCTGGTGTCGCTTCCTCCTCTTGAGGATTTTCGTACGTCCTTGACCACAGCAACCACCGTGCCGGCCACTCCGGTTCGGCAGGCCGACTCGGAGCATCGCCCCGGCGCGCCGGATTCCAGAAAGGACAGCGTCGTGTCCCGGAAGTCCAAGAAGAGAAGCGTCAGAGATCTACTGGTAACCCTGCTGATGGGGATTGCGCCGCTGCTCGCGGCGCTCGGACTGACCGGCGCCTCGGCCACCACCGCGTCGGCCGCGTCACTGACCGAGGTGACCAACTTCGGCAGCAACCCCGGAAACCTGCGGATGTACGTCTACAAGCCTGACAACGCTCCGGCACGCCCGGCGGTGTTGGTGGCAGTGCACTACTGCACCGGCACGGGGCCCGCCTTTTACTCCAACACGGAGTTCGCCCGCCTGGCCGACCAGTACGGGTTCATCGTCGTCTACCCGGACGCGAACGTCAGCGGGCAGTGCTTCGACGTCTCCTCGCCCCAGGCGCTCAAGCACGACGGGGGCAGTGACCCCACGAGCATCGCCTCGATGGTCCGGTACACCCTGCAGAACATGAGCGCCGACCCCGGCCGGGTCTACGTCACCGGCGCCTCGTCCGGCGCGATGACGACCAATGTCCTGCTCGGCGACTACCCCGACCTGTTCAAGGCCGGTGCGGCGTTCATGGGCGTGCCGTTCGGCTGCTTCGCCACCACCGACGGCTCCGGCTGGAACAGCGCCTGCGCCACCGGCCAGATCACCAAGACCCCGCAGGAGTGGGGCGACCTCGTCCGGAACGCCTACCCGGGATACACCGGCCCCCGGCCGCGGATGCAGCTGTGGCACGGTACCGAGGACGAAGCGCTGTACTACGCGAACTTCGGTGAAGAGATCAAACAGTGGACCAATGTGCTCGGGGTGAGCCAGACCCCGGCCTTCACCGACTCCCCGCAGTCCGGCTGGACCCGCACCCGCTACGGCTCCACCGGCGCGCAGGCACCGGTCGAGGCGATCGGCATCCAGGGCGTCGGACACGCCCTGCCCGCCAGCGGCATGGCAGCCCGGGCCATCGCCTTCTTCGGACTCGACGGCTCCGGCGGGACCGGCGGGACCACTACAGGTCCGATCCACGCCATCGGTTCGGGCAAGTGCCTAGACGTGCCCGGCTTTTCGCAGACCAACGGCACCCAGACGCAGATCTGGGACTGCAACGGCCAGACGAACCAGACCTGGACCAGTACGTCGACCAAGCAGCTCACCGTCTACGGCGGTGTGAAGTGCCTCGACGCGACCGGCACCACGGCCGGCACCGAAGTCGCGATATGGGACTGTAACGGCGGCACCAACCAGCAATGGAACCTCAACTCCAACGGCACCATCACCGGCGTCCAGTCGGGCCTGTGCCTGGATGTGACCGGTGCCTCCACCGCCAACGGCGCACTGGTCGGACTGTGGGACTGCAACGGCGGCAGCAACCAGCAGTGGCGCCTCGGCTGACACCACCGCCCAGGACTGAGAGGGCTTCTCGAAACCACACTCGGTTTCGAGAAGCCCTCCACGGCTCACAGCCCCGATACTGACCTCGCCCCCTGCCCGAGCCCCGCGGGCAGACGAGCACCTAGCCGCACACTGAACTATGTTGCCCCGCCACATGTGCGCCTGACCTGCGGGTTTCTACGGGACGAACGACCACATCGCCCAACGCGCCGCGTCCCCCGCAAGCACGGTGCCAAGGGTGACTGTTCGCTGCCGTCACCCTCCAAGTACACCGGTGTTCCACACCTGGGCACTGCCAGGGCGCCTTCACCTGCGCACCGAGATCCCGCCTGGTGGAGCAATCGCGGCGGAGCAACACCCGGCGATTCCACAACCGTTACAGTGATGCCGACCCTGTCCACCGCGCCGGAGCCGACCTTGCCGAACCTGTCCAACCTCGAGGAGATCTTCTCCGACGAGGGTGACAGTGCCGTCGGCCCCGTGCGATCGCCCGGCTGGCAAAGCAACGTATCGCCGCAGGGACTCACGGTGACATTGATCGCCGACTACACGTTCCCCGTCCGTGCGTGGTTGCCGTCGGCGGCGATCGTGGCACTGCTCGGCGAGTTCCAAGTGACCGCGGGCGCCGCCCGTACGACGATCAGCAGGCTGATGCGCCGTGGGGTGCTGGAGGGCAGCCGGCAAGGGAGGTACAGCTCCTACCGGCTGGCGTCGCAGGCCGCCGTCGATTTGTGGAGCGGCGCCAGCTCGATCGCCACCTTCACCACCCAACCCGACTCATGGGACGGTCGGTGGACACTGATCGCCTTCTCCGTCCCGGAACAGGAGAGCACGCGGCGGCGCGCACTGCGCACCGCGCTGCGGTGGCGCGGATTCGCGCCGCTGTACGACGCGCTCTGGGTGTCGCCGCACCCCCTCACCCCCAAGGGGCGGATCGAGGTGGCCGACCTGGCGCGAGGAGCGGTGACCGTGTTCCGCGCGCGGCAGGAGGAACTGGACACGGAGGTCGACCGCAACCCGGTCGAGGCGTGGGACCTGCCCGGCATCGCCGAGCACTACCGGGCTTTCATCAGCCGCTGGAGCGGCTTGCTTCCGCACATCAGCGCCGACGACGTCTCCGGTGCCGACGCGGTGCGCGCACGGACCGAAATCATGCACGCGTACCGTCACTTCCCCATCCTGGACCCGCTGCTCCCCATCGGGCTGCTGCCGCCCGACTGGCCCCGGTCGCGGGCGCGGGAAGTCTGCGTCGCGGTGTACGACGGACTGCTCCAGCCGGCCCAGGACCATGTCCGCTCCGTAGTGACCCGATTCGCGGAGGGACCGCACCCCGACATCAGGGCCCATACGATCGCCGGCATGAGTGCGGGTATCGGCCACGGCTGACGGCGGGCCGCCGCGAGTGTGATCGGGCGGGCTGCGAAGACGTCGCACCGTGCCTCCTGCACCCGCGATCTGTCGAATGCGCGTCGAAGACAACCGAGTTGGGCGCCAATGATTGACAGATCGGCAACCGATCGGGAACGTACCTGTTGCAAGACGTATGGGAACGCTCCCAGGCGCGGGACACGACGAGTGGAAGGAGAGCCACCCCTGCGCCGCTTCCGCAGAATCAACACCCCCGCCCATCAGATAGGCGGGCAGGTGGGCGCGAAGGGCCGCTCCCTCAATGAGTCACGGTTCGGCCGGTGTTCAGCGGCTCGCCGCGCCTCTGCCGGCAAGGCCACACCACGCCGATGACCACCACGGGCAGGACCGGAACGTCCTCCACCGTGCGCGATTCGCCGACCTGACCACCCCCACGACCACTCCCCCCACCACCTAGGTCAGTCTCACCGCCGCGGCATCACCGACGCCTCTTCCCGGCACTTGACCGAGCAGCGCTCCGCAACCCCCCACAGCAGGAGTCTTCATGACCATGCAACGGCGTAGTTTCCTGACCCTGAGCGCGGCCGGAGCCGCGGGCGTAGGCATGTCCCTGCTCGGCACGGGCCAAGCAGGTGCCACCGCGCGGGCGGGAGCTCCGACCCAGCGGTTCGCGGTCGGCGTGCGCCAGTACGCGTGGAGTCGCGGCAGCCGCCGGTGGACGACGTACGTCTACTATCCCGCCACCGGCGCCCCCGGTGGCTCCCCGGTCACCAACGCCCCCGTCGCCCAGGGCGTTTTCCCGGTCTGCGAGTTCACGCACGGCCTCAGCAGCAGCCCGCAGAAGTCCCTGGCGATCATCCGCCCCCTGGCCGAGGCGGGGTTCATCGTTCCCGCCCCCCACTTCGCCAACCTCAGTGGCCAAGACGTCTACAACGGCAACCAGTCCAAGGACGTCTCCGAGGTCATCACCCGGACCCTCGCCCTCAACACGGCCGGCGACCCGCTGGCCGGCCACATCAACACAGCGGTCGGAGTCGGCGTCTCCGGCCACTCGATGGGCGGCATGACCACCCACGGCCTGCTCACGGCCTGGCCGGACGCACGGATCACCGCCGCGATCCCCATGTCCTGTGTGGACATGGGCAACCCGAGCCCGTCGGTCCGCGCCAAGGTCCTGTTCACGCACGGAGACCGGGACGGAACGTGCCCGATCTCCTCCGCCCGCCAGGCGTACCGGGAACTGCCCGCCGCCAAGGCGTTCCTCACCTTCCGCGGCGCCGGCCACAGCAACTACTTCGGCGACTCCCGGACCGTCAACACGTCCGTGGACTGGATGCGGTGGAGTCTGTACGGCGACACCGCGGCCCGCGACCGCCTTCGCGCCGACGCCACCTCCAGCACGACCACCTGGGAATCCGCCCTGAGCTGAGGAGCAACCACGCACGGCCCGGGGCCCGGGTGCGCGCGTCTGCCGTGATCGCCGCGCATCCGGGCCGTGCAGGGTGCGTGGGCCGTCCACGGACCCCGCGAGGTCAGCCGCCGTGCAATCGACCGTGTTCGTTTCCAGGCCGGCGTGGACACCACCGCCGCCCGAACAGCAGGCATTTCCGGCCGCTCCCACTCGTACAGATAGATCCACTTGGGGGCCAGACACCCTCAAGGACGCAAGAGAGGAAAGCTCATGGTTTCACTAGCAGGGAAGATCAGAGGAATTTTCCTTGCCGTCCTGTTGGCAGTTGCCGCATCTGTGTACGGCGCGGCGCATCAGGCATCGGCCGATACCGTGGCACAGTCAAGCGCTTCGCAGATCGTGGCCGACATGGGCGCGGGATGGAATCTGGGGAACCAACTCGAAGCCACCACCAACGGATACCCCAGCGAAACAGCGTGGGGCCAGCCGACGGTAACGCAGGCCCTCATCGACAAAGTGAGGGCGGCAGGGTTCAAGACGATCCGGATCCCGGTCTCCTACCTGGGATACATAGGGTCCGGCCCGAATTACACGATCAACGCCTCCTGGCTGAACAGAGTCCAAGAAGTCGTCAACTACGCCTACAACAGGGGCCTGCATGTACTGATCAACATGCACGGCGACGGGTACAAGAGCGTCAACGGCTCCTGGCTGATCTGCGATTCCCCCTCCCAGTCGACGATCAAGGCCAAGTACGAGAAAGCTTGGCAGCAGATCGCGAACAGGTTCAAGAACTACGACCAGCGCCTGATCCTGGAGTCCATGAACGAAGAGTTCGACGGGCAGTACGGCCGCCCGACCCAACCGTGCTACTCAAACATCAACAGCTACAACCAGATCTTCGTGGACACCGTGCGGAAAACGGGCGGAAACAACAGTTCGAGGTGGCTGCTCGTGGCCGGCTGGAACACGAACATCGATTACACCGCGGGGAATTACGGCTTCGCGATTCCGTCCGACCAGTACCGCTCCCCCTCTATTCCCGCAAATGAGCGGCGGATCATGATCTCCGTTCATCACTACAGCCCGTGGGACTTCGCCGGAGAGGAAAGCGGCACCATCACGCAATGGGGCCGAGCAGCGACCAACCCGTCGAAGACGTCGACCTGGGGACAGGAGGACTATCTGGACGCGCAGCTCAAGACGATGCGCGACGTGTTCGTCACGAAGGGGTATCCGGTGGTGTTGGGCGAATACGGTGCCATCGACAAATCATCGTTCGATTCGTCGAACAACAGGTATCGCGCGGACTTCGCACGGGCCGTCGCGGCCACCGCCAAGAAATACGGGGCGGCCAGCATCTACTGGGACAACGGTGCAACCGATCGGTACGGATTCGGACTGTTCAATCGCCGCTCCCTCACGGTCACCCAGCAGGGCATCATCAACGCCATCATGACCGGCGTCAGCGGCAGTGTTGCCGGCTCCGGCCTTCCGTCCGGCACATAGCAGGACCCGAGTCTCGGCGAGGGGTACATACCTCTACATACCTCGTGGGCGCGCAGTTGAGCCGGGTGGCGACGCCACACGGTGTGCAATCTCGTCAACTGCGCGCCGGCCAGCCGGAGCAGCTACGCGGCTCCGCATCTGGGAGCACGTTTGACAAACTGATCCGGCTGGCCCAGCCCGACCGGAACCGCACACCGCGGGTGGCGCCCCCGCCGCAGCGACTTCGGCCCACCGTCCAGCACCTCCTCGACACACTCGGCGTGCCCGCCTTCGTCGTCAGTCGGCGCCTGGACATCCTCGGATGGAACCGGCTCGCCACCCTTTTCTTCGGGCACTGTGCCCAACTGCCGCCCGGGGAGCGGAACGTGGCCCGGCAGATCTTCCTCTCGCCCGAAGCGCGCGATCGTTCGCCGAACCGGCCCGCATGGCTGCGAAAGTCGCCGGCGTTCTGCGGATGAATGCCGGCAAGAGTCCCGACGATGTGCAACTCTCCTCGCTGATTCGCGAGTTGTCGCAGAAGAGCGAGGAGTTCCGGCGGTTGTGGGCACGGCATGAGGTGAGCTGCGGCACCGTCGGGGAGGTCGTGCGCATGCGGCACCCGCTGGTGGGAGAGTTCGACCTCGTGCACGAGCCCATGACGTCTGCCCGGGGCCCCGCATGCGACTGAACACCTACCACGCAGAACCGGGTTCCCGGTTGGAGGAAGTCTTGCGGATGCTGGGCAGTTGGGAGATGGAGCCGCAGGACTGAGACGTGGCACGGCCAGGGTGACGACGCTCCGCGCCGCCCCGCTCCTCGTCGGCGTCCTCAGCGCCTTTCGATTTCTCGTGGCTCGTCAGTGAGCCTTTCCCAGTAGCGGATGGTGACGTTGTGTCATCCATCAGATGGTTTGGTCGTACTCGAGTTTGCAGGTCTGCTGGGCTTCGGTCAGCTTGCCTCCGGCGGGCTTTTTGACGGGGTGGTGGAAGCCGTCGCCGACGTGTCTCGTAGCCGAGGTCGACGAGGGTCGACATGTCCAGCTCGCCGCCTGGATCAGAGGCAACTGGGGCATGACCGCACCTTCCGCGAGGACGACTCCAAGGTCCGCACCATGGCCTGCCTGCGCAACCTCGCCGTCAGCCTCTTCCGCCAGAACGGCGAGACCAACATCGCCGCCGCCCCTCCGCCACACCAGCCGCGACTACCACCGCCCGCTGTCAGCCCTCGGCCTCACATGATCAACCCGGACAGATCACGATCATGTAATGCCCCTGACTGTTGGGCTGACTTTTGTCAAAGTTTGATGCTAGCGTGACCGCCTCATTGCGAATCTAATCCATATGAAGGTACGTGCAGATGAAGCGCATAGCCACGGTCACCGCTGCCGCAGCGGCAGCGTTCACCCTCTTGACCTCTCAGGCTTCCGCCATTGACTGGGAGCATGATGTCGCTACCGCGACTACCACGACCTCGCCTGGGCCTTGGCAAGTTAGGGGCAACATATTCGTATCTGGATTGTTCGCCAAGAACGGTGACTGGTTCGAGGTGAATGACTTGGAGGCGGATGGGCAATCTGCTTTTATCATGTGGGAATTGAGAAACGACAGTGGCGTCCTCGTACGGGGCGGTAAGATCTGGATGACCCAGGGGAATGGCGAAGGGCGTTACCAGAACAAGAACTTCACCGAGGGATACAACCTGAAGTGGCGGGCATGCGCTGGGGACTACGGCGCAACCTGGTACGACAATTTCACCTGCACTGAGTACGCCTACACGGAGGTCTGAACACCGGGTCTACACGGGACTGAAGCCTTTCCCAGTAGTGGATGGTGACGTTGTGTGATCCTTCAGATGGTTTGGTCGTACTCGAGTTGGAGCAGAACGAGAGCTGCGGCGGCGATCTTCGTGATGCGGCTGGGGTCGAGGCTGACCCTGCGCAGGGCCTTGAAGGTGGTCTTGAGCAGGGAGTTGGCGCGCTCGCAGACTCCGTGGATGCCGCGGATGACCTTGTTGTAGGTCTGCTGGGCTTCGGTCAGCTTGCCTCCGGCGGGCTTTTTGACGGGGTCGCGGAAGCCGTCGCCGACGTTCTCGTAGCCGAGGTCGACGAGGGTCGACATGTCCAGCTCGGCCGCAATCCGGTTGAGGGCGTCGAGCAGGCCGTGGTGGCGAGCGCAGGTGGTGTCGTGCTCTCTGCCCGGGCGTACTGGGGAGACCCAGATCGGCCAGCCGTCCGGAGTGGAGATGACCTGCACGTTCCCACCGAGATGCCGGTGCTTTCCGGACCACCACAGGTCTGCGCCGTTGGGGCCGGGGGCGGCGACGCGGTCGGTGCGGACGACGGTGCCGTCGAGGTTCAGATGGGTCAGTCCGGCCGCCTTCGCGCGCTCCAGCGCGGTGGACAGGTCGGTGCGCCGGCGGCCAGGACGGTCAGCCCTTCGTGGAGGTAGCCGTAGGCGGTGGAAACCGACAGGCCGTTGTCCCGGGCGAGTTGGGACAGCCGGGTGCCGTCAAGGAACCAGCGCAGCACGAGCACGGCCTGCTTGAAACAGCCCAGCGCACGCCTGCCCTTGCGGTTCTGGCCACGATCCGGTGGTCGTGCAGGAGACCGGCCAGATGCTCGGCGGTGGACCGCTTCACATCGAGCACGGCGGTGTATGTGACGCTGGTCGGCACGTGAAGCCCCTCGATCGGATCTTTCTGCCGCAAGATCGTTCCTATCAGGGGCCTTACGTCTCCCCGGACTTGGGCACCGCCCAGGCCGCAGCGCAAGCATCGCGATCACAGCGAGCAGCGGGCGCCTACTGGGGAAAGACTCAGTGAGCGGGCGGCGGCTCGGCGCGGGCCGTCATGCGGCCCCCGCCGCAGCCGGTGACATCGGGGCCACCGGGACGGAGCCGTGGATCGGGCCGGGGACGCGAGACAAGGGCAGGCCGGCGCCTCCGTTGAGGTGGGCGATGATCCCGGCGGAAATAGAGATCGCTGTCTCTTCGGGGTTGTGGGCGCCGAGGTCGAGCGGCGAGTGCAGGAATGCGAGGTGTTCTTCAGGCACGTCGGCCTCACGCAGACGTTCCTGGCGGTGTTCGTGGGTTCGGCGGGAGCCCATCGCACCGGTAGCCGATGGGGAGGCCGAGGGCCAGGCGGAGCAGGGGGATGTCGAACTTGGCGTCGTGGGTGAGGACGCAGACGGCGGTGCGGGCATCCGCCTCGGTGTGTTCCAGGTAGCGGTGGGGCCAGTCGACCACGACCTCGTCGGCGTGCGGCACGCCGGCTTCGGTGGCGAAGGCGGGGCGGGCGTCGCAGACGGTGACGTGGTAGCCGAGGTAGCGTCCGGCCTGGCTGAGGGCGGCGGCGAAGTCGACGGCGCCGAAGAGCAGCATGCGGGGCGCGGACCTGGGTGGCCACCGCCCGGTCCGTGCGACCGCCTCCGACAGGTCCCGTACCCCAAGAACACCCTCAGCGGGCCGCGTGCACCACTGCCAGTGCTCCCTTACACAGGCCAGGTTCCACTCGTTCGACGAACACCCCTTCCCTGATGCTTGAACTCGCTCAAGCATCAGGGAAGTCGGCTGTCCGGCTCAGAGGCCGTTCGGCAGCGCGACGGTGGGGCGGGGTGGCGTAGGCATGTTGCCGCCGATGAAGAAGCTGGGGTGCGGGGGCTGGTTGTAGGCGGTGTTCTGCCAGGCCAGGGCCGTGCGGTACTGGGTGTCGTGGAGGAGGGTCGTGATCCGCGTATTGGTCTGGTACGGCGTGGAGTAGATCCGCAGGGCCGTGTTGTTGGACGTCGGCCAGATGACCTCCTCGCGCCAGTCGCCGAGGATGTCGCCGGACAAGGACGGTGTCGACTTGGTGCCGTTGTTGGAGTGGACTCCGGAGCCGGTGAGCAGGCGGGTGTCGCCGGAGGTGCCGTACTTGTCGATGCGGGTGCCGTCGAGGAGTTCGCGCGTGGTGTCGCCGTCCCACCACGCCAGGAAGTTGCTGGACCCGGGCTTACGACTGGCGACCACCGCGCCCTTGGGGTTGCGGACGCCACTCACGAGCGACGACCACGACTCGGCGCCCGCGCTGCCGGACCAGATGTCACCGGACACGCCCCGGCCGTTGTCGCCGCCGGCCGGGGTGGACCAGAGGATCTGGCCGGTCCTCGCGTCCGCCATCCAGGAGGACGGCTTGGAGCTGTCCTCGTCGACCTTGAACTCCTCCAGACCCGGCCGGGACGGGTCGAGGTCGCCCACGTGCATCGCGTCCCCGTGGCCGTTCCGCGTCGTCCACAGGCCGTTGCCGTTGTCGTCGACGGCCATCGCGCCGTAGACGACCTCGTCCTTGCCGTCCCCGTCCACGTCCGCGACCGACAACTGGTGGTTGCCCTGGCCGGCGTAGCCGCTGTTGGCGTTGGAGTCGAAGGTCCACCGGCGGGTGAACTGCCCGTTCCGCCAGTCCCAGGCCGCGATCACCGAGCGGGTGTAGTAGCCACGAGCCATGATCACCGAGGGGCGGGAACCGTCCAGATAGGCCGTGCCCGCCAGGAACCGGTCCACGCGGTTGCCGTAGGAGTCCCCCCAGGACGACACCGAGCCTCGGCCTGGGACGTAGTCGACGGACTGCATCGCCTTGCCCGTCTGCCCGTTGAACATCGTCAGGTACTCGGGGCCGGACAGCACGTAGCCCGAGGAGTTGCGGTGATCGGCCGAGGAACTGCCTATGACCGCGCCGGTTCCGTCCTTCGTGCCGTCGGCGGTCTTCATGGCGATCTCGGCCTTGCCGTCTCCGTCGTAGTCGTACACCTGGAACTGTGTGTAGTGGGCACCGGACCGGATATTGCGGCCCAGGTCGATACGCCACAAGCGAGTGCCGTCGAGCTTGATGCCGTCGACGATCGTGTTGCCTGTGTAGCCGGACTGGGCGTTGTCCTTGGCGTTCGTCGGCTGCCACTTCAGAACGATGTCCAGGGCGCCATCGCCGTCGAGGTCACCGACGGAGGCGTCGTTGGCCTCGTAGGTGTACGGCGAGTTGCCCGGTGAAGTGCCCCCGGGCGGCGGGGAGATCGGCACGTCCTTGTACCCGTTGCGGAACTGGAGCGCGCGCTCGGACGGCGCCTGCTCGATGCCGTTCACCACCGCGCGCACCGTGTAGTCGGCCGAGTCCGGGGCGCCGGCGTCCAAGTAGTTCGTCGAGGTGGTCAGGGGCGAGGAGTTGAGCCTGGTGCCGCCACGGTAGACGTTGAAGGCCACGTCGTTCGGGTCAGTGGCCAGCCACCGCCACGACACCAGGTTCCCGCTGCCGGTGTGGACGCTGGTCAGGCCCCGATCGAGGCGTTCCACCTGCCGCGCGGTCGCGGCGTGCGCGGTCTGCGGCAGTCCGGTGAGTGCGGAGAGGGCCAGTGCGGTGGCGGCCGTCAGGCCGGCGAACAGCCGATTGCTGGACCGGCGTTGGAATCGCCATGGGCGCGAGGCGGTGCATGGATGCCGGTGCGGGTCGGTCACTATGACCTCCGGTGGGGGGTGGTATGAAGATCGCGAAGACGGCGGTCTGACCACAGATGTGGGAACGCTCCCATTCGCTGCGAGGGTAGAAATTCACTGATAGCCCGTCAAGCATTCTGTTGGCTTTTTCTGTTCGAGCGTGTTCGGATGTGAGCCGACGAGATGTCCCGTGAGCAGCCTCGCCCCGTCGCTGCATTCCTTGTAGAAGGGCACTTGAACTGGGCTGACTCACGTCGTTTCAGACTGCTCACGGCCGAGGCGCGGCAAGTTCCCCTCCACAGGATCACACTGCTTCTACCAAGGATTGGTGAGCAATGGTTGACAGCTTCGTGCCCGATCGAGAAGCTGCGTGATGCACCTCAAGTTCGTTGTGATGCGATTGCGCACTTCCGTCGCAACATCCCTGTGATCGCTCACAGATCCGACCTGGAGGAGCGTCCCTGGCACGCCCAGGCCGCCCCCTTCGACACGTGCCACTCGTAAGCACTCCTGCCGTAGTTGTTGCCGCACCGAGGGAGGCGCATCGGCTGGATCGGACGCGGCCACACCAACTCCGCGAGTCCGAGAGTCAGTTGCTCCACCCCATCCGCCCCGCTCCTCGCAATCTCCTTCTCACAGCCTCCCCTCTCCGCCGACCACGACGGCTCACTCGCGGCCGACGGAAGGAAAGGACCGACCATGTCCCCGCAACCCCCCACACCAGTTGCCGGGCGCATCAGCCGGCGAACCCTGCTCAAGGCCACCACCGCCACCGCCGGAGCGCTCGCCACCGCCGTCGCGTTCGCCGAACTCGAGACGCCTGCCGAGGCCGCGGCGAGCTTCGTCAAGGGCGTCGACATCAGCTGGGCTCCTCAGATGGAGGCGCGCGGCTACTCCTGGAAGAACGCCGGCGGGCAGACCCAAGACCTGCTGACCATCCTCAAGGGATATGGGATCACCGCCGTGCGCCTGCGCACGTTCGTCAACCCTTCCAACGATCCGGCCAACGGACACTGCGGCATCAACGAGGTGGCCGCCTTCGCCAAGCGGGTCAAGGCCGCCGGGATGTCGATCATGCTCGACTACATGTTCGGCGACACCTGGAACTCCGTCGGCGTGCAGAACCCGCCCGCGGCTTGGCGGAACATGAGCTACGGCCAGATGCGCACCGCGATCGGCACGTACGTGAACCAGACCATGACGGTCATGAGGAACAACGACGTGCTCCCCACCTGGGTGCAGATCGGCAACGAGATCAACAGCGGGATCTGCCGCCCCGTCGGCAGCGTCTCCAGCCCGGCGCAGCTGACCGGACTGCTCAACGCCGCATACGACCAGGTCAAGGCGGTGTCACCGAGCTCGACCGTGTGTATCCACCTGGCCCAGCCGCAGAAGTACGACGTGATGACGACGTTCTTCAGTCGCTTCGCCGCGAACGGCGGCAAGTGGGACATGTCGGTGTTCTCCTCCTACGGCAGCGCCGACGTCGCGGCCGGGATCGTGGGGAACATGAAGAGGATCTCCGACGCCTACGGCAAACCGTTCCTGCAGAGCGAGTTCGGCGGTCGGGTGGACCGCGCCTCCTCCACCCAGGCCGCGCTGGTCGCCTACATCAAGGCCCTCAAGGCCAACGGCGGGCAGGGCATCTTCTACTGGGAGCCGGAGTGCATGTCCCCGTTCACCGGTTACAACATGGGCGCCTGAGACTCCGCCACGAAGCGGCCCTCCATCATCATGAACGGCTTCACCCAGGCCTGAGCGACGGGCCATGGACCTCAACTCGGGCAACTCTCCGGTCATGAATTGGGATTGGTGATTGTAATGGGCATGACATCGAATGCCATGACGTCGAGTCTCGAAGGGCACGGGGTCAGGCTGGGAGCAGTGGGTCTGCTGACCCTTGCGACGCTGGTCGGCACCGGTGCGGCGCATGCCGATGCCGCCACGCGGGCGCTGCCGGCCGGTTGTTCCGGCACTGCGCCGATCAAGTGTCACTACGCGGTCTCACCCGGCAACTACGACGTGACGGTCTCCATCGGTGGTGCCACCGCCGCCGAGACCGACATGTGGGTGGAGGCCCGGCGCCTGATGCTTCCGGCGACGAAGACGGCGGCCGGTGCCGCCACCACGTACTCGTTCACGGTCAACGTGCGGCAGCCGGAAGGGCAGCCGACCGGCCAGGGCGGCACCGGAAACCCCGGTCTGGACATCCGGTTCGCGGGGACCAACCCGCAGGTGTCGGCCGTCTCCGTGAAACCGGCGGCCCAGCCGCTGGTCGCCTACCTGGCCGGTGACTCGACCGTGTGCGACCAGCCCATGGCCCCGTACACGGGATGGGGCCAGATGATCACGCCGGCGGTGGGTCCCGGAGCGTCCGTCGCCAACTACGCGGACTCGGGGGAGAGTTCGGGCAGCTTCCTGAGGAACTCGGCGCTCTTCCCGGCGCTGCTGCCGAAGGTCAAGGCAAACGACGCGGTCTTCATCCAGTTCGGCCACAACGACAAGCAGACCAGCGCGTCGGCCTTCCGGAGCAACCTCACCTCCATGATCACGCAGGTCCGCGCGAAGGGCGGCGTCCCGGTTCTGGTGACCCCGCCGGTCCGCCGGCAGTTCAACGGCAACCGGCTCACGGCAACGGCGCTGCATGTCAACGGCGTGGGCGTGAACCTGCCCGCCGAGATGCGCTCGCTCGGCGCGGCGCAGAACGTGCCGGTGATCGATCTGACCACCAAGAGCAAGACACTGGTCGAATCCCTCGGCCCGTCCGCCTCCGCACAGCTCTTCCTGCGCTCATCCGTCGACGGTGTCACGGACAACACCCACTTCTCGCAGTACGGCGCGAGCCAGATGGGCGGGCTGGTGCTCCAGAGCATCCGCGAGCAGCGCCTGCCCCTGGCCGCGTACCTGCGCTGACCGACGCCCGGCGCCAGTCCCAAGGAGGGACCCGTTGAGGAACTTACGGATTCTCATCACGACCGCGCTCGTGATCGCCTTGTCGAGCCTCGGTGTCAGCGCCGCATCCGCGGCGGACCGCGGCGCCACGAACTGCACCAGTGCCTCCCGCGCCCAGGCCCCGGCCGCACGGGCGCTCGCCGCGCCGGTCACCGTGTGGCTGGCCGGCGACTCCACCATGGCCAACCCGAGTTCCGGCCGTTGTCCGGTCGGCTGGGGCAGCCAGTTCGACGCCCTGTTCAACAGCGACGTGACCGTCAAGAACCAGGCCGTGGGAGGCCGCAGCATCCAGACCTGGCTGTACGAGGGGAACGTGAGCAGCACCAAGGGCTCGGACGGTGAGTGCCGCCTCACGTCCACCACGTACTCGTCCCGCTGGCAGGCGATGCTGAACTCGACCACCGGAATGAAGGCCGGTGACTACCTGTTCATCCAGTTCGGCATCAACGACTCCTCCTCGACCTGCCCCCGGCACGTCGGCCCGGCCCGGTACCAACAGCTGATGACCACGATGGCGCAGGCCGCCCTGGCCCGGGGCGCGCACCCGGTGCTGCTCACCCCGGTGGCCGCCATCACCTGCTCCGGCGGCACAGCGACCAAGAACCGCGGCTTCGTGGGCGAGACCTTCGCCGCCGGATCCGCCACGAGGGCGCCCGTCATCGACCTACAGACGCTCAGTGTCTCGCTCTACAACAGTCTGCGCTTCTGCCCGAACAACGGCGACTACGGAGGCAGCGGTCCCCTGGGCACCTTCTTCTGCAATGACCACACCCACTTCGACACCTACGGCGCCCAGCGGGTCGCAGGGCTCGTCGCCGGTGAGGTGCGCCGCCAGAACCTCCCGCTCGCCGCGTATCTCACGTAGCACGCGGCGGCGGGCGCGAACCGAGGCCGGTCGGTTCGCGGGTGGCCTCAATGACGGCGGTGCAGCAGACCGAGGACGCAGTCGTCCCTCCCTCTACACCTGACGGTGGCGTACGGAAACGTCTTGGCTCCGACCGGGCCGCGGGGCGTGCGACGAAGACGGAGGCCGAGGCCGAGGCCGAGGGTACGACCGGCGAAGCAATCTCCGCATCGGTGGTGACAGGAGGCCTCTCCATGAGTGAGTCACGGCTGGTCGGCTCGACAGTTGCGGTGGTTCCGGACCAGCGTGCGAGTTGGAGCCCTCGGCGGCCAACTGCACAGCGAGGAACTGGAGTCCGGCATCTGCGCGGTTCCGGTGGACACGACGTGCGCGCCGTACTCCACCACCCACCCAACGGCCGCGGCATGGCGGAGGCCGGCCGCCCGGCCTTACGGACACGGAGCTGCGCGGCCACTTCGTCCTGCGGGCCATGAGGTCCACACCGGCGCTCGTGGACAGCGATGTGTGCAGCGTGTCGGCGGCAGTGCTGAGGCCTTCTCCAGCACGCCGCCCCCCGTTCAACCAGAGCAGCCGTTCGCGATGTCTGTTCGGCCACCGCCCGAGCGATCAGGGGGGTGGGCCGCTCGCTCGGAAGGTGGTACACGCGTCCATGGCAGTGTCACGAAGACGGTTTCTGGCGCTGGGCGCCGGAGCGGCCGCCGGAGGGTTCGGGCCGGCCGGCTGCGGGTCGCAGCGCTCGCTCGGCGACCCGGATGAGATCACGCTGTGGACCTGGGACCGGTCGGTGAGCGACGAGCTGGTCGCCCGGGCAGAGACGAAGGGCATTCCCGGGGCTCAGGGCTTCAGACTCAGCCGCACCAATATCGGCGGCCATTTCAACACCAAGGTGCGTACCGCGCTCGCCGGCAAGTCCCTGGTGCCGGACATCATCGGCATCAACTCCGACGTGGCCACCTACTTCCCCAACCAGGACGTGTTCGTCGACCTCAACGACTTCGGCGCGGCCGAGCTGAAGAGCCGGTACCTGGACTGGAAGTGGAACGAGTGCATCACGCCCGAGGGCCGGATGATCGCGTTCCCCATGGACACGGGCCCCACCGGACTGTTCTACCGCGCCGACCTGCTTCAGGAAGCCGGGATCACCACCGACCCGAAGGAGCTCGCCGCCCGGGCCCCGGACTGGGACGGCTTCATCGCCCTGGGCAAGGAACTGCGGAAGTCGCAGCAGCGCGCGGTGATCTGCCCCAATATCCGCCACGTCTGGAGCATCCGGCTGGGCCAGCTGGCCAGCAAGTTCATGACCCAGGACGGCCGGTACATCGGCGACAGAGCCGAACTGCGCGAGGCATTCGAACTGGCCTACCGGATCGGCAGGGACGGCCTGTCGGCCGGCGCCCCGGAGGGCTCCCCCGACTTGTACGGAGTGATCACCAGCGGCCGCCAGCCGGTCGGTATCGGCGCGGTGTGGTGGGGCCTCGCCTTCCCGGAGTCGGCCGCGCCGAAGACCGAGGGCAAGTGGCGGGTGGCCGACCCGCCCGGCGGCTCCGGCAACGTCGGCGGGTCCTTCCTGGCGATCACCAAGTACTCCAAGAACCCCGAAGCGGCCTACAAGTTCATCACCTGGCTGCAGTCTCCTGAGAACCAGGTCAAGGCGTTCACGGAGATGTCGCTGTTCCCGTCCTCCCCGCGCTCCTTCACGAGGCCGGAGATGCGTGAGCCCGGGCCCTTCTACGGCGGGCAGCGCACCATCGAGGTGTTCGGCCCGTCGGCGCGGCAGGTCAGGACCGTCTACAAGAGCCCGTACGACCGGGTGATGGACCCCGTCTTCGCCGCCGAGCTCGCCAACGTGGAGTCCGGCAAGAACGTCGACACGGCATGGAGGGACGCCCAGAACACCATCGAGCGTGAACTCACCCGCGAGGGGGCGATCTGAATGGGCCTCGCCGATGCGCTGCGCGGGAAGACCGTAGAGCGGCGCGGGAGGACCGCCAAGCCGCCGCCGGACGGGTCCAGGCCGCTGCCCGGCCGGCGCCGCTACTGGCCGATGTACACGGCGGTCTCCCCGTTCTTCATCCTCTTCGCCGTATTCGGCGTCTTCCCGGTCGGCTTCTCCATCTACCTGTCGTTCATGTCGTGGGACGGCATCGGAGAGACGCGGTCGATCGGCTGGGAGAACTACGCGTACCTGGTGACCGACTCCGACTTCTGGCAGTCGATCGGCAACACCGTGGTCATCTGGATCCTGTCCACCGTCCCGATGGTCTTCCTGGCCTTGGTCATCGCCTACGCGCTGCACACCGCGGTGCGGTTCAAGGCGTTCTACCGGGTGGCCTACTTCGTCCCGAACATCACCTCGATCGTGGCGATGACGCTGGTGCTCGGCTCGGTCTTCAGCGACAGCTCCGGGCTGCTCAACAGCGCGCTGCGGGCGATCAACTCCGGCGAGGTCGGCTGGCTGTCCGACCCGTGGGCGATGAAGGCCTCCGTGGCGGCGATCACCATCTGGCGATGGGTCGGCTACAACGCCATCATCTGCCTGGCCGGCCTGCAGGCCATCTCCAGCGACGTGTTCGAGGCGGCCAAGGTCGACGGCGCCGACAACCGCCAGACCTTCTTCCGGATCACCATCCCGATGCTCCGCCCGGTGATCCTGTTCGTCGCCGTCACCTCCACCATCGGCGGGCTGCAACTGTTCACCGAGCCGCAGGTGCTGTTCCCGGTGGACGACAACGGGAACGTCGGCGGGCCCGGCGGCGAGGCCACCACCATCGTGCTCTACCTGTACCAGCAGGCGTTCGTCTTCAACCGGTTCGGCTACGGCGCGGCCGTCGGCTGGGCGCTGTTCCTCCTGATCGCGGTGTTCTCCGTCATCAACTGGCGGCTGATCGGCGGCCGGGACGAGGACGCGATCGGCACCGGCAAGCGGAAGGGGAAGTCCCGTGCGCGCTGAGACCGCCGCCCGGTCGCGGACCGTCGTGGGCCACGCCGTGCTCCTGCTGGGCGTGCTGATCACGATCTTCCCGTTCTACTGGATGTTCGTGATGGCCTCCAACACCACCGGGGACATCTTCGCCTACCCGCCCAAGCTGATCCCGGGCTCCCACCTGTGGGAGAACATGAACAAGGTGTTCGACGGGATCGACTTCTGGGGGTCGATGGGCATCACCGTCGTGGCCGCCACAACCGTGACGTTCCTGGTGCTGCTCTTCGACTCGCTGGCCGCCTTCGCCTTCGCCAAATACGACTTCCCCGGGCGGAGGGTGCTGTTCTGGATCGTGCTGGCCACCTTCATGATTCCGATGCAGCTGGCGCTGGTGCCGCAGTTCGTCACCTTGGCCTGGCTCGGCTGGGTCGGCTCGCTCAAGGCGCTGATCATTCCCGGTGCGGCCAACGCGTTCGGGATCTTCTGGATGCGCCAGTACGCGCAGGGAGCGATCGCCGACGAGCTGATCCAGGCCTCGAGGGTCGACGGGGCCGGGTTCTTCCGCCAGTGGTGGACGGTGGGGCTGCCGGTGCTGCGCCCGGGGTTGGCGTTCCTGGGGATCTTCACCTTCTTCCACATCTGGAACGACTACCTGTGGCCACTGATCGTGATGACCGACCCGGGCAAGGTGACACTGCAAGTGGCCGTGCAGCAGCTGAACGGCGTCTACACCACCGACCAGTCGATGGTCATCGCCGGAGCGCTCATGTCAGTGATCCCGCTGATCGGGGTCTTCCTGATCGGCTCGCGCCACTTCATCGCCAACCTGGCCGCCGGCGCCATGAAGTTCTGAAGAAGCACGCGCGTGGTCCCACTTTTCGAAAAGCAGCTTTCGCACCTGCGCTGAGTTCTTCAGGCAGGCACGAGCCCTACTGCCGCACGGGAAATCACCTGACTCGGGAGATGACGCTGTGAGAACCGCGAAGTTCGGCACGCCTGCCCTCCTGCTCTCGGTGGTCACGGCGAGTTCCGTCGCCATGACCCCCGGCTCGGCGTCCGCGAGTGCCGCGGCGGCCGGAAACACCTACTACGTCGCCCCGAACGGGAACGACGGAGCAGCAGGTACGCAGGCCGCTCCGTGGGCATCGATCGCCCGTGCCCAGGCCGTCGCCAAGGCGGGCGACACGGTCTACATCCGGGGCGGCACCTACGCCTACACCCGCGCGAACAGCGCCTGTTCGAGCCAGACCGCCAAGGTCGACGCGATCACCCTCAACAAGAGCGGCAGCTCGGGCAACCCGATCCGGTACTGGGCCCAGCCGGGCGAGAAACCGGTCTTCGACTTCTCGCGGATGACGGACAACTGCCGTATCAAGGGCTTCAACGTCACCGGCAGCTGGATCCACCTCAAAGGACTGGAAGTCAAGGGCGTTCCCCAGAACAACAACCGCAACGCCGAGTCCTGGGGGATCTGGGTTTCCGGCAGCAACGACGTCTTCGAGCAGATCAACACCCACCACCACATGGGTACCGGCCTGTTCATCAGCGGCGGGGGCGGCAACCTCGTCCTCAACTCGGACGCGCATGACAACTACGACCTGCGCAGCAACGACGGGCCCGGCGAGAACGCCGACGGGTTCGGTTCGCACTACACGCCGGCCGGCCGCCCCGCGAACGTGTTCCGGGGTTGCCGCGCGTGGTGGAACGCCGATGACGGGTTCGACCTCATCTCCACCTACTCGCCCGTGATCATCGAGAACTCGTGGGCCTGGCGCAACGGGTACGTGCCGGGGACGACGACGCCCTCCGGCAACGGAGCCGGCTTCAAGTCGGGCGGCTACGGGGGCGACTACGAGGCCAACGCACCGAAGCACACCGTCCGTTCCTCGGTGGCGTTCCTCAACAAGGCGGCCGGCTTCTACGCCAACCACCACCCGGTGGCCAACGACTTCTTCAACAACACCGGCTACGGGAACCACCCCAACTTCAACATGCTGGGAATCGACTCGCGCGGCGCCACCGTCGGCCGGGGCAACCTGCGCAACAACATCGCCTACACCCGAACGGCGACGTCGAACATGAGCGGCACGAACGCCGCGTACAACTCCTGGAACCTCGGCGTCCCCCTGTCGGACGCCCAGTTCCGCAGTGTGTCGACGTCCGGCTGGGACGCGCCCCGCCAGACCGACGGGAACCTGCCCGTGCTGCCCCACCTCCGTCTCGCGGCGAACAGTGCCCTGATCGACAAGGGCAACGACGTGGGACTGCCCTTCAGCGGAAGTGCGCCGGATCTCGGCGCCTTTGAGAATGACGGAAGGTGACCTCTTGAGGCAACGATCGCGTGTCGTCTCCAAGTACTGGAAGTTGGCCGCCGCCACCCTGTTGTCCGTGGCGTTGGCGGCGCCGCTCTCGGCGAGCACCGCCGCGGCGGAGACACCCGCAACGCAGAGACAGGCAACGGAGCTCCGAGACCAGGAGGCGGCTGCTGGGCCGGTGGTGGATCGCGGCCTCAAGTACCTGGTGTCCGACTACCAGACGCGCATTCCGACGAAGTACACGGCTGACTCCTGGAAGCCCTTCGCCAAGGCGTTGACCGCCGCGGCCGATGTCGCCGGCGACACGTCGGCCACCACGTCGGACGTCGCCGACGCGAAGACGGCCCTGATGACCGCCGCCGCCGATCTGAAGGCCGCCGACGAGGGCACGTTCCAGACCATCACGAACAACACCTTCTGGAACGACACCAGCGGCAACCCCATTTATTCGCAGGGCGGCGGGGTCTTCAAGTTCGGCGACACCTACTACTGGTACGGCGTGCACTACACCGGCGCCGAGCTCTACCGGGCCAATCCGACGAGGAAGTACGACGGGAACGTCAGCTTCGTCTCGATCCCCGTGTACTCGTCCAAGGACCTGGTGAACTGGAAGTTCGAGAACCGGGTCGCGACGCGCTCCACCGGCGTGGGCAGCGGCGCCAACCTGGGTGGTGCGGGCTGGGTCGGGCGGCTCGGCGTCTCGTACAACGAGAACACCGGCAAATATGTGCTCGCCGTGCAGATGTGGCACACGGGCAGGGGCGGGCACGGCGTTCTGCTGTTGCAGGGCGACTCACCCACCGACACCTTCGACTACGGCTACTTCCAGACCCAGATCACCAACTCGCCCACGACCGGCACCGGGGATCAGACCGTCTTCACCGACGACGACGGCAAGGACTACCTGATCTTCTCCAACCGCGAAGGACGCTCGCGCGGCTTCGTGGCCAAGTTCCGGGAGTCCGACTCGCTGCGGATCGAGCCAGGCGTGCAGATCCGCAGCGGCGCCGGTCGCGAGGGCAACGCCATGTTCAAGCTCGACGGCAAGTACTACCACGCGGCGTCGGACCTGCACGGCTGGAACACCTCGGTCAACTACGTCAATGAGTCGACCAGCAGCAACGTCCAGGGCTCCTACAGCAGCGAGTACGTCCTTGCCGGCACCGAGATGGACTACAGCCATGTGACCCAGACCGGGTTCTTCGTGACGGTCAAGGGCACCAAGCAGAACACGGTGCTCTACGCCGGCGACCGCTGGGCCGACTTCGCCTGGAATGGCATCGGATACAACCAGTGGGTGCCGATCACCAAGACCGGCGCACGGCCGCAGTTCCACTCGGTGAGCCAGTGGCAGTTCAACGCCACGACCGGAGAGTGGCGTGTCGGGCCGGCGAACAACTACATCCTCAACCCCGACATCCAGGCCGACCGCATCATCGTCTCCAGCGTACGGGGATGGCGGAACCTCGGCGGTTCGGTGACCAACGTCAACGGTGGTGCGAACGGGTCTCGCTTCGCCCTCCAGGTGAGCAACAGCGGCGGCGTCGAGCAGCGGATCGCGTCGGTGCCCGCAGGCACCTACACCCTGTCCCTGCACGCTCGGGGTAGCGCCGGACAGGTCGTGATCACCGGCGCCAACGGCAGTCAACGGACCCTTGGCATCCCGTCGTCGAGCGGCTGGGCCAAGCGCGAGCTCACCGGCGTCGAGCTGCCCGGCGGGGCCGCCACCGTCACCGTGCGGGCGTCAGGTTCGGGCGGCGTCACCGTCGACCAGCTCTCACTCGTCAAGACCTCTGCCGACACACCACCGCCTCCGGGGCGTTTCGAGGCAGAGACCGCTCCGGCGCAGTGCCGGGGCACGATCGACTCGAATCAAGCCGGCTATTCCGGCAGCGGGTTCTGCAACGGCGACAACGCTGTGGGTGCCTTCGCGGAGTTCACCGTGAACTCCGCGACCGCCCGTACGGCGACGCTGGGGATCCGGTTCGCCAATGGCGCCACCACCGGTGCGAGGCCCGCGAGCCTCGTCGTCAACGGAGCCACGGCAGGGTCGCTTTCGTTCGAGTCCACCGGTGCGTGGACGACGTGGACGACCAAGACCGTGACCGTCTCGCTGAACGCCGGCAGCAACACCATCCGGTTGGATCCGACCACGGCAGCCGGACTACCCAACGTCGACTACCTCGATGTCGGAGCCGCGGCCGGCTGACATCCCGTGCTCTGCCGGTCTTCTCGACCGGCAGAGCGTACGGAACAGCCCATGCCGCACGTACATCACATCGTCAGGAGAAGGACATGAGCAGCAAGCGTCTGCCCCGCGCCATCGCGGTCACGACGACGTTGGTCGCCATGGTGTCCGCGAATCTACTCATGGTGCCCACGCCGGCCCACGCGACCTTCGGAACCGCGGACATCAAGCCGATCGAAAGCAATATCGCTGCCAAGCCCTGGGCCTCGGCGACGGCCGCCACCGGCTCGTCGAACGCCCGTCTGGCCATCGACGGCGACCCGACGACATCCTGGCAACCCGGTAGTGCCGGCGCCCGTCAGTGGCTCACCGTCGACCTCGGTGGAACCTACGACAACCTGCGCAAGGTCAAGGTGCTCTTCCCGGATCGTGGCGTGGCCCACCGGTATGTCGTCGAGGCTTCATCCGACGGTCGCCGGTGGAAGACCATCGCCGACAGATCCCACAACCGAGCCGTGTCGCGAGGGGAAGTGCACCTGTTCACCCGGCCGGGAACGCGCTTCGTCCGGCTGACGTTCACAGGTGGGCCGGGCCGGGCCTGGGCAGGTGTCAGCGAGCTCCAGGTCTTCAACTTCCTGCGCGCCGACCTCACCCTCGGCGCCGATCTGTCCTGGATGGACGACGTCCAGGACCAGCAGTACTGGGTCGACCCCCTGGCCGAAGACCGCGGCGCCGGCCCACACCTGCTCGACGTGGCCAAGGATCGTGGCATGCAGCACACCCGGCTGCGGATATGGAACGAGCCGCGCAGCGAGAGCACCGGTCAACCGACGCCGATACCGCGCCAGGGCCCGGAGCGCTCACTGGTCTCAGCCAAGTGGATCAAGCAGCGGGGCATGGGCCTGGGGATCGACTTCCACTACGCGGACTCATGGGCGGACCCGAGCAAGCAACCAAAACCACGCGCCTGGGCCGAGCTGGAGTTCGCGGACCTGTCCCAGTCCGTGTACGACTTCACCGCCGACTATCTGAAGCGGTTGATCCGGCAGGGCACCACGCCGGGGAAGGTGGCCGTCGGCAACGAGATCATCAATGGCTTCATGTACGGCAGCGAGGCGGCCCACATCGGCACGACGAATCCGCCGTATTTCGTCGACCAGGCCGATATCTACCAGTCCAAGCCCGGTGGTGGCCTGCTGTGGAAGTACTGGCGGTCGACCGACCCCGTGGAGCAGCAGCTCTACGACCAGTCGTGGGACCGGTTCACCACCCTGGCCGCGGCCGGGATCAAGGCCGTCCGCGACGCGTCACCGACGTCCAAGGTCGAGATACACGTGATCGTCGACAAGGACAAGCTCGCCAAAACCATGGAGTTCTGGCACCAGTTCCTCACCCGGGTGAAGGCAAAGGGCCAGAACCCCGATGTGCTGGCCATCTCGTACTACCCGGAATGGCACGGTACGCCCGAGGCACTGGATCTCAACCTGAACACCATGGCCACCACCTACCCCGGCTACGAAATCGACATCGCCGAAACCGCCTACCCCGCCTCGGGCGGCGATGGCTCGCCGTTGCCCAACTCGCCGTACCCGCGAACCATTCAGGGGCAGGCGGACGCGATCCGGAGGGTGTTCCAGGCCGCCAACGACGTGGTCGACAACCGAGGTTCAGGTGTCCTGGTGTGGGAGCCGGCCGGCTACCAGCCCATGTTCCGGGCCGTGCCCGGACTGGCGGACACGTGGGAGCCGCACGCGTCCGTCAACGTCTTCAACGCCAGCCGCGCCAAGCACATCTTCCAGGACACCATCTACACCGGCACCACGGTGAGGGCCGCCCCGAAGCTGCCCTCCTCCATCCGCATGCTCACCACCGCCAACAACAAGATCACCACTGTCCCCGTCCGCTGGCAGCCGTTGCCACCCGGCGCGACCGACAGGCCGGGTGAGGTGACAGTCACCGGGACGACCGGCACAGGACCGGTCACGGCGGTCATCGACGTCATGCCCAGCCACGGCGGCCACGACGTGACCACCTCATAGCCTGCCTGGGCGAACCAGGCCGTGTTCGACCGGAACGGGCCACACTCACCCCGACATCCGGTGCGCCCGACCAACCGCACGCCGCTCCTGCCGCCCCTCGCAGCTGGCAGGAGCACCCACACCCGCTGTTGCGCCGTGCGCCCCGTCGACCTGCTGGCCTCTGTCGCCGACGGGACGCACCCGGCAACGGGACCAGCCGAACGCCAAATGCTCCACCCATCCCCGCACCCAAGGAGTCACCATGACCCTGCGACGACGGACCTTCCTCAGCATGAGCGCGGCCGGAGCGACGGGCGTGGGCCTGTCCCTGCTTGGGGCAGGCCAGGCACCGGCCGCCGCCGGGCCACTGGACACCGCGCCGACCACGCCGTTCGCGGTCGGCGTGCGCCGGTACAACTGGACCCGCGGCAGCCGCCCGTGCACCACCTACGTCTACTACCCGGCGACCGGCACCGCCGGCGGCAACCCGGTGACGGACGCCCCGGTCGCGAGCGGGGTCTTCCCCGTCTACAACATGACCCACGGCTACGGAAGCAGCCCGCAGAACTCGCTGTTCATCATCCGGGCCCTGGCCTCGGCGGGCTTCATCGTCCCCGCCCCGCACTTCAACCACAACTTCACCGACGTCAACAACGGCAACACCTCCAAGGACGTCTCGCAGATCCTCACCAACACCCTCGCGCTCAACGCGAGCGGACCGCTGGCCGGGCACATCAACACCGGCATCGGCGTCGGCGTCTCGGGCCACTCCCTGGGCGGCATGGTCACCCACGGTCTGCTGACCTCCTGGCCGGACAGCCGGATCATCTCCGCCAACCCCCAGTCCTGCGTGGACATGGGCAACCCGTCCAGCTCGGTCTCGGCCAAGGTCCTGTTCGTCCACGGCGACCGGGACTCGACCACGCAGTACTCCTCGGCCCGGCAGGCGTACTCGGAGATCACCTGGCCCAAGGCGTTCCTCACCTTCGTCGGCGGCAGCCACACCAGCTTCTGGAGCGACCAGCGCTTCCCGAGGACCGTCGTCGACTGGGCCCGCTGGACCATGTACGGCGACACCGCCGCACGGGACCGCCTCCCGGCTGACGCGTCCGGGTCCAACACCAGGTGGGAGGCCCAGCTGGGCGACTCCACCGGCGGCCCGGGCGTCTACACCCTGCTGGCCCAGCACAGCGGCAAGGCCGCCGAGATCAACGGGGCCTCCACCGCCGCCGGCGCACAACTCGTCCAGCGGACCACCAACAGTCGCCCCAACCAGCAATTCGAGTTCGTCGACGCCGGCGCCGGCCACGTCCGCGTCAAGGCACTGCACAGTGGCCTGTTCCTCCAGCCCACTGGCACCGCGACCGGAGCAGACGTCGTCCAACAGGCCGACACCAGCGCCACCAGCCAGCAGTGGCGCGTGGTCGATCACGGTGGTGGCGTGATCAGCCTCGTCAACCGGGAGTCCGGCCTGGCGATGGACGTCTGGGAGTACTCGACCGCCGACGGCGCCCGCATCTCCCAGTGGACCTACACCGGCAACCCCAACCAGCGCTTCACCCGCCGCCGCGTCTGACCGGAACGTGTCGGGGCACCGCTCGGGAAACAGGGCGTGCGGTGTCCCGACATGGCGCCGATGGTCCTTCGCGACTGACCAAGGTGTGTGCAGCCTTCACGCTCGCCGCCCGAGCGTGCGCAGGGAGACGTCCGCCCGCTGGCCCTGACAAAGCCTACGGACGCGCCAACGCGTGATCAGGCAAACGGCGAGTTTGAGGAGGGCCTCTTGGATGTCGTCGCGTCGCTCCATCGGATCCGTAGACGGCGGAAGCCGTACAGTCAGGAAGTTGGGTCGGCCGCGCGGCGAGGTGTCTGCCGTAGCAGGTCCTGTTCCGCGCGGCCTCCCGCCGAACCGGACATGACGATTTCTCGGTCATCCGGCTCTCCCGTGACTACGGCGTGAATAATCTGGCCGCTTGGGCCTGATGGATTCGGTCATGACAGATATCGCAGGCCACGACGGTCTTGCGACGCCGATCCAGCATGACGCGCGGCCCATCGGACGGCGGCCATCCGGCGCCAGGAGCCGAGTGATCAGCTCTTCGTGCGGATAGTCCACCCAGACCGGCCATCGGTTCGGTGATCTTCGCCGATCGCTGGTGCTGGAGAGGGATTCCTCCGAACCGGGCCACCAGTGGTTTCCTGTTCTTCCGTTCAATGCGGGCCTCGAAACAGACGCGGGGCCCGTTCAGGGTGTCGATTCTGGTCTTGTATTTCGCTGCCATCTTCGACGCCGACGAACGGTGCTGGGCCGCAAGGGCTTTGAGCACGGAGGTCTCCATGACCCATCGCAGCCGGTGCAGCCGGAAGACATCTCCGGCGAGCAGGTAGTACTGGACGATGCCCCGGTAGACGGCTCCGAACGTTGCAACGATGGCATGGTCGCTGCTGTTGATCAGAGCCTTCCTCTTCGCGGTTTGCCGCGGAACAGGTAAGGGGCGCTCTTGGCTTTGACTATCTCCCGAGGGACACGGAGTGCGATCTGTTCCGAGGAACCTCGCAACCCCTGTGCGGGCATGCGTGATCAGCGTCTTTTGCTGGGACAGTTCCAACTTGAGTTGCAACTACCCAATAGCGTGACTCGGGCGGCGCTCTCGCGGGCCCAATTGAGGCCCGTGTAAAGGCTCCGGCGGCGCCGTCATGGTGGCCGCACGCACCTCCGCACGCAGAACTATGGTGCCCCACCACATGTGCCACTGACCTGCGGATTCCTACGGTATGGCGACACGAATACGGCGGCGGAAAACGGGCAGCAAACACCATCTGATCTGCGATGGACGCGGCACCCCGCTGAAAGTCATCACGACCGCGGCTAACGTCAACGACGTCACCCAGACCCTCGTCCTGGTCGACGGGATCCCGCCCGTCGCGGGCCGCCCCGGCCGACCCCGCCGCAGGCCCGAAGCTCTGCTCGGTGACAAGGGCTACGACTCCAACACTCACCGCGACGAGTCGCGTCGCCGACGGATCCTGCCCGTCATCTCCCGCAAGGGATCACCGAACATCAAGGGCATGGGCAAGCTCCGCTACGTTGTCGAGCAGACCTTCGCCCTGCTCCACCACTTCAAAACGCCTCGCCGTCCGCTGGGAACGCCGCACCGAACTGCACGACGCCTTCGTCTCCCTCGCCTGCAGCCTCATCTGCTGGCGACGGCTTCGGAAGCCCAAGAACGACTGACCGGTGTCAGGGCAGGCCAGGGCCCCAGCGGGCTGTTTCAGACCGTTGGTACTCTCCGCATCCACGGCGAAGCAAGGGAGATGATCGTGGAAGCAGAGCCGTCGAGTCTTCCGAGCCGCAGGTTCAGAGGAACTGGCTTTTGTGTCCTAGTCGGTGGGCTGACCGCGGTGGTGACCATTGCCGCGATCGGGAGGGCATGGACTGCTTGTGACATCGGCAGCAGCGCAGCAGCCAACGGCATGACTCTGCTGTTTCTTACGCCTCTCATATGGATCGCTGCCGCGGTTCCGTGGGTGATCCTGCACAGCACCCTCGGAAGACGTCATCGCAGGACAGCCCTGACTGCAGGGCTCATCTTCACCGTGTGGTTCACCTGGTTCCTTGTCACATGGCTCGGGATGCCAGACTCCTACCCCGCCCCGCTGTGCCCGGACAACGTCCCACCCTGGTGGCCGAGCTTCATCCCGGCATGAGTCCGGCGTGGCCTGTGAACGACCTTGGCACCGGCAGCGGCAACTTACTCAACAGCGCCCCTAACCAGCCGCTGCACGCTAGCAAGATCGTGTTACGAGTTCTTAGCGGACCCCTCTCTGCGTTGCGGCGACGGGGAAAGCCTCACCGAACTCCATATCCGTGCTACCCGCTGTGCCGGCTTCCTCCACGCCGCAGCCGAGAAAAACGGCTGCCTGTTGGTGGTCTCCCAGGCCGTCCTCCTTGGCGCCCTCACCAACAATCAGGAAGGACCTGCTGCCTTCACCACCGCTGCGAGGCACCCATTGCCCTTCGCCGAACGCCGTGCACTCGCCAAGCCGCCCAGTGGGCTGCTCGGATGACCCCTACGTCCAATGGCCTGGAGTACAAGTAGCTCAGCCATTAGGGCCTGTCCGACGGATCGGGTGACGGTCCGGTAGCGGATAATTCCGTCCCCTGTGGGGCGAGTTGATTTTGCGGTCGCGGAATGGGCTCGGCTGGAGCCACACCTTTTCCACAATGCTCTGCGTTGCGTCACCGCCGGGGCAAGGTGCCCGGAGACGGGCCGGCCCCCATGCACGCTCAATGACGTCGAACCGTCAGGGCATGCCCAAGTCACTCACACCGGCACGCCCAGACCACCCACGAGGGCCAGAACCTGAGGCGCGATGCCGGCTACTGCGCCACTTACGATGCCGATCACGCTATCGATCAACCCGCCAATGATGGGAACACCCATGAACGCTCCTTGAGTTCGGTAACTCCCATAGTCACCAAGGGACTTCGCGGCCGCAGCCGTACTGGTGGGGGCTCACCCGTACGAGGGACGCGCTGCTGTACCCGGTGGAGCTGGGGTCGGTTGTTTCAGCAGGTGCCGCTGCCTGTGCCGGGGGTGCCATGTGCACCGTTGCCGACGCCACCGAGCCAGAAAAGGTCCTGGGCCCGTTCCAGGTCCCGCTCCGTGCGCAACTGCACCTCTAGGCCGTGTCTGACAAAACGATCACGTTTCACGGAGCCAGAGGACGAGCGATGCGAGTCGAAGGCCAGCGAGGTAGCGGGCGGCCAACTTGTCTAAGCGGGTAGCCACAGCCCGGAACTGCTTCAGCCTGCTGAAGCATCGTTCGACCACATTGCGGGCCTTGTACCGCTCTGCATCGAAGGCCGGCGGCCGCCCGCCGACCGGTCCTCGGCGCCGTCGGTTGGCGATCTGGTCGGATCGTTCAGGGATGACCGCTCGGATGCCGCGACGTCGTAAGCCGGTCCGGATGGTCCGTGACGAATACGCCTTGTCGGCGATGACCGTCGCGGGCCTGCGACAGGGGCGGCCTGCGGAAAGGCGGGGCACTCGCACCGCGTCCAGCACCGTGTCGAATACCGTTGAGTCGTTGACGTTGCCCGGGGTAACGACGATAGCCAAGGGCAAGCCGCGGCCATCGGCCGCGAGGTGGACCTTGGTGGTCAATCCGCCTCGGGACCGGCCGAGCGCCTGACCAGGCGTCGGATGTGGCGGATCTTCCAGTTCATCCTGAGCCGGTGCCCCTTTTTGCGGGCTCCGGCGGCGTGCTGGTGGGCACGGTTGATGGTGGAGTCCACCAACACGGTCCACTTCACCATGCCCACCGCGTCATCTTTGACCTGCATGTGCTCCAGCAGCTTCGCCCAGGTTCCGTCCGTCTCCCCGCGGGCGAAGCGTTCGTAAACGGTCTCCAGGGACCATAACGCTCGGGCAGGTCACGCCAGGGTGCCACGGTCCGCAACCGCCAGAGCACGCCGTTCACCACTTGGCGGTGATCCCGCCACGGCCGCCCACGACCACCAACACGCGGCAGCAGCGAGCCTGTCCGCTCCCACGCCACATCCGTCAACTCACCCCGGCCAGCCACAAGAGCAATGATCAGGTATGGCTAGTCACCCATGAACCACAAGTAGCTGCCCGGCGTCGCCGCACACGCTTCAAGGAGCTCGGCAAGGTCAAGCAGAGCCGCCTTCTGCTGGTCGTCAGTACACCCCTGTGTCAGGGTGACGACTTCCTGGTAGGCGACTTGAGCTTCCTGTTCGTTGAACAACGTGTCACCGTACGGATCTACCCAGCCGAGCTTGCCCGAGCCATGCCGGTTGAGGGTGCTCAGCACCCTCGCCAACGCTTCACCGTGCTCGTAAGAGCCCCGCAGCAAGGTGTCCCGGGACGACCCCTTTCGCGTTGGTCGCCCAGAGTGCAGTTCCAGCTCAATCCCCATGCCCCCTCCTTCGGCCTCGGACACCGAAGCTTCGCAGAGATCATTTGTCAGACACGACCTAGGTCGCCCGTACCGTGGTGCCCCAGCCCCGTCACATCCCGGTTAACGCGGCGAAGGCCGTGTCCACCGTTTCCGGTGTCTCGCTCCCGCAGGGCCGCTGACGTGTTTGGCCTGTCGGGAGGTTCGGGTGTCTGTCTCGGTTGGCGGGCGTCGATGTTGGGCCGCCCAGTTCGTCCCTGTGGGTGACGGTGCCCCGACTCACGAAACTGGCCTGGACTGCCCGGCGGCATCGGGGGTATCCGAGCCAGGATCCGTAAGTGCTCAGGCCGAGGGTGGCCGGTTCCCAAGGTTGCGGCCACGCCGAATTCAGCGCCCTCTGAACAGTCCGCCAGCCCACCCGGTACTTGCGCTCCAGCGCCCGGTTCGACATGCCCTCGCGAGCGTCACGCCGCAGCGCGGCATACAACTCGACCTTCACTGGGCACATTCACCTTGCCACCGCAACTCCGCGAGTGACACTACTTCTCACGAACAACTTCCCAGCTAACCAGCCGGTGACATCCACTCAGACGGACAACTGACAATCCACAAACACCGTCAGAGCCATCCTTGCGAAAACCATTGGTGCCCGGCTTGCTCCGCTGATGGACTGACGTCCTACCGTGAGTCTGCCGCGTGACGGAGGTGGTGGTTGTGACAGGTTATGACGTGCTTGCCGGGGTGTACGAATGGCTCATCTCGGATGCAAAGTTGCCTCCAGCCGAGTTCGCTGCGTCGTTCGACGACGTCCTCAATCTCCTGCCGTCGAACGCTCACGTCCTCGACTGTTCGTGCGGAACCGGACAGTTGGCGGTTGGCCTCGCCGGTCGTGGCATGCAGGTTGTCGCAACTGACGCCAGCGAGGCGATGGTTCGCCGGACTGGCGAGTTGTCTGAGGAGTTCGGGGCATCCGTCCGGGCCATGCGGGCGAACTGGGAAGAGTTGCCCGACCATTTCCAGGACAACACGTTCGACATGGTGTTCTGCGTTGGCAACTCGCTTCACCATGCCACGGGCGCGACAGGCAGGGGCGCTGCTCTGGAGTCGATGTCACGGCTTCTGCGCCCCGGCGGGCGCTTGGTACTCACATCCCGCACTTGGGAACTCGTGAGGGCCAGAGGTTCCCGGCTGGAGATCAGTGACCGACTCGTCCGCCGGAACGGTCGCGATGCCGTCGTGGTCTACCGCTGGGAGATTGCGCCGCATTGGGAGGAGGAGCACCACATCGAGATTGCGATCGCGCAAGTTGATGCGACCGGGTTGGTTCTTGTCCGCTCGGAACTGCTGTCCTGCTGGCCCTACCGGTACGAGGAACTCGAAGTCGAGCTGCACCGGGTCGGACTCCAGACGGAACTGAGCACGTTCGATCTTGAGGCCGAGAACTACATGGTGGTCGCGAGCAAGGTATAAACACCGGACTCTCAATCCCTGGCCGGACCGCGCGGTTGCTCGCAGGACGCTTGCGCCCTCTCATCGGTGCGGGTTGGATGTGCTCAGTAAAGGAGCACCCCCGATGCCGCCTGGCCAGTCGAAGGTCGAGTTGTACGCCGCGCTGCGGCGCGACTCCCGCCCTTGAGCTGCGTGAGCTCGGTGTGGGTGCGGGCGAGTTTGCCGGTGAGCCGCTGGTTGAGATCACGCCCGCTTTTCGTTGTGTCCGTACGGAACAGCTTCAAGCCGACCACCCCCCGTTATCGCATCGGAGATCGACAACGTCGGGCAGGCGGAGATTTGTTTCCGCAACGGGCGTTAATCATGTGAAGAACGTGTGCTGGAGGCCCGGTCGACTGGGTTGGTGGCCCTCGCCGAACGGCACGCACGCCCGTGGTGCCCGCGCGATTCGTCGGCATCAAGCACGAATCCAGCACGGTAGGGATATGAGGGGTGATGAAAGGTGACGAGAGGTCAGAAAATCCAGCACCTACCCAGCACGGTAGAAATCAAGGGGTCTGACCCCGAAGAGTCAGACCCCATTTGATCTGCATGTTTGCCAGATCAGCGAAGCGGTGTTAGGACCGTTTCCTACGTGGTGAGGCGGACGAGTCGTTTGTAGCAGCAGTGGCTGCGGCCAGACCGAGAAAAGCCAGGTAGTTGCGGGGGTTCCGCTCGTAGCGGGGGCTGAGTCTGCGGTAGCCGGACAGCCACGACATCGTCCTTTCGATCACCCACTTGCGGCGGCCCAGCCGTTCGCTGGACTCAATGCCTTTACGGGCGATCCGGACTCCAATGCGCTTGCCACGTAACCATTTCCGCAGGTCCGGGCGGTCGTAGGCTTTGTCTGCGTGTAGACGCTGGGGCTTGAAGTACCGACCTCGATGGGGGTCGTGTTTCGTTTGGTGCCCCTCGATCATGGGCTTCAGCCCTTCGCTGTCGTGGGTGTTGCCGGCTGAGACACCGACGAGGAGAGGCAGTCCGTTCGCGTCCGAACAGGATGTGCGTCTTGGAACCCGGCTTGCCCCGGTCCACGGGGCTCGGACCTGTGTGTTCGCCCCCTTTTTAGCCCTGACGTGGGCGGTGTCGAGGACTGCACGGGTGACGTCGATGAGGCCGGCAGCGTCGAGTCTGTGCAGTACTGCCTCGTGCAGACGGCCCCAGACGCCGGCTCTCGACCAGATCAGGAACCGGCGGTGGGCGGTCGACTTCGATATGCCGAAGCAGGGCGGCAGTTGGTGCCAAGCGCAGCCGCTGACCAGGACGTAGATGATCGCCGCGGACAGCGTTTCATCAGGCGTGTCCTGGGTCCCGCCGCCCTGAGGCCGCACCTTCGACGGTGGGATCAGCGGCTTTGCGATCTCCCACAGCCCGTCCGGCACGATCCAGCTCCACGTTCCCTGCCCCATACCGGAGCAACGTCCGCCTCACCACGTAAAACACGGTCTTAGACGTCGTTTCACTTGGTGAGTCTTCGGTAGCTGATCAGGCTGGTGGCTATGGCGGCGAAGGCAAGGAAGCCCGTCGGCTTGCGCTCATAACGGCGGTTGAGGCGGACTCGTCTCGACGAGCAAGCCAGCTCGTCTCAACCGCCACGACGCCAGGATCCGGTGTCGCGATAACGCCACCAGTACAGCACCGTGCCGTCGTCGGGCCACGGTGCCTCCCGTGCCCCGGGGCTCAAAGTCGTCGTGCTCCGGATCGATGGAGCGCCAGTTCGGATCCAGCGGCTCGTCATCCCGGGGCGGTCGGACCTTGGTCGCGAACCGCTCCTCGCACGCTCCGAGCTCCATAAAGTTGGCCTGAGCCTCAATCAGTGAAGGCCGGTTGGCGCCGCCGACCCAGTTGGGCCAGCGCAGCTGCACGCGATCGCCCTCCCAGAAGCACACTGGGCAGATCTCATAAAAGCCGGGCGACTCGCCCAGGGTCAGATGGCCGCAGCACACGCACGGGAAGGTCAGTTTCACGCCGGCCATCCTGCGCCATGCCAATGCGATGCCGCACCTGAGTCCCCACCCGCCCCGAGCTCAGACTCGTTTCGTTCGGCGATGTGACTCGTTGGTCTGAGCATGACGAGCCTTGCTGAGCAGATTGCGCCTGTCGTCCCACTCGGCTACAAGGGCAGCTACGGCATCGTCAGCGGCTACATCAGGAAGAAGCGCACCTCACCCCGCCCAGTTGCCGCACAGCGCCGGCACCTCGGGTGGTCACCACGTGGATCCTCAGCCTCCCGAACTCCATCACCGAGATGGAACGGCTCCGACTTAAGACCGTCCTGGCCAACTGCGCCGAACGCGACGCCCTCCTGGGCCACGTCCGGTCCTTCGCGACCATGCTCACCGAGCGCCAGGGCGAACGGCTGCCCGAGTGGCTCGATGCCGTCCGCAAAGACGACCTACCCAGCCTCCATACACTCGCCGCGGGCATCGCCCGCGACCGCGACGCCGTCATCGCCGGACTCACCTTGCCCTGGAGCTCGGGCGTCGTCGAAGGACACGTCAACCGGATCAAGATGCTCAAGCGCCAGATGTTCGGCCGCGCGGGCTTCACGCTGTTACGGAAGCCGGTACTGCTGACCTGATCCGACTGGCCGAGTTCGGCCGCTTCAGGAGCGGGAAGCCGTGGCCTGGTTTCGGCGGAGGTAGCCGTCGCTAGGGCAGCCGGCATCGGGGTCCCCGGTCGGACACATCACAGGGTCGTCTTCGTCACCGAAGAGGTAAGCGTCCACCTCACAGTCGCCAGCGGAGAAGATCAGCGACACCACAGTGCCGCGTGTGGTGTTCTCGTCAGCGGCGTTGATCTGGCCGGATTCCGCGGGGGCATAGAACGCCCAGCGGCCAGATGACAAGGCCGAAGGCCCCGTGCAGTCTGATGAGACGGGCAACTCGTCGAAGTGCTCGGCGGTGAACGTGTGATCCTCGTGAAAGGTCAGGGATGCGCTGCCCTTGCTTGCCCATCGTCCCTCAACCTGATCCGCTGAGACCTCTGCGGCGTGGATCGCCGCAGCCCAGCCGCAGGACACCGTCAGCGTCACCACCGCCCCTACGAAGGCGATTGAGCGCCACAACTGTCTGCCCACACCAACCCCTCCCCTTCGGCCGAACCTTAACCATATTTGAACGCGCTCAAAATCGTACAGTGGTCCGCCGCCGGGGACACCGGCGGAGTGCGAAAGCCGCAGTGCTAGTCAGCCGGAGACGATCCTCCAACCAAGGGCCGGCAGGAAACGCCTTACCGGCTCGCCCGCTGCTACAAGCGGCGCGCCACCGTCGTCGACGCATTCGGGACGAACGCTCGAACCGCCGACCATGACCGCACCGTCGTCCGCGCCACATCTAAACGTCGCGCACCGCGAGCAGTTCGACCGCTGCCCCAGACGACTCCAGCAGTGGTGCAGCGGCAGAACGCCGGGGATCCGCCCGGAAGGCAGCGAGATCCTCGCTGCTGGGAAAGGTGATGAGGTGAGCCTCGACCTGATCGTCCAGAGTGCGCAGTCGGCGCTCAAGACGCCCTCCATGCTCGGCAAGGAGGGGCAGGACAGCGCTCTCATAAGCATCGAAGGCGCCCAAGCCCCCTTCAGGTAGCCGCGCGAGCATCAAGTAGGTCACGGCCATGGCTCCCTCATAGCGGTCTGTAACCGGTGATCTTCTGAGCCTAGCTGGAGTACACGCCCTCAACGCCGCCCCAGCGGCCATCTATCCGCGCGACCTCTTACGACCTGGTCCGCGATAGACGACTGGGGGAGGACGGCTTCTGGAGCGAACTGACAGCATGAGCTCATGGACGATTCAGTGGACCTCGGCGAGTTCGTTGTGCGCCGCGCGAGTGAGTCAGAATCGGACGCGCTGGTTGTGATCGACGCGGTCGCGGTCGAAGGTGACGTAGGGCGGCAGGCGAGCATCCGAAAGTGGTGCCAGCAGGGCTTGGTGGTCGTAGCGGAGGACGCGTCTGGCCTGCTTGGCTACTGCGTGGTTGAGTACACGTTCTTCGAACAGGGCTTTGTCACCATGCTGATGGTGGCCCCATCGGCCCGCGGCAGAGGCGTTGGTCATCGGTTGCTGAACGCCGTGGCTGCCTCGTGCACGACCCCCAAGCTCTTCACCTCGACCAACGTCTCCAACCAGCCGATGCAGCGACTGCTTCAACGAGCCGGTTGGAGCCCGGTCGGCCTTCTCCACGGCCTCGATGAGGGCGACCCCGAGCTGTTCTACCTCTGCCGACCGTAGACGGGGCGGATGCACCCCGTTACCCGTGACGTGAAGCGGAACGCACGAGGAGCAATGCTCAAGACCTGTGGATCAGCTCGGGGAGGACGTACCTTCCCGGGTGATTGATCGATTGGTCACCGAGCAAGACCGGTGTTCGCAGCACCGGCCGGGAAGGCACGTCCGTGCTCAGCGTAGTGAACGACGACGGCAGCACCGCCAACGGCTCCTCCCTGATCGACGAGATCGTCCGGGAGGGCGCACGAAGGATGCTGGCCGCCGCGCTGGAGGCCGAAGTCAACGCCTACATAGCCGAGTTGGCTAATGAGCGCGATGAGCGTGGCCGTCGCCTGGTTGTGCGCAACGGCTACCACCAGCCCCGGCAGGTCACCACCACGGCCGGCGCGATCGAGGTGAAGGCGCCGCGAGTCAACGACAAGCGCGTCGACGCCGAGGCGAGCGAGCGCAAGCGGTTCTCCTCGGCGATCCCGCCGCCCTGGTGCCGCAAGTCCCCGAGGATTGGCGAGGTGCTGCCGCTGCTCTACCTGCACGGCCTGTCCTCCGGCGACTTCGTGCCCGCCTTGGAGCAGTTCCTCGGCAGCGCGGCCGGGCTCTCCCCGGCCACGGTCACCCGGCTGACGACGCAGTGGCAGGCCGATCACGCCGCCTTCATGGACCGCGATCTCTCGGAGGTCGACTTCGTCTACGTGTGGGCCGACGGCATCCACCTCAAAGTCCGCCTGGAGGAAACCAAGGCGTGCGTGCTCGTGCTCGTCGGCGTGCGTGCCGACGGCTCCAAGGAACTGGTCGCGCTCAAGGACGGCTACCGCGAGTCCGCCGAGTCGTCGGCCGACCTGATGCGCGACTGCGCCCGCCGGGGCATGCGCGCCCCGGTCCTTGCGGTCGGCGACGGGGCGCTGGGCTTCTGGAAGGCCCTGGCCGAGGTGTTCCCCGAAACCCGTGAGCAAAGGTGCTGGGTTCACAAAACGGCCAATGTCCTCGACTCGATGCCGAAGTCCGCGCAGTCCGGCGCGAAGAAGGCCATCCAGGAGATCTACAACGCCGAGGACCGCGACTACGCGGCACAGGCGATCAAAACGTTCGGGAAGCTCTACGGCGCGAAGTTCCCCAAGGCGGTCAAAAAGATCACCGACGCTCAGGAGGAACTGCTGGCGTTCTTCGATTTTCCGGCCGAGCACTGGATCCATCTGCGGACCACGAACCCCATTGAGTCGACCTTCGCCACCGTCCGCCTGCGCACCAAGGTCACCCGCGGCGCCGGCTCCCGCACTGCAGCCCTGGCCATGGTCTTCAAACTCGTCGAGTCCGCCCAGCAACGGTGGCGGGCCGTGAACGCACCCCACCTTGCCGCGCTCGTCCGTGCCGGGGGCCCGCTTCGAACGCGGGCAATTGGTCGAGCGTCCCGCCACCGTCGCGGCATAGGGTCTGGTGCACCATGACCGACCACCACACCTACGGCACCAACACCCACACCGCCGACGAACTGGTCCGGCTCGTCAGCGACCGCCTCGGACTGGTCTTCACCGAGCGCGACAGCGACTACCGAGGTGTCTACCACCTCGCCAGCAGCCCCAACGGGCGGACCGAGATCCAGCCCAACTCGATCCCTGGCGACGGCGGTGAAGACGACCTCTATGCTCCGGAACACCCGGCGGCCCAGGTGCTGTTGCTCACCACCACCTCAACCCCGGACCCCGCCCTGCGGGCCCGCCTGGGCTGCATCCAAGGGCTCATCCACCTGCACCACGAGGCAACGTGAAGAGCTACTGATCCACAGCTTTTGACAATTGCTCACGGACCTGGGTGCACCTCCACGTGGCCGCACAACTGGCGGAGCTGCTCCGGTACCCCTGTGTCGAACGAGCCCTGGCGGAGGACCGGCTGAGCCTGCACGGTTGGTTCTACCGGGTGGACACCGGTGAAGTGCAGGAGCTGCGCGAGGCACAGGCGGCAGGCGCCCGAGACTGACCCGACCATTCCTTCCGCACCCCACGCACGCCGCCCATCCGGCGCGCGCGAAAGGACCACTGCGCGGAAGCCGCGGCCAACGGCCAGGATCTGACCGCGGGTTGGGAAGACCGCATCGAGATCCGCCCCGTGCCCCCGCGCACCGGAGGCGATCGCCGCTGACGTCATCTCGGCTCGTCAAGTCCACCGGCTTCTCCCCGAAGGGCACCACCATCCTCGTACGCAACCAGGTGCGCCGGGACGACCGAGGAAGCGCAGAGCAACTTGCAGCCGTCGCAACGCACTTGGCAGAGGCGGGCATCACGGCATTGTGCGAGATTCCCTCGGACATGAGGGTCCGCGAGGCCGCTGGCAAGGCGCTGCTTACACCCCGGGACGGCCTTGCCGAGGCCTTCGACCGGCTCGCGGATCTTGCCGCACGCGGGCTGTGAGGAGGTGAACGGTGCGGGTGATCCGCACCGCACAACCTGACGAAGATCGCTCCAGTCCTTCGCCTTCGGCTCGGGAGGGAGGGCCTGGAGCGTGCCCGCGCGGTCAGTGCCTGTGAATGATCCTCCAGGTCCGGGCCGGGGCAGCGCATCTGCCTGGGCAAGCAAGGACGCCGCCTTACGGCGCGGGCCTGTGCGTCATGCGGATCTGCAACGGGCCGCGCCGACGCTTTGCCTGACGGTCACACAGGGATCGGAGGGGTCACGGACACGTCTGACACCTCGACCACGGCCGGGGTGTTCTGGGACGTCTCCTCGGCGACGTCCGCGGCCTCCTCGGTGCGCAGGTTCGCCTTGCGGTCGTCGAACCGGCTCTTGACCTTCATGGCGGCGACGGTGGCCGCGACGGACGTCACCGCCGTGGCGCCGACGATGCCCGCGACAACGCGTCCCGCGGGGAACAGGTCGGCGTGCCCGACGAGATTGTTGCCGCTGCCGCGCAGAAGACTGCTGAATGCACCGACCGTGCTGGAGTTGGACAGGGACGTCCAGTCAGGCCGCTTCACCAGCATCAAGGACCAGATCTCGCCCTTCCAGCGAATGTTCATGTCGCCACTGTAGGGGTGCTACCCCACGCTGCGGGGCGGAACGAGATGTTCCCGGGTACAGGTCACGCAACGGGATCCCGGGCGGCGTCGTACCGCTCGATGTCCCAGCGGGAATTTGTGCACAGCTTCTGACAGACGATGTCCGCCGGATCCCTTCCGGCGAACAGCCGAGGATCTCTCGAGCGTCGCTCCGCGATGGCCAACGGCGGCCCCGGACATGGCGGGCCGCCCCCGGAGGCCGGCTGGCCCTCGCGCCGGCTCGCATACCACCCGCTCCGGTCTGTCCGCACAGTCAGTCCCACACCGAGGTGATCAGAAATGAAGTTCATTCTCATTCATTCGACAGGGTCCGTTCCGCGTTTGGCCACGAGCCGGTGGGTTCTTGAAGTCTCAATAGCTCTGTCCGATCCCCCGAGGCACAGAAGGAACGAAAATGACTGCAACAGCTTCCACGCGCTCGCGCGCGGTGAAGACGACCGCGGCCCGCATCGGCACGGTGGCGGCCGCCGCGACCGTCCTGGTCGGTTTCAACGCCGGAATGGCCCAGGCGGCCATGTCGTACAGCGGCGACTTCAGCTGGCGCTCGACGGAGGTGAAGAGGCTGGCGAACTGCGCCGCGAGCGACTGGTTCAACAACAGCAGAAGCGGCAGCCAGATCACCAGTTGTGGCAGCGCGGGTTCCAACTCGTACTGGGACAGCGATCACCTCATCGGCGCCAGCGTGCACACGATCAACGGCCGGAAGGTCGGCTATCGCTCGGACCAGTCGTGCCCGCCCGCGCGCGGCTTCAAGTACCTCAAGTGCTGGTATGTGGGCGGCAAGACCAAGGGCAACCCGGTCATCACCGTCTCCGTCATTAGTTACGGAAGCGGTGGCATGGACACTGCCGTGGACTGGTACTACCTGTAGGCCCGGCTCCGTCCGCAGGAAAGGTGGTCCCGGCGCCGCGAGTCCCGGGACCCGCTGCCCCCGACCAGGCGGACCGACCGAAGGCCGGAAACACACCAAGGCCAGCAATACCAGCCGAGCGGGCGACCGGCTCACTGAGCGGGGTGGGCTGCTTCGCTGATCTGCACCGAGCCGCCAACCCCATCATCTACACGCGGGCCACAACGTCCGCACGCACGGGGCGGCCCACGAGGACCGCCGCACGAGACGAACGAAGCCGACCGCATCGAGCTTCATACGTGGCCTGAACCGCCCCCGGTCTCCCTTCCGGTCGACCTCTGCAACTACTCCCACTTTCGACGGCCAGCCGCCCTGCCGGGCGGCTGGCCGTCCCGCATCCCCAGACACGACAATGCCGCCGTCGCTTGTCATCGACATCCGCGAGCTGGGTGATCACCAACCGCCTCCGGAACCGGTCGACAAATGCTGTTCCTAGAGATCAACGAAGCCAGCACTGCGAGGTCGAGGACCGTGAGGTCGCGAACGCTGAGATCGGCAAGGGCTATCAGCTGACGAAGCAGCAGGTCATACCGATCAGTGATGAGGAGCTGAGGGAGCTGCCCCTGCCGACCGCGAAGGCGATCGAGATCGAGGCGTTCATGCCGCTGGAGTCGATCGACCCGATCCGTATCGGTGAGGGCTACTACCTGCAGGCGAACGGCCAGGTCGCGGCGAAACCGTACAGCTGCTTGTTCAGGGCCTGTCGCGCTCGTCGAAGGTCGCGATCGCCAAGTACGCCTGGTCGGGGCGTGAACGGCTGGGCCTGCTGCGAGTGAAGGACGACGTGATCGTGCTGCACGCCATGCGCTGGCCCGACGAGATCCGCGCCCCTGCCGAGCTGCTGCCCCCGCCCGTGGAGCTTACCGAGGAAGAGATCGACGGGGCGCTGGCACCTCCGGATCCGACGCACTCGTACACCGACGCATTGGCACAAGTCATCGAGGCGAAGCGTGAGGGCAAGCCCCTGCCTGAGGCACCCGAGCCTGAGGAGAGGGGCGGCAAGGTGTTCGACTCATGGACAGCATGACCCGCGACGACCTCGAGGGGCCGCATACGTCTCCTGCACCAGATCCTCGGCGTCGGCCGGATGGCAGGTCATGCGCAAGGCGGCCGAGTAGAGCCGGTCAAGGAACGCCAGGGCCGGTTCGAACCGCACGTGACGCTGCGCCTCGGACTCCCTTCGGCCCTGGCGCCCACGGTCGGCACCGTCCATGACTGTGCTCATAGGGCCTCCTGCATGACGGCCTGGGCTTCCTACTCGCGGGGCGGCGGGCTCAAACGTCGACGACCGGAGTGGCCGCCGAGGTACCTTCGGTGAACCGCGGCAGGGCGGCGGCGCCGACCGCGAGCAGGGCTACGATGCCCATCTGGACGTACTCGACGTCGGCGAAGGCGTGAGCGACGTCGTGCGGAGCCAGGGTCAGGTAGAGCGTGCCGAGCGTGGCCACGCCGAGGGCGAGTCCGCTCTGCTGCAGGGTGATCAGTACTCCACTGCCGATACCGCCGAGATGGGCGGGAACATCGGCGAGCACGCTGCGGAACAGACCGGCGAACAGCATCGACTGCCCGGCGCCCACCAGGGCGAGCGGCCCGGCCATGGCCCAAAGACCGACATGCGGCCAGTTCGCAACCAGCACCGTCACCAGCAAGGCCAGGCCGACGAGTTGGACGATGGCACCTGCGGTCAGGGCCGCCCTGCCGTATCGGCTGATGACGCGGGGCGCGAGCAGGGAACCGGCGAAGAACAGCAGGGCCATGGGCAGAATGGCCAGGCCACCGTGCAGCGCATCGGCGTGCAGGCCGTTCTGGACGGTGAGGGCGAAGACGAACATGAACGCGCCGAAGCCGACGCTGAAGGCGAACACCATGACCAGGCCGCGTGACATCGACGGCAGGCGCAGCACGGACGGCGGCAGCAGCGGGACCTCGCCACGCTGCTCGGCGCGCTTCTCCACGACGTAGGTGGCGGCGCCGAGGACGACCGCAGCACCGAGCGACAGCCAGGTCCACCACGGCCAGCCCAGCGAGTGGCCCTCGGTCAGAGGAACCAGCAGGGCGGTCAGCGTGGCGGCGAACAGCACGGTGCCGGGCAGGTCGATGCCGACCGGATGGTGCGAACGGGTGTCGGGCACGACGCGGGCCGCCACGACCAGCACCACCACGCCTATGGGCAAGTTGACCAGGAAGATGGGCCGCCACGAGGTCCCGGCGATGTCGGCGCTCACCAACAGGCCGCCCACCAACTGCCCGACCACGGCAGCGATTCCGGAGGTCGCCCCGTACAACGCCACGGCACGGGCCCTGCGTTCCCCTTCCAGGACGTGATGGAAGGTCGCCAGCACCTGCGGAATGAGCAGGGCCGCGGTGGCGCCCTGGACGATGCGGGCCCCGATCAGCACACCCACGTCCGCAGCGACACCGCAGGCCAGTGAGGCCAGCACGAAACCCACCAACGCGCCGAGAAAGACGCGACGGCGGCCGTAGCGGTCCCCCAACCGGCCACCGAGAACCAGCAGGGCCGCGTACGCGACGCCGTACCCGGCGATCACCAGCTCCAGCGACGACGCCGAGGCATGCAGCGAGGCGTCGATGCTGGGCAGGGCCACGTTGGTGATGAAGAAGTCCATGATCGGCAGGAACGCGCCGGCCAGCAGGATGAACACCCCTGCCGGATGCAGCCCGCCTGCGCGGGCCGCGGCATGGGGCGAGAGCCTGCTCGCCCTGGCATGCCGGGAGGAAGTGATCGTCGTCATGAAAGCCTCCAGAAGACAGAGAGATTATGACGTCATAACTACACGCTTCGCAATGAGTATGAGGTCATAACCACTTTCGGGCAACCCCGTACCCTGGAGCCGTGACGGAGGAGCAGACACACCCAACGGGCCCGATGACCGCGCCGGACGATGAGCAGCGGTGGGCCGAGCTGGCCGACCTCATCCTGATCATCAGTCGGGAGATCCAGTTCCGCGGCTACACCGACGAGCGGGCCATCCCTCTCTCCCCGTCCGAGGGCATGGTGATGCGCTACCTCCAGTGCGAGCCCGCCGCCCCGCCCAGCCGCATCGCCACGGCGACCGGACTGCAGCGCACCAACCTCTCCACCGTCCTGCGCGGACTGGAGCAGAAGGGCCTCATCGAGCGACGCGCCGACCCGGGCGACCGCCGCGGCGTCACCGTCCACGTCACCGAACACGGACGCGCCAACTACGCCCTCGTCCGCCGGGAATGGGCCGCAGCCGTCTCAGCAGCGGCCCACCACGACTCCACACACCTCGACGCCGCCCTCACCCTGCTCGACGCCATGGCAACCGGCCTGGCCAAGTCACGGCCACGGACCCGCGCCGCACATCCGACGACGGAGTCATGAACTTCCGCCGGAGCACCACACATCGCGACCGCACCGGACCCGGTCCGCTCACGCCCTGTCGTGGAACCGGCCCGGGCACAGGAACTTGTCATGTGTGGGCGCTGGAATACGTGGCGGCACTGTCGCTGAAGCGGTCGTATGCCGCTTGTGCCGGTGTCCTGCTCTGTGGCGAGTTCCTCAGTACTCGTGGCGGCATCAACCATGTCGTAGGTGGCGACGACCATCGCCTGTGCGGCGACGTGCGCAGCCGGGTGGGGCACGAGGAGCTGTGGCGCGACCAGGGGCGGGGGATGGCGACCGGGATCCCGACGGCTACGTCTCCGACGGCCGCCGTCTCATCGTCGCCGGGACAGAACTGACGGTCCTGCACACCCCCGGGCACACTCAAGGCGCGGTGTGCCTCCACGCCGAGGAACTGGCCACGGTCTTCACCGGAGACACTCTTTCCAGGGCGGGCCGGGGGCCACGGGACGTTCGTACTCGCACTTCCCGCTCCCGGTGCCTCACCCATCTCGACGGCCCTTTTCAAACAGGCTCGCAACGACGCCTGGAACGCCGCCCCGATCACCACCGCCCAGATGAACCTGGGCACCTTCGGCATGGGCAATGAACAGCACGTCGTCCCCACCATGGAGCCCAAGACGACTCCGCGCGGGAGAAGAGACAGAGGACCCGCTCCCGCAGTGGCGGGCTACGGGAGCAGCAAGTACGAGGGGGCAGTCACCTACCGAGCCTCGCCCGATCAGTCCCGAAGGCCGGAGTTCAACGCTGCGTAGTCAGCACCAAGTCAGCCCCAAGTCAGCACGGGAAGGGTGGGCGGGTGATGACGTGGGTTCTCAGTCAGCACCAAACCAGCACGGGACTCAGCACGGCGCCGCCAAATCACCACTAACTACGCCTCTCGAACAGCGGTCGCTTCCGCCCTATGCGGGCCTCTGAGCCACCGCTTCACACCGCTTCACGGGGAGGCATGGAGCCCGCACGCATAGCCAGACCCAGAACTATGTTGCCCCACCACATGTGCGCCTGACCTGCGCCTTTCTACCGTGTGCCGATATCTACCCGTCCCCACCGCACACGAGGAAGTGGCGCACATGGCCTCCGGAACCACCGCTCCCCCACCTCCCGGCAACCTCAAGCGCATCGTCGCCGCCAGCCTCATCGGCACCACCATCGAGTGGTACGACAACTCATTCGATCGGGGCTAGGGCCTGCGGTTTTCCATGATTCCGGCCCTCGAAGTCAGCACGGAACCAGCACGGGGTTGGTGGCGTGCCGACTCGGTGCTGGCGGCCTGCATCGCAGCACGCTCCATTGGCCCGGTCGGCATCCGCGCATGGTTGCTCAGTGTCACCAACGGCTTGAGCTGACAGTGATATACCGACACGGTGCCGTCGTCCTCTTGACCTGCCAAGCGGACCGATGATCGTGTGCCCACCCTGCTGAGGCAACGCAAGCGCCCATGCGCACTTGCGTGCGCCCATGCCTGCGCTCGTACGGTGCCGAGCCGTGTCAGCATCTGTGGAAGAGGTACTCGACCGGCTCAGCACAGAGATCTCCGTGCGTACGAAATCGACCGCCGCTCTGGTTACGGACATGGACAAGGCGGCCGCCGCCATCGATCGACAGCGCGCACGAAAGCAGGACGAGAAGGAGCCGAGTTCCCGTAAGCCCGAACTCGGGCCGTGAGGAGGCGCCGACCGGCAGGATCTCGTCTCCACCCCCTGGAACCTGCTGAGCGTTTTCGCGCGAGCCACCACCCTCGCCCGTCATGGACGCGGTAGAGGGCCGGCCGAACACTGGCAAGGACTGAAGTATTGCCAGGCCATGGCCGCCGGTCCCAGCGGCCACCTGGCCCTCACCGACGACGGCCAGAGCCCGGAACTCTCCTACAGGGCCATGCAGGCACGGGAACTGGGGCGGGCTTTCGGACTCGCGGTCGCCGAACGCACTGTGCGGAACCACTTCCCGGACCACATGGTCTCCACGCTGGACGCGGAAGCCATACTCCTGGGGGGCTTCGCACGCTCCGGCCCTCGACCGTCCTTGGGCGCCAAGCCGCGACCCGACTTCTTCATCGAAGCATGGCGCCCGGGCAGGCGGTCTCGTGTCTTCGTGGTGACGGTCAACGGCAACCACCAGAAGGCCACCTAGCGCACCGCCAAGGCCGACCGCTCAGCATTCCAGCAGCTGGCCAGGGGCAGCGAGCGCGCCGAGCACTTCCACCTTGCCGAGTGGAACACCACGCCGTGCCTCTTGATGTCCACGGAACTACTCGCGCTGGACGGAATCACCGTCAACGCTCTGCAGGCGCCGGGCGAAGGACTGCTGCCCGCGAGGCCAGCCACAGGGCGAGGGAGCGCGGACGCAGTGCTGTCGGAGCGGAACCTCGCGTATGCCGGTGCGGTGAAGGTACCTGCCGACGGCGGCCAGGAACGGATCCAGGACGGGTTCCTCGTCCCCCGCAAGGAGCTCGGCTGGTATGGCCAGTTGCTCGCGCGCACCGGAGCCGCCGGCCAGCTGGCCTTCGCCGGCGCGGGCACCGAGATCGCCCAGTACCTGACCGAGAAGCAGGGCCACAAGCACTACAAGCAGCAGACGTTCGCCGGTTCGTCCAGCGTCCCGGACGCGCGCCACACCGCACCAAGTACGGAACGATCTCCACGAGATCGGTGGTCGCCTTGCGGAAACGCTCCGCGATGGCCGTGATCTCGTGCGGGGCTGGGTGCGCGTACTCGCCGAGTACGGCCTCCAAGTCGTCGTACAACTGCTCGTCGATCGCTTCGCTGGCGAGCGAGTGCGAGGAGCAGTACGGTCGCGAAGTGATCGATGCGGACGGCTGCTTCGGAGAGAACATCGCGGCCACCTACGACGAGTCGACGGCGGACATGTCCCGTCCCGACGTGGTGGGCCCCGCGGTCGACCTATTGGCCGAACTCGCAGGCAGCGGCCCGGCGCTCGAACTCGGCATCGGCACCGGCCGCATCGCGCTGCCGCTGGCCGGCCGCGGTGTGCCGGTGCACGGCATCGACACGTCCCGCGCCATGGTGGACCGGCTGCGCGCCAAGCCCGGCGGCGACGCGATCGACGTGACGATCGGGGACTTCGCGTCGACGCGGGTGGAGCAGAGCCTTTCCATGGCGTATCCGGTCTTCAAACACGATCATGAATCTGACGTCCCAGGACGCCCAGGTCCACTGCTTCCGCAACGTGGCGGCGCACCTGGCGCCGGGCGGCTGCTTCGTCGTCGAGGTCATGGTTCCCGAGCTGCGGAAACTCCCGGCCGGGCAGAACGCCGTACCGTTCCACATCAGCGAGTCGCGCTGGGCGTTCGACACCTACGACGTCGCCACGCAGGCGATGAACTCCAACTACGTCACCATCACCGATGGCCGTGCCGAACACTGGTCCATCCCGTTCCGCTACATCTGGCCCGCCGAGCTGGACCTGATGCCCGCCTCGCCGGACTCCGGCTGCGCGACCGGTGGCAGGACTGGACGCGCGAGCCGTTCACCAGCGAGAGCGGCAAGCATGTGTCGGTGTGGAAGAAGCCGGTTGGCTGACGCCGGTTCAGGCTCACTGGCTGGTTTCAGGCGCCCTGGTGCGTGTCAACAGCAGGACCGCCGCTCCGCGACGGCCGTCGACGCCGCCATGGCGACGGCTCCCGCGACCCCGCGCCGCGAGCCTGGTCCCCCACCACCGCTCGGATGAAGCTCGAAGTGCCGCTGCCGGACGTCTTCGCGTGACTTCCCGATGCTGTTCGTGACCGAGACCATCCAACTCGACGAGGCGGAGAAGGCGTTCGAGCGGATGCACCACGGCTACGTCCCGCGCTCGGTGGTGATGCTCTGAGCGCAAAGCGCGCAACTTCCTTGCCGCATGCCAGATCCGGCGCCCCTATCGTCGGGCGGACCGCCCCTTCTCCTCGACGACACGGGAGTGCCATGACCATTGAGAAACTCCATCGCGGCCAGGTCGTACTGGGTACCGTCGCCGCGGCGGTACTGGGCAGCGCGGGCAATGCCCTGGTGTCGTGGGTGGCGCGGAGCCTCGGCTCGGATCCGCAGGTGATCCAGGGCTTGCAGCCCAAGGGGTACGTGGTGCTCACCACCCTCGGCGTGATCGTGGGCGCCGTCGTGTGGGCGCGGATCCGCCGGCGTTCCGAGCGTCCCCGGGCAGTGCTGCGCAAGCTGGTGCCGACCGTGGTCGGGGTGTCCTTCCTCGCCGACGTTCCGGTGTTCTTCCTCGATGGCGCGGACGTGCTCGGCGTGTTCGCGCTCATGGTCATGCACGTGGTGGTCGCGGTGATCGCCGTGCCGATCTTTCGGCGTGTCATGCCCCTGGCGGAGGACCGTACCTCGCCGACCGATGAAGTCCACGCGCCGCTCGGGGCCTGAGCAAGTACGTGCCCTGTTCGGGAAGTTGTGGTGCGGGGCCGCGCTGATGCCCGGCCCCGCCGAGGTGCCCCGCTAGTCCGCGAGGGCGATCTCGGGCCACGTCAGCGATGTCGACCCCCAGGTGAGGCCGCCGCCGAAGGCGGTCAGCAGCACGCGGTGGCCGGCCCGCAGTTCCCCGTCGCGTAGACCGTGGTCGAGGGCCAGCGGGATCGAGGCGGCTGAGGTGTTGCCGACGCGGGCGATGTTGGACACGAAGCGGTCGCGGTCCACCCGCAGTTCCGTGGCGACCGCGTCCAGGATGCGGGCGTTCGCCTGGTGCGCGACGACTCGGTCCACGTCGGACGTCTGCAGCCCGGCGCTCTTCAGCGCGGACTGCGACGAGGCGGTCATCCGGGCGACGGCGTTGGCGAAGACCGCGCGGCCCTCCATCCTGAAGTACTGGTCGCCCGGGTCGGCCGGGGCCGGGGAAGAGCGCTGCCGCGATCCGCCGCCGGGAACGGTGATGAGGTCCGCGAGTTCGCCGTGGCTGCCGAGGTCGAACGGGCCCAGCGCGCCCGGCTCTTCGGGATCACCGGCGCGCAGCAGCACCGCACCTGCGCCGTCCCCGAAGATCACGGAGGACGTGCGGTCCTCGGGGTCGAGGATCGTGGAGTAGGTGTCCGCGCCGATCACGAGCAGCGACTCGACGAGTCCGGATGCGATGAGACCGGCGCCGACCGCGAGGCCGTAGACGAAGCCGGTGCAGACGGCGGCGAGGTCGAAGGCGGGCACGGTGCCGAGGCCGAGGCGGGAGGCGATCTCGGGTGCCGTCGCGGGGCAGGGCCGGTCGGGGGTGGTGGTGGCCAGCAGTACGGCGCCCGCTCCGGGCACGCCCGCCGAGCGCAGGGCGCGCCGGGCAGCCTCGACGGCGAGATCCGATGTCGCCGTGCCGGGGTCGATCATGTGTCGGGTGGCGACGCCGATGCGGCTGCGGATCCACTCGTCCGTGGTGGCGAGTCTGTGGGTGAGTTCCTCGTTGGTCACTGCCCTCGGCGGGAGCCATGATCCGAGTCCCGCGACTATCGCTGCCGGCATTCTCGTCCTTCCTCACGGGTCGACGTCCAGCGGCGCTGTGGTCAGCGAGCGGCTGGGAGAGATGGAGGCGCAGAGGCGCATGGGTGAAAGACGTGCGACGGCCCGCCCGCCGTGCCACAGCGGGCGGGCGGGCACGACCGCCGGTCTTGGGAGGAATGAGGTGAGCCGACGGATGCCGTCGGCTCGGGATGAGACCACAGGGCGCGCGAGGCCCGCGGTGGTTGCGGGTGGGGGGACGGGCTTCGGATCGTGCTGTGCACGGCCCGGGCGGCGGAACGGATGGGCGCCACTGCTGGGAGTCCACGGACCGAGCGGTGGTACGTGGTGCGGTGGGTGGCGAGTTCGGCGCGGGGACGGGCGTCGGTGTTCCGGGACGGCTCTGGGCGGTGGCCCTGGCCGTCGGCGTCCGGATCCGGCTCGTCCGGGGCGGTCACTTCACATAGTCGGGCGACACCTTCGGCGGCCATTTGCCGACACTCAGAACGCCGAGGCTGTATGCGCGGCTGACGAGGGCGGCGCGGTTGGGTGCCTTGAGCTTCTTGAGCATGGTGCCAACGTGGTACTCGACGCCCTGCCTGCTGAGGAACAGGCGGGAGGCGAGGCATATCGTGGACTCGCCGCTGGCTATGCCTTCCAGGATGCGGGCGTCGATCTCGCTGAGGATGCGGGTGCGGTCGACGACGACGGCGTTGACCTGTACGGCCTCCTCCGGGTTCACGACGACGACGAACCCGACGAGCTCGCCGCACGCGGCGTGCACGGCGATGCCCGTGATGTCTCCGGTGAACACGGCCTGCCGGGGCCCTATGCCGGCGAGGTGCTCGACGAAGCGTTCGCGGCGCCCGTCGAGGAGGCGTTGGAACTGTTTGCGCATGGGGGCGTGCACACCGGGGTGCAGCAGGTCGTAGAAGCTGCTGCCGACCAGGGTCTCCCGGTCGCAGCCGAACTGGTCGACGAACTCTTCGTTCGCCTCGACGACGCACATCTGGGGGTCCAGGCTCGCGAGGAGGAGGCCGGACCGGTCCAGGAGCGTTCTGAACACATCCACTTCGGGCACGTTCGTAGCCGTTGCCGGACCAGAGGACTGGTCAATTCCGAGATAGCCAGCGGCGGCAGTCTGCATAAAAGCTGTCCTCACTTGAGCTAAATTTGAGGTACCGAATCCTAGCTCCGCCCGGAAAGTCGACGCCCGTCCGGGAGGAATTCTAGGAATCCCCCGGGCTTGATCGTAAGGAAATTCGGATCGCAGGGTCAATGAAGCCATCCCACCACTTAATGACTATCCGTCAGTAACCTGGGGCTCTCATCGGCGCATCACACACAGAGGAAACTCGGGCGAAACCCGACATTCTGCAGAAAGGTGCAGGTCACCAGAGCCGCGGGACAACGCGAGATGTAGGTTCCGACAACCCCATCGACCTTGGACCGTGTGAGCACCCACACCACAACCCGGCCAAGCGCCGAGGGTGCACCGCCAGGCACCGCCGGTCGGATCGACCCACCCACCACGCGACTTGGGGGGGGGACACCTCGACACCCCTCCGGCTGCCACCAGGACCCTTACGCCGCGCGGCGGCCCCTGGGATCCCTGCACCGACAGGCTCCTTTTCCGCCAAGATCCACCTTGGGTTTCACGGCCCATTTCCGCTCTATTGCAGCTCCGTTACCGCGTGAACCCTCTCGCATCACTACCGGTGCCGGAAGTTTACAATTCGGCGGCTGGAGCGGCGCCGACCGACGGGGAACAGACAGAAAGCGCCTATGACGTGCGCACCTGCAGGCACCCACTGCAACCCAAGTCATTCACCAAGTCTTGATGAACCGGCACCCCTGGGCCGCGAAGATTAGCACGGAAGCCTTCACAAGCTCTTCCCATTCTCCAGAAATAGCCCGACTCATTCGAGCCACTTTCCCGCACGAACAACAGAGGCGCGCCGAAACCGCACACCACCCCACCTCACAAGGTGACGCGCGTCAATGTGAGTGCCCTAGGCAACCATTGATCCGGATCGCCTCCGCCGAGCCGGTCACCGGTGCCCTCGGTGTCGGGCCGAGCGCTCCAAGCACGCCGGAACGAGCCGGTACAGCCCGGGCCCTCCGGACACGAACGCCAGCCCGAAGCGGGTGAGGAAGTCGATGAACTCGTCGTCGACGAACTCGTCCTGCACGAGTTCGATCTCCCCGGCCGCCCTCGGCTCGATGGCCGCCGCGACGGCGTTGGCGGTCTTGTCGTAGATGACGACGTCCGGCAGATCGTCGGCGAAGTACCCCCGCGCGACGGCGGCCGGCGAACTGCTGTCGTCGAGGAACCCCACGACGTCCCAACCGTCTTCCGTCGCCCCCGAAATGGCCAGCCGCGCGGCCAGCTCGGACCCGGTCGCCCAGGTGACCCGGTGGCCGCGCCGGACGAGTTCCTCGATCAGTGCCAACATGGGCAGTTCCTGCCCGTGCTCGGGGTCGCTGAAGACGGCGACGTGCCGTCGCTCCCCGAACGCCTCCTGAGTCATGACGCCCCCAACCACCTCTCGGCGGGCGATGGCCGCCCCCCACGTCCTGTCGCCAAGCGTAGCTCCGACGACAGAAAAGTCTCACTCCACCTGTTCGGCCACTCGGAACCCGCGCCGGGTCTTGCGTCCCAGGTGGCCGGCGGCCACCAACTGCCGCAGCGGCTCGGCCGGGGCGCCCTGCGACCCGCTGAGCATCTCCATGATCGCGAGCGACACGTCGAGTCCGATCGTGTCGAGCAGGGTGAACGGCCCCATCGGGTACGGGTACGCCGTGCTGACCGCGGCGTCGATCTCGGCCACGGTGACATCAGTGCGGGCGAGCAGGCGCACGGCGTCGTTGAGGTACGGGAACAACAGGAAGTTCACGATGAACCCGGTACGGTCCGTGCAGTCGACGGCCGTCTTGCGCAGCCGTGCCACCAGCGCGTGTGCCGTGGCGTGCACATCGGGGTCGGTGTGGCGGGTGCGCACCACTTCGACCAGCCGCATCACGGGTGCCGGGTTGAAGAAGTGCAGGCCGATCACATCGCGGGGCCGGCCGGTGTGCTCGGCGATCTCGGTGACGGACAGGCTGGAGGTGGTGGTGGCGATGACGGCGCCCGGTGGGAGGTGTGCGTCGATCGCGCGCAGCACCGCGGGTTTGACGGCCATGTCCTCGGCGACGGCTTCGACGACTAGGTCGGCGTCCGCGAGGCCCTCGTAGTCCGTTCCCGTGGTGAGCCGGGCGAGGATGTCCAGCCGGTCCTGCTCGGTGATGCGGCCCTTCCTGACGGACCGGGCGAGTGAGGCGGCGACGGCGTTCCGGGCGGCCTCGGCCTTGTCCGCGGTGCGGGCGACGAGAGTGGTGGGGATGCCCGCGACGGCCAGGACCTCGGCGATACCGCGCGCCATGGTGCCGGAGCCGGCCACACCGGCCCGGGTGATCGCGCGGGGCGTTCCGGTGACGGCGGTGACACGGCCGGTCCGCACCCGGGCACCGGCATCGTCGTACCGGTGGAACCCGTGCCCGGTCTTGCGTCCCAGGCGTCCCTCGGCCACCAGCCGGTCGAGCAGCGCGGCGGGCTTGACGCCCAGGGCCGTGAGGGAGGCGTGGACGGTGTCGAGACCGATCAGATCGAGCATCTCGAACGGGCCCTGCCCGAGGCCGCAGCCGAGTCTCATGGCGGTGTCGATGTCCTCGACGTCGGCATAGCCCTCGGCGGCAAGGTCGACGGTCCGGTTCAGCCATGTGTGGACCAGCGCGGCGGCCACCTCGCTCGGCCGGCCGCCGAGGGGGACCACCTCCGTGTCCGCGAGAGCGGCCACGCTGCGCGCCAGTTCGGACGTCCGCCGTGCCGCCATGGCGGTCTCGACGAGCGCGGCGTTGCCGCCCTCGGGCGGCGGGAGGAAGTAGCGCAGGCCGACGACGCGGTCCGGAGCCCCCGAGGCGATCGCGAGCTCGGACACCGACAGCGTGGACGTGGTGGTGAGCAGGACCGTGCCGGGCTCGACCAGCTCGACCAGCCCACGCAGCACGGCTTCCTTGGCGGCCCGGTCCTCCGGTACGGCCTCGATCACCAGGTCGGCGCGCTTGAGGTCGGCCGGTTCGGTGCCGAGGGTGAGCAGTGGCCTGTCGCCGAGCGTGAGCAGCGGCCCGTCCAGTCGGTCACCGACCCGGGCCACCACGGCCGGGTCGTGGTCGACGCCGATCACCTCCGTGCCGTTGCCGAGCAACGCGCGGGCCAGCCCTTCGCCCAGCGAGCCGAGCCCCACTATCCCGATCACGAGCTCCGTCATGGCGTCGCACTCCTTACTTGATAGGGTCTTTGGGACCAATGGGACCAATGAAATCTTTGGGACCTTTAGGGCCTCTAGGACCGGGCCGGCAGGGTCGGCCGGCCCGGCTCTGTGCCGGCTACAGCCCCAACTCGGAGTCGAGCAGGGCGAACATCTCGTCGTCGGACGCCGTCTCCAGGTCGATCCCGCCGCCTGTGTCTCCCTTGCGCAGCTCCGCCCACTTGGTGCGCAGCACCTCCAGGCGGCCGGCGACCTGCTGGTGGAACCGTTCGTCGAAGCCGCCCGTGGCGTCGGCGAACGCCTTCTCGATCTTGTCGAGTTCGGCGAGCAGGGCCGGTGTTCCCTGGGCGGGTTCGCCGATGTTCAGCTCGGAGCGGAGCAGCTCGACCAGGTCGTTCGGGGTCGGGTGGTCGAACACCAGCGTGGCGGGCAGGCGCAGACCGGTGACCGTGCCGAGGCGGTTGCGCAGCTCGACGGCGGTGAGCGAGTCGAAGCCCAGCTCCTGGAACTGGCGCTCGGGTTCGATCTCCTCACCGGCGCCGTGGCCGAGCACTTCGGCGACCTGACCCCGGACGACCTCCAGCAGCATCGCCGTGCGCTCGTCCTCCGTGAGTCCCGCCATCCGGCGCACCAGGGAGTCGGCGGTCTCCTGTCCGGCGACGGCCCGCTTGGACTTCGTCCGGACGAGACCGCGCAGCAGTGGCGCCGGCTCGCCCAGGTCCCGTAGCACCGCCAGGTCCAGGCGGACCGGCAGCAGGACCGGCAGCCCGGTGCCGAGCGCCGCGTCGAAGAGGCGTACGCCCTGCTCCTCGGTGAGCGCGGGCAGGCCGCCGCGGGCCATGCGGGCCGCGTCCTGTGCGGTGAGCATGCCGGTGTCCCAGGCGCCCCAGGCCAGCGAGACGGCAGGCAGTCCTTCGGCCCGGCGGCGGGCGGCGAGGGCGTCGAGGAACGCGTTGCCCGCCGCGTAGTTCGCCTGCCCCGGGTTGCCGAGCGTGCCCGCGACCGAGGAGAACAGCACGAAGTGGTCGAGGTCGCCGGCGAGTTCGTGCAGGAACCAGGCCGCGTCGGCCTTGGGCTGGAGCACCGGGTCGATGCGGTCCAGCGTCAGCTGTTCGACCGTGGCGTCGTCGAGGACACCGGCGGCGTGCACGACCGACCTGACCGGGTGCCGGACGAGCAGCGCCCTCAGGTCGTCCCGGTCGGCGATGTCGCAGGCGACCACGGACACGGTCGCGCCGGCCGCCTCCAGTTCACTCACGTCGGCCTCGCCCTTGCGGCTGGCCAGCACCAGCTCGGTGACGCCGTGCCGGTCCACCAGGTGCCGGGCGATGATCCGGCCGAGCGCGCCGGTGCCGCCGGTGATGAGGACGGGCCCGGTCCAGGTCTGCTCCTCCTGCGGCTGCGGCGCGGGGGCCAGCCGTCCGGCCAGAACCTCCCCGTCGCGGATGACGACCTGCGGTTCCTCGACGGCGACGGCCTGGCGCAGCACGGCGAGCGAGGAGCGCCGGTCGTCGAGGTCGAGCAGGCCGAAGCGCCCGGGGTGTTCGGACTGCGCCACGCGCACCATGCCCCACACGGCGGCGCCCACCACGTCCGGGACATCCCCGTCGGCTGCGGCGATGGCACCCCGTGTGACGAACACGAGCCGTCCGGACCGTTCGGCGGTCAGCCACTCCTGGATGTTCACCAGTGCGTCGGACACCGCCGCGTGCGCCGAGTCCACGACGTCCTCGGAGAGGGCGACGACCTCGACCAGCACCACGTCCGCGTCCGCGGCGGCGATGTCCGGGTGGACCCGGCCGCCGACGAAGCTGTCCGCAAGGCCGAAGGCGTCCTCACCGGCGACCGCGACCGGCTCGTCGAAGGCGGTGTTCGCCGCGATGGGCGTCCAGTTCAAGGTGAACAGCGAGTCGCGCCCGACGCCGGAGCCCGCCAGCTGCTGTGCGGAGACCTCCCGCACCACCAGGGACTCCACCTGGGCGACCGGAGTGCCGGACGAGTCGGCGAGGGCTATCGACATCGCCCCGCTCTCGTCGCGCTCCATCCTCACCCGTACCGCCGAGGCACCGGTGGCCTGCAGCGAGACGCCCTCCCACGAGAAGGGCAGCGCAGCGGATCCGCCGCTCCCGCCCCGCTCCTCGCCGCCGAGCAACGCGGTGTGCAGGGCGGCGTCGAGCAGCGCCGGGTGCAGGCCGAACCCGCCGGCTTCCGTGCCCTCGGGCAGTGCGACCTCGGCGTAGACCGCGCCGGCCGCCCGCCACGCCCGCCGCAGCCCCTGGAACGCCGGCCCGTAGCCGAAGCCGACCTCGGCGAACCGGTCGTACACGCCGTCGAGGTCGATGGCCTCGGCGCCGGCCGGCGGCCACTCGGCGGTGCCGGATCCGAGGTCGGACGCGGGGTTCGACGGGGCGGGCCGACCGCCCGTGGCGAGGAGGCCGGTGGCGTTCTCGGTCCAGGGCAGGTCCGTGTCCTCGGGCCGCGAGTAGACCGTCACGGTACGTCGGCCGTCGTCGTCGGCGATGCCTACGGACACCTGCACCTGGACACCGCCCTGTTCGGGCAGGACCAGCGGCGCGGCCATCGTCAGCTCCTCCACGGTGTCGCAGCCCAGCTCGTCACCGGCGCGCAGCGCCAGCTCGACCAGCGCGGCACCGGGCACCAGGGCCCGGCCCATGATCACGTGGTCGGCGAGCCAGTGGTGCGTACGCAGCGAGAGCCTGCTCGTGAACAAGTGGCCCGCGGAACCGGCGAGTTCGACGGCCGCACCGAGCAGCGGGTGTACGACACCGCGCAGACCGGCGGCCCGTACGTCGCCCGCGCCTTCGGCGACCTTGGGCCAGTAGCTCTGCCGCCGGAAGGCGTAGGTGGGCAGGTCGATGAGCTTTCCGCCTAGGTAGAAGGACGTCCAGTCGACATCGGCACCGCCGACATGCAGCCGCGCGAGGGCGGTCAGCGCCGCGGTCTCCTCCGGCTTGCCCTTGCGCAGGACCGGGATCGCCACCGCGTCGGCCACGTGCTGGGCGACCATCGCGGACAGCACACCGTCCGGGCCGATCTCCAGGAAGGCCACGTCACCCAGTGCCTGGACGTTGTCGTGGAAGCGTACGGCGTCGCGCACGTGCCGCACCCAGTACTCGGGGTCGGTCACATCGCCCGACGTGCTGAACGGGATGCTCGGGGCCTCGAAGTTGATGTCCTCGACCACCTCGCGGAAGTCGTCGAGCATCGGGTCCATCAGCGGGGAGTGGAAGGCGTGCGACACCCGCAGCCGCTTCGACTTCCAACGCGACGCGATCTCCAGCACTTCAGCCTCGTCACCCGCGATGACCACGGACGCCGGGCCGTTCACGGCAGCGATGGAAACCTTCTCGGTCAGGTGCGGCAGCACCTCCTCCTCGGAGGCCACCACCGAGACCATCGCACCACCAGCAGGCAGCTCCTGCATCAGACTGGAGCGCGCCGTGACGAGGAGGCACGCGTCCTCCAGGCTCAACACACCCGCGACATGGGCCGCCGCGATCTCGCCGATGGAGTGACCGGCCAGGTGATCGGGCCTCACGCCCCACGACTCCACCAACCGGTACAGGGCCACTTGCAGCGCGAACAGAGCGGGCTGGGTGTAACCGGTCTGGTTCAGCAGCTCCTCGTCCTCGCCCCACATCACCTCACGCAGAGCCGGGTCCAGATGGACGAGTACGGCGTCGAAGGCCTCCGCGAACACCGGGAAGCGGTCGTACAACTCCCGCCCCATCCCCAGCCGTTGCGAACCCTGACCCGAGAACAAGAAGGCGAGGGGCTTGCGGGCGGCCGCGCCTCGGGCGAGTTCCACACCGCCGAGCAGGACTGCGCGGTGGCTGAACCTCGATCGGGCGGTGAGCAGCGAGTGGCCGATGTCGATCGGGTCGCCGTCGAGTTCCCGGACCCGCTCGATCTGGCCCGACAACGCCGCCTCGGTCTTGGCGGACACCAGCCACGGGACGCCTCGCACGGGCTCGGTGTCCGGGGCGGCCGGGGAGTCCACCGCGGGTCCCCGCTCCAGGATGACGTGCGCGTTGGTGCCGCTGATGCCGAAGGAGGACACGGCCGCGCGCCGGGGGCGGTCGACCTCGGGCCACTCGGTGGTGTCGGTGAGCAGGTCGACGGCGCCTTCCGTCCAGTCCACGTGCGACGAGGGCGTGTCCGCGTGCAGTGTCCTGGGCAGGATGCCGTGCTGCATCGCCTGCACCATCTTGATCACTCCGGCGACGCCGGCGGCGGCCTGGGTGTGACCGATGTTCGACTTGATGGCACCGAGCTTGAGCGGTACGTCGCGGTCCTGGCCGTAGGTCGCCATCAGGGCCTGCGCCTCGATGGGGTCTCCCAGTGTCGTTCCGGTGCCGTGGGCCTCGACGGCATCGACGTCCGCGGTGGACAGCCCGGCGCTGGCGAGAGCCTGCCGGATCACCCGCTGCTGCGACGGACCGTTCGGCGCGGTCAGACCATTCGACGCACCGTCCTGATTGACCGCCGAGCCCTTGACCACGGCGAGGATCTGGTGACCGTTACGCACCGCATCCGACTGCCGTTCCAGTACGACGACGCCGACGCCCTCGGCCCAGCCCACGCCGTCCGCGCCGTCGCCGAACGCCTTGCAGCGGCCGTCCTCGGACAACCCGCGCTGTCGGGAGAACCCGACGAACGAGCCCGGCGTGGACATCACCGTGACACCTCCGGCGAGGGCGAGGGTGCACTCCCCGGAGCGCAGCGCCTGCATCGCCCAGTGCATCGCGACCAGCGACGACGAGCACGCCGTGTCCACGGACACCGACGGGCCCTCCAGCCCGAGCACATACGAGACACGGCCGGACACCACGCTCGGCGAGGCGCCGGTGCTGCCGTAGCCCTCGGTGTCGGCGCCGCCGATCAGCTGCGTGTAGTCGTTGTACATGACGCCGGCGAACACACCGGTCCGGCTGCCCCGCAGCGACACCGGGTCGACGCCCGTGCGCTCCAGGGCCTCCCACGCCGTCTCCAGCAGCAACCGCTGCTGTGCGTCGGTCGACAGTGCCTCGCGCGGGGACATCCCGAAGAACTCGGCGTCGAACTGGTCGGCGTCGTGCAGGAAGCCGCCGGAGCGGGTGTACGACGTGCCGGGGTGGTCGGGGTCGGGGTGGAACAGGGTGTCCAGGTCCCAGCCTCGGTTCGTCGGGAACGGGGTGATGGCGTCCGTGCCGTCGAGCACCAGCTGCCACAGCTCTTCGGGGGTCGTGACCCCGCCGGGGTAGCGGCAGGCCATGCCGACGATGACGATCGGGTCGTCGGACAGGGCCGCAGTGGACACGGCGGGCAGGTTGTCCGCCGGGGCCTGAGCGCCGAGGAGTTCGTCCTTGACGTAGGCCGCGAGCTGGTGGGCGGACGGGTAGTCGAACACCACGGTGGCGGGCAGCTTCAGTCCGGTGACCGCGGTGAGGCGATTGCGCAGCTCGACCGCGGTGAGCGAGTCGAAGCCCAGTTCCTGGAAGGCGCGCTCCGGGTCGACGGCGGCGGTGGTGTCATAGCCGAGGACCGCGGCGACCTCGCCGCGCACCAGGTCCACGAGCGCCGCGGTGCGGCCCGCCTCGTCGAGGGCGGACAGCCGCTGGACGAGGCCGGATGCGGTCTCCGCCCCGGCGATCCTGCGGCGCGACTTGACGCGGATCAGACCGCGCAGCAACGGCCGCACGGTTCCCTCGGCCTTGAGGGCCGCGAGGCCGAGTTCGACCGGCAGCACGGCCGCCGCGTCACTGCCTACGGCGGCGTCGAACAGTTCCACGCCGTGGTCGGCGCTGATGGCGGGCATGCCCGAGCGGGCCATGCGCTCGGCGTCGTCCTGAGCCGGCATGCCGGTCTCCCAGGCACCCCAGGCGAGGGACACGGCGGGCAGCCCTTCAGCCCTACGGCGAGCGGCCAGAGCGTCGAGGAAGGCGTTGCCCGCCGCGTAGTTGCCCTGTCCGGCATTGCCGAAGAC
>NZ_JBQHCX010000018.1:0-244506 GCF_052068475.1 Streptomyces sp. SD31 | reverse complement strand
CCCGGCTCCAGCGGCTCGATCACGAACCGGGAGCGGAACTCGTCGACGACCTCTTCGGTCAACGAGGGACGCTGAGCGATCAGCATGTGTGGATCAGATCCTTCTTTCGTGGACGCCCGCTATTTGACGCCCGACGGAACCGCCCCCGGCAAAAGGGACGGGTACTGCAAGGGTACGGGCGATACGGCGCCTTTACGGCGCCGTACCGCCCGAATCCCGAAGACCTACCGGCCGTACGTCAGACGCGACGACGCTTCGGCGGACGGCAGCCGTTGTGCGGGGTCGGGGTGACGTCCTGGATGGAGCCGACCTCGAGACCGGTCGCCTGAAGCGAACGGATCGCGGTCTCACGACCCGAACCCGGACCCTTCACGAACACGTCGACCTTGCGCATGCCGTGCTCCTGGGCGCGGCGGGCAGCCGACTCGGCGGCCATCTGCGCGGCGAACGGCGTGGACTTCCGGGAGCCCTTGAAGCCGACGTGGCCGGCGGAGGCCCAGGAGATCACGTTGCCGGACGGGTCCGTGATGGAGACGATCGTGTTGTTGAACGTGCTCTTGATGTGCGCGTGGCCGTGAGCGACGTTCTTCTTTTCCTTGCGGCGCACCTTCTTGGCAGCGCCCTGACGACCCTTGGGGGGCATCTAGTAACTCCTACGGGGAGGTGGTCGGTCCTACAGCGAAGACCGCTGATGAAGCGTTGTCCGCTGAGGACTACTTCTTGCCCGGCTTCTTCTTGCCGGCGATGGCGCGACGCGGGCCCTTGCGGGTACGAGCGTTCGTGCTGGTGCGCTGACCGCGGACGGGCAGGCCGCGACGGTGACGGAGACCCTGGTAGCAGCCGATCTCGACCTTGCGGCGGATGTCGGCCTGGATCTCGCGACGGAGGTCACCCTCGGTCTTGATGTTGTTGTCCACGTACTCGCGGATCGCGACGAGCTGCTCCTCGGAGAGGTCGCGAACGCGGGTGTTCGGGTCGACGCCGGTCGCTGCCAGCGTCTCCTGCGAGAGGGTCCGGCCGATGCCGAACACGTAGGTGAGGGCGACCTCCACGCGCTTGTCGCGCGGGATGTCAACACCGGAAACGCGTGCCATTCAATGGCTCCTGGTGATCTTCGGAGGTCTTCCGCAGAACCGACTCCCAGCCGCCGTACCAGGTACGAACTGGGTCCCCGGCCTCCGAACCGGGGGTGTCAGGCGATCGCTCGCCTGGATTCTGCGTATGAACATATTCAGCTCGCGTCGCGCGAAACTCTGCGATAGAGGTGCAGAGGGGATTGGTCGTGCGTCAGCCCTGGCGCTGCTTGTGGCGCGGGTTCTCGCAGATGACCATGACCCGGCCGTGACGGCGGATCACCCTGCACTTGTCGCAGATCTTCTTGACGCTCGGCTTGACCTTCATTGGGTGAGGTTCTCCGGGTCAGTGCCATCGCCTCGGGAGGCCCGGGACGGGGGCAAGATCTACTTGTACCGGTAGACGATCCGGCCACGCGTGAGGTCGTACGGAGACAGCTCCACCACGACCCGGTCGTCAGGGAGGATGCGGATGTAGTGCATACGCATCTTGCCGCTGATGTGTGCCAGGACCTGGTGGCCGTTCTGGAGCTCGACCTTGAACATGGCGTTCGGCAGAGACTCGACGACAGTGCCCTCGATCTCGATGGCACCTTGCTTCTTGGCCACGCTTTGCCCTTCGGAATCGACTACCTTGATCGACTCCCCTGCGTCCCTTACGGGCGCATGCAGACATGCGGGTGCACGAGAGCCGACGAGTCAGTCTACGTCAGCGCACCCGGAAACACGAATCGAGGAAGCCTGCCCCAAGGGACAGATCCTTAAGCGCGGGGAAGGGCAGCGCCGCAAGGCGCGCGGGGAACTGCGACCAGCCCCCACCCGCCCGCAGCCGCCGAGCAACCGGATACCGCTCCCGGTAGGCGCTCAGGCCAGAGGATCCGGCGCAGCGACGATCCCGTACTCCGCCAGCTTCGCCTTACCCCCGTCGGGAGACGTAAGCACCAGCGGCCCCTCCGCGGTCAGCGCGACCGAGTGCTCCCAGTGCGACGACCACGTGCCGTCCGTGGTGATGACCGTCCAGTCGTCCGAGAGGACCTCGGTCTTCGGCATGCCGAGTGACACCATCGGCTCGATCGCCAGGCAGAAGCCCGGGACCAGCTTCGGCCCCTTCCCCCGCCGCCGGTCGACGTAGTTCAGCAGATGCGGGTCCATGTGCATCTCGGTGCCGATGCCGTGGCCGCCGTAGTCCTCGATGATCCCGTACTTGCCGCCACCGGGCTTGGGCTGGCGCCGGATGTACGTCTCGATGGCACGGGAGACGTCGACCAGACGGTTCCCCTGCTTCATGGCCGCGATGCCGGCCCACATCGACTCCTCGGTCACCCGGGAGAGCTCGATCAGCTCCGGGGCGTGCCCGGACCCGACGAAGGCGGTGTACGCGGCGTCGCCGTGCCAGCCATCGATGATCGCACCGCAGTCGATGGAGATGATGTCGCCGTCCTTGAGGACGACGTCCTCGGACGGGATGCCGTGGACGACGACGTCGTTCACCGAGGTGCAGATCGTCGCGGGGAAGCCGCCATACCCGAGGAAGTTCGACTTCGCCCCGTGCTCGGCGAGCACCTTGCGGGCCACCTCGTCCAGATCCTTGGTACTCGCCCCGGGCACCGCGGCCTCACGCGTGGCCGCGTGAATGGCGGCTACGACCAGCCCCGCCTCACGCATCTTGGCGATCTGCTCGGGGCTCTTGATCTGCACCATGGGGACGGGGGCCTTTCTTGGACCGGATAAGGGGACTGCTTCAACCATAAGGGCGGAGCGGGAACCGCAACGGCGGAGCCGGCGCACCCACCCCACGCAGCAGCCGCGGCCCCCCACAGGGAACCGCGGCCTGAGCTACGTACGAGCTACGAGCGCTCCTACTTGCTGTCCTCGTCGCGCTGAAGCGCCTCCATCGCGCGAGCCGTGACCTCTTCGACCTTGCCCAGCGCGGAGATCGTGACGACCAGCCCCTGCGCCTTGTAGTAGTCGATGATCGGCTCGGTCTGCGTGTGGTAGACCTCCAGCCGCTTACGGACGGTCTGCTCGGAGTCGTCGTCCCGCTGGTACAGCTCGCCGCCGCAGGCGTCGCAGACGCCTTCCTTCTTCGGCTGGCTGTACGTGACGTGGAAGACGTGGCTGGAGTCCTTGCGGCAGATCCGCCGCCCGGCGATCCGCTTGACGACCTCTTCCTCGGGGACCTCCAGGTCCAGCACCGCGTCCAGCTTCATGCTCTCGGACTGAAGCATCTCGTCGAGCGCCTCGGCCTGGGACACATTGCGCGGGAAGCCGTCCAGCAGGAAGCCACCCTCGGCATCCGGCTTCTCCATGCGGTCCTTGGCCATCCCGATGGTGACCTCGTCCGGCACCAGGTTGCCCGCGTCCATGTAGGACTTCGCGAGCTTCCCGAGCTCCGTCTGCTGGCTGATGTTGGCGCGGAACAGGTCGCCCGTGGAGATGTGCGGGATCGACAGGTTTTTGGCCAGGAACGCGGCCTGCGTTCCCTTCCCGGCACCCGGCGGCCCGACGAGGACGATTCGCATCAGCGGAGGAACCCTTCGTAATTGCGCTGCTGGAGCTGGCTCTCGATCTGCTTCACCGTCTCAAGACCCACACCCACGATGATCAGGATGCTGGTCCCGCCGAACGGGAAGTTCTGGTCTGCCCCGAAACCAGCCAACGCCATCGTCGGCACGAGAGCGATCAGGCCCAAGTACAGCGAGCCCGGCCAGGTGATCCGGTTGAGCACGTACGAAAGGTACTCAGCGGTCGGTCGGCCAGCCCGGATGCCCGGGATGAAGCCACCATACTTCTTCATGTTGTCCGCGACTTCCTCGGGGTTGAACGAGATGGCCACGTAGAAGAAGGCGAAGAAAATGATCAGGAAGAAGTAAAGGACGATGTGCGTCGGAGCCGACGGTTGCGCGAGATTCTTCTCGATCCAGGTCTTCCAGTCGGAGCTTCCACCGGCGAACTGCGCGATCAATGCCGGGATGTAGAGCAGCGACGAGGCAAAGATCACAGGGATGATGCCCGCCTGGTTGACCTTCAGCGGAATGTACGTCGACGTACCGCCGTAGGACCGGCGGCCGATCATGCGCTTCGCGTACTGCACCGGAATACGGCGCTGGGCCTGCTCGACGAAGACCACCAGGCCGACCATGAACAGCCCGACGGCGACGACGATGCCGAACTCGATCCAACCGTCCGCCAGGTTGCCCTGCTGCTTGATGGCCCACAGCGCGGACGGGAAGGTCGCGGCGATCGAGATGAACATCAGGATCGACATGCCGTTACCGATGCCGCGGTCGGTGATGAGCTCACCGAGCCACATGACGGTAGCCGTACCGGCAGTCATGGTGATGACCATCACGATGGTGGTGAAGATCGAGCGGTCCGGCACGATCTGGCTGGCCACCTGGCAGTTCGGGAACAGCGAACCGCTGCGGGCGGTGGCCACCAGGCCGGTGCCCTGAAGGATGGCGAGCGCCACGGTCAGATAGCGGGTGTACTGCGTGATCTTCGCCGTACCCGCCTGGCCCTCCTTCTTCAGGGCTTCCAGGCGCGGGATCACGACGGTCAGCAGCTGCAGGATGATGCTCGCCGTGATGTACGGCATGATGCCGAGCGCGAAGATCGTGATCTGGAGCAGCGCGCCGCCACTGAACATGTTGACCAGGCCGAAGATGCCCTGGTTGGTGCTCGCCTGGTCGACACAGACCTGTACGGCCCTGTAGTCGACGCCGGGGATCGGAATGTGTGTACCGATCCGATAGATCACGATGATGCCGAGCGTGAAGAGCAGCTTCTTGCGCAGGTCGGGCGTCTTGAACGCCCGGGCGAACGCGGTGAGCACGGTGCCTCCTGCGACCCCCGCGCTACTGCGTCAAGGGTGACGGTCTTGAGGTTCGACTAATAGGAACGACTTAGCTAACGGTCAACTGCCGCTCAGAGTGCCCCACAAGAAGCACTCCGTAAAAGTGGGCAGTGCAGGCCACCTTACCGGCGAGACCGCCCCCCTTGGAACGACCAACCGGGGATACCCCATTTGTGGGGTATCCCCGGTCGGGATCGCTCAAGTCATCGAGACGCCTGATGGATTCAGACGAGCTCGGTGACGGTACCGCCCGCGGCGGTGATCTTCTCCTTGGCGGAGCCGGAGACGGCGTCGACCGTCACCTGCAGCGCCACGGAGAGCTCGCCCTGGCCGAGGACCTTGACGAGGCTGTTCTTGCGAACGGCACCCTTGGCCACGAGGCCCTCGACGGTGACCTCGCCACCCTCGGGGTACAGCGCCGCCAGCTTGTCGAGGTTCACGACCTGGAACTCGGTCTTGAACGGGTTCTTGAAGCCCTTCAGCTTCGGAAGACGCATGTGGAGGGGCATCTGGCCACCCTCGAAGCGCTCCGGAACCTGGTAACGAGCCTTCGTACCCTTGGTACCACGACCGGCCGTCTTACCCTTCGACGCCTCACCACGACCAACACGGGTCTTGGCGGTCTTGGCGCCCGGGGCGGGACGGAGGTTGTGGATCTTGAGCGGGTTCTGCTCCGCCATGATCAGTCGACCTCCTCGACCGTCACGAGGTGGCGGACGGTGTGCACCATGCCGCGGAACTCGGGGCGGTCCTCCTTGACGACCTGCGTGTTGATGCCCTTGAGACCAAGGGAGCGCAGGGTGTCACGGTGGTTCTGCTTGCTGCCGATGTAGGACTTGACCTGCGTAATCTTGAGCTGCGCCATGATTACGCACCCGCCCCGGCACGCGCACGGAGAAGAGCCGCGGGGGCGACGTCCTCGAGCGGCAGACCACGGCGAGCCGCGATCTCCTCGGGACGCTGCAGGCCCTTCAGGGCCTCCACGGTCGCGTGCACGATGTTGATCGCGTTGTCGGAGCCGAGCGACTTCGACAGCACGTCGTGGATACCGGCGCACTCGAGCACGGCACGCACCGGGCCACCGGCGATAACACCGGTACCGGGGGACGCGGGCTTGAGCAGGACGACGCCGGCAGCCTTCTCACCCTGGATGGGGTGCGGGATGGTGCCCTGGATACGGGGGACCTTGAAGAAGTGCTTCTTGGCCTCCTCAACACCCTTGGCGATGGCGGCCGGCACCTCCTTGGCCTTGCCGTAACCGACACCCACGGTGCCGTCACCGTCGCCCACCACGACCAGCGCGGTGAAGCTGAAGCGACGACCACCCTTCACAACCTTGGCGACGCGGTTGATCGCGACAACGCGCTCAACGTACGCGGTCTTCTCGGCGGCAGCTGCGCCGCCGTCACGGCCCTTCCGGTCCCGCCGCTCGCCGCCACCGGCACCGCCACCGCGGCGCTGGGGTCCAGCCATTGGAATTACCTCTCTCTGTCTCCGCTAGCTACGGAACCAGGACTCAGAACTTGAGTCCGGCCTCGCGGGCGGCGTCCGCCAGAGCGGCGATGCGCCCGGCGTACTGGTTACCACCACGGTCGAATACGACGGCCTCGACGCCGGCAGCCTTGGCACGCTCGGCGACCAGGGCGCCGACCTGCTTGGCCTGCGCGGACTTGTCGCCCTCGCCACCGCGGATCGAGGTGTCCAGGGTGGACGCCGACGCAAGGGTGTGACCCTTGATGTCGTCGATCACCTGGGCCACGATGTGGCGGTTCGAGCGGGTAACGACCAGACGCGGACGCTCCGCCGTACCGTTGATGTGCTTACGGATCCGGATGTGGCGGCGCTTGATCGCGGCGCGCTTGTAGGCGTCGCCCTTAAGGATCTTCTGTCCGTATGCCATGGCTTACTTACCCGCCTTTCCGACCTTGCGGCGGATGACTTCGCCCTCGTACTTGACGCCCTTGGCCTTGTACGGGTCGGGCTTGCGCAGCTTGCGGATGTTGGCCGCAACCTCGCCGACCTTCTGCTTGTCGATGCCCTCGACCGAGAAGCGGGTGGGGGCCTCCACCTTGAAGGTGATGCCCTCGGGGGCCTCGACGGTGATCGGGTGGCTGTAGCCGAGAGCGAACTCGAGGTTCGATCCCTTGGCCTGCACGCGGTAACCGACACCGCTGATCTCGAGCTTCTTCACGTAACCCTGGGTCACGCCGGTGATCATGTTCGCCACCAGCGTGCGGGACAGGCCGTGGAGGGCCTTGTTCTGACGCTCGTCGTTCGGGCGGGTCACCTGCAGGGTGCCGTCCTCGCCCTTGGCGACCTCGATCGGCGCCGAGACGGTGTGGGTCAGCTCGCCCTTGGGGCCCTTGACCGAAACCGTACGGCCGTCGATGGTGACGTCCACGCCGGCGGGAACCGCGATGGGGAGCTTGCCGATGCGCGACATAGCTGTTTCCTCCGTTCCCTTCTGCTACCAGACGTAGGCGAGAACTTCTCCGCCTACGCCCTTCTTGCCGGCCTGCTTGTCGGTGAGGAGCCCGTGCGACGTGGAGATGATCGCCACGCCGAGGCCGCCGAGCACCTTCGGCAGGTTGGTGGACTTCGCGTACACCCGGAGACCGGGCTTGGAGATCCGCTTGATGCCCGCGATGGAGCGCTCACGGTTCGGGCCGAACTTCAGCTCGAGGACGAGGTTCTTGCCGACCTCGGCGTCCTCGACCTTCCAGCCCGTGATGAAGCCCTCCTGCTGGAGGATCTCCGCGATGTGCGACTTGATCTTCGAGTGCGGCATCGCCACGGTGTCGTGGTACGCCGAGTTCGCGTTCCGCAGACGCGTAAGCATGTCTGCGATCGGATCAGTCATGGTCATGAATTGGCCTTCGGCCTCTCTCGCCGGGGTTTCCAGGTGCCCATCCCTCTCCTCGATCCGAGACGAGGCGGGTGCGGTGCGGTGGACCTACGGCGTAGTAAGTCGTACGGGCGACCATCAGGCGCCCAACCCTCCAAGCCTAAGCCATGGAAGGGAGGGCGCCTGACACGCCCATTGCTTACCGAGAGCTTCGGGAATCCCTAAAAGGTGGGATTACCAGGAGCTCTTGGTCACGCCCGGCAGCTCGCCACGGTGAGCCATCTCACGAAGGCACACGCGGCACAGGCCGAACTTGCGGTACACGGAGTGGGGACGGCCGCAGCGCTGGCAGCGCGTGTAGCCACGCACGCCGAACTTGGGCTTGCGAGCAGCCTTCGCGATCAGAGCCTTCTTCGCCATCTCGCTCACGCCTCCTTGAAGGGGAAGCCGAGGTGACGAAGGAGCGCGCGGCCCTCAGCGTCGTTGGTCGCCGTGGTGACCACGGTGATGTCCATACCCCGGACGCGGTCGATCTTGTCCTGGTCGATCTCGTGGAACATGACCTGCTCCGTGAGACCGAAGGTGTAGTTGCCACGGCCGTCGAACTGCTTGGGGGACAGACCACGGAAGTCGCGGATGCGCGGCAGCGCGAGCGACAGGGTGCGGTCCAGGAACTCCCACATGCGGTCGCCACGGAGCGTGACGTGGGCACCGATCGGCTGGCCCTCACGCAGCTTGAACTGCGCGATGGACTTGCGGGCCTTGGTGACGGCCGGCTTCTGACCGGTGATCGTGGTGAGGTCGCGGATGGCGCCCTCGATCAGCTTGGAGTCGCGGGCGGCGTCGCCCACACCCATGTTGACCACGATCTTGACGAGGCCGGGAATCTGCATGACGTTCTCGTACTTGAACTCGTCACGCAGCTTGCCCGCGATCTCCTCGCGGTACTTCTGCTTCAGACGCGGAGTGGTGGTGGTAGCCATCAGATGTCCTCACCCGTCCGCTTGGCAACGCGGATCTTGTTGCCCTCTTCGTCGAAGCGGTAGCCGACACGCGTGACGACCTTGTTGCCGTCCTTCTCAACGACCAGCTGGACGTTGGAGACGTGGATCGGCGCCTCGGTCGTGACGATGCCGCCGGCCTGCGAGCCCTTGGCGGTCGGACCGGCCTTGGTGTGCTTCTTGACCCGGTTGACACCCTCGACCAGGACACGCTCGTCGCGCGGGTAAGCGGCAATGACCTTGCCCTGCTTGCCCTTGTCCTTGCCGGTGATGACCTGGACCAGGTCGCCCTTCTTGATCTTCATGCTTACAGCACCTCCGGAGCCAGCGAGATGATCTTCATGAACTTCTTCTCGCGCAGCTCACGCCCGACCGGGCCGAAGATGCGGGTGCCGCGAGGGTCGCCGTCGTTCTTCAGAATGACTGCGGCGTTCTCGTCGAAGCGGATGTACGAGCCGTCCGGACGGCGGCGCTCCTTGACGGTGCGAACGATGACCGCCTTGACGACGTCACCCTTCTTCACGTTGCCACCGGGGATCGCGTCCTTGACGGTGGCGACGATGACGTCACCGATGCCCGCGTAGCGGCGACCGGAGCCACCGAGCACACGGATGCAAAGGATTTCCTTCGCACCAGTGTTGTCGGCGACACGCAGTCGCGACTCCTGCTGGATCACGTCTATCTCCTGTTTGTCTGCCGGTTCCCTCCGGGAGTTGAACCGGAGAGCCTGGCGGAACCGTCCTGCCGGGATACCCCCGCAGGAATTACTTGCCGACCCGGCCGGGCCGTGGAGCCGCTCTCGCGACGAGCGCGAGTGCCTCACGCACCTCGGCCGGATGTCCCGGCGGCGGTTCCGTAAGTCGTTCTACGGAGCTCGCCGGGCGGCGGTCTTTCGTCGGTCTGGCGAAACCCGCGCCGGGAGCGCCTGCCGGACCGAGGTCCGGGGCGGAGCCCCCGGCGGGGCAGCGGGGCGAACCCCGCTTGATTACTTCGCCTTCTCGAGGATCTCGACGACGCGCCAGCGCTTCGTCGCGGACAACGGCCGGGTCTCCATGAGGAGGACGCGGTCGCCGACGCCCGCAGCGTTCTGCTCGTCGTGCGCCTTGAGCTTGTTGGTACGGCGGATGACCTTGCCGTACAGCGCGTGCTTGACGCGGTCCTCGACGGCGACGACGACGGTCTTGTCCATCTTGTCGCTGACGACGAGACCCTCACGGGTCTTGCGGAAGCCGCGGGCCTCTGCAGTCTGCTCAGTCACGTTGCTCTCACTCATCAGGCGCTCTCCACCGTCTCGATGCCCAGCTCGCGCTCACGCATCAGGGTGTAGATCCGCGCGATGTCCTTACGGACGGCCTTGAGCCGACCGTGGTTCTCGAGCTGACCGGTCGCCGCCTGGAAGCGGAGGTTGAACAGCTCTTCCTTGGCCTCGCGGAGCTTCGCAAGAAGCTCCTCGTTGCCCAGCTCGCGCAGCTCGGACGCCTTGGTACCGGCCGACATCACGCTTCACCTGCCTCGCGCTTGACGATCCGGCACTTCATCGGCAGCTTGTGGGCCGCACGAGTCAGCGCCTCACGGGCGATCTTCTCGTTGGGGTACGACAGCTCGAACATCACGCGTCCGGGCTTGACGTTGGCGATCCACCACTCCGGAGAACCCTTACCGGAACCCATGCGGGTCTCGGCGGGCTTCTTGGTGAGCGGACGGTCCGGGTAGATGTTGATCCAGACCTTGCCGCCACGCTTGATGTGGCGGGTCATCGCGATACGAGCCGCCTCGATCTGGCGGTTCGTCACGTAGGCCGGGGTCAGCGCCTGGATGCCGTACTCGCCGAACGCAACCTGCGTTCCACCCTTGGACATACCGTTGCGCTTCGGGTGGTGCTGCTTGCGGTGCTTGACCCTACGGGGGATCAGCATGACGGTCAGGCCTCCGTTCCGGTGCTCTCAGCCGGAGCGGCGGCGGGAGCCTCGGCCTTGGGGGCCTCGGCGCCGGCAGCCTGCTGCGGCTTACGACCGCGCCGCTCGCCACCGCGGCCACCACGGGCCGGGCGGTCGGCACCACCACGGGCCGGGCGGTTACCCGCACGGGCCGCAGCGTTCTCGGCGCGGACCTCGGCGATGTTCTTGACGTCGCCCTTGTAGATCCAGACCTTCACACCGATGCGGCCGAAGGTCGTCTTGGCCTCGAAGAAGCCGTAGTCCACGTTCGCGCGGAGCGTGTGCAGGGGCACACGGCCCTCGCGGTAGAACTCCGAGCGGGACATCTCGGCGCCGCCGAGGCGGCCACCGCACTGGATCTTGATGCCCTTGGCGCCGGCCTTCATCGCCGACTGCATGCTCTTACGCATGGCGCGGCGGAAGGAGACGCGGGAGGAGAGCTGCTCGGCAACGGCCTGGGCAACCAGCTGAGCGTCGGTCTCGGGGTTCTTGACCTCGAGGATGTTCAGCTGGACCTGCTTGCCCGTGAGCTTCTCGAGGTCACCGCGGATGCGGTCGGCCTCGGCGCCACGGCGGCCGATGACGATGCCCGGACGAGCGGTGTGGATGTCCACACGCACGCGGTCACGGGTGCGCTCGATCTCCACCTTCGAGATACCGGCGCGCTCCATGCCGGACGTCATCATCCGACGGATGGCGACGTCTTCCTTGACGTAGTCCTTGTACAGCTTGTCGGCGTACCACCGGGACTTGAAGTCCGTGGTGACACCGAGCCGGAACCCGTGCGGGTTTACCTTCTGGCCCATTACCGGGTTCCTTCCTTGCTGGCGACGACCACGGTGATGTGGCTGGTCCGCTTGCGGATCCGGTAGGCACGGCCCTGAGCGCGCGGACGGAACCGCTTCAGGGTCGGGCCCTCGTCGACGTACGCCTCGCTGATGAACAGCGAGGAGGCGTCCGGGTGGTCGTAGTTGTGCGCGGCGTTGGCAATGGCGCTGTCGAGCACCTTGCCGACCGGCACGGAGGCTGCCTGCGGAGCGAATCGCAGAACAGCCTGGGCCTCCGTGGCATCCATGCCACGGATGAGGTCCACCACGCGGCGGGCCTTCATGGGCGTGACGCGGATGTACCGCGCCTGGGCCCTGGCTTCCATGGTTGTCCCTTCAGTTACTTACGTGTCTGAATGCGATCCGCTACTAGCGGCGCTTCGACTTCCGGTCTTCCTTGACGTGACCCCGGAAGGTGCGCGTCGGCGAGAACTCGCCGAGCTTGTGGCCGACCATCGACTCGGTGACGAACACCGGGATGTGGGTCTTGCCGTTGTGCACCGCGAGCGTGTGGCCGAGCATGGCCGGCACGATCATGGAGCGACGGGACCAGGTCTTGATGACGTTCTTGGTGCCTGCTTCGTTCTGCGTTTCCACCTTCTTGATCAGGTGGTCGTCGACGAAGGGCCCCTTCTTGAGACTGCGCGGCATCTAAACCCGCTCCTAGCGCTTCTTGTTCGTCTTGCGGCGGCGGACGATGTACTTGTTGCTCGCCTTCTTGGGAGCACGAGTACGACCTTCCTTCTGACCCCACGGGGAGACCGGGTGGCGACCACCGGAGGTCTTGCCCTCACCACCACCGTGCGGGTGGTCCACCGGGTTCATCGCCACACCGCGAACGGTCGGGCGAACGCCCAGCCAGCGCTTACGGCCGGCCTTACCCCAGTTGATGTTGCTCTGCTCGGCGTTGCCGACCTCGCCGACGGTGGCGCGGCAGCGCACGTCGACCAGGCGGATCTCACCGGAAGGCATGCGGAGGTGGGCCATCTGGCCCTCCTTCGCGAGCAGCTGCACGGAGGCACCGGCGGAGCGGGCGAACTTGGCGCCGCCACCGGGACGGAGCTCGATCGCGTGGATCGTGGTACCGACCGGGATGTTGCGCAGCGCCAGGTTGTTGCCCGGCTTGATGTCGGCCCCGGGACCGTTCTCGACGCGGTCACCCTGCTGCAGGTTGCGCGGGGCGAGGATGTAGCGCTTCTCGCCGTCGGCGTAGTGCAGCAGCGCGATGCGCGCGGTGCGGTTGGGGTCGTACTCGATGTGCGCGACCTTCGCCGGCACGCCGTCCTTGTCGTGACGACGGAAGTCGATCACTCGGTAGGCGCGCTTGTGGCCACCGCCCTGGTGGCGGACGGTCACACGACCGGAGTTGTTACGGCCACCCTTGCTGTGCAGGGGGCGGACCAACGACTTCTCCGGCGTGGACCGCGTGACCTCGACGAAGTCGGCGACGCTGGAGCCACGACGGCCCGGCGTAGTCGGCTTGTACTTGCGGATTCCCATTTCTCAGTCCTCGTCCGATATCGGACGATCCGGACCGCCCTTAGGCGGTCGGACCGCCGAAGATGTCGATACGGTCGCCCTCAGCGAGGGTCACGATCGCGCGCTTCGTGGACGCGCGCTGGCCGAAGCCCGTGCGGGTCCGCTTGCGCTTGCCCTGGCGGTTGATCGTGTTGACCCCGGTGACCTTGACCTCGAAGACCGTCTCGACGGCCTGCTTGATCTGGGTCTTGTTGCTGCCCGGGGCGACGACGAACGTGTACTTGTTCTCGTCGAGGAGCGCGTAGCTCTTCTCGGACACGACCGGCTTGATCAAGATGTCACGGAGGTCCGTGAACGACTTGCTCGCCGGCGTGACGACGGTGTTCTTGCCCTCGGCGGCGTGGCGACGCGCCTTGGCGACGCGAGCCGCCTTGGCCTTCTTCGCGGCCTTCGAGGCAATGGCGGGGTGACGGATAGCCATCAGGCTTCGCTCCCTTCGGTGTCATTGGCCTTCGGGCCCGACACGAAGGACTCGAACGCGGCCTGGGTGAAGACCACGTCGTCCGAGACGAGAACGTCGTACGTGTTCAGCTGGCCCGGCTCCAGGATGTGGACCTGGGGCAGGTTGCGGGCGGACAGCCACGCGGCCTCGTCGGCGCGCTCGACGACCAGGAGCAGGTTCTTGCGCTCCGAGATCTTGCCGAACAGGCTCTTCGCGGCCTTCGTGGAGGGGGTCTCGCCCTCGATCACGCCGGAGACGACGTGGATGCGGTTGTTGCGGGCCCGGTCGGTGAGGGCGTGGCGCAGGGCCGCGGCCTTCATCTTCTTCGGGGTCCGCTGCGAGTAGTCACGCGGCACGGGACCGTGCACGACGCCACCACCGGCGAACTGCGGCGCGCGGGTCGAACCCTGACGGGCGCGACCGGTGCCCTTCTGGCGGTAAGGCTTCTTGCCACCACCACGGACCTCGCCACGGGTCTTGGTCTTGTGCGTGCCCTGACGGGCAGCGGCCAGCTGTGCGACGACGACCTGGTGGAGCAGCGGAACGCTGATCTTCTCTACGTCGAAGATCTCCGCGGGGAGCTCGACGGAACCGGCCTTGTCGCCCGCCGGCGAAAGGATGTCAACAGTGCTCATCGGTTACCTCAGGCCCCCTTGGCCGCGGTGCGGACCAGGACGAGGCCGCCGTTCGGACCGGGAACCGCGCCCTTGATGAGCAGCAGACCCTTCTCCGCGTCAACGGCGTGGACGGTCAGGTTCTGGGTGGTGACCCGCTCGTTGCCCATGCGACCCGCCATGCGGAGGCCCTTGAACACGCGGCCCGGGGTGGCGCAGCCACCGATGGAACCGGGCGAGCGGTGCTTGCGCTGGGTACCGTGTCCGGCGCCGAGGCCACGGAAGTTGTGGCGCTTCATGACACCGGCGAAGCCCTTGCCCTTGCTCTTGCCGGTCACGTCGACCTTCACGCCGGCCTCGAACACCTCGGCGGTGACTTCCTGGCCCAGCGTGTACTCGGAGGCGTCCGCGGTGCGGATCTCGACGAGGTGACGACGGGGGGTGACGTCGGCCTTCGCGAAGTGGCCCTTGAGGGGCTTGTTCACCTTGCGCGGGTCGATCTCGCCGAAGGCGAGCTGGACGGACTCGTAGCCGTCGGCGTCGTTGGTACGCACCTGGGTGACGACGTTCGGGCCGGCCTTGACGACGGTGACCGGAACAACACGGTTGTTCTCGTCCCACACCTGCGTCATGCCGAGCTTCTCGCCCAGGATGCCCTTGATCTGCTTAGCCATTCTCAGATCACCGACCCTCAGAGCTTGATCTCGATGTCGACACCGGCCGGGAGGTCGAGTCGCATCAGAGAGTCAACGGTCTTGGGGGTGGGGTCGAGGATGTCGATCAGGCGCTTGTGCGTGCGCATCTCGAAGTGCTCGCGCGAGTCCTTGTACTTGTGCGGCGACTTGATGACGCAGTACACGTTCTTCTCTGTGGGCAGCGGCACCGGGCCCGCGACCGACGCACCAGTGCGGGTCACCGTCTCGACGATCTTCTTCGCCGAGGAGTCGATGACCTCGTGGTCGTAGGCCTTGAGCCGGATGCGGATCTTCTGTCCCGCCATGGCTACTCAGTAGTCCTGTCTCTCTAACGCTCTGGAACCTGGTGTTCCCCTACCCGATCCTCCGACCCACGCGGTCGGGCGTGTCGCGCTGCCGCTGACACAGATGCCCCTTGTTCGAACATCCCTTGTCTGGGAGCACGGCCCTTCCGGAACCGCAAGCCGGGGGCGGAAGGCCCACCGGGTGCCTGGCCGGTGCCGCACTGTCACTTCCCGAAAGATTCCCGTACGTCCGCCCCAGCGCTGCCTTACGGCAGTTAGGGCGACGAGTACTGTGGGACTCGCTTCCGGTCCTCCCGGCGGGAGGCGCGCAGCATCAACACTCGACCGAGCAACTCGGACAGTCTGCCATATGGGGCAGGGGGCTGGCCAATCGAGCCGGAGAGAATACCCCGAGGGTGACGTAGGTCAAACCCTGGCGTCCGCGCCCTCGGATCGGCCGGGTGCCCGCCGCCTGACCGGAGCGGCCGCGTCCGCGCCGTCGTCCACCAGCGCCCGTATGACCCCGTGGTCCGGGGAGAAGCGGCATGCGGGATCCGTACGGGCGGCGTCACCGGTGAGTGCGTACGCCTGGCCCGGTGCAGTGGCCCTCGCAGCTCGGCGAGCCGTACGTGCGGCCCGGCTCGATCAGGTTGAGTTCGTCCGTCGCTTCCTGACCGATTTCCCCCCGACCACAGCCGGCCCTTGCGGTCCCAGGGCAGGCCCTGCGGATCGCGGTGGCCGTAGCTGTGGATGTGGTTGCCGAACGGGTTGCCGGGAGCGGGGGCGCCGGACTGGGTGATCCGCAGGATCTTGCCGTTGATCGAGTTGGTGTCCTGCGCGAGCCGCGCCTGCGTGGCGATCGTGCCGCCGTGGTGGTTCGAGCCCCGTCCGAGCCCGCCGAGCACCACGGTGTAGCCGCCGAGCGACTGGCCGTCGTAGCGCATCCGCACGACCCGGGTCTCGTTCGCCGTGGTGTGCATGAAGAACACGCGCTTGTTCATCGCGCCGTCCCACGTCGGGGACAGCGTGGTGACGTCGGCTGCGGCGCGCGGCGTGATCCGTGGCCGCAGCGGTGGGGGACGGTACAGCGCATGCGGCGGTCGGCTGCGACAGGCCTGCCGCCGGCAGGGCGGCCGTAGCGGTGAGCGAGGCCATGCAGAGCCGGGCTGAATGTCGCACCCGGCCAGTCGGGCCGACGGATCCACCTCAGCGGACCCGTCGGCCGCTCCGGTACCCGGGCAACACGCCTGTTCAGCTGCCTGTTCCGCTCGGACGCGGTCCCGCGAGCTGTCCCGAGGCCGGCCCGGAGGGGTGCTGCTCGCCGAGCAGCCGGAGCGCCTCCCGTAGCAGCGTGCTCGAGGTGTGCACGGTGTAGGGGAAGTAGACGACCTGCACCCCGACCCTCGCGAATTCGGTCTCGAGAGCCGTCCAGACCTCCGTGCCGAGCCAGTCGTCACCTTTGAAGATGACGTCGAATCCGACTTCCTTCCAGATAGCGATCTTGTCGTCCATGGTCGCGACGAACGTCTCGTCCACATAGCGCACACTCCGAACGATCTGCAGCCGCTCGGCGAGCGGGACGACCGGCGGCCTGCCTTTCAGGCGCACCACCAGGTCGTCCGAGCAGACACCGGCGACGAGCCGGTCGCAGTGCCCGCGCGCCCGGCGCAGGATGTTCAGATGGCCCACATGGAAGAGGTCGAAGACCCCTGGCGCGTAGCCGAGACGTTCGCCTGTCAACGCTGTTCCTTCGGAGGCCCGTCGGCGGCCGCGGTCACCACGAGCGCTTTCGACCGGGGCGAGGTGTTGTCGCCGTCGCTGACGGCGATCCGGTAGCGGTGGCGGGAGCCTGGGGTGACGGAGTCGGTGTGCGTCATCGTGGGGCGGTTCCACTCCGCGGACCGCTGCGTCGGCGAGGCCACGAGCTTGCCGTCCCGGTAGATCAGGTACTTCAGCACCGCGTCGTCCCGGTCCCATGCGGCACGCCAGCTGAGCGTGACCTTGCCGGCGGCCGACGTCGAGGCGGCGAGCTGGGGCGGCTCCTCCGGGATTCCGCGGTCGCGCCCGGCCGAGAAGCGGACCAGGCTCTGCTGCCGTCTGCCGTTGACCTCGGTGAACTCGCCGCCCGCCCACAGGACTTCGCCGGCCATCTTCAGCGCACGGGGGCCGTTGCCCTCGCCGGTCCCGCCGTCCGTGTCGGGGAACCAGTGCAGGATGTGCCGGTTGCGGACCGACTGGGCCAGGAAGTGCTGGCGTTGGTTGTGCTCGGGGAACCCGCCCGGGGTGTCCCTGCAGTTGTGGGCGTGGGATCCGCTGTAGAGCACGCCGTTGTGCACGGCGAGGGCCTGGGTGGCGCCCAGGCAGGTGTCCTTCCAGATCATGTCGCCGTTGCCGAGGCGGCCGGCGATGCGGCCGTCGAAGATGCCGGTTCCCTTGCCCTCGGCCGCCACATAGAAGTTGGTCGCGTCGCGTACCAGCGCCTTCACCTTGGACCTCGCCGGCAGCCAGCTCGGGTACGAGGTCACCGTCGTGCCTGTGGCGGGGCGCAGGGCGACGAGCTTGAACTCGAACTCGTCGTTGACCTCGAGGAAGTCGCCGCCGACGATGAGCTTGCCGAACTCGGGTGCGGCGAGGATGGCCCGTACGGGAGCGTCGATCTGTGCCTTGAACGGCAGCAGCGAACCATCGGGCGTGAGCGCCGCGATGCGCTGCCTCTTCTGACCGTTGACGACCGTGAAGTCGCCGCCCAGATAGACCGCGGTGTCCGTGACCTCGATCGCCCGCACGAACGACGACATGTGCGGTCGGAAGTCCCTGCGCAGCGAGCAGTTGGCCGTGTTGAGCGCGACCGCACTGGAGGCGGCGGCCTTGCCGACCTTGCCGAACGAGCCACCGACGTACAGCACCTTGCCGTCGGGGGAAGCCTTCAGCGCCCGTACGGTGTCACCGGCGCCGGAGAAGGGCTGGGCGCACGGCAGCAGTTTGCCGGTGGCGGCGTCGAACGCGGCGAAGTTCTTGCGTGCGACCTCCCTCTGGCCGCGCTCGGCGCCCGGAGGACGGACCTTGTCGAAGGTCCCGCCGACGTAGACGACACCGTCCGCGTACTCGATCGACCAGACGATGCCGTCGGTCTGCCAGGTCGCCAAACGGTCGGCGGTCAGGGTCTTTTCGTCGCCGTCGGCTGCTGAGCTCGACGCGGTGATGAGCGAGGCAGCCGCGAGGAGGGCCACGGCCGAAGCCGTGGTGAGCCCTCTCTTCGTGCTTTTTCTCAGGCGCATGGAACATCCCTGGTTGCAGCAAGTACGGGTGGGAGAAGGGAAGGAGGAGGGGCGGTCTCGGTTCCGAGACGGCCTCACGTGGTGCGTTCGCGCAGCACACCGACGAGTTCACGCACGCCCAGGGGTGTGCTAAATCGCCACAAACTTATACCGAATACGAAAAATCCCATGGTGATTGCGACGGCAAGTCCGATGGCCGTGTCACCTGCCAGCAGCCTGGTGGGAACGACCAGCGGCACCGTCAGACACAGGCCGGCGGCGGTCGCCAGGAGATATCCGTTGTCGATGATCGTGAAGCCCGGATGCCGCCGCACCAACGCGGCGGAGACCAGGTTCTCGACGATGGTCGCCGCCGCCCAGGACAGGGCGGCTCCGAGCACGCCCAGCCGGGGTACGGCGAGCAGGCCGACCGTCAGCTGCACCGTGAACGCGACGCCGGTGACCGCCAGATGCCAGGAACTCTTGCCTGCCATGAGCAGCACCGTCTGGGCGTTTCCCACCCCCACGTTGACCGCCGAGGCGACACAGAGCACCACCAGCGCGGCCGCCCCCTGCTCGAACTCCGGCCCGAACAACGACAGGACGGTGCCCGGGAAGCTGGTGAGCAGGACGAGCAGGGGCCAGGAGAACAGCACGATCCAGCGCGTCGAGACCCGGTACAGATGACGGGCCTGCGGGATGTCGCCCACGGCGAGGAGACGGCTGATCTCCGGAGCGACGGCCAGCCGGATGGCGAGCTGGAGCAGCGTCGCCGCGATGACGACACGGCCGACGGCGGTGTAGATGCCGGCCTCTTCGCTCGTCGCCAGGCAGGACAGCAGCACGACGCCCACCCAGACCGCGCTGATGTCGAAGACGGAGGAGATCGCCCGAGGTACGGCGAACGCCCAGAATCCGTGCCGGGTGGCGGCCGCGTCGGGCGCGGGCGGACGTCCGAGGCCGGTATGGCGGCACCGGCGCAGCGCGTACCAGGCGGCGAGGACACCGGCCAGGGAGGGCACGAGCCAGGCGGCGGCCAGGCTCAGCACACCGGGGGCCAGCAGGGCGACCGGTACGGCGATCAGGACGCGCAGGACCGGTTTGCCGATCTGTTCGACCCCAACCAGCGGAATCACGGTGCCGTAGCCCTGGGTCGCGCCGAGCAGAACCAGGGTGACCGTGGCCAGGGGGAGGAACAGCGCGAAGAGCCGGACCAACGTGACCGCGTCCTGGGGAGGCAGGTTCGGCAGCAGTGAGGTGGCCGTGGAGGGAGACAGGAACAGCAGCGCGGCGGCCCCGGTGCTCACCGCGGCGCCCGGGACGACCGCGGTGCGCAGAAGCGCGCCCACCTGCCGGCCGCCGCCGGTGGCCACGTCACGGGAGACGAAGCGCACCAGCCCGGTGTCGGCGCCGAGCTTGCAGGTGTTGCAGAGGATGGTGAAGACGGCGACGCCGGTGAACACCGCTCCCGACCCGTGCGCCCCCAGGGTGCGAGTGACCAGGGTGACGAGGAGGTAGCCGAAGACGGCGCTGACCGCTGAGCCCAGGAAACCCCACCATCCGCCCCGCGCGGTGGCGGCGACCCCGCTCCGGGTGGCCGTCCCGCCGGCGGCGGGAAGGGCCGTTCCGGAGGCGCTCATCCTTTGGAGGCGGTGAGCGTGTCGTCCTGGGCGGACGAGCTCTGCTGCGGCTGGGAGATCAGCTCTTCCTGGGTACGGCCGACGGGGTGCGCGGCCGCGGACAGAGCCTCGGTCCCCTCGGCACGGGCGGCCGGCATCGCCGCCGAGCCCGGCTCCCCCGGGCGGCGGCTGCCGCTCAGGGCAGCGCGGAGCAGGCTCCGCCGACTGCCGAGGCAGAGCACCGCGCCCACGATGTGTCCACCCGCGCAACTGATCAGCTCACGAACCTGCCTGAGGTCGTCGCGGGTGGTGTGCTGCAGTCCGCCCACGATGAGGACACCGTCCGCACGCTGGGCGACCGCGAGACCGTCGGCGTGTTCGAGCAGCGGCCGCGTGACGACCACCGAGGACCTTCCGGAAGCGGCACACGACAGGGCCCGCGCCACCATGGGGGACATCGGGATGTCGCCGGTGGAGGCGCCCCGTCGGTCGGGGCAGAGCATGATGCGCCCGGCCGTGCCCGCGTCGACGACGACCCGGCCGTCCAAGGGGCGCGGCGATTCGGCGTCGTCATCCGCGTCCTCGGTCAGCAGGGGCAGTCGTGCCGCGAGGCCCGGTGTGCTCGCGGTGGCGTCCACCAGCAGGACGTCCTCACCGGACTCGGCGAACACGGCGGCGAGGTTGACGGCGGCCGCCTCGGCCTCGCGGTCCTGCTTCGGGGCCACGACCAGCAGCGTGCCGCCGGCCGTACGGGCATCGCCGTGCCGCAGGTGGAAGGCGAGAGTGCGGTACGCCTCCGCGCGATCGCTGGCTACCCGGCCGACCTCCAGCAGCGCGCTGTCCGTCGCGGCGTCCGGGAGGATGGCCAGCACCGGGGCGCCCAGCGCGCCCTGGGCCTCGCCGACCGAGCGGACCCGGGGTTCGAAGGCGGACCGCAGCCAGGCGAGCAGGATGGCCAGTACGAGTCCGCCCATCAGGCCGAGGCCGATGAGCGCCACCGGCCCCGGCCCCGCGGGGTGCTTCGGCGGCTCGGCCCTGCGTACGACGTCGCCTCCGGTGGTGTCGCGGGACTCGAAGTCGGAGATCCGCTTCTGCAGTCCGTTGATCTGGTCTCGCAGCGCCACGCTTGTGGGCTTGCCGGCTTCCGCGGTGCTCTTTTTGATCAGTGGGACGAGCTGCCGCTTCAGCGCGGTCGCCATCCGCCGCACCGTGGCGTCGGTCCGCTCCTTGCGGTCGGCGAGATAGGCGTCGAGGAACGCGTTGGTGACCCGGGCCGCCCGCTTCGGAGTGCCGGCCGTGTACTCGAACCGGAGAATATGGGTGTGCGGCGGATTGCTGACCCTCAGCTCCTCCAGCAGCGCGTCGGCACGGGACGGTTGGCGCAACGCCTTCGCCGCACGGGCCGCGACGGTGGCGCTGAGCGCGATCTGCTGCTCGGTGCCCATGCTCACCTGGTTGTCGACGGCCACGCCGTAGGTGCTGAACGGGTCCACCGTCGAACGGACCAGCACCTCGCCGGTGGAGGTGTAGCTGCCCGCGCGCAGCAGCACCAGCAGCAGTCCCCCGAGCAGCCCGAGGACGATACCCAGCGCGATGGTCACGCGGTACCTCAGCAGCTGGCGCAGCTGGTCGCGGAGCTGGTCCGGTTCGCTGTACCCGTCATCGAAGCTGGCGGAGCTGGTCACGGATGCCTCCTGTTCCGGGGATGGATGCGTGGCTGACGGTCGCGGGCGGCAGCGCCGGTGAAGGGAGCCGCAGTGGCCGGGCGGCGCGGCGGGTGATGAACAGCGGGACGGTCAGGAGCAGCAGCATCGGACCGACGATGGCCAGGAGGCTGCCGCGCAGGAAGATCATCTGGTAGAAGGCAAAGGCCGGGACCAGCACGAACGCCAGCGTGGCCTGCCTGTCCCGTAGCCGTTCACGGATGTCGTCCATACGGCGTCCGGCCGCACCCAGCAGACAGAAAACGGCCATCACAGAGGGAAAACCGGCCCACATGTAGCTCTCGATCCACAGCGGTGCCGAGAGATTCCAGAACTCGTAGCCCGCGTGCTGGGCGAGCGTGATACCGACGGCCTGCGGCTTTTCCGGCCATACGGAGCGCGGCACCATGAACACGAGGGGTCCGAGCGCGTCCGACGGCGAGAAGCCGTTCTCCTTCACATGGTCGACCCCGGTCTGCATCTGCTGGAAGGAGTCGTAGTCCATGTTCGAGGTGAGCTGTTCCGTCAGGCTCACCACCTGGACGGCTTCACGTTCGCTGTAACGGAAGTAGTCGCTGTACGGGAAGACGAGCAGCACCACCGCGGTGAGCGCGGCGGCGGTGATACGGAAGGCCCGCGGGCGGTTGAACCGGCTCCATGTGAACAGCAGGACCAGAAGCACGGTGCCGGCCCAGAAGCGCGGCCTGCTGATCGGGTTGTTGACGACCACGTTGAGTCCGAGCAGCAGCGGGAGCAGCAGCCAGCGGACGCGGCGCAACCATCGGTCGCCCGTCGCGCGGCGGGGCAGGTGGATCAGGCCCACCAAGGCCCAGAAAGCGGGGACGCAGAGAGTCCAGGTGCGCAGCGTCCGCTCCGAGTCCGTCGCGGCCTCCGACTGCCACAGGGCCTGCCTGCTGGTGAAAAAGGCGGCCCACCCGCCCAGCTGGGGGACGAGTACGACCGCGAGAACGAGCGACAGGGCACTGACGACGAGCACACGCAACGGTGCCAACCTGCGGGAGAGCAGCGGTGCGAGCACGACCGAGCGCTTCGCGGCGCGCCTGGCGGCCAGGAATGCTCCGGCGCTGTAGGCGAGCAGCCCGACTTCGATCAGGACGGTGACGGAGAAGGAGGTGGCGTCGTCGGTCCGGTATCCAAGGGGGTAGGCGTCGGTGGCGAGCATGGCGAGTGGCGCCAGCCCGAGCCAGACATAGGAGAAGAGCCAGAAACCGAACGCGACGAGCCGTACCGACGTACCGGTGAGCACCCAGGTGAGCGCCCCACCGGTATGCGCCACGACGACGCACTGCACCACGAGTGCGGCGCCGATGGTTTCGTCGGAGCTCTGCAGGACCAGCCCCGGCAGCAGTCCGACGAGTACAGCGGCCCAGGCGCATACCGCCGCCATGCAACGTTCCTGACTGCCCTGCACCTGCACCCCTCTCACGGAAGCGAGCAAATAGGCTGAATTCGCGTCAGCCTATTTTTACCTCACCTGCGATACATATGGGGTGAATTCAGGAGCGTTTCGTCTTAGGGTTTTCGACCGTCAGATCGTATTATTTTACCGGCCGGGAGACCATGAAGTACTGCGAACTCAACCACCAGGGCATGTTCGGCACCGGGCTCATCTGCACGGAATCGATGGAGAAGCGCTCCCGCACGACTTCGCGCAGTTCGCGAAAATCAAAGCCCTTGTGGGTCGTGCGCGGATTATCCGGTCGGCTCACACGCATTCCGGCCATCGCTTTCATCACGTCCGTGAGCGTGTACTCCGTCTTGAGCGAGCGGCTGCGAATCATCCAGTTCGTCACCTTCGGCACGATGGCCAGGCCGCACATGATCGGCACAGAGATCACGAGCGCGCCGCTCGGCTTGAGCATGCGCAACGCGTCTACGAGCAGGGCATCGAGTTCGTTGGCGTAAAGATGCTCGCAGACCTCGAACGCCGTCAACACATCCACGCTTTGCGCCGCGACGCTTTCCATCGATTCCACGTACTTCACTTCGGGATACGACGGTTCCATGTACGGGTCGTATCCGACGAGCGTGACGTCGGGTCGCGCCTCGCCAAGCGCGTGCAGAAAAAGTCCGGGTCCTGCACCGAAATCGATGACGGTGCCGTGCTTCGCGCACACTCCGGCGACGAGATCGACCGCCATCGTCGTACGGGTGCGATGCGCAAAACGAGCCAGCGGGTTACCCGATTTTACCGTTTGTTCCTCGTACGAGATTTCGCGCATCGAGAGCTCCTGACATTGGACTTGTGCAATGGGTCCCGAGCCGACGAGGCCAGCCTGAGGATTTCTTCGAATCGCGAGGCGCAGCGCTCCAGGGCGAACTCCCGCTCGGCCAGCGCCCGGCTCTCCTTGCCCAGCGCCTCCGCGCGCGCCGGGTCGTTCAGGACCTCGCGGACCCACGTGGCCGCGCCGGCCAGCGAGGACTCTTCCGGCGCGAACACCGCCGAGCCGGCCTTGCGGAGCAGCTGTGCCGCCAGATTGTCCGCCGGCATCAGACCCAGCACCGGGCGTCCGGCGCACAGATAGGACAGCGTCTTGGAGGGGACCGAGAACTCCCCGGCGTCCGCCGCGAGCAGCACGACCAGCACATCGCCCGTGCCCAGCACCTCGGGCAACCGCTCGTAGGGCTGGAAGGGCAACAGGGTCAGATCGACGCCCCGGGCGGCCGCCGCCTCCTTGATGACCGGGACGGCCGGGCCGTCGTTGACGACGACGAGGCGGACCCGTTCACCCTGCTCGCGCAGCGTCTCGACCAGCCGCACCAGCAGCGCGGGGTTGTGCTTGAGGCCGATCGTGCCCGAGTACAGCACCGTCCTGACGCCGGTGAGGCCGTGCTCCCGCGACCACGCGTTGGCACGGGGCACGGGGAGGATCTCGTCCAGCGGCGCCCAGTTGGGAATGACAGTGACCTTGTCGGCGGTGCCCCACTCCCGGTGCACCCGCACGAAGGAGTCGGCGATCACCACGATCGCCGAGGCGCGTCGCGCCGACCACCTCTCGCCCTGCTCGAACACCCGGGCGGCGACGCCCATCAGCCTCGACACACCGGCGGCGGCGAAGCTGCGAAGGGCGATGGCGGTGATGTCCTGGTGCCACAGCACCCAGGGGATGCGCAGCGTCTTCAGCGCCGCCGCGGCCACCACCAGGGTCGGGATCGGCAGATTCCCCAGCATCGCCACGTCCGGCTTCTCGCGCCGTACCTGCCGGGCGAGTTCCAGGCCGAGACGGGTCTCCTGGAAGAGGCGCCGGACGTAGGCGCCCTTGTCCAGCACGACGTGGTCGCCAATGGTGACGAACCGCAGGCCGGCGACCGTGTCCTCGGCGAGGTTGCCCTTTCCGGAGACGTAGGCCGGGCAGGTCGAGTGCACGACGTCATGGCCGCGGTGCGCCAGCTCACGGCTGAGCTGCGCCTGGAACGGGTGCCCGCTGTAGTCGTGGACGAGGATCCTCATCGGCTGTTCTCCCTGCCGCTCCGAGCGATCAGGAGCGCGCGAGCTTGACCTGGTCGTAGACCCAGGCGTAGGTCTTCTCGAGGCCCTCGGCGAGGGGGATCGAGGGCTCCCAGCCGTGGAGTTCGCGGATCAGGGTGTTGTCGGAGTTGCGGCCGCGTACGCCCTGCGGCGCGTCCAGCTGGTACTTGCGCTCGCAGCGGATGCCCGCGATCTCCTCGACGATGTCGACCAGTTGGTTGATGGTGACCAGCTCGGAGGAGCCGACATTGACGGGGATGCTGCTGGCCCCGTTCATGAGCATCTGCGTGCCGTGGACACAGTCGTCGATGTACATGAAGGAACGGGTCTGCCGGCCGTCGCCCCAGATGTCGATCCGGTGCGCCCCGGAGATGGCCGCCTCGGCGATCTTGCGGCACACGGCCGCCGGAGCCTTCTCACGACCACCGGTCCAGGTGCCCGCAGGGCCGTACACGTTGTGGTAGCGCGCGACGCGACAGGTGAACCCGTAGTCCTCCTCGAAGTGGCGGCACATGCGCTCGGAGAAGAGCTTCTCCCAGCCGTAGCCGTCCTCGGGCTGTGCCGGGTACGCGTCCTCCTCCTTCAGCGCGGTGACGTTCGAGGCGGTCTGCTTGGCGGCGGCGTACACGCAGGCCGACGAGGAGTAGAAGTAGCGCTCCACGTCGGCCTCGTGCGCGGCCTTGAGCATATGGGTGCTGATCAGCACCGACATCATGCAGGCGGCCTTGTGGTTCTCGATGAAGCCCATGCCGCCCATGTCGGCGGCCAGCATGTAGACCTGCCGCGCGCCCCGGACGGCGTCGCGGGCGTTCTCGAGGAGCGACAGATCGGCGACGACGTTCTCGGCGTCGCGGTGCAGTTGGTGCCAGTCGCGCTGCGGCTTGATGTCGACGCAGCGAACCGAAAGCCCCTGTGCCAGGAGGTCGGCAGCGAGGTGCCCGCCGATGAATCCCCCGCCTCCGGCAACAACGACGTCCACCTGCTTGGCCATGGCAGCTCCTCCAGAAACCCGGGATCGGTGGTCACTGAGACCTGCCAGGTAGGTTATGCACTAATTATCCGAATTAGACTGATATGCCACGCGCTTCCGTGCCCCGAGCGGCCTGATGCCTCCGTCTGGGCCTGTCGTCTCCGGCCACGCGAGGCGATCGATGAGCCTTCAGAGATTTCGGTAGAGCTCTTCCAGTCGGTCCGCCACCGCATGGATGGAGAAGGCTTCCTCCACCGCGCGCTTTCCCGCTTCCACCAGCCCACGGCGCCTGTTCTCGTCGGTGAGCAGCTCGCAGACCGCCTCGGCCATCGCGCGCGGGCTGCCGTCCGTGACGATCGCCGCTCCACGGCGCGCGAGTTCGTCCGCCATGCCGCAGGTGTCGGTGCACACCACCGGCGTTCCGGCGGACAGGGCCTCGATCACGGTCATGGGGAACGGCTCGTCCACGCTCGGCAGCACATATACGGCCGCCTTCGCATAGGCATGCAAGGCCTCGGCATACGACAGCGCCCCGCCGTAGGAGACGACGTCCGTGAGCCGGTGGCCGGCGATGAGCTGACGCACCGTCGGCAGCAACCCCTCGTCGGCCCCGTGCAGGGTGAACCGCACCTCGGGCAGCTTCCGGTGCACCAGGGCGGCCATCTCGACGAACGCCTCCGGGCGCTTGCGCGGGTGCAGCCTCGCCATGAAGAGCACCTCCGGGGCGTGCCGCCGAGGCTCCACCACCGCGTTGCGCTCCGGCCGCACCCCGTTGGGCAACGTCAGCAGCGGCGGCCCCTCCGGTCCGATGACCTCGGACACGGCCCGCCGCTCCCTCTCGGTGAGCACCAGACAGCCGCGCGCCCGGCGCAGCAGCGGCACGTACAGGCCGTCGAAGAGCTTGGCGACCAGCCTGTGGCGTGGCTCCACCATCCCGTGCGTCTGCGTGAAGAACCTCTTTCCCCGCAACGTCGCCACGGCCAGCGCGGTGAGGGAGACGAGGTCGCGCCCCGCGTGGATGTGCACCACATCGGCCCTGCCCATGGAACGCCACATGTCCCGGACGAGCAGCGGGTTCATGAGCCCGGTGAAACGACCCGGAAGCAGGGCGCGCGCGGGGCGGGTGCGCAGCGGAACCGAGCCGATGCGTGCCGGGGCCCGGGATCCGCCTCGCCACAAGGACAGCAGCGTGACCTCATGGCCGCGCGCGGCGCACTCCTCCAGCTGGCCCGTCGCCACGCTCGTGGGACCGCCGTACGCTCCGTCCTCACTGACGAGCGTCACCACATGAACGAGCCTCATCCCACACCCCTCGCCATGACGACCTCGGCCGGGGCGACATCGCGGTGGGCGATCGCCGCGGCGCCCACCACGGCGCCACGACCGACGGTGACCCCGCGCAGCACGACGGCCCGCGCCGCGACCCAGGCTCCGGGCTCCAGGCGGATGGGCCCGTTGTCGAACTCGAAGGTGGGACTGTGGCGTTGATGGCTTCCGGTGCACAGCAACGCCCCCTGGGAGACACAGGCGTTGCTGCCGATGCTGATCCGCTCGAGGTTCAGCAACCAGGCGTCCTCGCCGATCCATACGTCGTCACCGACGTCCAGCCGCCACGGCCAGTGCACGCGCACCCGCTGACGGATCAGCACCCGCCGCCCGATGCGCGCGCCGAAGGCCCGCAGCAGAGCGGGCCGCCAGCGGGCCGGGAACCACCACTTGACGAAGACGAGGTTGAGAACAGCGAACCAGGCCGCCTGAACGAGCAGGGGGCGCCCCTTGTCGTAACCGGCTCCGGTGAAGCCTCGCAGGGAGCGTTCCACGGCAGTCGACCCTTCTTTGTGCGGGTAATGAATCGAGTCAGGACAGTTCCCGGAACCACTTGGCGAAGAATGCGGGCACGAGCATCAGATGAGCCACGAGCAGGGCGACATACAGCGCGAAGAAAAGCTTCTGATTTCCCAGGAACAAGAAGATCAGGCACAGCAGGCCGTAATCCACGGGCAACAACGCCATGCCACGGACAGTGGAGTGCGGTCGCATCGGGCCGACGTGTACGTCGGTCCCCCGCCGTCTCAGCTGTTCCGTCAACATGCCTCCGAAGAACAGCAGGACAGCAGCCAACTGGAAGGTGATCGGGGTGAGCAGCAGGATGGGACGCGGCAGTTCGAAGAACCGGTAGAAAGAAATCAGAACCGCCGCATGGACGCTCAGGAGTTTCGCGCAGTCCACCACATGGTCCATCAACGCCCCGGCAGGGCCGGCCGACCCGTGCAGCCGGGCCAGTTGACCGTCCGCGGAATCCAGCGCGAAGCCGACGAGCAGGGCGAGCGCGACCCATCGTCCGAGCGCGTGTGAAGGGGGGTTGAGGGCGATCGCGGCAATGGCGGCAAAGGTGACCAGGCCGCTTGCGGCGGTCACGTGGTTGGGCGAGAGCCCGATGCGGTGAGCCGCGGCCGCGAGCAGCCTTCCGGCCGGCCGATTGACGAATCGTGAGTAACCGGGGACACCGCGGGCGGGCTTCTGCGCCTTCGAGAGCTGCCTCAGTGTGCTGGAGAAGTCCACTCTCTCAACCTCATGCCTGAGCAGGCGCAACGATCACCGCGGATGTGATGCGGTACGGAAACGTCGCAACTCGCCCACGGATGACTGTCTCGCCATGATCGCCATGTGGAGAACGTAAGTGCTCGGGACCGCCGCACCCGATGGGACAAGCGGACTTATCGTGTGATCCACCCGATTGGCCTCGGCTGTGAGCGTGCCCGCGACCGTCACCCAAGTCGAAATGAATTCCTGTAGTAAAAAGATCGGGATTCCGACACAAGGGCGGACGGCATGTACGTTGGGCAGACGGCAGGCGATCTCGGCGTCATCCGCACGACGGACGACCCCACAACAGCGCCCCGACGGGCAGCCGAAAAGACAGACCGACCCCTTTCCCACGGACTGTTCGGCGCGGTCCTTTTCCTCCACTCGGCCCTCGCTGTGTTCATCGGGACGAACGGCTGGGACGACGGATCCATCACGCTGGCGTTCGCGCGCACCTTTGCCGATTCCGGTCAGATCGCGCTGACACCGCCGTCGGAGACGGTCGAGGGATTTTCGAGTCCCTTTTGGTTCTTGCTGATGGCGGGCACCTACCGGGTGCTGCCCTTGGACTTCGGCGGCATGATCCTGGCCAGCCAGCTGTGGTCCGGACTCTTCGCGGCCCTCGGTGCCGTCCTGCTTCACACCATGCTGCGACAGTACGGCCGCGTCCAGGCCTGGGTGGTCAGCCTGGTGCTCTTCGGGTACGGGCCGTTTCTCAACGAGACCATCAACGGAATGGAGATGACGTCGCTGTCCACGGCCGCGCTCGCGATCGTGTGGCTGTTTCGGAGCGGCCACCGATATGCGTGGATCGGGCTGATGCTGCTGGCTGCCACAGCCCCGTGGATCCGGGCGGAAGCCGTCGGCTACGTCATCGCCGGCGCTGTGATGCTGGGGCTGTGTTCGAGGGAGTATCGCCGGGCATGGGCCCTGGTCGCGGGTGTCGTGCTCTCCTTCACGGTACTCACAGCAGTTCGCCTGGCGATTTTCGGCTCGCTGCTGCCGAACACGATGATCGCGAAGCAGTCCAGCCCGTACAGCGCGGACTCGACGATCAGGCATGTCCTGCAGGTGTGCGTGGCCGCGGTGGAGATTCTGTACGTCCTGCTGCCGGCAGCGGTCATCGCCGTCACAGCGTGGGCAGGCATGCGCAGCGGGTTGCGGCCAGTGGGCGCCGAGGCGTTCAGGCGAATTCGCTCACGGAGCGTGCACCCCGTCGCGAGCTTCGGCCTCGGGTACATCGGGGCTGTCGCGATCTTCAACGTGGCGATCGGCCGGAATTGGGGCTACATCGGACGGATGGAGCAGTCCGCGATCGCCCTGGGCGTAGTAGTGCTTGCGCTGTCCAAGCCCGGTGTCATGCGATTCCTGAAATCCACGCCCCGCCTCTTCGCCGTGACCGCCGCGCTGCTTCTGCTCACGGCCTGCGGCATCGAAAAGCAGTTCATCGCCGCACGGCTCCATCCCGAGAGCGAGGTGGCTGTCACCCCGGCGGCATATCGAATGACCGGCGAGGCGATGGACGCGGTGCGGATGACGCTGGGACAGCCGGAACTGACCGTATTGACCCCGGATGTCGGCGGCTCGAGTCTGTGCTGCGCCAACTTGAAGATCCTCGACCTGGCCCTGCTGGCCAACTCCGCGCTCGCCCGCGACGGATACGCTGCGATGCCCTCATACCTGGAGGCCAACAAACCCGAACTGGTGGAGACACACGGCATGTGGTCGGAGGCCTCCAAGCTGTACGACATCACCTATTTCCGGCACAACTACACGCCCATCGTCGTCCACAACATGTGGATGTACCTGCGAAACGATCTCCGCCGGGAGCTCGCATCACGGTGCACACCGATCACCCCTGAGGAAACACGCTCGCTTCGCTACCGTGGTGCCGAGGTCGACGAGCGGTATGTGCGCTCCCTGAATCTCGATTCGGTATGCCGGCTTTCCTGACCGGTTGGATCCGGGAGACCGGACCAAACGTTCTCAGTAGGCCCCGCGCCCGTCCAACACAGCACGAACCGTGCGGGCCATGACCGTCATGTCCCAGGTCCACGACCAGTTGTCGACGTACCGCAGATCGAGCGAGACGGTCTCGTGCCAGGACAGGTCGGACCTGCCACTCACCTGCCACAGCCCCGTGAGGCCGGGTTTGACACTCAGCCGGCGCATCTCCACCTCGTCGTAGCGGGCGACTTCCTCCGGCAGCGGCGGACGGGGCCCCACCAACGACATGTGACCGAGCAGGACATTGGCCAACTGGGGCAGCTCGTCCAGCGAGTAGCGGCGCAGAAAGCGCCCGGCAGACGTGACCCGGGGATCCCGGCGCAGCTTGAACATATGGCCGTCGTGTTCGTTCGCCGCCGCCAGGTCACCCTTCATCCGGTCCGCGTCCACGACCATGGTCCGGAACTTCCACATGGGGAAAGGCACCCCGTCCCGGCCGACGCGGACCTGGCGGTAGATGACCGGCCCCGGCGAACTCATGCGCACGGCGAGCGCCAGCAGCGCGAACAGGGGAGCCAGCACCATGAGCAGGACGAGCGAGCCTGCCCGGTCCGTGGCGGCCTTCAGCAGCGTCGGCAGGCCACGGCGCGTCGGCGGCGAGACGTCCAGCAGGGTGAGCCCGGCCGCCGAGGCGATACGGACCCTGCGCCGGGCCACTTCGACGATGCCGGGCAGCACCATCAGCCGACGGCCCCGGTCGTGCAGGGCCCAGGACAGCCGGCGAAGTCGGTCCCCGCACATGTGCCTGCCCGTGGTGACGAAGACCAGGTCGGCGCCGAGCGCCTCAGCCGCTTCCGCCACGGGCGCGGCATCCTCGTCCGGAGTGGCCGGCGCGCCCACCCGCAGCCGGGCGGACACGGGCACACCGGACAGCAGGTCTCCCTCGCCCAGCACACAGGCCCCGACCACCACATACCCGTGGTCCGTGCGCTCGGCGAGCTGTCCGACCACGGAGTCCACCGCCCCGTCCTCACCGACGACGAGGACGCGTCGAAGCCCTCGGGCGCGTCGGCGTACGGCCAGGATGTGGCGGTGGATCGCCTTGCGGCAGACCACGGTGACCACCAGGGACGGGCACAGTGCGGCAAGAGCCGCTGCGGGGGGCTCTCCGAGTCCGAATACCGTCCGCAGCACGGCCAGGGCGCCGAGCAGCACCAGCCAGTCGCGCAGCACCGGTCCGACCGGGGCGCCTTCGTCCCATGTCCAGGGTGCGTAGCGCTTGGCGGCGAGGCCCACGAGCACCCAGACGACCGTGATCGCCACCGCCTGGCGCACGGGGTGGGCCGTACCGATCAGGGAGAGGATCACCACTGTCGGCAGTGCCATCCCCAAGGAGTCGGCGCCGACCGCGACCGGTACGTACCACCGGTTCGCAGGGCGTCTGGGCGTGGTGGACCGGTGCGGTGTGAGGGAAATCGTCTGCCCCGACACCGCGCTGGTGGACTGCCGCATGGTTCTCCCTATGACCCCGGCCCTCGGCGAACACGTGGGGCGCGGCTGCATCGGAGGAGCAGCTCACGCCCTATGTGAGGGTTATATCAACATTTTTTGAATGTATGTCCTACTTGCCTGACTGGGCGCCGGGCGTTTCTTGCCGCCGGACGACGTGCTCACAGGCGGCGGAAACCGGCCCCGCACAGGGGCGCGACGGCCTCGTCGAACGCCCGCGACGACACTTCGGCACTCGGCCTTTCCGGTGCTCTGCAACTCGGACGGCCTACGCAGAGGAATCCCCGGGAGTGGCGTTCATCGGATTGTGCAAATGATCAGATGCCCCCGAGCGGATGCGGATCAGCACCCGAATCGCCGAAGGCAGCCGAAGGAAAGGGTGCGAGTGTCCGCCCGGGCGAGATCCGGTACACCCAGAACAAAGGAGCACTCGTCGTGCGAGCAACCACTCGAGCAACCACCCGGTCCACACGAGCGAGATGGGGCGCGCGCTGTGTCGGCCTCGGCCTGGCCACAGCACTGGCGGTCACCTTCGCGGCGGGCCCCGCGGCGGCCGCCCCGGGGCCTCAGCTCGAGGCCGAGGTAGCGCCCGAAGAAGTCGCCGATAACCCCGACTGCGCCGACATCCCGGGGCAGAGCGGCTCCACGGAATTCGACACGAACACGGCCCCGACGGACGGGCAGGTGATCAACATCAACGGGCAGGGAACGATCACCATCGGCATCACGGAAAGGACGGAGGAGCCAGACGGGCAGCTGCTGAGTTTCAGCATCGAGGGCCCCTTCGCCGCTTCGGCAGTCATCATCAAGGGCGGTCCGGCAAACGAGGGGGGAGCCAACCTCTACGACTACACGGACACGCCGGCCGGCCAGATCGAGGCCGACGAAACGCTCCACGCCCAGCTCAACCCCACCGGCAACGCCCTCGCCGACATCAGCCACGTGGCGTTCTGCATCGTCCCGGACGGCTCCAACACCTGACGCATCCATCCCCCAGGCCGGAAAGCAAAGGGGCCCGTACGACCGAAGTCGTACGGGCCCCTTCAGGAGCTCGCGTCGGAGCTACCAGGTCAGATCAACAAGCTCACTTGGTGATCTTGGTGACCTGGCCGGCGCCCACGGTCCGGCCACCCTCACGGATGGCGAACTTCAGGCCCTCTTCCATGGCGACGGGCTGGATGAGCTCCACCTTCATCTCGGTGTTGTCACCCGGCATGACCATCTCGGTGCCCTCGGGGAGGGTCACCACGCCGGTCACGTCCGTCGTACGGAAGTAGAACTGCGGACGGTAGTTGTTGAAGAACGGCGTGTGGCGGCCACCCTCGTCCTTGGACAGGATGTAGGCCTGCGCCTCGAACTCGGTGTGCGGGGTGACCGAGCCCGGCTTGATGATGACCTGGCCGCGCTCGACATCCTCGCGCTTGATGCCACGGAGGAGCAGACCGACGTTCTCACCGGCCTGGCCCTCGTCGAGCAGCTTGCGGAACATCTCGATGCCGGTGACCGTGGTGGTGGTCTTCTCCTGCTTGATGCCCACGATGTCAACGGTCTCGTTGACCTTGAGGACACCACGCTCGATACGGCCGGTGACGACCGTACCGCGACCGGTGATCGTGAAGACGTCCTCGATCGGCATCAGGAACGGCTTGTCGACGTCACGCTCGGGCTGCGGGATGTTCTCGTCCACGGCCTTCATGAGCTCGAGGACGGTGTTGCCCCACTCCTTGTCGCCCTCAAGGGCCTTGAGCGCCGAGACCTTGACGACCGGCAGGTCGTCGCCCGGGAACTCGTACTCGGAGAGCAGCTCACGAACCTCGAGCTCGACGAGCTCCAGGATCTCCTCGTCGTCCACCATGTCGGCCTTGTTCAGGGCGACGACGATGTACGGAACGCCGACCTGGCGGGCCAGGAGCACGTGCTCCTTGGTCTGCGGCATCGGGCCGTCGGTGGCGGCGACCACGAGGATGGCGCCGTCCATCTGGGCAGCACCGGTGATCATGTTCTTGATGTAGTCCGCGTGACCGGGGCAGTCGACGTGGGCGTAGTGACGCGTCTCAGTCTGGTACTCGACGTGCGCGATGGAGATGGTGATACCGCGCTGGCGCTCCTCGGGAGCCTTGTCGATCTGGTCGAAGGCCGAGGCCTCGTTCAGGTCCGGGTACGCGTCGTGCAGCACCTTGGTAATGGCGGCCGTGAGGGTCGTCTTACCGTGGTCGATGTGACCGATGGTGCCGATGTTGACGTGGGGCTTAGTCCGCTCGAACTTCGCCTTCGCCACGGGGTCCTCCTGTGGAGTGGTTCTGAACGCCTTGCTTCATCGGCGCCAGGTGATCTTTGCTGGAAAGCCCGGGCCCCGGGGCATTCCGACCGCTATTGCGGTGGAATGCCCCACGAGGCTCCGGAGTCAAGCCTAAAGCGTGTGAACGCGGTGCGTTACTCGCCCTTGGCCTTCGCGATGATCTCCTCGGCGACGTTCCGCGGAACCTCGGCGTAGGAGTCGAACTGCATGGAGTAGCTGGCACGGCCGGACGTCTTGCTGCGCAGGTCGCCGACGTAACCGAACATCTCCGAGAGGGGCACGAGGCCCTTCACGACGCGAGCACCCGCCCGCTCCTCCATGGCCTGGATCTGGCCACGGCGGGAGTTGATGTCGCCGATGACCTCACCCATGTAGTCCTCGGGCGTGGTGACCTCGACGGCCATCATCGGCTCGAGAAGAACGGGGCTGGCCTTGCGCGCGGCCTCCTTGAAGGCCTGCGAACCGGCGATCTTGAACGCGAGCTCGGAGGAGTCGACCTCGTGGTAGCCACCGTCGATCAGGGTGACGCGCACGCCGGTCATCTCGTAACCGGCGAGGATGCCGAACTGCATGGCCTCCTGCGCACCGGCGTCGACCGAAGGGATGTACTCCTTCGGGATACGACCACCGGTCACCTTGTTCACGAACTCGTACGAGGCGTCGCCGCCCTCGATCGGCTCGATCGCGATCTGCACCTTGGCGAACTGGCCGGTACCACCAGTCTGCTTCTTGTGCGTGTAGTCGACGCGCTCGACGGCCTTGCGGATCGTCTCGCGGTAGGCGACCTGCGGCTTGCCGACGTTGGCCTCGACCTTGAACTCACGGCGCATACGGTCGACCAGCACCTCGAGGTGCAGCTCGCCCATACCACCGATGATGGTCTGGCCGGTCTCCTCGTCCGAGTGGACCTGGAAGGACGGGTCCTCCTCGGCCAGGCGCTGGATCGCGACGCCCAGCTTCTCCTGGTCGCCCTTCGACTTGGGCTCGATGGCGACCTGGATGACCGGCGCCGGGAAGTCCATGGACTCCAGGATCACCGGGGCCTTGTCGTCGCACAGCGTCTCACCGGTCGTGGTCTGCTTCAGACCCATGACGGCGATGATGTCGCCGGCGCCCACCGCGTCGATCTCCTCACGCTTGTTCGCGTGCATGCGGTAGATCTTGCCGATGCGCTCCTTCTTGCCCTTGACGGAGTTCAGCACGGCGGTGCCGGACTCCAGGCGGCCCGAGTAGACCCGGACGAAGGTGAGCTTGCCGAGGTGCGGGTCGCTCATGATCTTGAACGCCAGCGCGGACAGCGGCTCGTCGTCGGACGGCTTGCGCTTGACGACCTCCTCCGGGTCGTTGACGGCGTGGCCCTCGATGGCCTCGACGTCAAGCGGGGTGGGGAGGTAGCGCACGACCGCGTCGAGCAGGGGCTGGACGCCCTTGTTCTTGAACGCGGTGCCACAGAACACCGGGGTGACCGTGGTGTCGCTGGACTTGCCGGACGCGATGGTGATGCGACGGATCGCGGCGTACAGCTGCTCCTCGGTGGGCTCCTGGCCCTCCAGGTACAGCTCCATGATCTCTTCGTCGTTCTCGGCGACGCCCTCGATCAGCTTGCCGCGGTACTCCTCGGCAGCCTCGACGTGCGTGGCCGGGATGTCGACGACGTCGTACATCTCGCCCTTGGCGGCCTCGGCGGACCACACGAGCGCCTTCATGCGGACCAGGTCCACGACGCCCTTGAAGTCGGCCTCGGCACCGATCGGAAGCTGCATGACCAGCGGCTGCGCACCAAGGCGGTCCGAGATCATGTCGACGCAGCGGTGGAACTCCGCGCCGGTCCGGTCGAGCTTGTTGACGAAGCAGATACGCGGCACGCCGTAACGGTCGGCCTGACGCCACACCGTCTCGGACTGCGGCTCGACACCGGCGACACCGTCGAACACCGTCACGGCACCGTCGAGCACACGCAGGGAGCGCTCCACCTCAACGGTGAAGTCGACGTGCCCCGGGGTGTCGATGATGTTGATGGTGTAGTCGTTGTCCTCGAGCGGCCAGTGACACGTGGTCGCAGCAGACGTGATCGTGATGCCACGCTCCTGCTCCTGCTCCATCCAGTCCATGGTGGCAGCGCCGTCGTGGACCTCACCGATCTTGTAAGACACACCGGTGTAGAACAGGATCCGCTCGGTGGTGGTCGTCTTGCCCGCGTCGATGTGGGCCATGATCCCGATATTGCGGACCTTGGCCAGGTCAAGTGAAGTGGTAGCCATAAGGCTTCAGTCTTCTCTCGGTCTCGATGTGGGTAGCGACTACCAGCGGTAGTGCGCGAAGGCCTTGTTGGACTCGGCCATCTTGTGCGTGTCCTCGCGCTTCTTCACAGCGGCACCGAGGCCGTTGCTGGCGTCGAGGAGCTCGTTGAGCAGACGCTCGGTCATGGTCTTCTCGCGACGGGCGCGGGAGTAACCGACCAGCCAGCGCAGCGCCAGGGTGTTGGCGCGGCCGGGCTTGACCTCGACCGGCACCTGGTAGGTCGCGCCACCGACACGGCGGGACTTGACCTCGAGGGTCGGCTTGATGTTCTCGAGAGCGCGCTTCAGCGTGATGACCGGGTCGTTGCCGGTCTTCTCGCGCAGGCCCTCCATGGCGCCGTAGACGATGCGCTCGGCGGTGGAGCGCTTGCCGTTCAGCAGCACCTTGTTGATGAGCGACGTGACCAGAGGAGAACCGTAGACCGGGTCGATGATGACCGGGCGCTTCGGGGCGGGGCCCTTACGAGGCATTCTTACTTCTCCTTCTTGGCGCCGTAGCGGGAACGGGCCTGCTTGCGGTTCTTGACACCCTGGGTGTCGAGGGAGCCACGGATGATCTTACGCTGAGGGGAACCCTCGAGTGCGGGCGTCTTGTTCTTCTCGACCTTGTCCTGCCGGCCCTTACGGACCAGCTGCTGGATCGTAGGCACTACTTCTCCGGTTTCTGTGTGCCGAATGGTGAAGCTAACCTGGAACGTCGCCGACCCACGCGGTCGGGTGTGTCGAATCCGGCGGATTCCCGCCGCGAGGCGAAAAGAGCACAGATTACGGTGGCCGCTCACAGCTCGCTATGCGGTTGAAGGCACGCACGAGAGCCAGGGCACACCCCAGGCACAAGGTCTGAGCGTACCTACCTCATACGCTGCGGTCAAAACAAACGGGCCTCGCCCGCATCGCCATACGGCCGATGTCAAGACCACGCGGCGTGTTTGATCTTCGAATCTCCGATACGGCCACGTCAGCCCGCCTCTCCCGGACCTCATCCGGACACGGCGGCGGCCACGACCATGAGCGTCAGCAGCACGGCCCAACACCCGGTCGACAGCCAGCCGAGCACGAGCCCGGTCAGCGCGAGTCCGTCGCCGCTCTCCCCGGTGCGGCGAATCTCGGCGCGTGCCGCGTGTCCCAGGACCACCGCCGGGACCCCGGTGAGTCCGAAGGACGCCAGACACAGCACGCCGCACACGGCGGAACCGACCGCCTTCCCGTTCGTCCGCGGCCGGGGCACCGGCAGGAAGGCCCCCGGTACGGGCATGAGGGCCGCCGGCTGCGCCATGGGGCCCTGGGGCAGGTCGGCGACCAACAAGGCCAGCTCGCCCACCGTACGGGCCGCGTAGGCCCGCGCGACCCGCCTCTCGAACTCGGGGTGCTCCAGCCGCCCCTCCCCGTACCCCGCCTTGAGCACGTCCACGGCACGCTCACGGTCGGCGTGCGAGGCGAGCATCGCGGGGGCACCGGCGCCGGCCCACGGCTGGGGAACCCCGCTCCCCTGCCACGGCTGTGGAACACCGCTCCCCTGCCACGGCTGCCACGACGGATGTGTCATGGAGCACCTCCCCCGCAATGGTCGGACTCTCTCAATGATGCGCCCGTCCAGCATCCCAGGCATCGGGGTGCCCCCGGAGAAAACCCGGAGACGTTTCCCGACCCCAGGGAACGCCGAAGGGCGGCCACCCCGAGAGGTGACCGCCCTTCAGTGGACGTACGCCTTACTGGTTGTACGGACCGTAGTCGTAGTCCTCCAGCGGAACGGCCTGGCCGGAGCCGGTGCCGAACGGCGAGTAGTCGATGTCGTCGTAGCCGACGGCCGAGTACATCGCGGCCTTGGCCTCCTCGGTCGGCTCGACCCGGATGTTGCGGTAGCGGGACAGACCCGTACCGGCCGGGATGAGCTTACCGATGATGACGTTCTCCTTGAGGCCGATGAGGCTGTCGGACTTGGCGTTGATCGCCGCGTCCGTCAGGACTCGGGTCGTCTCCTGGAAGGAGGCGGCCGACAGCCAGGATTCCGTCGCCAGCGAGGCCTTGGTGATACCCATCAGCTGCGGACGACCGGAGGCCGGGTGACCGCCCTCCTGGACCACACGACGGTTCTCGGTCTCGAACTTCGAGCGCTCGACCAGCTCGCCGGGCAGCAGCTCGGCGTCGCCGGACTCGATGATCGTCACGCGGCGCAGCATCTGCCGGATGATGATCTCGATGTGCTTGTCGTGGATCGACACACCCTGCGAGTTGTAGACCTTCTGGACCTCGCCGACCAGGTGGACCTGGACGGCACGCTGGCCCAGGATGCGCAGCACGTCGTGCGGGTTGGTGGCACCCACGGTGAGCTTCTGGCCCACCTCGACGTGCTCGCCCTCGCTGACCAGGAGTCGGGCACGCTTCGAGATCGGGTACGCCGTCTCGTCGCTGCCGTCGTCCGGGGTGACGACGATCTTCTTGGTCTTCTCGGTCTCCTCGATCCGGATACGGCCGGAGGCCTCGGAGATCGGGGCGACACCCTTCGGGGTACGGGCCTCGAAGAGCTCGACGACACGCGGCAGACCCTGGGTGATGTCGTCACCGGCCACACCACCGGTGTGGAAGGTACGCATCGTCAGCTGGGTACCGGGCTCACCGATGGACTGGGCGGCGATGATGCCGACCGCCTCACCGATGTCGACCAGCTTGCCGGTGGCCAGCGAACGGCCGTAGCACATGGCGCAGGTGCCGACGGCGGACTCGCAGGTCAGGACCGAGCGGGTCTTGACCTCCTCGACGCCGGCCTTGACCAGCTGGTCGATGAGGACGTCACCGAGGTCGACGCCCGCCGGGGCGAGCACCTTGCCGTCGACGACGATGTCCTCGGCGAGGCAGCGCGCGTACACGCTGGTCTCGGCGTTGTCCGCCTTGCGCAGGACGCCGTCGGCGCCGCGCTCGGCGATGGCCAGCTTGAGGCCGCGCTCGGTGCCGCAGTCCTCCTCGCGAATGATGACGTCCTGGGAGACGTCGACCAGACGACGGGTGAGGTAACCCGAGTCGGCGGTACGCAGAGCGGTGTCCGCCAGACCCTTACGGGCACCGTGCGTGGAGATGAAGTACTCCAGCACGGACAGACCCTCACGGAACGACGCCTTGATCGGACGCGGGATCGTCTCATTCTTCGCGTTCGACACCAGACCACGCATACCGGCGATCTGACGCATCTGCATCATGTTGCCTCGTGCACCCGAGTTCACCATCATGAAGATCGGGTTGGTCTTCGGGAAGTTGTCGTTCATCGCCTCGGCGACCTCGTTGGTCGCCTTGGTCCAGATCGCGATGAGCTCCTGCGTGCGCTCGTCCTTGGTGATCAGACCGCGCTCGTACTGCTTCTGGACCTTCTCGTCCTGCGCCTCGTAGCCCTTGACGATCTCCTTCTTCGCCTCGGGAACGACGACGTCGGAGATGGCGACGGTGACGCCGGAACGGGTGGCCCAGTAGAAGCCGGACGCCTTCAGGTTGTCGAGCGTCGCCGCCACGATGACCTTCGGGTAGCGCTCGGCGAGGTCGTTGACGATCTCGGAGAGCTGCTTCTTGCCGACCTCGTAGTCGACGAACGGGTAGTCCTCGGGCAGCAGCTCGTTGAAGAGCGCACGGCCGAGCGTGGTCTTCAGACGGAAGCTGTCACCCTGCTGCCACTCCGGCTCGCCCTCCTCCTGCGCCGGCGGGGTCCAGCCACGCGGCGGGATGGTGCCGACCGGGAAGCGGATGTCGATCTTCGACTGGAGCGAGAGCTCACCCGCGTCGAACGCCATGATCGCCTCGGCGACTGACGAGAAGGAACGGTCCGTGCCCTTCACGTCCCGCATCTCGCTGTCGGTGGTGAGGAAGAACAGACCGAGGACCATGTCCTGGGTCGGCATCGTCACCGGACGGCCGTCGGCGGGCTTGAGGATGTTGTTCGAGGACAGCATCAGGATGCGGGCCTCGGCCTGCGCCTCCGCGGACAGCGGCAGGTGCACGGCCATCTGGTCACCGTCGAAGTCCGCGTTGAACGCGGTGCAGACGAGCGGGTGGATCTGGATGGCCTTGCCCTCGACCAGCTGCGGCTCGAAGGCCTGGATGCCGAGGCGGTGCAGGGTGGGCGCACGGTTCAGCAGAACCGGGTGCTCGGCGATGACCTCTTCGAGGACGTCGTACACGACCGTGCGGCCGCGCTCCACCATGCGCTTGGCGCTCTTGATGTTCTGCGCGTGGTTCAGGTCGACCAGGCGCTTCATCACGAACGGCTTGAAGAGCTCCAGCGCCATCGCCTTGGGCAGACCGCACTGGTGCAGCTTCAGCTGCGGACCGACGACGATCACGGAACGCGCCGAGTAGTCGACACGCTTACCGAGCAGGTTCTGACGGAATCGACCCTGCTTACCCTTCAGCATGTCGCTGAGGGACTTCAGCGGGCGGTTACCCGGACCGGTCACCGGGCGACCACGACGACCGTTGTCGAAGAGGGCGTCAACAGCCTCCTGAAGCATGCGCTTCTCGTTGTTGACGATGATCTCGGGCGCGCCGAGGTCGAGGAGCCTCTTCAGACGGTTGTTGCGGTTGATCACACGGCGGTACAGGTCGTTCAGGTCGGAGGTCGCGAAGCGGCCACCGTCCAGCTGCACCATCGGGCGAAGGTCCGGCGGGATGACCGGCACGCAGTCCAGCACCATGCCCTTGGGGCTGTTGCTGGTCTGCAGGAACGCGGAGACGACCTTCAGACGCTTCAGCGCACGGGTCTTCTTCTGGCCCTTGCCGGTGCGGATGATCTCGCGGAGGCGCTCGGCCTCCTCGTCCAGGTCGAAGGACTCCAGGCGCTTCTGCAGCGCCGCGGCACCCATCGAACCGTCGAAGTACGTGCCGAAGCGGTCCCGCAGCTCGCGGTAGAGCAGCTCGTCGCCCTCGAGGTCCTGGACCTTGAGGTTCTTGAACCGGGTCCATACCTCGTCGAGACGGTCGATCTCGCGCTGCGCACGGTCACGCAGCTGCTTCATCTCACGCTCGGCACCCTCGCGCACCTTGCGGCGCACGTCGGCCTTGGCGCCCTCGGCCTCCAGCTCGGCCAGGTCGGTCTCGAGCTTCTTGGCGCGGGCCTCCAGGTCGGCGTCCCGGCGGTTCTCGATCTGCTGCCGCTCGACGGAGACGTGCGCCTCCAGGGAGGGCAGGTCACGCGTACGGCGCTCCTCGTCGACGTACGTGATCATGTACGCCGCGAAGTAGATGACCTTCTCGAGGTCCTTGGGAGCCAGGTCGAGCAGGTAGCCCAGCCGGCTCGGGACACCCTTGAAGTACCAGATGTGCGTGACGGGGGCGGCGAGCTCGATGTGGCCCATCCGCTCACGGCGCACCTTGGCGCGCGTGACCTCGACGCCACAGCGCTCGCAGATGATGCCCTTGAAGCGGACGCGCTTGTACTTGCCGCAGTAGCACTCCCAGTCCCGGGTCGGACCGAAGATCTTCTCGCAGAAGAGTCCGTCCTTTTCGGGCTTGAGCGTGCGGTAGTTGATGGTCTCGGGCTTCTTGACCTCGCCGTGGCTCCACTGACGGATGTCGTCAGCGGTGGCCAGGCCGATCCGGAGCTCGTCGAAGAAGTTGACGTCGAGCACTATGCGTCAATCCCTCTCAGGGTCGTGAGTCTGTGGTCTGAAACGGGGGCCTGGGGGTCGGCGGGGCCCTGTGGGTGAGGGCCCCGCCGGACTCCCGTCAGACCTCTTCGACGCTGCTCGGCTCGCGCCGGGACAGGTCGATGCCGAGCTCCTCCGCAGCGCGGAAGACGTCCTCGTCGGTGTCACGCATCTCGATGGACATACCGTCGCTGGACAGCACCTCCACGTTCAGGCAGAGCGACTGCATCTCCTTGATGAGCACCTTGAAGGACTCGGGGATGCCGGGCTCGGGGATGTTCTCGCCCTTGACGATGGCCTCGTAGACCTTCACGCGGCCGGTGACGTCGTCGGACTTGATGGTCAGCAGCTCCTGGAGGGCGTACGCGGCGCCGTAAGCCTCCAGCGCCCACACCTCCATCTCACCGAAGCGCTGGCCACCGAACTGGGCCTTACCACCCAGCGGCTGCTGGGTGATCATGCTGTACGGGCCGGTCGAGCGGGCGTGCAGCTTGTCGTCGACCAGGTGGTGCAGCTTCAGGATGTACATGTAGCCGACCGAGATCGGGTCCGGGAACGGCTCACCGCTACGGCCGTCGAACAGCCGCGCCTTACCGGTCGGGAGCACCATGCGCTCGCCGTCGCGGTTCGGGATGGTGTGCTGCAGCAGACCCGCGAGCTCGTCCTCGCGCGCACCGTCGAAGACGGGGGTCGCGACGTTCGTGCCCGGGTCGACCTGGTCGGCGCCGATCGCCTGGAGGCGCTGCGCCCACTCGTCCGCGAGGCCGGAGACGTCCCAGCCGCGGCTGGCGAGCCAGCCGAGGTGGATCTCCAGGACCTGTCCCGGGTTCATTCGGGACGGCACACCCAGCGGGTTGAGGATGATGTCGACCGGAGTTCCGTCCTCGAGGAACGGCATGTCCTCGATGGGAAGGATCTTCGAAATAACACCCTTGTTGCCGTGGCGGCCGGCGAGCTTGTCACCGTCGGTGATCTTGCGCTTCTGCGCGACGTACACGCGCACCAGCTGGTTCACACCGGGGGGAAGCTCGTCGCCCTCCTCGCGGTCGAAGACGCGGACGCCGATGACCTTGCCGGTCTCGCCGTGCGGCACCTTCAGCGAGGTGTCACGGACCTCACGGGCCTTCTCACCGAAGATCGCGCGGAGCAGGCGCTCCTCCGGCGTCAGCTCGGTCTCACCCTTGGGGGTCACCTTGCCGACGAGGATGTCGCCGGCGATGACCTCGGCACCGATACGGATGATGCCGCGCTCGTCGAGGTCGGCGAGGACCTCCTCGGAGACGTTCGGGATGTCCCGGGTGATCTCCTCGGGGCCGAGCTTGGTGTCACGGGCGTCGACCTCGTGCTCCTCGATGTGGATCGAGGAGAGGACGTCGTCCTGTACGAGGCGCTGCGACAGGATGATCGCGTCCTCGTAGTTGTGACCCTCCCACGGCATGAACGCCACGAGCAGGTTCTTGCCCAGCGCCATCTCGCCCTGCTGGGTGGCCGGACCGTCGGCGAGGACCTGGCCCTCGATGATGCGGTCGCCCTCGTGGACGATGACCTTCTGGTTGACCGAGGTGCCCTGGTTGGAACGGGCGAACTTGGCCAGGCGGTACGTGATGTACGTGCCGTCGTCGTTGGCGGTGGTGATGTAGTCCGCGGAGACCTCCTGGACCACACCCGCCTTCTCGGCCTTGACCACGTCACCGGCGTCGACGGCGGAGCGGTACTCCATGCCGGTGCCGACGAGCGGGGCCTCGGACTTAATCAGCGGCACGGCCTGACGCATCATGTTCGCGCCCATGAGGGCACGGTTGGCGTCGTCGTGCTCGAGGAACGGGATCATGGCGGTCGCGACCGACACCATCTGGCGCGGCGAGACGTCCATGTAGTCCACGTCGTCACCGGCGACGTAGTCGACCTCGCCACCACGGCGACGGACGAGGACGCGGTTCTCGGCGAACCGCATGTCGTCGTTGAGCGTGGCGTTGGCCTGCGCGATGACGAAGCGGTCCTCTTCGTCGGCCGTCAGGTAGTCGACCTCGTCGGTGACGACACCGCCGGTGACCTTGCGGTACGGCGTCTCCACGAAGCCGAACGCGTTGACGCGGCCGTAGGAGGCGAGCGAACCGATCAGACCGATGTTCGGGCCTTCAGGCGTCTCGATCGGGCACATACGGCCGTAGTGAGACGGGTGAACGTCACGGACCTCGAAGCCGGCCCGCTCACGGGACAGACCACCCGGGCCGAGCGCGGACAGACGACGCTTGTGCGTCAGCCCGGACAGCGGGTTGTTCTGGTCCATGAACTGCGACAGCTGGCTGGTGCCGAAGAACTCCTTGATGGAGGCGACGACCGGCCGGATGTTGATCAGGGTCTGCGGCGTGATCGCCTCGACGTCCTGGGTCGTCATGCGCTCACGGACGACGCGCTCCATACGAGCCAGACCGGTGCGGACCTGGTTCTGGATGAGCTCGCCGACGCTGCGCAGACGACGGTTGCCGAAGTGGTCGATGTCGTCGGTCTCGACGACGATGCTCTGACCGCTGTCGCCGACCGTCTCGGTCTCGCCCGCGTGCAGCTTCACCAGGTACTTGATCGTCGAGATGATGTCCTCGACGGTCAGGATGCCCGCGTCCAGCGGAGCGTCCGCACCCAGCTTCTTGTTGACCTTGTAGCGGCCGACCTTGGCGAGGTCGTAGCGCTTCGGGTTGAAGTACAGGTTCTCCAGGAGCGTCTGCGCGGCCTCACGCGTGGGGGGCTCGCCCGGACGCAGCTTGCGGTAGATGTCGAGCAGCGCGTCGTCCTGGCCCTGGGTGTGGTCCTTCTCCAGGGTGGCGCGCATCGACTCGTACTCGCCGAACTCCTCGAGGATCTGCTCGGTCGTCCAGCCGAGCGCCTTGAGCAGAACGGTGACGGACTGCTTGCGCTTGCGGTCGATACGGACACCGACCATGTCGCGCTTGTCGATCTCCATCTCCAGCCAGGCACCCCGGGACGGGATGATCTTGGCGGAGAAGATGTCCTTGTCGGACGTCTTGTCGATGGAGGAGTCGAAGTAGACACCGGGCGAACGGACCAGCTGCGACACCACGACACGCTCGGTGCCGTTGATGACGAACGTGCCCTTGTTCGTCATGAGCGGGAAGTCGCCCATGAAGACCGTCTGGGACTTGATCTCGCCGGTCTCGTTGTTCGTGAACTCGGCCGTGACGAAGAGCGGAGCGGCGTACGTGAAGTCGCGCTCCTTGCACTCGTCGATGCTGTTCTTCGGGGGCTCGAAGCGGTGGTCGCGGAACGTCAGCGACATCGACCCGGAGAAGTCCTCGATCGGGGAGATCTCCTCGAAGATCTCCTCGAGGCCGGACTTGGTGGGGACGTCCTGACCGGACTCCAGAGCCGCCTCGACCCGACTCTGCCAGGCGGTGTTGCCGAGCAGCCAGTCGAAGCTCTCGGTCTGCAGCGCGAGCAGGTTCGGAACCTCGAGGGGCTCCTTGATCTTTGCAAAAGAGATGCGCAGCGGGGCGGTGCTGGCGCCGTTGTTCGTATTCGCGGTCGAGGCAGTGCGCGAGGCGGCCAAGAGGGGGTCCTTCCGAGGGCTCGGACTCACTACGCGCGTACCGGCCCCTCACCGGGGCACAGAGACAGGCGTTTCCATCTCCGACCAAAGAATGGCCAGGTCAAGGATGGTCCGGTCATCGGTGCTCAAGCGAGGGCATGCCCCTGGTGACGGGCAGGGGACAGCTAACAGGCAGCGCAAAGGGTCAGTGTAGCCACTTGGCACACTGATGTCCAGTGCGGGTATTTCGCGACCCTCGTTGTCCTCAACGCCCTCGGCATGCTTGCCCTCAATGCACGTTGATACTGCCCTCTTCGTCGCCGATCCATGCCTCGGATTCGGATCCTTGTGACGACGCGTCCTGAGAATTGCGCGCTGCGTGCGGTTCGTCAAGGCCCCCACGCCCGAACCCAGGGGCTCCCGGAGACACGACGAAGATCACCATACCCCCCGCCGAAGCGGGCGCAAGGTAACCGTGGCCGCGCCCCCAGGAACGCCGAAGAGCGACCACCCGAATGGATGATCGCTCTTCGGTGCGACTGCGTTACAGCCTCAGGAGGCCGGTTTCAGCAAGCGCGAAGGTCGTACTCGACCCGCAAGACCGGGAAGGTCTTACTTGACCTCGACGGAGGCGCCGGCGCCCTTGAGGGACTCGGCGGCCTTCTCGGCGGCGTCCTTGGCGACCTTCTCGAGGACGGGCTTCGGGGCGCCGTCCACGAGGTCCTTGGCCTCCTTCAGACCCAGGGAGGTCAGCTCACGCACGACCTTGATGACCTGGATCTTCTTGTCGCCGGCGCCGGTGAGGATGACGTCGAACTCGTCCTTCTCCTCGACGGCCTCGGCGGCGGCGCCACCAGCGGCACCACCGGCGACGACGACCGGCGCGGCAGCGGCGGCGGTGACGTCGAACTTCTCCTCGAACGCCTTCACGAACTCGGAGAGCTCGATGAGGGTCATCTCCTCGAACTGCGCGAGCAGGTCTTCCTGGCTGAGCTTCGCCATGATGGCGGTCCTTCCACTAAATCGGCAGGTGCCGGGTGTACTGGGTGAGGCGGGCGTACGTCGGCCCGCTGTGGCCTCCGCGGTCAGGCTGCGGGGGCCAGTGTGCGAGCCGAATTACTCGGCACCGCCCTGCTCGGCCTGCTTGGCGCGGAGCGCGTCCACCGTGCGGACGAGCTTCGACGGCAGCGCCTGGAAGACGGAGGCAGCCTGGGACTGCTTCGCCTTGAAGGCACCGGCCAGCTTGCTGAGCAGAACCTCGCGGGACTCGAGGTCCGCAAGCTTCTTGATCTCGTCGGCGCTGAGCGCCTTGCCCTCAAGGACACCGCCCTTGATGACGAGATTCGGGTTGTCCTTGGCGAAGTCACGGAGACCCTTCGCCGACTCCACCGGGTCACCGGTGACGAAGGCGACAGCCGTCGGACCGTTGAACAGGTCGTCCAGCGTGTTGATCCCGGCCTCGTTGGCCGCAATCTTGGTCAGCGTGTTCTTCACCACGGCGTAGTGAGCGTTCTCACCGAGCGAACGACGCAGCGTCTTGAGCTGCGCCACGGTGAGACCGCGGTACTCGGTCAGCACAGCAGCGTTGGAGTTGCGGAACTGCTCCGTCAACTCGGCCACTGCGGCAGCCTTGTCGGGCCTCGCCATGAGCCTCGGCCTCCTTCCGGGTGATTCTGACCGCGCGGACCCGAAGGAGGACTGGGGAAAACGAAACGCCCCGGCGCAGGCGCACGGGGCGGACTCGACCGGTCGCACGAACGGGAACGTACGCACTCCGGGAGTTCTTCCACTGTCACCTGCGCGGGTCGTCCGCAGTTCAGCGGATCCTTCGGCCACCGCACCCTCTTGCGAGCGCACGGCAACGACCAGCGGTCTTTGGCTTCTGTAGGAGAGTACGGGACTCGGTCGCCGTCAAGCAAATCGGCCCCTACGGCCCTCAGCTCCCGTTCTTCTTCAACGGCTTGCGCAGGTCCGCCGTGTCGTCGGCGCGGGGCGCCCGGACCGTCACCGGCTTGCCGTAGTCGAGGAAGGTGTAGGTCAGGTCGAGTTCGCCGTGGCGACCGAAGCCCTGGGTGCGGAGCTGCCTGACGCGGTCGGTGTCGTCGACCCACACGTCCAGGGTGAGCTCGTCCACGCCCAGCTTCTCGTACTGGTCAAGGCTGTTCTCGCGGCCCTGCCGGGTGGCCTTGTCGTCGATCTTCCCGAGAGAGGCGCGGAGCTCGTCGACGGTGGCCGTGCCCGTGTAGTGGGTGGTGTCGGCGCCGTCGGCCTTCTCGGGGCCGATCCGCTTCACGTCCTCGGCGGTGGCCAGGAAGGCCGCTTCCCGCGCCGGGTTGCGGCTCACCTGGTCGCGCAGGCCGCCGACGTCCATGCGCAGGCCGCCATGCGTGGTGAACTCGGCCTTCGGGCCGTAGCTGATCCAGTGCCGGCCACCCATCTCCTCGACCATGTCGTCGCTCGCGCTGCCGTACAGCACCCCGCCGACGAGAAGCAGCTCGGACTCGCCCTCCTCATCGCCGCTGAGATTGGCTGTCCTCAGCCGCGCCACCACCGGTTTCGTACCGACACTCGCCTCGTCCGCTATCCGCCCCCGCTGCGGAAACCGGCCGGTCACCCGATAGTGCAGGGAAGTGACGTCCTCGGACTTCTCCACGGCCCGTGCGACGGCGTCGGCGGCCGGTGAGGCCGCGGACTGCTCCCCGTCGGGCCCTGTCCCGCAGCCGGCGAGCAGCAGCGCCGCGAGGCCCGCGCCCAGCACCCGAGGCGGCACGAAGGCACGTACGGCAAAGCTCATTGATTCCCCCCAAGGAACGCATGGCTGGTGCGTGGTCGGCGCACAGCAAGATCGGGAGCGTAACCCAGGAGCCCTGAACAGTCTTGCGAATTCCGCGCCTTTCAGCGGCGCTCAGGGTCCTTCAGCAACTCCTTGAAGTCCGCGGTGTCCCCAGCCGCAGGCTTCTCGACCGCTGCCTTCACGCCGTAGTCGCTGTAGTAGGCGGTCTGGGTCAGCCGTCCCGTGGCCGTCCGGCCCTTCTCGACCTTCTTGACCAGGAGGTTCCGGTGGTCGACCCATATGTCGAAGGTCTGCGCGGTGGCGCCCTCGCCCTGCACCGTGCCGGAGTAGTGCGTGGTGTGCTCGCCTCTCACCTTCTCCTCGCCGACTTTCCGTACGTCCGCGGAGGACAGCAGCAGTTTCACCGACGTATGCGGCGCAGTGCCGCGCATCTGGTCCGCGAGATCCGCTCCGGAACTGCCGGCGTAGCGCTTCAGGTCGTCGTAGCCGTACTTGATCCAGTGCTTGCCGTCGGTCTTCTCGGCGAATGTGTCGCCCATGCGCGCGTAGTAGGCGTCCGGGAGATAGCGGGCCTCCATCGACGTGGTGCCCAGTCGGCGCATGGTCTCGGCCGTCGTGCCGCCGGTGTACGTGATCGTCAGGGTGCCGGTGAGACCGTCGCCCCAGGCGAGGATGCCGTCAGCCCTGATGGACAGCGTCGATCCCATGGTGGTCGTGGAGTCGACTCGGGCGGACTCGGCGGCGTCGGTGGACCGTTCGACGGTGCGCAGGGCGGCCGTCACGGCCGGGTCAGGGGTGGCGCGGTCCTCCGCCTCGCGACGGTCGGAGGACGTGCAGGCAACCAGGGCCGTCAGCGCGGTCAGCAGCGCGATCCAGAAGACCGACCGGCCCGCCCTTGTGCTCGTCATTCGTCCCCCCTGTGCCCATCCCGTGAATGCACGTTAACCCAGGGCACTGACAAACGGGCCGGAGAACGGGGACGGGCCCCGCACCCGGGAAGGGTGCGGGGCCCGTCTGAGCCTGGTGAGCCGAGGGCTCAGACCGCGGCCGGGTCCTCCTCGACGAGGAGGTTGCGGGTGCGGTTCGGGTCGACCGGGATGCCGGGGCCGATCGTGGTGCTGATCGCGGCCTTCTTGATGTAGCGACCCTTGGCGGCGGACGGCTTCAGACGGAGGATCTCCTCCAGCGCGGCGCCGTAGTTCTCCACCAGCTTGCTGTCGTCGAACGACACCTTGCCGATGATGAAGTGCAGGTTCGAGTGCTTGTCGACGCGGAACTCGATCTTGCCGCCCTTGATGTCGGTGACGGCCTTGGCCACGTCGGGGGTGACGGTGCCGGTCTTCGGGTTCGGCATCAGACCACGCGGACCGAGCACGCGGCCGAGGCGGCCGACCTTGCCCATGAGGTCCGGGGTGGCGACGACGGCGTCGAAGTCCAGGCGGCCCTTCGAGACCTCGTCGATCAGCTCGTCGGCACCGACGATGTCGGCGCCCGCGGCACGCGCGGCCTCGGCACGGTCGCCGGTCGCGAAGACCAGGACCCGGGCGGTCTTACCGGTGCCGTGCGGAAGGTTCACGGTGCCACGGACCATCTGGTCGGCCTTACGCGGGTCGACACCCAGACGGAAGGCGACCTCGACGGTGCCGTCGAACTTGGTCGTGGACGTCTCCTTGGCGAGACGGACGGCCTCGAGCGGGGCGTAGAGCTTCTCCCGGTCGATCTTGGCGTCCGCAGCGCGGAGAGTCTTGCTGCGCTTGCTCACTACTGCTCCTGTTGCTTCTTAGGAGTTGTGGTCCGGGCCGAGCAGGCCCTGCCACTTCTGCTTGGGGGTTGGGGTCAGCCCTCGACCGTGATGCCCATGGAACGGGCGGTGCCGGCGATGATCTTCGCGGCGGCGTCCAGGTCGTTGGCGTTGAGGTCGGGCATCTTGGTGGTGGCGATCTCGCGGACCTGCGCCTCGGTGATCTTGGCGACCTTGGTCTTGTGCGGCTCGCCGGAGCCCTTCTCCACGCCCGCGGCCTTGAGGATCATCTTGGCGGCCGGCGGCGTCTTGGTGATGAAGGTGAAGGAACGGTCCTCGTAGACCGTGATCTCCACCGGGATGACCCAACCGCGCTGCGACTCGGTCGCGGCGTTGTAGGCCTTGCAGAACTCCATGATGTTGACGCCGTGCTGACCCAGGGCCGGGCCGACCGGCGGAGCCGGGTTGGCCGCACCGGCCTGGATCTGGAGCTTGATGAGCCCCGTGACCTTCTTCTTCTTGGGAGGCATGCTCTCTCCGGGTCCTTAGTGAGAGGTGTTCCGCCGCCATCCGTGCCGCTGGACACCTGGAACGGTGAACGTGCGGATCATCCGGATGGAGGCATACCGCACAACGATAACGGGTAACGCGTCAGGGCCAAAACCGGCAGCTCAGGCGCCCGGCCGTGCACAGCCCCGCACAGGGGCCGACCCCGGCCGCCGCGCGTCGGCCGGGGTCAGGGAGGGGTGGTCAGCAGCGCTTGGCCGTGGTCGCCTGGCCCGGCACCGGGTCACCGGGAGCGCGCAGCGTGCCGATGGCCGCGGTGCACTCCTTCACCGTGTCGGCGGGCAGGGACCAGAACTCCTGGCTGTTGGTGGCGTTCCACCAGTCCTGGCCCACGACCTCGTCCCGGGCGTAGCTGTAGACGCCGGTGCTGACGTCGTAGTCCTTGACCTTGTCGCGGAAGCTCTGCCAGACCCAGACATAGCCGTAGTTCGCTTGGCACTTGGGCGAGTAGAACTGCTTCACCGAGGCCACGTGCGCGCCGCCCCGGTTGATGTAGGCGGTGGCGCCGATCTGGTAGGCGTCCGAGCAGACGCCGGCCGCCCGCGCCTTGACGCTCAGCGGGTTGCCCGCCTCGGACGGGGCGGTCGAGCGCGCGGTCGGGTTCTGCTTGTTCGGTGACGGGGCCGGGCCCGTGCCGGCGACCGCGGAGGTCGTCGGCAGCAGGACGCAGGCGGACGCCGCCGCCACGACCAGGATGGTTCGAGCACGCATGAGGAAGTTCCCCCTACTTCATGGTGACTGACTCGACAGGTGCCGAATGCCGGCGCGGACAGCGACCAGCCCTGGGCAAACCGCCACTAAGAGCCATAGATCGCCATGAAGAACGCTGTCCGCGCGTTTCGGTCATCAGGTCAGACCGGCGGGCTCACCGGATGGTTGTGGCCTAGCGCACATTTGTTTGGGGGCGTGGCCCGCACGGGGGCCGACGCGTACGACGAAAGGGCCTCCGACCAGCGAAAACGCTGACCGGAGGCCCTTTGCGAAGGCTGCTGTACTGCTAGTTCTTCTGGATCTGGTCGAAGGACAGCTCGACCGGCGTCTCGCGGCCGAAGATCTCCACCAGGCCCTTGACCTTCTTCGAGTCGGCGTTGATCTCGTTGATCGTGGCCTGCAGCGTGGCGAACGGGCCGTCGGTGACGGTGACCGAGTCGCCGACCTCGAAGTCCAGCACCTGGACCTCGACCTTGCGCTGCGGAGCCGGCTTGCCCTCGGCCTCGGCGGCCTCGCGGGCGGCCTTCTCCTCGGCCTCCGGGGCGAGCATCTTGACGATCTCGTCCAGGGTCAGCGGGTACGGGTCGTAGGCGTTGCCCACGAAGCCGGTGACGCCGGGGGTGTTGCGGACGACGCCCCAGGACTCGTTGGTCAGGTCCATGCGGACCAGGACGTAACCCGGCAGCTTGTTCTGCTTGATCGTCTTGCGGTCGCCGTTCTTGATCTGGACGACCTCTTCCTGCGGCACCTCGGCCTGGAAGATGTAGTCCTCGACGTTCAGCGAGACGGCGCGCTGCTCCAGGTTGGTCTTCACGCGGTTCTCGTAACCGGCGTAGGTGTGGATGACGTACCACTCGCCGGGCAGGGTGCGGAGCTCCTCGCGGAGGGCGGCGACGGGGTCGACGGGCTCGGCGGGCTCCTCTTCGGCGCCCTCTTCCCCGTCCTCGACAGCCTCGACGTCACCGCCGGACTCGTCCTCGACGCGCAGCGCGGCTTCCTCGGCGGGCTCGCCCGCCTCGGCGTCGGCAGCCTCGACCTCGTCCAGGTCCTCGTCAGCGCCCTCGACGATGTCGAGCTCGTCTTCCACGGACTCGACGTCCTGCCCGTGCGGCTCGATGGCGTCGTTCAGGTTCTGGTCAGACACGGTGGCTGCTTCTTCCTGGATACATAGGGGTGGAACATGCGAAAGGGGCGCCGGTAACCGCGGCGCCCTTCGCTCTTGGCTCAGCCGAAGACGTACTTGGCGGCTTGGTCGAGCCCATAGTCAATCACGGTCACCAGACCGATCATGATGACGACGAAAAGGATCACCACAGTGGTGTACGTCGTCAGCTGATTACGCGTCGGCCAGACGACCTTGCGGAGTTCCGCGACGATCTGGCGATAGAAGAGCGCGAGTCGCTTCAGCGGGCCCTTCTTGGCGCGCTTGCCACCCTTTCGGGTCTTCTTCTTGGACTCCGGCGCCTCGTCCTGGGCATCAGGCATGTCGATGGAGCCCACGGCGTCCGTCACTCGTCCTCACCTGATTCCGGGTCGTGGCCGTGCCGCGCCCGGTCTGAGCCGCACGGCGGTGCATTGCTGTACGTACATGCGCACACATCCTGGCGAAGGAGTGTGTAGCAGGGCCGGAGGGACTTGAACCCCCAACCGCCGGTTTTGGAGACCGGTGCTCTACCAATTGAGCTACGACCCTTTGTGGTGTCCCCCAACGTACCGCATCCGACCGGGTGCTCGGTGTGCACCTTGCGACCGCGGGCCGCTGAAGGCCAACGAGGTGAGAGTGTACGTGGTCCCGGGCGCCTCGTCGAACAGAAAGTGGCCGATGGGGGCTTGGGCGGCGGAAGATCGCCTGGAGTTCGGCCGTGCGACAGTGCAAGATCGCCCTGGCCGCGCGCAGGATCCGGACGGTTGTTCAGCTGATGTTCAGTCCGTGAAACCCCCGTGCCGGGCACGTTTCCTGTCTGAAACGATGGGCCCCATGAGCGCTGCAACCCCTCCCACCGAGCGCCGGGTCTCCGCCCGAGTCGGCGCGATCTCCGAGTCCGCCACCCTCGCCGTGGACGCCAAGGCCAAGGCCCTCAAGGCCGCCGGGCGTCCGGTGATCGGCTTCGGCGCCGGTGAGCCCGACTTCCCGACCCCGGACTACATCGTCGAGGCCGCCATCGAGGCGTGCAAGAACCCGAAGTACCACCGCTACACCCCGGCCGGCGGTCTGCCCGAGCTGAAGGCCGCGATCGCCGCGAAGACGCTGCGCGACTCCGGCTACGAGCCCGACGTCTCCCAGATCCTGGTCACCAACGGCGGTAAGCAGGCCATCTACGAGGCCTTCGCCGCGATCCTCGACCCGGGCGACGAGGTCATCGTGCCGGCCCCGTACTGGACGACGTACCCGGAGTCGATCCGTCTCGCCGGCGGTGTCCCGGTCGAGGTCGTCGCCGACGAGACGACCGGCTACCGCGTCTCGGTCGAGCAGCTGGAGGCGGCCCGTACGGAGAAGACGAAGGTCGTCCTCTTCGTCTCCCCGTCGAACCCGACCGGCGCGGTCTACAGCGAGGCCGAGACCGAGGCGATCGGCCGCTGGGCCGTCGAGCACGGCCTGTGGGTGATGACGGACGAGATCTACGAGCACCTGGTCTACGGCGACGCGGTGTCCGTGTCGCTGCCCGCGGTCCTGCCGGAGCTGCGCGACAAGTGCATCGTGGTCAACGGCGTCGCCAAGACGTACGCCATGACCGGCTGGCGGGTCGGCTGGATCATCGGCCCGAAGGATGTGGTGAAGGCCGCGACCAACCTCCAGTCGCACGCCACGTCGAACGTCTCGAACGTGGCCCAGGTGGCCGCTCTCGCCGCCGTCTCGGGCGACCTGGACGCGGTCGCGAAGATGCGCGAGGCCTTCGACCGCCGCCGCAAGACGATCGTGCGGATGCTCAACGAGATCGACGGCGTCGTCTGCCCGGAGCCCGAGGGCGCCTTCTACGCGTACCCCTCGGTGAAGGCCCTCATCGGCAAGGAGATCCGCGGCAAGCGCCCGCAGGACTCGGTCGAGCTGGCCGCGCTCATCCTGGAGGAGGCCGAGGTCGCGGTGGTCCCGGGCGAGGCCTTCGGCACGCCCGGCTATCTGCGGCTGTCGTACGCGCTCGGTGACGAGGACCTCGTCGAGGGCGTGAGCCGGATCCAGAAGCTGCTCGCGGAGGCCAGGGACTGACCACCTCCTCACATGAGGAGGTGGTGGCGGGCCGTTCCCCTCGGGGAGCGGCCCGCTTTGTCGTCTGCGCGTGCGAGCAAGACCACGTTCGGGGAAAGCGCTACCGGGACGGCGGACACGTGCGGCAGGATCCTGGGATGGAGCGTGTACGTGATGTCTCTGAGCTGCCGAAAGCCCATCTGCACCTGCACTTCACCGGCTCGATGCGGCCGGCGACCCTGCTGGAACTGGCCGACAAGTACGGCGTGCGCCTGCCCGAGGCGCTCACCGACGCGCTGACCAGCGGGGAGCCGCCGAAGCTGCGGGCGACGGACGAGCGGGGCTGGTTCCGCTTCCAACGCCTGTACGACGCGGCGCGCTCGTGCCTGCGGCAGCCGGAGGACATCCAGCGCCTGGTCAGGGAAGCCGCCGAGGAGGATCTGAAGGACGGCTCCGGCTGGCTGGAGATCCAGGTGGACCCCACGTCGTACGCGCCCCGGCTGGGCGGTCTGATCTCGGCGCTGGAGATCATCCTGGACGCGGTGGAGACGGCGTCGCGGGACACGGGTGTCGGGATGCGCGTCCTGGTCGCCGCGAACCGTATGAAGCACCCCCTGGACGCCCGCACGCTGGCGCGGCTCGCGGTGCGGTACGCCGACCGGGGCGTGGTGGGATTCGGGCTGTCGAACGACGAGCGCCGGGGTATGGCGCGGGACTTCGACCGCGCCTTCCACATCGCCCGCGAGGGCGGCCTGCTCTCCGCCCCGCACGGGGGCGAGCTGACGGGCCCGGCTTCGGTCCATGACTGCCTGGACGACCTGGGCGCGAGCCGGATCGGCCACGGGGTGCGGGCAGCCGAGGACCCGCGGCTGTTGAAGCGCCTCGCCGACCGGGGCGTGACCTGCGAGGTGTGCCCCGCGTCGAACGTCGCCCTGGGCGTCTACGAGAAGCCGGAGGACGTTCCGCTGCGGACGCTGTACGAGGCCGGCGTCCCGATGGCCCTCGGCGCCGACGACCCGCTGCTCTTCGGTGCCCGCCTCGCCGCCCAGTACGACATCGCCCGCCACCACCATGCCTTCACGGACGAGGAGCTGGCGGAACTGGCCCGGCAGTCGGTACGGGCTTCCGCGGCGCCGGAGGAGGTGAAGGCGAAGCTGCTGGCGGGGGTGGACGACTGGCTGGCCGGCTGAACGGAGTCAGAGACCGCCGAGCAGCAGGGTCAGTCTCTCGCCGTCGAACAGCTCTTCGTACAGCGGCAGCTGCTGGCCGTCCACCTCGATGGTGGGGGTGCCCGGTGCCCCGGACTCGTCGAACGCCTCCTGGGACTCGGAGACGAAGTCGCGGTGCTTCATGCCCTTGACCGCGGCGTCGAACTCCGGGCCGCGCAAGCCGTCCACCTTCGAGGCCATTTCCAGCAGGAACGCGTCGGTGTAGCCGTCGACGATCTCTTCGGGCTGGTGGGCGTAGAGCACTTGGTGGTACTCGACGAACCGCCCCTGGTCCAGGGCGGCCCGCAGGGCGTTGGCGGCCTTCTTGGAGCCGTGGCCGCCGACCCTGTCGTCGAGGAACGAGGCGAGCGTGTACTCCACTCTGATCTTGCCGGCCATCACCAGGTCGAGCAGGGCCTGGCCGCTTCCCTGGGTCTCGAACTCCTCGCACACCGGGCAGCGCATGTCCTCGTAGAGGTGCACGGTGGTTCTCGCGCGCGCGGAGCCGACGCGGATTGTGGTGCCGTCCGCGGCGACCGACTCGCCGATCTCCGAGACCGTCGTGTACTCCTCGGCGTCGAGGTCTCCGCCGCCCGTGTCCGCCGCGCGCCGGCCGCACCCGGTGGCGAGTACGGCCGCCATGACCACGACCACCACGATCACGGCTCTACGACGTCGTCCTGCGCCCCGCATGGCTGTCCCCTCCCCGACGCACCCCTTGGCGCGGCGGAGGCCGACTCTATGCCGCTCCTGTGGGCTGCCGCTCGCGGGTATCCCCTGACGGCCTGCGGCTACAGGCTGACGCCCACCGTCACCGGCTCGTTGACCAGCGTGATGCCGAAGGCCTCGCGGACGCCGGCCACGACCTCGCGGGCGAGTGCGAGGAGGTCCTCGGTGGTCGCTCCGCCCCGGTTGGTCAGGGCGAGGGTGTGCTTGGTCGAGATGCGGGCCGGGCCGGTGCCGTACCCCTTGGTGAACCCCGCCTTGTCGATGAGCCAGGCCGCGGAGGTCTTGGCGTGCCCCTCCCCCGCCGGGTACGCGGGCGGCTCCACGCCGTCGCCGAGGCGTTCGCGCACGCGTGCGTGGAACGCGGCGAACTGCTCGTCGGTGAGGATCGGGTTGGTGAAGAAGGATCCGGCCGACCAGGTGTCGTGGTCCTCGGGGTCCAGGACCATGCCCTTGCCGCTACGCAGCTTCAGCACCGTCTCGCGCGCGGCGGCCAGCGGCACGCGGTCGCCGGCTTCGACGCCGAGGGCGCGGGCCGTCTCGGCGTACTTGATGGGGGCGGAGAGCCCGTCGGCGTCCTCCAGCCGGAAGCGGACGCGCAGGACGACGTAGCGCTCGGGGTGGGCCTTGAAGCGGCTGTGGCGGTAGGAGAAGGCGCACTCGGCGTTCGGAATGACGACGGTCTCGCCCGCGCGGCGGTCGTACGCGATCACCTCGGTGATCGTCGAGGAGACCTCCTGGCCGTACGCGCCGACGTTCTGGATCGGCGTGGCGCCCGCGGATCCGGGGATTCCGGCGAGGCACTCGATCCCGGCGAGCCCGGCCTCGACGGTGCGGGCGACGGCGTCGGTCCACACCTCGCCGGCGGCCAGTTCGAGCGTGGTGCCGTCCAGCTCGACGCCCTTGGTGGCGATGACCAGCGCGGTGCCGGCGAAGCCCTTGTCCCCGATGACCAGGTTCGATCCGCCGCCGATGAGCAGCAGCGGGGTGCCACTGGCGTCGGCCTCGCGCACGACGTCGATCACCTCGGCGTCGGTCGTGGCGGTGACCAGGCGGGTGGCGGGACCGCCCAGCCGGAAGGTGGTGAGGGGGGCGAGGGGGGCGTCGTGGAGTTCCTGCACGGGCCCAAGACTACGAGACGGCACTGACAGCCCCGGCACCCGTCCTCGGTGCCGGGGCGCAGGCACACGCCACGCGCGCGTGCCGTTCAGGTCAGCCGCCGGAACGCCTCTGTCCAGCCGAGCGGGAGTTCGTCGCTCGACGCCTGCCAGGTGGCGAACTTCGCGTCCCGCATCTGTGCGGACAGACCCCGCGACGTCGGGGCATGGGCGCCCGAGCGGGCGAAGGCCTTGAGCGCCGCGGGCGACTCCCAGGCGGACAGCGTCCAGAAGGTCCGCTTGAACGGCTCCGCCTTGAGGGAGGCCCCGTAGGCTCCGGGCGCCCGGCTCACCTGCCGCCACACGCCCGGCGTACGGGCGAGGAAGCGGAGCGCTCCCCAGAGGCTGCGGGTCTCGAAGCGGGAGGCGAAGACGTGTACCTCGGTGTGGCGCGGGGCGGGGTTCGGCACGGTCCAGGGAAGGGTGGGCATGACTGCTCCTCAGGGTCCGGGGTGTCGGGTCAGCGGGTGGCCGTCTCCGGCACCTGCTCCGGCACCGGCTCCGACTCCGGCACCTGCTCGGCCGCCTTCCCGGCCCGGCCCTGGCCATCGCGCCGCCGGGCCGGTATCAGCAGGGCCGCGACCCCGGCGAGGGCCACCACCGCGGCGCCGGTGACCAGGGCGGGCCGCAGGCCGTCGACGAAGGTCTGGCCGGTCTCGTAGCCGCCCTGCGCGGCGAAGATCGACGCCATGACGGCGATGCCGAGCGCACCGCCGACCTCGCGCAGGGCGTTGTTGGCGCCGGAGGCGATGCCCTGTTCCGAAGCGCGGACGCTGGACATGACCAGGTTGGCGGCCGGCGCGAAGAACAGGGCCATGCCGATGCCGCTGATGATCAGGCCGGGCAGCTGGGCGGCGTAGGAGGCGTCGACGGTGACCACGGAGGCCAGGTAGGCAAGTCCGGCGGCCTGGAAGAGCAGGCCGGTGGCGACGACGGGGCGGCCTCCGATGCGGTCGGACAGGATGCCGGCGATCGGCGCGACGAGCATCGGCATACCGGTCCACGGCAGCATCCGCAGCCCCGCCTCGGTGGGCGAGTAGCCGAGCACGCCCTGCATGTACTGGCTGAGCAGGAAGATCGACCCGAACATGCCGAGGAACATCAGCGTGCTCGCGGCGTTGATCCCGGAGAAGGCCCGGGAGCGGAACAGCCGCATCGGCAGCATCGGGTTCTTGGCGCGGGTGCTGTAGAGGACGAACCCGACGAGCAGCACACCTCCGGCGAACAGGCCGGTCAGGACCAGTGGGCCGGTCCAGCCGTCGGCGGGGCCGCGGACCAGGCCGTAGACGATCCCGAACACGCCGCCGCTGGCGAGCAGCGTGCCGGGGAGGTCGAGCGCGGCGCCGGTGCCGTACGACTCGGCGAGGCGCAGGCGGGCGAGCGGCAGCAGGGCGAGGCCGAGCGGAACGTTCAGCCAGAAGATCCACTGCCAGGAGATGTGCTCGGTGAGGCTGCCGCCGACGAGCGGCCCGGACGCGATCGCGAGTCCGTTGACGGCCCCCCAGATGCCGTACGCCATCCCGCGCTTGGCCGCGGGGACGGCCGCCGTCAGCAGGGTCAACGTCAGCGGCATCATGATCGCCGCGCCGGCGCCCTGGACCGCGCGGGCGGCGATCAGGGAGTCGACACCGGGCGCGACGGCCGCGGCGGCGGATGCGCCGGTGAAGATCGTGATGCCCACGAGGAAGAGCCGGCGCCGACCGAAGCGGTCGCCGAGCGCCGCGCCGAACATCAGCAGTACGGCGAAGGTGAGCGTGTAGGCGCTCACCGTCCACTCCAGGTCGGGCAGGGCTCCGCCCAGGTCCTCGCGGATGGAGGGCAGTGCGGTGGTGACGACGAGGTTGTCGAGTGCCGCCATGAACCCGGCGACGCTCGTGATGACAAGGGCCCAGGCGGCTCCGCCCCGGCGTGCTGTACGGGCGTTCTGTTCGGTCTGTTGTGGCATCGCTCCCCCAACGCTTGAGATAGTTATTGATCACTAACTTTTGACCCCGTGAAAGAGGCGGGGTGAGTCCTGTCACCCCTCCCCCTACGACGGCCCCCCGCCCGGCCCCGGCTGGGCCATCCCCGCCCAGACGCGATGCTCGGGAGGGAAGCCCATGGCCACCAGGCAGTTGATGAGCATGCCGTACGCCATGAAGGTCGTCGTCTCATTGACGTCCGCGCCCAACGGCAGATGGATGGTGTCCCACAGCCGCATCCAGCCGGTGCGCACGACCTCGCCGAACTCGTGGTCGCCCTCCTGCTCGGCGGCCGCCACGGCGAGGTACAGCTGCATCTGCATCATCAGCCGCTCGGGCCGCTCCGAGATGACCTTCCGGTACGCGTCCGCCATGGCATGCAGGGCCTCTTCACCCTCCAGCCCTTCGGAGGCTTCCGCGAACGTCCGGATGGTGTCCTCGACGCAACGCTCGGCCGCTGCGAGGAAGATCGCTCTCTTTCCCGGGAAGAGCCGGAAGAGATACGGCTGCGAGACACCGACCCGCTTGGCGATCGCCTCGGTCGACGTGCCGTAGTAGCCACCGCGGGCGAACTCGGTCGTCGCCGCGCGGATGACACTCTCGCGCCTCTCTTCTGCGCTCATCCTGACCATGAGAAGAAAGTTAGTACTCAATCACTAACTAGGTCAAGGGGCGAGGCCGGCGCAACAGGTGGCGCAGCAGGTAAGGGGCGCGCCCCACCCTAGGGAGCGCCCCTTACCTCACGGCACGCGCGTGCCGTTCACGTCGACGTTCTCAGGCCAGCCGCACGACTGCCCGCGACATCCCGAGCACCTTCTGCCCGGCGCTCCGCACGGTCAGGTCCACGCGGACCTTGTTGTCGTCGAGCTTGGCCGCGACCTTGCCGCTGACCTCGATCGTGGCGCCCTGGCCGTCGTTCGGCACGACCACGGGCTTGGTGAAGCGGACTCCGTACTCGACGACCGCGGCCGGATCCCCGGTCCAGTCGGTGACCACGCGGATCGCCTCGGCCATGGTGAACATGCCGTGTGCGATGACGTCGGGCAGCCCGACCTCCTTGGCGAACTTCTCGTTCCAGTGGATCGGGTTGAAGTCACCGGAGGCACCCGCGTACTGGACGAGCGTGGCGCGGGTCACAGGGAAGGTCTGGGCGGGCAGTTCGGTGCCGACCTCGACGTCACCGTACGCAATCTTCGCCGTCATCCGACTCAGCCCTCCCCTTCTTCGGCGTCCGCCCCACGGGCAACGAGCTTCGTCCAGGCGGTCACGACATGCTCCCCCGCCTCGTCGTGGACCTCACCGCGGATGTCCACGATCTCGTTGCCCGCCATGGACTTGACGGCCTCGATGGTCGAGGTGACGGTCAGCCGGTCGCCGGCGCGCACCGGCCGGGTGTAGGCGAACTTCTGGTCGCCGTGCACCACCCGGCTGTAGTCCAGGCCCAACTGAGGGTCGGCGATGACCTGTCCCGCGGCCTTGAAGCTGATCGCGAAGACGAAGGTCGGCGGGGCGATCACATCGGAGTGGCCGAGCGCCTTGGCGGCTTCCGGGTCCAGGTACACCGGGTTGGTGTCCCCCACCGCCTCCGCGAACTCACGGATCTTCTCCCGTCCCACCTCATAGGGCTCGGTGGGCGGGTAGCTCCGCCCCACGAAGGACTGGTCGAGCGCCATGGCTCGGCACCTCCTGCTGTCTGCTGCGGTTGACCTGCTGGTTCGCCCAGCCGATTCGCCCGGGTCGGCCAGAACCGACCGGTAACCGGGGCGAAAACGACGCGAGGCCGCCCCCCGACTGTGGGGGCGGCCTCGCGTACGAGCCTGATTTATCGCGTTTCGCGGTGCGCGGTGTGCGCGTTGCAACGCGGGCAGTGCTTCTTCATCTCAAGACGATCCGGGTTGTTACGCCGGTTCTTCTTGGTGATGTAGTTCCGCTCCTTGCACTCCACGCAGGCCAGCGTGATCTTCGGGCGGACGTCGGTGGCAGCCACGTGAGTGCTCCTTGACGAACGGATGGGACTGGATTAACGCATAAAAGAGTAGCCGATCGAAGGACCGACCCCACAATCGGCTACTGTCAGTAGCGGTGACCGGACTTGAACCGGTGACACAGCGATTATGAGCCGCTTGCTCTACCGACTGAGCTACACCGCTGTGATGCGATCGGAACCCGCCTTGCGGCGGGAACCTCTCACACCAGAGCCCCAATACGGAATCGAACCGTAGACCTTCTCCTTACCATGGAGACGCTCTACCGACTGAGCTATTGGGGCGAGCGATGAAGACATTACACGCTCGGCGGCCGTTCACCCAAATCCGTTTCCCGGCCCCCGTCCGCGCCCGATCGGCGGTGCGCACAGACGCCTCGCAGGCCACTGCGGTACCGCGGGCGCGGCTCCGTTCGGCGGACCACACCGGTACGACTATTGCGCTCCTGCGCGCCAGGGCCGGATCGCCGCCCTAGGCTCGACTCACTCTGCGTGATCTTGCGTGCCCAGCACCGTTCACCACAGCCCCCGATGCACAGCCCCGAGCCTCTGGAACGCGATGCCCGACAGTCAGCCCCAGCCGCCCCACTCGTCGTCCTCGTCGGGTTCGTCCGGCCCGACCGACCTGGGTGCTCTGTTGCTGTGCGGGGCGCGCCTCACCGACGGCCGGAAGGTGGACGTACGGCTGGGCGGCGGGCGCATCGAGGCGGTCGGCACGGCCGGGAGCCTGGCGGCGGGCGACACGCGCGCGTGCGGCGCTCGTGTGGACCTCGGCGGCTATCTGCTCATGCCGGCCCCGGCCGAACCGCACGCCCACGGCGACACCGCGCTCTCCGCCGCCGAGGGCGGACCGGTCTCCTACGACCCCCAGGACGTCCAGCGCCGCGCCACCGAGGCCGCCCTGCTCCAGCTCGGGCACGGGGCGACCGCGCTGCGGGCACACGTGCGCGTGGGTGACGTTCAGGGGCTGGGGGCCCTGGCCGCCGTACTGCAGGCACGGCGTTCGCTGCGCGGGCTCACCGAGTTGACGACGGTGGCGATGCCACGGCTGCTGACGGGGGCGGCCGGCGCCGAGGGGCTCGCGATGCTGCGGGACGCGCTGAAGATGGGCGCGAACGTGGTCGGCGGCTGCCCCGACCTGGACCCGGATCCAACCGGTTACGTGGAGGCGGTCCTGGAGGTCGCCTCCGAGCACGGCTGCCCCGTCGACCTGCACACCGACGCCACCGACCCGGCCCGTCTGGCCCGCCTGGCCGCGATGGCCGGCGGACTGCGCCCCGGTGTGACGCTCGGCCCGTGCGGCGGCCTGGGGCGCCTGCCGGCCCAGGTGGCCTCCCGCACCGCGGACCAGCTCGCGGCGGCCGGGGTGACGGTGGTCTGCCTGCCACAGGGCGGCTGCGGGGGCGTGGAACGGCGGGCCACGGCGCCCGTACGACTGCTGCGCGCGGCCGGCGTACGGCTCGCCGCCGGGAGCGGCGCCCTGCGGGACGTGTCGAACCCGGTGGGCCGCGGTGATCCGCTGGAGGCCGCCTACCTGCTGTCCTCGCGCCACGGACTGCGCCCCGAGGACGCGTACGACGCCGTGAGCGCGTCGGCGCGTGCGGTGCTGGGCCTGCCCGAGGTGCGGGTGGAGGCGGGCTTCCCGGCCGAGTTGCTGGCGGTGCGCGGGGACCGGCTGGCGGGGGCTCTGTCGCTGGCGTACAGCCGCATCGTGGTGCACCGGGGGCGCGTGGTGGCGCGCACGAGCGCGGTGCGGGAGTACTGCAACTCGGCCGTGGCGGCGGAGTTGGGGCTGCCGCGGCAGGGGCGGGGGGAAGTGTCTTGAGGGCATGTGGGTGCGTGCGCCTGAGCGGTAGGGCCAGGGAGCGAGGCGGTAGGGCCAGGGAGCGAGGCGGTAGGGCCAGGGAGCGAGTGGGCGCGCGCAGGGGTGCGTCGGGGGCTCGTGCGCCCCGCGTCTGTGCGTAAAGCGTGCGCCTGTGGGGGCGTGAGGCGTGGCTGAAGTCGTGCGGCGGATGCGGCCGTCCGGGCGTACGGTCGGAAACATGCGCATTGTCATCGCTGGTGGTCATGGTCAGATCGCGCTGCGGCTGGAGCAGCTGCTCGCCGCGCGTGGGGACGAGGTCGCGGGGATCATCCGCAAGGCCGAACAGAGCGACGACCTGCGGGAGGCCGGCGCCGAACCCATCCTGCTGGACCTGGAGTCGGCCTCGGTCGAGGAGGTCGCGGAACATCTGCGAGGCGCGGACGCGGCGGTCTTCGCGGCCGGCGCGGGCTCGGGCAGCGGGGCGGCCCGCAAGGACACGGTGGACAAGGGCGCGGCGGTCCTGTTCGCGGACGCGGCGGTCCGGGCGGGCGTACGGCGCTTCGTGATGGTGTCGTCGATGGGCGCCGACCCGAAGCACGAGGGCGACGAGGTCTTCGACGTCTACCTGCGCGCCAAGGGTGAGGCCGACGAGTACGTCCGCGGCCTGGACGCCCTGGACTGGACGATCCTGCGCCCCGGCATGCTGACGAACGACGCCGGAACCGGCCTGGTCCGCCTGGAGGCCCATACCGGACGCGGCCCGATCCCGCGCGACGACGTGGCCGCCGCGCTCGCGGAGTTGCTCGACACCCCGGCGACGGCCGGCCTGACGCTGGAACTGATCAGCGGGTCGGCTCCCGTGTCGGTCGCGGTGAAGTCGGTGGCGGGAAACTGAAGTTGGGCTCGGAGGGGATTCCGGCCGCGCGGGAAGCGCTGTTGCGCGCATGTACGAGGTCTTCTCGACGGACGAGCGAGAGGCCTTCATGCAACGGTGCCTCGCGCCCGACGTGGACTGGCCGAACGTCCTGAACGGAGTCCGTCTGCACGGCCGCGAGGCGGTACGCGCGTCCTGGGCCCGGCAGTTCGCCGCCGGGCATCCCCTCGTACGGCTGGAGTGTCTGCGCCCTGCCGAGGACGGTGCGGCCGTAGTGGCGACCGTACGGCTCGGGATGCGCGACGCGTCGGGCGATCGGTGGGCGCAGGAGACGGTCGAGCACGTGTACCGGTTCGACGCGGACGGGCTGGTGGCCCGGATGGATGTGCGGGCGGGCGCCTAGGGGGCAGGGGCGGGCCTCGGGATGAGGCTCGGGGTAAGGCTCAGCGTGGCTCGGGGGGGGGGGACCGGGACCGGGACCGGGACCGGGGGCTGAGGGCCGGGGGCTCTCAGAACAGCGGCAGCTGCCCGGGGAACTCAGGTACGACGTACCCGTCCAATGCGGGCTGGGCGGCACCGAGTTGCGCCTGCCGGCGCGAGCCGGGACACGACACGAGTTCCCCGCTCTCCCGTGCGCCGGGCGGATCGTGCCGTGCGAACCGACCGGCGACGACGGCGATCTCACGACGGCACTCGGGGCAGCTTCTGCGACGCATGGCCATGCAGTCAGTGTGCCCCGAGCGTGTTCTGGAACGCGAAAACCCCTCCGCTCTACGTTTCCGCAGATCGGAGGGGTTTCTCAGCGTGGCGGCGCCCACACCGCCGGGTTTGCTGCCGTTCGAACCGCTTTTCGGCGGTGCTCCCTGGCAACGACGTAAACAATACCCGATGGGGAGGGGTGCTTCGCCACCTGATTGATCGCCGCCAGGGGGACGAGGGGTGGCTAGGCTTGTCCGGATGCGGTCCGGGGCCTGCCTCGGGCTCGGCGGCCACCCCACCCGCCGATACGCATCCCATACGCACCCCGATACAAGGAGCCACAGGACATGGCCGACTCCAGTTTCGACATCGTCTCGAAGGTCGAGCGGCAGGAGGTCGACAACGCCCTCAACCAGGCCGCCAAGGAGATCTCGCAGCGCTACGACTTCAAGGGCGTGGGTGCCTCGATCTCGTGGTCCGGTGAAAAGATCCTGATGGAGGCGAACTCCGAGGACCGGGTAAAGGCTGTCCTCGACGTCTTCCAGTCCAAGCTGATCAAGCGCGGGATCTCGCTGAAGGCCCTGGACGCGGGCGAGCCCCAGCTCTCGGGCAAGGAGTACAAGATCTTCGCGTCGATCGAGGAGGGCATCTCCCAGGAGAACGCGAAGAAGGTGGCGAAGATCATTCGCGACGAGGGCCCGAAGGGAGTCAAGGCCCAGGTGCAGGGTGACGAGCTGCGCGTCAGCTCCAAGAGCCGTGACGACCTGCAGGCCGTGATCGCCCTTCTGAAGGGCAAGGACTTCGACTTCGCGCTGCAGTTCGTGAACTACCGGTGAGCTGCTGATCCGAGCCGGCTACGGCCCTGGCTGCGATGTCTTACGAGGAAGGGTGGGCACCCCACGGTGCCCACCCTTCTCGCCTGCCGGCTGCGGTCCGGGATGCGCTCGCCTCGCTCAGTTGCGCGAATGGCCGAACAGGATGCGGTAGGCGACCAGGAGCACGAGGGAGCCGCCGATCGCGGCGGCCCAGGTCGTGCCGTCGTAGAAGTCCTTGGTGATCGGGTGGTCCAGCCAGCGGGCCGATATCCAGCCACCGATGAACGCGCCCGCGACGCCGATGACGGTGGTGCCGATGAAGCCGCCGGGGTCGCGGCCCGGCAGCAGGAACTTGGCGATGGCCCCGGCCAACAGCCCCAGAATGATCCAGCTGATGATCGTCATGCCGTGAACCTGCCCTTCCGCGCTGTGCCTGCACTTACCCGGCACTGTGATTTCGGGCGCGCTTGTTCTTGCGTTGTTGGTGGAGAAGACGTCACCGTTGCCTCTCTCGGTTGCAGTGATCAGTAGGGTTCCGGCCATGACACGGTCCACCTCCGACTCCTCCTCCGAACTGCGGCGCACCCTGGGGGTCAGGGACGCCGTGGTCATCGGGCTCGGCTCGATGGTGGGGGCCGGCATCTTCGCCGCGCTCGCGCCCGCGGCAGGCGCGGCCGGGTCCGGGCTGCTGCTCGGACTCGCGATCGCGGCCGTGGTGGCCTACTGCAACGCCACGTCCTCGGCACGACTGGCCGCCCTGTATCCGGCCTCGGGCGGCACATATGTCTACGGGCGCGAGCGGCTCGGGGAGTTCTGGGGATACCTCGCGGGCTGGTCGTTCGTGGTCGGTAAGACGGCCTCCTGTGCGGCGATGGCGCTCACTGTGGGCACGTACGTCTGGCCTGGGCAGGCGCATGCGGTGGCGGTCGCGGCCGTGGTGGCGCTGACCGCGGTGAACTACGGCGGCGTCCAGAAGTCCGCCTGGCTGACCCGGGCGATCGTGGCGGTGGTGCTGGCTGTCCTCGCTTGTGTGGTCGTCGTGTGTCTGGGGTCCGGGGAGTCCGATGCCGGCCGCCTGGACGTCGGGGCTTCGGACGGTGTGGGCGGGGTGCTGCAGGCGGCGGGGCTGTTGTTCTTCGCGTTCGCCGGGTACGCACGGATCGCGACCCTCGGTGAAGAGGTGCGGGACCCCGCGCGCACCATCCCCCGGGCGATTCCGCTGGCCTTGGGCATCGCGCTGGCGGTGTACGCGTGTGTGGCGGTGGCTGTCCTTTCCGTACTGGGGTCGGATGGTCTGGGTCAGGCGGGCGCGCCACTGGCCGACGCGGTGCGGGCAGCCGGGGTACCGGGGCTCGTGCCCGTGGTACGGGTGGGCGCGGCCGTCGCCGCGTTGGGCTCGCTGCTCGCCCTGATCCTGGGCGTCTCGCGGACGACGCTGGCCATGGCCCGCGACCGGCATCTGCCCGGCGCCCTGGCGGCCGTGCATCCGCGCTTCCAGGTGCCGCATCGGGCCGAACTGGCCGTGGGGGCGGTGGTCGCGGTCCTGGCCGCCACAGTGGATGTACGGGGCGCGATCGGGTTCTCCTCCTTCGGTGTGCTGGCGTATTACGCGGTGGCCAACGTCTCGGCCTGGACTCTCGACTCGGCGATGACCGCAAGGGTCGTGCCGGTGGTGGGGCTTCTCGGGTGTGCGGTGCTGGCCTTCTCGCTGCCGGGGGCCTCGGTTGTTGTCGGTGCGGGTGTGCTGGCGGTCGGGGTGGTTGCGTACGGCGTACGGCGGTGGGTGGCGGGGCAGCGCTCGGGTGCCCGGGGAAGGTAGGCCGACGTACGCGTGTGTGCCGACGTACGCGCATCCGTTGCGCTTGGGTGAGGGGCAGGTCGGTCCAGCTGGTGCTGTTGGGCTTGCGCGACCGGGGGCGGCTGCCGAACCTCGCGGCGTCATCGGTCCGCTCGGTGGGCGTCGCGGTCCACGAACAGCCGTCGGTCCACGGGGCGTCGATCAGGCCAGTCGACGCACTCGACGCACTCGGTCCCTCAGCGCACTCGATGCCCTCGCCGCTCTCAGTCCCTCAGTTCACTCACGGCCGTCGATCTACTCGACCGGACGTCTGTCCACTCGCCGACCGCCGGTCCGTGCACCCTCAGGACGCCTGTGCCGCCGCCGTCCGTATGCGGAAGTCTGCCCAAGGGGCCATTTCCAGCCCCTCGTTCATCTCCACGTACCAGCCGGTGCCGTCGACCCAGGCGCGCAGCCAGTCCGTGAGGCTCGGGGCGTCCACGTACCACGCCTGGTCGGCGTCGTCGGCGTTCGGTTCGAAGAGCAGGACGGCGGCCTGAGGGCTGCGGCAGTCCACACACGCGTACATCGCGCACCCCCAGTGGGATATCGGCAGGACGCCTTCGGGCCAGGGCCAGTCGGGGTCCTTGCGGGCGCTCTCGCGGTTGGCGAGGTACTGCGTGACGGCGGCGGGCTCGCCGGCCGGAGGGTTGTCGAGCAGAGGCAGCAGGCCGTACTCGGGGCCGAATCCGCCGTCTCCTATACCCAGGTAGAGGTCGGCGAGCAGCGGGGGCAGGCGGAAGCCGAGGGCGGCCTCGGCTCGGGCCAGGGTCGTCGAGTCCACGGGGTCGGGGAGCGAAGGCCAGCCCCATGGGCGGGTGTTGCGGGCCTTGTCCGCGACCCTCGTCAGCAACTGCTCGATCTCGGTCATGCGTTCATGATGCAAGCTGCCACTGACAATCGGTCGGGCCTGTGGACAACCGCCGGGTTGTGGATAAATCGGCGGTCACCACACCCGCTCACTGCTCTACCAGCGTGAGGCGAACGGCTGGTCGGTCGACACGATTTCGCGGCCCAGCGGGAACAGCGACACCGGGATCAGCTTGAAGTTGGCGACGCCGAAGGGGATACCGATGATCGTGACGCACAGGGCGATGCCGGTGACGATGTGGCTGATGGCCAGCCACCAGCCCGCGAGGACCAGCCACAGGACGTTGCCTATGCAGGACGGGGCTCCGGCGTCTCGGCGCTCGACCGTGGTGTACCCGAAGGGCCATAGGGCGTAGATGCCGATACGGAAGGCCGCGATGCCGAACGGGATGCCGATGATGGTGATGCAAAGCAGGAGACCCGCGAGCATGTAGCCGAGGAACAGCCAGAAGCCGCTCAGGACGAGCCAGATGACGTTGAGGATGGTCTTCACTGTGGGGGGCCTGCCATCTTTTCGAGCCGGGCGATACGGTCCGCCATCGGCGGGTGGGTGGAGAACATCTTGGAGAACCCCTGACCCGGACGGAAGGGGTTCGCGATCATCATGTGACTGGCGGTCTCGATGCGGGGCTCGGGTGGCAGCGGAAGCTGTTTCGTGCCGTGCTCGAGCTTGCGCAGGGCGCTGGCCAGGGCGAGTGGGTCGCCGGTGAGCTGGGCGCCGGACGCGTCGGCCTCGTACTCCCTTGAGCGGCTGATGGCCAGTTGGATGAGCGAGGCGGCGAGCGGCCCCAGGATCATGATCAACAGCATGCCGAGGAGACCTGGTCCGTCGTCGTCATCGGAACGGCCGATCGGGATCAGCCAGGCGAAGTTGACCAGGAACATGATCACCGAGGCGAGCGCGCCGGCGACCGAGGAGATCAGGATGTCGCGGTTGTAGACGTGGCTGAGCTCGTGGCCGATGACGCCGCGCAGTTCGCGCTCGTTGAGGAGGCGCAGGATGCCGTCGGTGCAGCACACGGCGGCGTTGCGCGGGTTGCGGCCCGTCGCGAACGCGTTCGGCGCCTCCGTCGGGGAGATGTAGAGGCGGGGCATGGGCTGGCGGGCCTGGGTGGAGAGCTCGCGGACCATGCGGTACAGCCCCGGGGCCTCGAACTCGCTGACGGGGCGGGCACGCATCGCGCGTAGCGCCAGCTTGTCGCTGTTCCAGTACGCGTACGCGTTCGTGCCCAGGGCGATCAGGACCGCGACGACGAGCCCCATGCGGCCGAAGAAACTGCCGATGACGATGATGAGTGCGGACAGTCCCCCGAGGAGTACTGCGGTCCTGAGCCCGTTGTGCCGGCGGTGCACGGTACGCCCTCCAAGTGGTGCGGCAGGGGAACCCTTTGCTGGTCGATCTCCGATGCCACTGGTGCCGTGGTGTCACGTCCAGTGGACCCTTCCGTACTGGTCAACGCCAGGCGAGGGCCACGGGTTCCCTGGCCTGTCGGGCGGCGGGCGTGGGCCGTCCGGGTGAAGGCGCCGGCACACGCCACGCGCGCGTGGAAGGCGAGTGCCCCACGCGCGCGTACGGAATGCGCCAGAGGCTCAGAAGAGCCCGGTGTCGGCGAAGCGAAGGATCAGCTGGGGGGCTCCGGACAGGGCGATGCCTACGACTCCGGTGAGGGCCAACGTGGCCGTCACGGGCGCGGGGACGAGGTGCTTGACGGGTTCGCCCTCGGGGGCGCGGAACAGCAGGGCCGTCCACTGGAGGTAATAGAACAGCGCGATCACGACGTTGACGGCCATGACGACGGCCAGCCAGCCGAGGCCCGCGTCGACGGCGGCGGAGAAGACGGTGACCTTGGCGAAGAGGCCGATGATGCCCGGCGGCAGTCCGGCGAGGCAGAGCAGGAAGAAGGCCAGGACCAGGGCGGACAGGGGGTTGCACGCGTACAGGCCGCGGTAGTCGCTGAGGCGGTTGAGGGGCTTTGCACGGCCGACTAGTGCGGCCACCGCGAAGGCGCCGAGGTTCACGGCGGCGTACATGAGGGCGTAGGCGACGGTGGAGCCGATGGATCGCTCGCCGTCGTCGGAGTACGCGGCGGCCGCGATCGGCACCAGGAGGTAGCCGGCCTGGCCCACGGAGGACCAGGCGAGCAGGCGTACCGCGCTGTACGCGCGCGTGGCCTGCTGACGCAGGGCACCGACGTTGCCGACGGTCATGGTGAGGGCGGCGAGCGCCGCGAGGGCCGGGCCCCAGACATCGGCGTACGACGGGAGGGCGACGACCGTGACGAGGATCAGGCCGGTGAAGCCGACCGCCTTGCCGACGACCGACAGGTAGGCGGCGACCGGCAGGGGCGCGCCCACATAGGTGTCCGGCACCCAGAAGTGGAAGGGCACGGCGGCCGTCTTGAAGGCGAAGCCGACCAGGGTGAGGACGACTCCGGTCTGGGTGAGGGTCTGGAGCTGTCCGTCGACATTCTGGATGCGGTCGGCGATCTGGGTGAGGTAGAGGGTGCCCGTGGAGGCGTACACGAAGCTGATGCCCATGAGGCTGACCGCGGTCGCGGTGACCGAGGACAGGAAGAACTTCAGGGCCGCTTCGGAGGACTTGCGGTCGCCGTGGCGGAGGCCGACCAGCGCGAAGGCGGGGAGAGAGGCGACTTCAAGGGCGACGATGAGGGTCGCCAGGTCTCGGGAGGCGGGGAGCAGGGCGGCTCCGGCTGCGGAGGAGAGCAGCAGGAACCAGAACTCCCCTTCGGGGAGTCCCTTGTCGGCGTCCTTGAGGGCGGTGACCGACAGGAGGGCCGCGAGGAGGGCGCCGCCGAGGACCAGGAACTGGATGACGAGAGTGAAGCGGTCGGCCGTATAGCTGCAGACGGCGGGGTCGCCGGTGAGGCAGAAGGTGGCGCGGTCACCGTCGAGGAGGGGCAGCAGCAGGAGCGCGGAGGCCGCGAGGCCGACCACGGACGTCCAGCCGAGCAGGGCCTTCTTGTGCTCCCCGATGAACAGGTCGGCGACGAGGACTACGAGTCCGACGACGGCCGCGATGGTGGGCGGCGCGATGGCGAGCCAGTCGACGGACTGGACCAGCGATGCGGCCAGGGGCTGGGCCAGGGAGCTCATCGGGTGCCTCCTGCGAGGAGCTGCTGCACGGCCGGGTCGGTCAGGCCGAGGAGGGCCTTGGGCCACAAGCCGGCGACGACGGTGAGGGCGACGAGCGGGGTCCAGGCCGCGAACTCGTAACTCTGGACGTCGGCGAGCTTCGGGCCTTCCTGCGGTGCGGCGCCCATGCAGACGCGGCGGACCACGACGAGCAGGTACGCGGCCGTGAGCAGCGTGCCGAAGGCGCCGATCGCCATGAAGGTGAGGAAGGCCGGGCGGCTGAGACCGGCGGCGGGGTCGAACGCGCCGAACAGCGCGAGCATCTCGCCCCAGAACCCGGCGAGGCCCGGCAGTCCGAGCGAGGCGACCGCGGCGAAGGCGAGCAGGCCACCGAGGCGTGGTGCCTTGCCGTAGAGCGCGGCGCCGGTCTGCTCGGCGAGGGCGTCGAGATCGGTCGTGCCCGTACGGTCCTTCAGCGCGCCGACCAGGAAGAAGAGCAGGCCGGTGATGAGGCCGTGGGCGATGTTGGCGAACAGGGCGCCGTTCACGCCGGTCGGGGTCATCGTGGCGATGCCGAGCAGGACGAAGCCCATGTGGCCGACGGAGGAGTAGGCGATGAGGCGCTTGAGGTCGCCCTTCGCGCCCTGCTTGGCGAGGGCCAGGCAGGCCAGGGATCCGTAGATGATTCCGACGACGGCGAACGCGGCGAGGTACGGCGCGAAGTCGGCGAAGCCGTCGGGCGTGATCGGCAGGAGGATCCGGACGAACCCGTACGTACCCATCTTCAGCAGGACGCCGGCCAGCAGGACCGAGCCGACGGTCGGCGCGGCGGTGTGGGCGTCGGGCAGCCAGCTGTGCAGCGGCCACATCGGCGTCTTGACCGCGAGCCCGATCCCGATCGCCAAAACGGCGATGACCTGCACGGATGTGGTCAGCGACCGGCCGTTGTCAGTGGCGAGTGCCACCATGTCGAATGTGCCCGCCTTGATTCCGATCAGGAGCAGGCCGAGCAGCATGACCACGGAGCCGAGCAGCGTGTAGAGGATGAACTTCCAGGCGGCCTCGGTCCGGCCCTCGCCGCCCCAGCGGGCGATGAGGAAGTACATCGGGATCAGGACCATCTCGAAGGCGAGGAAGAAGAGCAGCAGGTCGAGGACGGCGAAGGTGGCGAGGGTGCCGGACTCCAGGACGAGCAGCAGTGCGACGAAGGCCTTGGGGGTCGGGCCCGAAGGCATCTTGAAGTACGAGTAGAGCGCGCAGAGGAAGGTCAGCAGCGCGGTCAGGACCAGAAGGGGGAGGGAAATGCCGTCGATGCCGAGGTGGATGCGCACGTCGAGTGCGGGGATCCAGCTGATGTCGGTGCTGGCCTGCATCTTCGACGGGTGGTCGTGGTCGAAGCCGAGCGCGAGGACGATCGCGGCGATGAGAACTGCGCCGGTGACGGTCACGCCATGCCGGAGCACGGCCTGCTCGGGCGACTTCCCCTTCAGCCCGGGCGGGGCCGGCAGGAGAGCGGCGGCCGCGCCGAGGAGTGGGCCGACGACGATGAACGCCAGAAGGAACTGCATCACGGACTCGCTGATATCGATCACGCCTGCTCACGCTCCCGTGGCGACGAGGACGGCGGCGACCGCGAGGACGACGGTGCCGGCGAGCAGCGCGCTCACATAGGTCTGCACATTGCCGGTCTGGGCGCGCCGTACGGCGATGCCGAGCCAGCGGGGTAGAGCACCCGCCCCACGGACGTAGGTGTCGACGACCTCGCGGTCGAGGAACCGGACGAGACTCGCGCCGGCCTGGACCGGGCGGACGAACAACGCCCGGTACACGGCATCGAGGTGGAAGCCGACGGCCGCGTGGCGGTGCAGCGGGCCGAGCAGCAGCCGCCCGGGGTCGGCGGGGTCGGGCGCATAGGCCACTCCCCCGTACACGGGGGCGTGGCTGGCGATGGCCTCGGCCTCGACCTGGGCGGCGTCGCCCTCGGGGTGGGCCGCGACCGCGCCCAGCGGGACGCGCGCCGCCACGGCGGTGGTGTGCCGCCAGGCCGCGTAGGTGACGATGCCGCCGACGAGGGCCACACCCGTGCCGAGGACGGAGGTGGTGAGGGTCGGGGCGAGGTCGCGGCCGTCGAACCAGTCGGGGAGCACGCGGTAGGCCAGTGCGCCGACGGCGAGGGACGGGGCGGCGAGCACCCACAGCACCACGGTCATCGTCAGCGGCTGCCTGCCGTGATCGGGGGCCTCGGCGCCCCGGCCGCGGAAGGCCAGCAGCCACAGGCGCATCGCGTAGGCGGCGGTGAGCAGGGCCGTGAGCAGGCCGGCGACGAGGACGATCCAGCCTGCGGAGCCGGGGGCATGTTCGGTGTGGCCGGTGGCGACGTGCTCGGCGGCGCCGAGGACGGACTCCTTGGAGAAGAAGCCGCTGAACGGCGGGATCGCGGCGAGCGCGAGGAGCGCCACGGTCATCGTCCAGTAGGCGTCGGGGATGCGGTCGCGCAGGTGGGTCATGCGGGACATGGCGGCCAGCGAGTTGGTGCTGGCGGCGTGGATGATCACGCCGGCCGCGAGGAACAGCAGCGCCTTGAAGGCGCCGTGCGAGAGGAGGTGGAAGACGGCGGCGCCGCGGTCGGCGACGGCGAGGGCGCCGGTCATGTAGCCGAGCTGGCCGATCGTCGAGTAGGCGAGGACGCGCTTGATGTCGTCTTGGGCGAACGCGGCGAGGCCCGAGCCGATCATCGTGACGGCGGCCACCACGGCGAGGACGATCATCGCGGCCTGGGAGGCCTCGAAGACCGGCAGAAGACGGGCGATGAAGTAGACACCGGCGGCGACCATCGTCGCGGCGTGGATCAGCGCGGAGACGGGCGTCGGGCCCGCCATCGCGTCGGGGAGCCAGGTGTGCAGCGGGAACTGCGCCGACTTGCCGGCCACGCCCGCGAGGAGCAGCAGGGCGATCAGGGTCGGGTGGTCGAGCCCGCCGCTCGCGACGGTGCCGAGGACCTTCGTGATGCGGAACGACCCGGCGTCGGTGGCCAGTGCGAACAGGCCGATGAGGAAGGGGACGTCACCGAGCTTGGTCACCAGGAAGGCCTTGATGGAGGCGGCGCGGGCCTCCGGGGTCTCCCAGTAGTGGCCGACCAGGAAGTACGAGCAGATGCCCATGATCTCCCAGCCGACCAGCAGCACCATCAGGTCGCCGGAGTAGACGACGAGCAGCATCGCGGAGGTGAACAGGGAGACGAGTGCGGCGTATGAGGGGTAGCGCGGGTCCTCGCGCAGGTAGCCCGTGGAGTAGATCTGCACGCAGGTGGCGACGACGCCGACCAGGACGGCGACGAGTGCGGCGAAGCCGTCGATGTGCAGGGCGAGTTCGATCGGCACCGAGCCGGTGGGCGTGAGCTCGGTGGCGGCGTTGATCGCCTGGTCGCCGCCCTGGCGCACGGCGACCACCGCGGCGAGCGCGAGGGACGCGAGCGTCGGCAGGACGGCGAGCGGGCGGACGAAGCCGGGTGCCGTGCGGCCCAGCAGCAGGCCGACTGCGGCGCCGAGGAACGGAAGGAGGGGGACGAGGACGGCGAGGCTGGTCGTGGTCACGCGGTGGCCTCAGCCTTCTCGGCCTGCTGGGTCGTGGAGGCGTCGCGGTCCGGGCCGTCGGTGTCGTGGCTCTCGGCGCTGTCGCGGAGCTTGTCGATGTCCGAGGTGCCGCGGTTGCGGTAGACGGCGAGGACGATCGCCAGGCCGATGCCGATCTCGGCGGCGGCGATGGTGATGGTGAACAGGGTCAGGGCCTGGCCGGAGTGCAGGGTCTCCTCGGCGGTCTTGCTGAGCCAGACGTCGAAGGCGACCAGGTTGAGGTTGACGGCGTTGAGCATCAGCTCGACGGACATCAGGACCAGGATCGCGTTGCGGCGGGCGAGGACTCCGTACAGGCCGGTGCAGAAGAGGAGGGCGGAGAGTACGGCGGGATAGGCGAGGTGCATCAGCGCGGCTCCTTCTCGCTCGGGGCGCCGGGCTCGGTGACGGCGGGAGCGGGGGCGCCGGTTGCCGAGGGCGCGCCCGCCACGGTGCGGTTGCCCGCCCGGGCGCCGGTGGCGGGCCCGTCCACGGCGGTCTCCTTCGCCTGGCGGGACAGGACGATCGCGCCGACCAGGGCGGCGAGGAGGAGGACGGAGAGGCCTTCGAAGGGGAGGACCCAGTTCTGGAAGAGGCTTTCTCCGGTGGCCCTGGTGGAGCCGGCGGCGGGACCGTCGAGGTCGATCCAGGTCGTGCGGAAGGCGTCGACGACCACCCAGATCAGGGTGGCCGCGGAGGCGACGGCCACGGTGAGGGCGGCCCAGCGGTTGCCGGAGTCGGCGTCCGGGGAGCGGCCGATGGGGGCCTTGGTGAGCATCAGACCGAACAGGAGGAGGACGACGACGGAACCGACGTAGATGAGGACCTGCACCCAGGCGATGAACTCGGCGGTGAGCAGGAGGTACTCCACGGCGAGGCCACCGAGCGTGACCACCAGCCACAGGGCGGCGTGCACCAGCTGCCGGGTGGTGACGGTGACCAGCGCGGCGCCGAAGGTGACCAGGCCGACGAGGAGGAAGGCGATCTCGACGCCGGTCGGGGAGAGAAAGCCGTGCGGGTCGGCGGCCGTGGTCAACGTGGCGTAGGTGGGGCTCATGACTCGCCCTCCTGCGGCTCGTTCGGCTCCTTCGGTTCGGCCTGTTCAGCCTGTTCGGCCTGCGCGGCCGCCAGCTTCTCGGCGGTCTTGCGGGCGGCGGCGATCTCCTTGGGCTCCTCAGCACCGGGGTCCAGGGCAGGCGGGGCCGGGACGGTCCACATCCACTCGCGGAGCTTGTCGCGCTCGTGAGTGAGGTCGCGGATGTCGGTCTCGGCGTACTCGAACTCCGGGGACCAGAACAGGGCGTCGAAAGGACAGACCTCGATGCAGATACCGCAGTACATGCACAGGGAGAAGTCGATGGCGAAGCGGTCGAGGACGTTGCGGCTGCGCTCGCGACCGCCGGGGGTCGCCGCCGGGACCGTCTCCTTGTGGGAGTCGATGTAGATGCACCAGTCCGGGCACTCGCGGGCGCAGAGCATGCAGACCGTGCAGTTCTCCTCGAACAGGCCGATCACACCGCGGGTGCGGGGCGCGAGGTCGGGCTGGGTGTCCGGGTACTGCGCGGTGACGGACTTCTTCGTCATCGTGCGGAGGGTGACGGCCAGGCCCTTGGCCAGGCCCGAGCCGGGGATGGGGGCCATGGTTACTGGATCACCACCTTGACGATGCCGGTGAGGGCGATCTGGGCGAGGGAGAGGGGGACGAGGAGGGTCCAGGAGAGCTTCTGGAGCTGGTCCTCGCGCAGCCGGGGATAGGTGACGCGGAGCCAGATCACGATGAAGGCCAGGACGGCCGTCTTGAGCAGGGTCCAGACCCAGCCGAGGCCGTCGGCGCCCCAAGGGCCGTGCCAGCCGCCCAGGAAGAGGACGGTGGTCAGGCCGCACAGGACCACGATTCCGGCGTACTCGGCGAGGAGAAAGAGAGCGAAGCGCAGGCCGGTGTACTCGGTGTAGGCGCCGAAGATGATCTCCGAGTCGGCGACGGGCATGTCGAACGGCGGGCGCTGCAGCTCGGCCAGTCCGGCGACGAAGAAGACGATCGCGCCGACGATCTGCCAGGGCAGCCACCACCACTCGAAGGCGTCGAGGATGCCGGGGAGGGAGACGGTTCCGGCCGCCATCGCCACGGAAGCGGCCGTCAGGAGCATCGGGAGTTCGTAGGCGAGGAGCTGGGCGGCGGTGCGTAGGCCGCCGAGGAGGGAGAACTTGTTGGCTGAAGCCCAGCCGGCCATGAGCGAGCCGAGGACGCCCACGCCCATGACAGCCAGGACGAAGAAGATGCCCGCGTCGATGACCTCACCGACCGCGCCCTCGCCCGGGCCGATGGGAATGGCGAGGAGGACGAGCAGGTACGGGAGGAGGGCCACTGCGGGAGCGAGTTGGAAGATACGGCGGTCCGCGCCCGCCGGGACGACGTCTTCCTTCTGCGCGAACTTCACGCCGTCGGCGACGAGCTGGGCCCAGCCGTGGAAGCCGCCGGCGTACATCGGGCCGAGCCGGCCCTGCATGTGGGCCATCACCTTGTGCTCGGTCTGGCCGATGATCAGGGGGAAGGTGAGGAAGACGACGAAGACGATCAGGAGTCGCAGGGTGACGTCGAGCGCGTCGTTCACTGCGGGCCTCCTGCGGGGTCTGTGCGGTCGTCGGTGGAGTCTGTCCGGTCGGCGGTGGGGGCTTCGGAGTCGTCGGAGCGTTCGGGAGCCTCGGGGGCTTCCGGAGCTTCAGAGGCTTCGGGCGCTTCGGGGGTGGCTGCGGAGTCGGAGACGCCGGGCTTCGGGGTGGGAGCGGCACCGGTGGCCTGCCGAGCTTCGGTGGCCTCTTGGCCGGGCTTGCCGGGCTCGGGCTGTTCCGGGGGCGACGCGGGCTGCTGCTCGGTCGCGGGGCGCGGCTCAGGCTCGGCTCGTCGCCCGTGTTCCGGCTCGTGGAAGGCCGGGCGGGCGTGGTGCCACGGGGCGTCGGGGCTGCGGGGGGCCGCGGGGGGCTTCGCGGTGGCCGGTGGGGGCGAGGGCGTAGCGGCTTCGTCGGCCGCATTCGCCGACGGCGCGTCTGACGCCGCTGTGTCGGACGCCGGCGCTTCGGACGCCGCCGCATCGGACGACGGCGCTTCGGACGCCGCCCGCTGGCTGGCGGAGCCCTGGGAGGCGCTGCGCGATCGGCGAGGGCCGGCGGGAGCGGTGCCTGTTCCGGGGCGCTGCGATGCCGAGCCTTCGCTCGCGCTGCGCGCGCGCCGCGGCGCTGCCGGAGTACCGGACGGGGTCGGGGACGTGTCGTCGGCCGCCGAAGACGCGCCCGTCTCCGCCGAGGGCTCGGCTCCAGCCGCAGCCGCCTGGCTGGCCGAACCTTCCGCCGCCGTACGAGTACGCCGCGCCGGACCAGCGGCAGGCGCCCCAGCCGCCGTATCCGCCCCCTGCTGACTCGCCGACCCTTCCGCCGCCGTACGAGCACGCCGCACCGCACCCGCCGCCGGAGTTCCACCAGCCGGAGTTCCAGCCGCGGTTGCTCCAGCAGCCGTTGCCTCAGCCCCCGGCGTCTCCGTCTGGCTGGCCGAACCCTCCGCCGTCGTACGAGCACGCCGCACCGGACGCTCTCCGGCCGCCCGCGCCGGGCGCTCCCCCGCCGCGCGTCCCGCCGCGCCCCTGGCCGGGCGGGCCGGGGCAGGGGGGAGCTGGCCCTTCAGGGGGCCCCATTCGTTCGGGTCGGGAACGCCGGGGGGCAGCATCTGGCGGCGCTTCGGGGCGCCGTGTGCCGCACCCGCCGCAGGCTCCCCGGGTTCCTTGGCGCCGGGCCAGGCCTTGGCGACGCGGGCCGCCAGGACGAAGTCCTTGCGGAGGGGGTGGCCCTCGAAGTTGTCCGGGAGGAGGAGGTGGTCCAGGGCAGGGTGGCCGGTGAACGCCACGCCGAACATTTCGTGCGTCTCGCGTTCGTGCCAGGCCGCGCCCGCGTACACGCCGACCGCGGAGGGCAGCGTCGGTGCCTCGTGCGGGACCGTCGTACGGACCAGCAGGCGTCGCACCGGGGCCAGGGCGGCGACGTGGGCCGCGACTCGGAAGCCCGTGCCCGGTTCGTCAACCGCGCTCAGCCAGTCGAAGTAGGTGCAGCCCAGTTCGTCGCGGGCCGCCTCCAGCGCCGCGATCCAGGACGTGGGGGGCACGTCGACCGTCAGGACCTCGTACGACTCCTCGGCCGTGGCCTCGGGGCCGAACACGTCCTCGACGGGGGCGGGCAGCCAGCCGATGGTCGTCATCGGTCGGCCTCCCCCGCGCCGCCATCAGCACTACCGCCGGCACCACCGGCCCCCGGCGCAGCAGGCGCCTTCACCAGCCCGCTTTGCAGCGCGGCCGTCGACGGACGCCCCGCCGCACCCGCGTACCGCTCCCCCAGCGACTCCCGCGCGATCTTCTCCTGGAGCTTCAGGATCCCCTGGAGCAGCGCCTCGGGGCGCGGCGGGCAGCCGGGGACGTACACGTCCACCGGGATGATCTGGTCGACGCCCTTGGTGACGGAGTAGGAGTCCCAGTACGGGCCGCCGCAGTTGGAGCAGGCCCCGAACGAGATGACGTACTTCGGCTCGGGCATCTGTTCGTACAGGCGCTTCACGGCCGGGGCCATCTTGTCCGTGACCGTGCCGGAGACGACCATCAGGTCGGCCTGGCGCGGGCCGGGCGCGAACGGGATCACGCCGAGGCGGATGAAGTCGTGGCGGGCCATCGACGCGGCGATGAACTCGATCGCGCAGCAGGCGAGACCGAAGTTGAAGACCCAGAGCGAGTAGCGGCGTCCCCAGTTCAGGATCACCTTCATCGGCTCCGGGGCGAGGCGGGCGAGCGCGCCCAGCCGCTTCGGCTCCGGCAGCAGAACCGGCTGCCCCTCGGTGTCTGGCGTCACGTCCATGCCAGGACGCCCTTCTTGTATGCGTAGAGCAGGCCCACGGCCAGGAAGCCGAGGAAGATGAACATCTCGACGAGCGTGGTCGCGCCGTAGCCCGGGGCGGCGAAGACCGTCGCCCAGGGGAACAGGAAGATCGAGTCGATGGCGAAGATCACGTAGAGGAAGGCATAGACGTAGTAGCGGACCTGGGTGTGGGCCCAGCCCTCGCCGACGGGGTCGACGCCGCACTCGTACGTCAGGAGCTTCTCGGGTGTGGGGACCACGGGGCGCAACAGGCGGCCCGCCCCGAAGGCGACGGCGACGAACAGCACGCCGACGACGGCCAGCAGTCCGACGACCGAGTAGGACTGGAAGTAGTCCGCCGAGACGACGACGTAACGCGCGTCCGCCGCGACGACGACGGTCTGTTCCGACACGTCCGCCCCTCGCTCCCTGGCCTCGTGACCTCATGACCGATACCCAGGACCGGTCCCGGAACCGGAACCCGAACCAGTCCCTGGAACCAGTCCCTGTCACCAGTGTCCTGCTGCTTGTGATCTCGTGAACACCGCTGTTCGACGATCTGTACGCACGGGAGTCTAGGCCCTGCTAAAGACACCGTAAGCAGCCCGTCACGCGTTGAGATCCCCTCGAGATGCGACGGCCCGGCGCCGGCCGGTCACACGGCCCGATGCCCCGCCGGATCGGGGGGTGGGGATTTCCCCCGTAGGCGAGGGCGGCCCGCCTCATGGCGCGGCGACGCGCGGCGCGGCACGCTAGCCCATATGACCGAACGCCCCAGCCCTTCGCGGGACGCCTCCGGGTGGTCCGACAGCGAGCAGCCGCCGCTGCCGCCCGCCCGTTTCGCCTACGACCGGCACACCTGGAAGGAGATCACGCACCTCCTGGCGAACCTTCCGATGTCGCTGCTCGGCTTCACCTACGTCGTGACGGTGCTGTTCACCGGTGCCGGGCTGACCATGACGGTGATCGGGTTCCCGGTGCTCGCCGCCGGGCTCATGGGCGCGCGGCAACTGGGCAAGCTGGAGCGGGCACGCGCGCGTGCGCTGCTCGGGGTGCGGGTGGACGAGCCGAGTCCGCTGCCGTTGCGTGGGGGCAGAAACGGCTTCTTCCCGCAGCTGTGGCTGGCGCTGAAGGACCCGGTGGGCTGGCGCACGATCCTGTACGACTTCATCCGCCTGCCCTGGGGCATCCTCACCTTCACCATCACGCTGACCTCGCTGTTCGTGCTGTGGCCGGTGCTGCCGTTCATCGCGCGGGGTCTGGCGAACGCGGACCGGGCGATGGTGCGCGGCCTGCTGTCGCCCTCCGACGAGCTGGAGCGCCGGATCGCCGAACTGGAGTCGGACCGGGGGGTCGTCGTGGATACCGCGGCGGCCGATCTGCGGCGCATCGAGCGCGACCTGCACGACGGCGCGCAGGCCCGTCTGGTCAACCTCGCCATGGGGCTGGGCCTGGCCAAGGAGAAGCTCCTCGAGGATCCCGACTCGGCGGCGGCCATGGTCGAGGAGGCGCACGGCGAGGTGAAACTGGCGCTGCAGGAGCTACGGGATCTCGCCCGGGGCATCCATCCGGCCGTCCTGACGGACCGCGGCCTGGACGCCGCCCTTTCGGCGGTCGCCTCCCGCTGCACGGTGCCGGTGAAGGTGACCGTCGACCTGGTGTCCAGACCGGTGGCGGCCATCGAGGGCATCGCCTACTTCACCGTCTCCGAGCTGCTGCAGAACATCAGCAAGCACAGCGGGGCGAAGTCGGCGTCGGTGGACGTCTGGCGGTCGGACGACCGGCTGCTGATCCAGGTGTGGGACGACGGTCGCGGTGGCGCGAGCCTCGACGGCGGCACGGGCATGCGCGGGCTCGCCGACCGGATGAACGCAGTGGACGGCCTGTTCGTCATCGACTCACCGCAGGGCGGTCCGACGACCGTGACGGCGGAGCTGCCCTGGCGGGACCGCGCCCCCGGACAGGGCTGAGCGCCGGGCCGGGGTAGGGAAAACCCCCCGTTCGAGACGCCGACGGCCTCCATGGTTCCTGGACCTGCGGTCGAGCAGGGTGGAGATACGACGGCACAGCCCCGGCGGCGGGGCTGACGGGACGAGGAGAACGGACGACGCCGATGGCCACGGAGTACGGACAGGGCTACGGGCACGGGCTCGGTTACGCCGAGAGCGGCCTTCCCGAGCACGGCGGCGAACGACGGCACCGGCTGCCGGCCGGGCTGCGGGCACCGTTCGAGGCACGCAGCTGGCGCGAGTTCGGGTACGTGCTGCTGAGCCTGCCGATCAGCATCCTGCTGTTCGTGTACGCCATCACGATGGTGTCGCTGGGCGCGGGCCTGCTGGTGACGTTCCTCGGCATCCCGGTGCTGGCGGCGGGCCTGGCCGGCTGCCGTGGCTTCGGCGCGCTGGAGCGGGCACGCGCGCGTGCGCTGCTGGACCTGGACGTGGCCGACCCGGAGCCGCTGCGGATGCGCCGGAGCGGCTTCATGGCGTGGATGGGCGCCGTACTGAAGAGCGGGACGTCGTGGCGGAGCGCGCTGTACGCGGTGCTGCACTTCCCGTGGGCGGTGTTCTCCTTCGTCGTCGCCCTGAACGTGTGGGCGTACGGCTGGGCGCTGCTGACGTATCCGCTGTGGTTCTGGGTCTTCCCGGCGTACGTCGGTCAGGACGGCCTTCAGCTGTACGGCGACGAGACCCACCACATCTACCTCGACAACCCCTTCGAGATCACGGTCACCGCGCTGGTGGGGCTGCTGTTCACGCTCGCGACTCCGTGGATCGTGCGGGCACTGACGATGGTGGACCGGCTGCTGGTGCACGGCCTGCTCGGGCCGTCGCGGCTGGCCACGCGCGTGGTGGAGCTGGAGTCCGACCGAGGTGTCGTGGTCGATACGGCCGCTGCCGACCTGCGGCGCATCGAGCGCGATCTGCACGACGGCGCCCAGGCCCGCCTGGTGGCCCTGGCCATGGATCTGGGCCTCGCGAAGGAGAAGCTGACGGAGGACCCGCAGGCGGCGGCACGGATGGTCGACGAGGCGCACGGCGAGGTGAAGACGGCGCTTCAGGAGCTGCGCGATCTGGCACGCGGGATCCATCCGGCGGTCCTGACCGACCGGGGTCTGGATGCGGCCCTGTCGGCGGTGGCCTCGCGGTGCACGGTGCCGGTGGAGGTCCAGGTCGACCTTGAGGAGCGGCCGGTGCCGGCGATCGAGGGGATCGCCTACTTCACGGTGTCGGAGCTGCTGCAGAACATCAGCAAGCATGCGCGGGCCACGTGGGCGGCGGTGGATGTGTGGCGGGTGGAGAACCGGCTGATGTTGCAGGTCGTGGACAACGGCGTCGGCGGCGCGAGCGCCTCCAGCGGCTCGGGGTTGGCTGGGCTCGCCGAGCGGCTGGACGCGGTGGACGGGATTTTGGTGGTCGACTCGCCGGTGGGCGGGCCCACCCGGGTCACGGCGGAGCTGCCTTGGCGGACGGTGTAGCCCGGCCACGGAGGACGGTGCAGCCCGGCCGCGGAGGCGTCTCAGCGGCTCGCCCCTGATCTGCCTTGTGCGGGTGGATCGGGGGCGAGTGCGCTGCGCCCCCCCTTCCGCAGCTCCCGTCCCCGCCCCCGGCCCAGTCCCCGCCCGGCCCAGTCCCCGCCCGGTCCACGGCCCTGGCCCCTCGGAGTGCCGAGCGTTCCCGAGCATGCGCCTTGATGCGCCTCCTTCGTGCCCGCGCGATTCGAACGCGGTCGAGCGGGTTTTCCACAGGCCCGGTGGCGAAGAGTCGATCGCGGGATACTGAGGTCGCGAGGGACGACAGGGCCGGGGCACGCTCGGCCGAATGCCAAGGCTCGGGGGGCCGGGGATCGTGGAGGACAGGGTGCGGGTGGTCATCGCCGAGGATTCGGTGCTGCTCAGGGAGGGGCTGACCCGGCTGTTGACCGACCGTGGGCACGAGGTCGTGGCGGGGGTGGGTGACGGCGAGGCGCTGATCAAGACCATCACGGAGCTGGACGGACAGGGCGAGCTGCCGGACGTGGTGGTCGCGGACGTGCGGATGCCGCCGACGCACACCGACGAAGGGGTGCGGGCGGCCGTGCAGCTGCGGAAGGCCCACCCCGGACTCGGGGTGCTCGTGCTGTCGCAGTACGTGGAGGAGCGGTACGCCACGGAGCTGCTGGCCGGTTCCAGCCGTGGAGTCGGCTATCTGCTCAAGGACCGGGTGGCGGAGGTTCGGGAGTTCGTGGACGCGGTCGTGCGGGTGGCCCAAGGGGGTACGGCCCTCGATCCGGAGGTCGTCGCCCAGTTGCTGGGCCGCAGCCGTAAGCAGGACGTACTGGCGGGGCTCACGCCGCGGGAGCGGGAGGTCCTGGGGCTGATGGCCGAGGGGCGGACCAACTCCGCGATCGCCCGGCAGCTGGTGGTGAGCGACGGCGCCGTCGAGAAGCACGTCAGCAACATCTTCCTCAAGCTCGGGCTGTCCCCGAGCGACGGGGATCACCGGCGCGTCCTCGCGGTTCTCACCTATCTGAACTCCTGACGGCCTGACACCGTGACAGTCAAGTGGGTGACCACTCTGGGTGCCCACTGTCGATGACCGCCGCGGGCGATCACTCCCGCGGCCCCAAAGGAGCAGGCGAGAACGCGGCAACCGAACGAAGAACAGGGAGCGTCTTCAGGGAAGGCGTCGGGGGGCGTGTAAATCATGACAAGTCAGGGTGGCGAACCGTCTCAAATCGATGTCCGTCATGCGAATGGCCCGGGGAGGGCGACCTTTGCGGACGTAGGGTTGATCCTGGGAAGGCTTGCGGGAAGGCCATGCCCGGACACCCGCATCAAGGGAGGTCAAGTTCAGTGACCAGCCAGGTCAGTAGCCCAGCGGAGCAGGCCGACGAAGCCGTCGTGGGAGAGCAGCGCAAACCGGCAGGGACAAAGGACGTCCGCCGGCTGGACCGGGTGATCATTCGTTTCGCGGGGGACTCGGGCGACGGTATGCAGCTCACCGGCGACCGCTTCACCTCGGAAACGGCGTCCTTCGGCAACGACCTGTCGACACTGCCGAACTTCCCGGCGGAGATCCGCGCCCCCGCCGGCACCCTTCCGGGCGTGTCCTCCTTCCAGCTGCACTTCGCCGACCACGACATCCTGACCCCGGGCGACGCACCGAACGTGCTGGTCGCGATGAACCCGGCGGCCCTGAAGGCCAACATCGGCGATCTGCCGCGCGGCGCGGAGATCATCGTCAACACGGACGAGTTCACCAGACGGGCGATGCAGAAGGTGGGCTACGACGCCTCACCGCTGGAGGACGGGTCGCTGGACGGCTACAGCCTCCATCCGGTGCCGCTGACGACGCTGACGGTGGAGGCGCTGAAGGAGTTCGACCTCACCCGCAAGGAGGCCGAGCGCAGCAAGAACATGTTCGCGCTGGGCCTGCTGTCGTGGATGTACCACCGGCCCACCGAGGGCACTGAGAAGTTCCTGAAGTCGAAGTTCGCCAAGAAGCCCGACATCGCGGCCGCCAACATCGCCGCCTTCCGCGCGGGCTGGAACTTCGGCGAGACGACCGAGGACTTCGCCGTCTCCTACGAGATCGCCCCGGCGACGACCGCCTTCCCGGTCGGCACCTACCGGAACATCTCCGGGAACCTCGCCCTGTCCTACGGACTGGTCGCCGCGTCCCGCCAGGCGGACCTGCCGCTGTTCCTGGGCTCGTACCCGATCACCCCGGCCTCGGACATCCTGCACGAGCTGAGCCGGCACAAGAACTTCGGTGTACGGACCTTCCAGGCCGAGGACGAGATCGCCGGCATCGGTGCGGCGCTGGGCGCGGCCTTCGGCGGCTCGCTGGCGGTGACCACGACCTCCGGTCCCGGTGTGGCCCTGAAGTCCGAGACCATCGGGCTGGCCGTCTCGCTGGAGCTGCCGCTGCTGGTGATCGACATCCAGCGCGGCGGGCCCTCGACCGGACTGCCGACCAAGACCGAGCAGGCGGACCTGCTCCAGGCGATGTTCGGCCGCAACGGCGAGGCCCCGGTACCGATCGTCGCGCCGTGCACGCCGGCCGACTGCTTCGACGCGGCCCTGGAGGCGGCGCGGATCGCGTTGACGTACCGCACTCCGGTGATGCTGCTGTCGGACGGCTATCTGGCCAACGGCTCGGAGCCCTGGCGGATCCCGGAGCTGGACGAGCTGCCGGACCTGACCGTGCAGTTCGCACAGGGGCCGAACCACACCCTGGAGGACGGCAGCGAGGTCTTCTGGCCGTACAAGCGCGACCCGCAGACCCTCGCCCGGCCGTGGGCGATCCCGGGCACGCCGGGCCTGGAGCACCGGATCGGCGGCATCGAGAAAGAGGACGGCACGGGCAACATCTCCTACGCCCCGGCCAACCACGACTTCATGGTCCGCACCCGCCAGGCCAAGATCGACGGCATCGAGGTGCCCGACCTCGAGGTCGACGACCCGCACGAGGCGAAGACGCTGGTGCTGGGCTGGGGGTCGACGTACGGCCCGATCACCGCGGCGGTCCGCCGCCTGCGCACGGCCGGCGAGTCCATCGCGCAGGCGCATCTGCGTCACCTGAACCCGTTCCCGCGCAACCTGGGCGTGGTACTCGGACGCTACGAGAAGGTGGTGATCCCCGAGATGAACCTCGGTCAGCTCGCCACCCTGGTCCGGGCGAAGTACCTGGTGGACGCCCACTCGTACAACCAGGTCAACGGCATGCCGTTCAAGGCGGAACAGCTCGCCAAGGCGCTCAAGGAGGCCATCGATGGCTGAGACGTCCACGGAAGGCACGGGCACGATCGAGGCGCTCTCGCTCGTCCCCAAGGCCGAGGCCCGCCAGTCCATGAAGGACTTCAAGTCCGATCAGGAAGTGCGCTGGTGCCCCGGTTGCGGTGACTACGCCATCCTCGCCGCGGTCCAGGGCTTCATGCCGGAGCTGGGGCTGGCCAAGGAGAACATCGTCTTCGTCTCGGGCATCGGCTGTTCGTCCCGCTTCCCGTACTACATGAACACGTACGGCATGCACTCCATCCACGGTCGCGCCCCCGCGATCGCGACGGGCCTGGCCACCTCGCGGCGCGACCTGAGCGTGTGGGTGGTGACCGGTGACGGCGACGCCCTGTCGATCGGGGGCAACCACCTGATCCACGCCCTGCGGCGCAACGTCAACCTCAAGATCCTGCTGTTCAACAACCGGATCTACGGCCTGACGAAGGGCCAGTACTCCCCGACCTCCGAGGTCGGCAAGATCACCAAGTCGACGCCGATGGGCTCGCTGGACGCGCCCTTCAACCCGGTCTCGCTGGCGATCGGCGCGGAGGCGTCATTCGTGGCGCGCACGGTGGACTCCGACCGCAAGCACCTCACCCAGGTCCTGCGCGAGGCGTCCGCCCATCAGGGGACGGCGCTGATCGAGATCTACCAGAACTGCAACATCTTCAACGACGGCGCCTTCGAGGTCCTCAAGGACAAACAGCAGGCCGATGAGGCGGTGATCCGCCTGGAACACGGGCAGCCGATCCGCTTCGGGACCGACGGCGGGCGGGGCGTCGTGCGCGACGCGCAGAGCGGCGACCTGAAGGTGGTGACGGTGACACCGGAGAACGAGTCGCAGATCCTGATCCACGACGCCCACTCCGCGTCCCCGACCACGGCCTTCGCCCTGTCCCGCCTGGCCGACCCGGACACCCTGCACCACACACCGATCGGCGTGTTCCGCTCGGTGGAGCGGCCGGTGTACGACACCCAGATGTCCGAGCAGCTGGACACGGCGATCGAGCAGAACGGCAAGGGGGATCTGGCCGCGCTGCTGGCAGGTGGGGACACCTGGACGGTGGTGGGCTGACCGGCGCGTCCGGAACGCGGTTGAGGGCCCGGTGCCGTACGGCACCGGGCCCTCACCTTCAGGTACGGGATTCGGCCTTGCGCGCGTCGTACGCCTCGCGCGCCTTCTGCACCTCTCCCATCCGCTCACTGGTCCACAGCGCCAGCCCCCGTACCTGCTGCGCCGCCTCGCGGCCCAGGTCGGTCAGGGAGTAGTCGACCCTCGGAGGGATCACCGGCTTCGCGTCGCGATGGACCAGGCCGTCGCGTTCCAGGGTCTGGAGGGTCTGGGTGAGCATCTTCTCGCTGACCCGGCCGATCGCGCGGCGCAGTTCGCCGAAGCGGTAGGGGCGTTCCAGGAGCTCGATCAGCACGAGGACGCCCCAGCGGCTGGTGACGTGCTCCAGGACCAGGCGGTAAGGGCACATCTCCTCACCGTTACGCACACCGTTACTCGTACCGTTACTCACTGCCATGCCAGTACCTTACTTCAAAGTGGGTACTTTCGCTGAGTTAGCGCACCTCCTAGGGTTAGTGCCAACGCACCCCACAAGGAGTTCTGACCATGAGCATCGTCGTCACCGGAGCCACCGGAAACCTGGGCCGCCACGTCGTGGAGCAGCTGCTGGAGAAGGTTCCGGCCGACCAGGTCACCGCCGTCGTCCGCAGCCCGGAGAAGGCCGCCGACCTGGCCGAGCGCGGCGTGAAGATCGCGGTCGCCGACTACAACACCCCCGACACCTTCGACACGCTGTTCGCGGCCGGCGACAAGGTCCTGCTCATATCCGGCAGCGAGGTCGGCAACGACCGCGTCGGCCAGCACCAGGTCGTCATCAACGCCGCCAAGACCTCCGGCGTCGCACTCCTCGCCTACACCAGCGCCCCCGGCAGCCTCACGGCCGCGCTCGCCGACGACCACCGCGGCACCGAGAAGGCGCTCCTGGCGTCCGGCCTGCCGTACGTGCTGCTGCGCAACGGCTGGTACCACGAGAACTACACCGAGAACCTCGCCCCGGTCCTTCAGTACAACGCCGTCACCCACGCCGCCGGCGACGGCCGCGTCTCCTCCGCCGCCCGCGCCGACTACGCGGCCGCCGCCGTGGCCGTACTGACCGGCGAGGGGCACGAGAACAAGACGTACGAGCTGGGCGGCGACGTCGCGTGGAGCTTCGCCGAGTACGCCGCCGAGCTGAGCCGGCAGAGCGGCCAGGAGATCGCCAACAACGCCGTCTCCGCCGAGGACCTCGTCGGCATCCTGACCGGCGCCGGGCTGCCCGAGCCGCTCCCCGCGATCCTGGCCGGCGTGGACACCAGCATCGAGAAGGGTGAGCTGGTCGTCGACAGCGGGGACCTGTCCCGCCTGGCCGGCCGTCCGACCACTCCGATCGCCGACGCGATCGCGGCCGCGATCAAGGGCTGAGCTCCACCGAGAGCACCTTGCGTGCTCCACCCCGCGCACCTCGCGCACTCCACCCCCGCGTGTCATGACCGTATGGCGATACGGGCATGACACGCGGGGGCGTTCGGCGTTACCTTCGTGCGAGCCGTCGTAAGAGCACGGCCGGGTGAGGGCATGAAGGAGGGGCCGTGACGGGGAAGTCGGGCGGTGAGCGGCACATAGGAGTGCTGAACGGCTTCGCGGCATACGGGATGTGGGGGCTCGTTCCCCTCTTCTGGCCCCTGCTGAAGCCCGCCGGGGCGGTCGAGATCCTCGCCCATCGGATGGCCTGGTCCCTCGTCTTCGTGGCGATCGCGCTGCTCTTCGTGCGGCGCTGGGCCTGGGCGGGTGAGCTGGTACGGCAACCGCGGCGGCTGGCTCTCGTCGCCGTGGCCGCCGCCGTGATCACCGTCAACTGGGGCCTGTACATCTGGTCCGTGAACACGGGCCATGTCGTCGAGGCGTCGCTCGGGTACTTCATCAATCCGCTCGTCACCATCGCGATCGGCGTGCTGCTGCTGAAGGAGCGGCTGCGGCCGGTGCAGTGGGCGGCGGTCGGGGTCGGCTTCGCGGCCGTGGTCGTGCTGACCGTCGGATACGGGCGGCCCCCGTGGATCTCTCTCGTCCTCGCCTTCTCCTTCGCCACGTACGGGCTGGTGAAGAAGAAGGTCAATCTCGGCGGGGTCGAGTCGCTGACCGCGGAGACCGCGATCCAGTTCCTGCCCGCCGTGGCGTATCTGGCGTGGCTGACGGTGCGCGGGGAGTCGACGTTCACGTCTGAGGGGCCCGGGCATGTGGCGCTGCTCGCGGCCACCGGCATCGTCACCGCGCTGCCGCTCGTCTGCTTCGGCGCGGCGGCGATACGGGTGCCGTTGTCGACGCTGGGGCTGCTGCAGTACCTGGCGCCGGTGTTCCAGTTCCTGCTCGGCATCCTGTACTTCCACGAGGCGATGCCGGCCGAGCGGTGGGCCGGGTTCGCGCTGGTGTGGCTGGCGTTGACGTTGCTCACGGCGGATGCGTGGCGCTCCGCGCGAAGGAGCAGGTCGGCCGAGGTCGGCGTGGCTCGGGTCGAGAAGCCGACGTCTGCTGCGGTGGACGCTTGATCTGGGGGCTGCCGCCCCCAGACCCCCGCTTCGGCCCTGAACGGGCCGCGTCCTCAAACTCCCCCAGAGGGGGCACCCCCAGACGGGCTGAAATACCCGGACCGGCGTTGAGCCATCACCGGCGATTCTCATTGCCACCCCGCTCACCCACCCCGTTGAGTGGTCGCATGACTCAGGCACCCGGATCCACGTCCACCCCCGCGCCCACCCCCGCCCCGCTCCACTGGAAGCTCGTCATCGACTCCGCCAACCCCCAGTCGCAGGCCGACTTCTGGGCCGCCGCGCTGCACTACGAGGTCGAGGACAACAACGCCCTCATCGAGCGGCTGCTGGAGCTCGGCGCGGTGCCGCGGGAGGCCGTCGTCGAGTTCCACGCCCGCCTGGCCTTCCGGGATCTGGTGGCCGTACGGCATCCGGACGACCCGTACGACCCGGACAGCGGAACCGGGCGGGGGCGGCGGCTGCTGTTCCAGCGTGTGCCGGAGGCGAAGACCGTCAAGAACCGGCTCCATCTCGATCTGCACGCGCCGGCCGGGGAGCGCGAGCGTGAGGTCGAACGGCTGGAGGCACTGGGGGCGAGCGTGCTGCGGCAGGTGAAGGAGCCGGGCGGGGAGTGGGTGGTGATGGCGGATCCGGAGGGGAACGAGTTCTGCGTGCAGTGAGCGGAACGCAGGGTTTTCCCTAGGAGAACTCCGCGTCCGAATAGCACTCTTGACGGAGAGTCAGGCTCACCTCCACCATCCAGGCACCCCATTCACCGTGGATCCCCTGTGGCCACCCCACGGGGGTCCGCCTGGAATTCGGAGCCCCCCACATGAAGCTCCCCGTCTCCTGGCGCGTGCCGGCGGCCGCCGCAGTCGCGACCGCCACGCTCCTGACCAGCGGATCCATAGCCGACGCGGCGTCCGAGGCCGACATCGAGGCCGCCGCCGCACCCGACATACCCGTCGCGAACGTCAAGGCCCACCTCACCCAGCTCCAGTCCATCGCCACCGCCAACGGCGGCAACCGCGCCCACGGCCGCCCCGGCTACAAGGCCTCTCTCGACTATGTGAAGGCCAAGCTGGACGCCGCCGGATACACGACGACGATCCAGCAGTTCACGTCCTCCGGCCGCACCGGCTACAACCTGATCGCCGACTGGCCCGGCGGCGACACCAACCAGGTCGTGATGGCCGGCTCGCACCTCGACAGCGTCTCCTCCGGCCCCGGCATCAACGACAACGGCTCCGGCTCGGCGGCCGTCCTGGAGACCGCGCTCGCCGTGTCACGCGCCGACTACCAGCCCACCAAGCATCTGCGGTTCGCCTGGTGGGGCGCGGAGGAGCTGGGGCTCGTCGGCTCCCGCTACTACGTCAACAACCTCTCCTCCGCCAACCGCGCGAAGATCAGCGGCTATCTGAACTTCGACATGATCGGCTCGCCGAACCCCGGCTACTTCGTCTACGACGACGATCCCGCGATCGAGAAGACCTTCAAGGACTACTACGCCGGCCTCGGCGTCGCGACCGAGATCGAGACCGAGGGCGACGGCCGCTCCGACCACGCGCCGTTCAAGAGCGCGGGCGTCCCGGTGGGCGGGCTGTTCACGGGGGCGAGCCGTACGAAGACCGCGGCGCAGGCGGCCAAGTGGGGCGGTACGTCGGGGCAGGCCTTCGACCGCTGCTACCACTCGTCCTGCGACACCACGTCCAACATCAACGACACCGCCCTCAACCGGAACAGCGACGCCGTCGCGCACGCGGTCTGGGAGCTGTCCGAGTAACACACGACTCGTCAACTGGCGGGCGGTTCAGCCGACTTGGCGGCTCGGGCGGTGAGGCGGTCCATGCGGGCGCGGGCCGACTCCAGCTCCTCGATGTCCTCGGCGGCCGGACCGCCCTCGGCCGTGAGCTCGGCCCACAGGTCGAGCAGGTCCCGGCCCAGGTCGAGCCCCTGCGCCGGATCCCGCACGGCCCGCCAGGCCGTGGCCGCGCCCTGGAGACTGCTGTACGCCGCCTCCGCGTCACGGTTGCGGTGGTGGGCCCGGGCCACGGCCAGGGAGAGACCGAACGCGTGCACCGGGTCGCCCGCCAGGTAGGCGGCGTACGCGGCGAGTTCGCGCATCCGGAGCACCTCGGCATGTGCCGGCCCCAGCACCGCGGACGCCTCCGCCACGGTCCGCTCCGCAAGCTCCGCCGCCTCCGCCGTCCGCCCCGCCGCCACGGCCTCGTTGATCCGCGCCAACGGTTCCGCGAAGGGGGAGGCGTCGGCGGTGATGGCGGGCGCCCCGTCACCGAGGACGGCTTCGGCGACGGCGTCGAAGCCGCGGGGCGGGGTGGGCGCGGGATCAGGGTCGGAGACGAAGAGGGGCTCGGGTTCGTCGGCTTGCGGTACGAGGGTCCGCGGTACGACGGTCCGCGGCGGGTCGGTTTGCGGCACGCCGGTCGGCAGCGGCCTCGCGTCCATCACGGGCGGTGGGCCGAACTCCCCCAGCGGCGGCGCGACCGTGCCGGGCACGGCGTCCCGCACCGGCTCGGGCAGCGCGCGCAACGGGAACGTGGGTGAGGCATCCTGCACAGCGCTCGGCAGGGGGCGTAGGACATGCGTGGGTTTGTCCCGGTGCGGTGTCGCGGCCGGGGCGGGCGGCGTGAACGGGACGGAGGGCGCGGAGGGCGCGGGCGGCTCCGCAGGCAGCCGTACGGCATCTCCCGGCGCCGTGGACTCCCCCGGCGCTCCCGCTGCCCCCGGCGGAGCCGTCCGTACGGGCTCGGCGGTGAAGTGGCTGGCGCCGTCCGCGTCCACCCGCAGCTCGACGACGTAACCGATGCGCTCGTCGTGCACCGTGGCGTGCACGGCGTGTCCGGCGGCGAGGGCGATGCGCTGGAGGTGGGTCAGGACGGTCTGCTGGATCTCCTCGCCCGGGGCCGCGGTGACGGGGACGCCGCCGATCGACGCGCCGCCGGCGCCCGGACCGACGGCGGGGACGCGCACGTCGATCGGCGCGGCCGCGGGGGCCGCCGAGGCCGCGGCGCGTTTCTGTTCCCGCTTCTTCGCGCGGCTCAGTAGAGACATCGCTTCCCTCACTCGCATGCGTCGGGGAGTGCGTGGACGGCACGTTCGGGATCCATGGTGCTCCCTCCCGCCGTCGGGCTCCGCTTCCCCGGCGTCAAGGTCCGGTCATACACGTCGTACACGTCGTACACGTACTGTCGAGTCTCTCCGGCCGCGCGCGGCGCGGACGTCACCGTGGCGTCACAGACTCGTTCCAGGAGCTTGTGCCACGTCACAGCGTTCTCATGCCTGACGCGAAGATCAGTGGCGTGACGAGGGAGGAGTGCGGGCATGCGGACTGACATGCACGTGCAGCAGGGGCGGCCGGAACCGGGGCCGGAGATCTGGATCCGCGGGCCCGTGGCCCTACCGGAGGAACCGCCGCCGCGCTCCCCTTCCGCCCCCGCGCCCCGCCGCTTTTCCTGGATCGGCACGCACGGCGGGGCGGGTGTCTCCACGCTCGCCGCGGTGTACGGCGGTCACGACTGCGGGCGTGCCTGGCCCGGGCCCGCCGATCCGCCGTCGGTGCTGCTGGTCGCCCGTACGCATGCGGCCGGGCTGGCCGCCGCCCTGTACGCCCTTGAGGTCTTCCGGCGCGGGGAGGCCCCGCACGGGCTCGATCTCGATGCCGTCGTTCTCGTCGCGGACGCGCCGGGGCGGCTTCCGCGGCCGCTCGCCGAGCGCGTCAAGGTGATCGAATCGGCCATCGACGTGTACCGGGTGCCGTGGGTGCCAGCTTGGCGGCTCGGCCACCTGAGCGGACAGCCGCCTCGGGAGACCGAGGCGTTGGCCCGACTGGCCGGGCGCTGACGGGCGCTGACCGGGCGCTTCCGCCGAGTGCGGCCTGACTGACAATCACCCCATGACACCCGTCACCGGCTCCGGCCCCGATCCCAGCTCCGGCCCCGATTCCGGCCCCGGCCCCGATTCCGGCCCCGGGACTCCCCCTCCGTCCGCCGTGGACATCGCCGCAGCCGTACGCTCACGAGCCTTGCGTGCCGTCGATGTCGTCGCGTCGGCGCTCGAACGGATCGAGCGGGCCGATCCCGTCCTGTGTGCCTTCATCGAGGTGTGGGGCGAAGAGGCGCTTCAGCGGGCCCGCGAGGTGGACGCACGAGTCGCCGCGGGCGAGCGGCTGCCGTTGGCCGGCGTGCCGATCGGGGTCAAGGGGCGGCATGGGCTGCGTGCGGCGGGTCCGCTGCTCGCGGCCGGGTGCGTGGCGGTGGGGGCGACATCCGTGCCCGGGCCGGGAACTCCCTGGCAGACCTGGGGACTTGGCCGGTACGGCCGTACGGTCAACCCCTGGCGGTACGACCGTACGCCGGGCGGCTCCTCCGCCGGTTCCGCGGCGGCGGTGGCCGCAGGGCTGGTTCCGCTTGCGACCGGGAGCGACGGGGCCGGGTCGGTGCGGATTCCGGCGGCGTGGTGCGGGGTCGTCGGGCTGAAGGCCGGCAACGGGCGGTTGCCGTCGGCCGACCGTACGGGGCTCATGGCGCCGGGGGTGCTGGCGAGGACCGCGGAGGATGCGGCGGCGTACTGGGCCGTCGTGTCGGGGGCAGAACGGGCGGCGGCGCCGGGGGACGGTCCGGACATGGACGGGGTGCCCGGCGAGCACGACGCCCCGACCGCCGTGTGGTCCCCCGACCTCGGCTTCGCCTCCCCCGACCCGGACATCGTCGCCGTCGCCCACTCCGCGGCCGTACGGCTCGCCGAGGCGGGTGCGATACGACTCGTACGCCCACGGGCTCGGCTCCGCCTCGACGACCCGGCGCCCGCATGGCTGGCCCTGCGAACCCCCGGCGCCGACCCCGCGCCGGCCCACCGCATCCGGGCCGCGAACGACAGCCGCCTGGCCGCCCTCTTCTCCGGCGCCCGGCTGCTGCTGACGCCGACCGCCCCGATCCCGCCGCACGGCCACGAAGGCCCCGGCGAGCGGTACTCAACCGCGCTCACCTGGGCGTTCAACCTGAGCGGGCATCCGGCGATCAGCATCCCGGCGGGGTTCGGGCCCGACGGGTGTCCGGTCGGATTGCAGGTGGTGGCGGCGCACGGGCAGGAGGGGCTGCTGCTGGATGTGGCGCGGGCAGCGGAGACGTACGACTGAGTCGGCGGGCCCTGGACAGGAGACGGCAGGCTGGCCAGGAGACGGCAGGCCAGGAGACAGCAGGCCCTGGGCGGAAGGCAGGGACCCCTGGTGCGCAGCTACTTGCGTATGCATATAATGCACATGCGAGTAATTGCCGTACGCCGACCATCTGGGGGATCTCATGACCCGCCGTTTCCTGTTCGTCCTGGGCAGCAGCCGCAGCGAGGGCAACACCGAGCTCCTGGCCCGCGCGGCCGCCGAGCAGTTGCCGGAGAGCGTCGAGCAGCAGTGGATCAGTCTCGCCGAGCACCCGCTGCCGGACTTCGTGGACCTTCGGCGCGACAGCGACCATGTTCGTCCTGCCACCGGAAGCGCTCCCGCGCTGCTGTTCGACGCCACACTCGCCGCCACCGACATCGTGATCGCCTCGCCGTTGTACTGGTACTCGGTGTCCGGTCTCACCAAGCGCTACCTGGACTACTGGTCGGGCTGGCTGCGCACCCCCGGCATCGACTTCAAGGCGACGCTGGCCGGGCGCACCCTGTGGGGTGTCACCGCGCTCGCGCACCCGGAGACCGAGGTGGCCGACCCGCTCGTCGGCACGCTCAACAACTCGGCCGCGTACCTGGGGATGCGCTTCGGCGGCGTCCTGTTCGGCAACGGCAGCAGGCGTGGCGACATACTGAACGACACGGAGGCACTGGCGCGCGCCAAGACGTTCTTCGCACAGGAGGCACCGCTCGCCCGCTTCCCGTACGAGGCCGGCTGAGCGTCTCCGGCGCCGCTCAGGCCGTGATGTCCTTCGCCGTGAACCGCGCCCACGCCGCCGAGCCGAACACCCCGGCGTACAGGGCCTGGATGCCGAGGTTCTTGACCAGGTCGTCCCAGTAGACGGGGTCGCGCATGAGGTCGGCGAAGGACAGCCAGTAGTGGGAGAAGAAGTACGGCTGGATGGCGTGCAGTTGGGGTATCTGGTCGAGGATCTGGACGGTGATCAGCAGGCCGACGGTCGTCGCCATCGCCGCGATGCCGCTGCTGGTCAGCGTCGAGACGAACAGGCCGAGGGCCGCCACGCCTATGAGTGAGGCGGCGACGACCAGGGCGATCAGCAGGGCGCGGCCCAGGCCCTCGGCGAAGCTGATCCGGGTGCCGGAGATGGTCGTCAGGTCGCCGAGCGGGAAGAGCAACGCCCCGACCGCGAGTGCCGAGACCGCGACCACGAGGGTGGCCACCAGGCAGAAGGCCATCGTGGTCGCGTACTTGGTGAGGAGCAGGCGCGAGCGTCCGGCGGGGGCGACGAGGAGATAGCGCAGGGTGCCGGCGTTGGCCTCGCCCGCTATCGCGTCGCCCGCGATGACGCCGATCGCCATCGGCAGGAAGAACGGGAGCGTCGCGGCCAGTGCGGTGAAGACCAGGAACAGGCCGTTGTTGGTGATCTGCGAGATGAACGCCGGACCGCCGCCACCCCCGCCGGGGCCGCCGGGCCCGCCGTCGCTCGTCTCGATCTTCACGGCGATCCCGACCAGGATCGGCACGGCGGCCAGGACGGCGAGCAGCGCGAGGGTGCGCCAGCGCCGGAACGTGGTGAGCAGTTCGCTGCGCAGGAGGCCGAAGGTCCACAGCGGACTGGCCTTTCGGACGCCTTCGATCGTGCCACTCTGCCGGGCGACCTCAGCCTGCGACATCGAACCCCTCCCCCGTGAGTGCCACGAACGCGTCCTCCAGCGAGGCCCGTTCGACACCGAAGCCACGCACCCGTACTCCGGCGGTCACCAACGCCGCGTTGACCTCGGCGAGATCACGATCCGGAGGTTCGGCGGTCACCCGGTCCTCGACGATGACGACGTCTCCGGCTCCCTGCTCCTTCAGCACCCGGGCCGCGTCCCCGGTGTCGGGCGTGGTCACGACGAGCCGGCCACGCATCCCGGCCGCCAGCTCCGCCACCGCGCCCTGGGTGATCAGCCGGCCCTGCGCCATCACCGCCGCGTGCGTACAGACCTGCTCGATCTCGTCGAGGAGGTGGGAGGAGAGGAAGACGGTCGTGCCGTCGGACGCCAACTCCCTGATCAGGGAACGTATTTCACGCATCCCCTGCGGGTCGAGGCCGTTGGTCGGCTCGTCGAGGACGAGCAGCCTGCGCGGCTGGAGCAGCGCGGCCGCGAGACCCAACCGCTGCTTCATGCCGAGCGAGTACGCCTTGGCCTTCTTGCCCGCGGCGGCCGTCAGGCCCACCCGCTCCAGCGCGGCAGCGACGCGGGCGCGCCGGGTGCGCGGATCGGCCGTCGGATCGGCGGCGTCGTAGCGGAGGAGGTTGTCGCGGCCGGAGAGGAAGCCGTACAGGGCGGGCCCCTCGATGAGCGCGCCGACATACGGCAGCACGGCGCGCGCGGACCGGGGCATGGGCTGCCCGAGCACGCGCGCGGTACCGGAGGTCGGCTCGATGAGCCCCATCAGCATGCGGATGGTGGTGGTCTTGCCCGAGCCGTTCGGACCGAGGAAGCCGAAGACACTGCCCGCCGGGACAGCCAGATCGAGACCGTCCACGGCGAGCTGCCCACCGCGGTAGCGCTTGGTGAGCGCACGGGTGGCGATCACCGTACCGACGCTGTCGTGCTCGTCGGCCTCCGCGGCGGGCAGTTCCTCCATGGGCTCCTCAGGCTCCTCGCCTCGTGATGCGCGTACGTGCGCCTACCTGCGCGTACGGCGGTTGGTTACGGCCTACTTCGCCGAGTCGGCCGCCTTCACGAGCGCATCCTTGTCGACCGCGCCCACGTAGACCTTGCCGTCGTCCGTGACCAGGGCGTTGATCAGGCGGGTCTTGAAGACCGTGCCCGAGCCGAACTTCCCGGTGACCTTGTCGCCCAGAGAGTCGAGGAAGCCGCCCATGTCGCCGCCGACCTCGGCGCCGGAGGGGATGCCCTCGCCGCCGGTGTCGAAGACGGCCACGGAGTTCCAGCCCTCGCCTATGACCTCGGGACCGCCCTCGGCCGACTTGCCCGACTTGCCCTCGGACTTCGGGCCGCCGAACTCCTTCTCGAGCTCCTTGCGGAACTCGTCCTCGGACTTGGTGCCGCCGTGCTCCGGAGCGGCCTTTTCCAGCTCGTCCTGCTCGGTGACCTTCGCGCCCTTGGGCGGGGTGAAGTCGAAGGTGGAGGCGGCCGGCTTGGCGAAGCTGACCTGGGTGAAGCCCGCGTCGATCACGGCCGCGCCGCCGCTGGACGGGGTCAGCGTGAACTTCAGCGGCATGCCGGTCTTGGCGTCCACGGCCACCGTGATGGCACCGACGGTGGTCCCGGACTGCTTGGGCTTGATGAGCAGCCGGTACGCGTCCCGGCCGGCGACCTGCGCGGTGCCGTCGACGGTGACGGAGGTGGTGTCGTCCACCGCCTTGAGGGCTTCCTCGGTGAGGTCCTTGGGAGTGGCGGGCACCTCTTCGGGCGCGCCCTGCTCGCCCTTCCCCTTGTCCTTCCCCTGGCCCTTCCCGGCCCCCGGCTCGTCGGCGGTGCCGTGGAAGACCTCGTTCGACTTACTGTCGTAGCCCCAGATGTCCTTGCCGTTGTGGATGAGGCTGTACTCGGAGGCGTTCTCCAGCAGGGAGAGCTTCTGCTTGTCCTCGCCGTCGAGGGCGACGCGCAGGGTGTGCGTGCCGGACGCCAGCTCGGTGAGCTTGGCGGACGGGTCGGCGGACGATCCGTCGCCCGAGCCCGAGCCCATGGCGCCGGACGCGAGGCTCGACTCCAGGCCGCCGAGGTCGGGCAGACCCAGATCGGTGGTGATCTTGAAGGTCCCGGACAGCTGCTGTACGTCCGACTGGGCGATCTTCTCGATGAGTTGCTGCGCGGTGATCTCCGGCAGGTCCGGGTCGCCGGAGTCGGCGATCGCCGGGACGAGCCCGATGGTCGCCGCCGCGACTCCCACGACCGCGACCGGGACGACGTACCGCGCGGCCTTGCGCCGTCCGGCGCGCAGGTCGTCGACCTCCCCGGCGGTCGTACTGTCGTCCGATGCGTACGGTGCCATGTGTGCCTTACCTCCGTCGTCGGCGGCGGCTGTCCGTCTCGTTTCCTCGCCCGCGAGTCTCTCGACCCCGCACTCGTCCACCTTGAGCCGCCATTCTCACCCGAATCGGTGAGGAGTGGTGATTTCCGTGGTGTCCATATGACCAAATCGGCCAGGGAGATTCGTCAGCCTGCGGAGCCAACTCCGCGTACACCTGGGGTATGACACGGGGAGGCTGCGACTCCCCCGACCCGTAGGGGTTGGACGGGGAACCGCCTCCCGCAGGGAGCTCGGAGGCCGGTGGAGGTCGGCGTAGAACGAATTCGGCTCGGCCTTCAGGGTGTTGAGGAGGGCGGGGTCCTTCACGGTGCCGGTGCCGATGCCGATGCCGATGCCGGTGAGGCTGTGCCCCCACAGCGGTGACGACTGCGAGCTGCCTTCACAGGACTTTCCGACGCCGGCCCAGGCATTCCAGCCCGTCTGGGGCCCCTCTGGGGGAGTTTCAGGACAAGGCCCGCAGAGCCGAAGCGGGGGCCCAGGGGGCGCCAGCCCCCTGGCGGGGTCGAAGGGGCGGAGCCCCTTCAGGAGGGGACGGGTAAGGGCGGCGGGGGCGAAAACCTACCCGGCCCGATGCACCACCGCGTCGCACAACTCCATCAACGCAGCCTTGGCATCAATGTCCGGCAACGGCGCCAACGCAGCCCGCGCATCCTCCGCATACCGCACCGTGTCCCGCCGAGCCTGCTCCAACGCCGGATGCACCCGAAGCTGAGCCAACGCCTCCGCAAGCCGCGCGTCGTCGCTCAGATCGGAGTCCAGCAACTCGCACAACGCGATGTCGTCCGCGAGCCCCAACCGCTCGGCCCGCTCCCGCAACCGCAGCACCGGCAGCGTGGGAATCCCCTCCCGGAGGTCCGTCCCCGGCGTCTTCCCGGACTCATGGGAGTCACTGGCGATGTCCAGCACGTCATCCGCCAGCTGGAAGGCAACCCCCAGCCGCTCCCCGTACTGGGTCAGCACATCGACCACGGTCTCATCGGCGCCGGACATCATCGCCCCGAACCGGCACGACACCGCCACCAGCGACCCGGTCTTCCCACTCAGCACATCGAGGTAGTGCTCCACCGGATCCCGCCCGTCCTGCGGCCCCGCGGTCTCCAGGATCTGCCCGGTGACCAGCCGCTCGAACGCCTCGGCCTGCACCCGCACCGCCTCGGGCCCGAGGTCGGCCAGGATGTGCGAGGCGCGCGCGAACAGGAAGTCCCCGGTCAGCACGGCGACCGAGTTCCCCCAGCGGGTGTTCGCGCTGTCGACACCCCGCCGTACCGCCGCCTCGTCCATCACGTCGTCGTGGTACAGCGTCGCCAGATGGGTCAGCTCCACCACCACCGCCGACGGCACGACCCCCGGCGCATACCGGTCCCCGAACTGGGCAGTGAGCATCACGAGCAGCGGCCGGAACCGCTTTCCACCCGCCCGCACCAGGTGCTGGGCGGCCTCCGTGATGAAGGGGACCTCACTCTTGGTGGCTTCGAGCAATCCCTCCTCGACAGCCGCCAATCCGGCCTGGACATCGGCTTCCAGAGCCTGGTCCCGCACGCTCAGCCCGAACGGCCCGACGACGGTCACGAGGGGTCTCCTGTCTGCTGGTGTCTTCTGGCGGTCACACGGTTTGTCGATAGGTCGCTGCCATCACTCAAGTCAGCGTATCCGGTCACGTTTCGATCACTGATGCCGCCCACCCGTCCACCATGGGCGGTATTGGATCACGACCGGTATGTTTTTGATCACGTGATAAGGCCGGATATCCATCGACTTATAGGGAAGTACCGGTCCGTGTCCCGAACCGAAGTCGATATCGAGCCCGAGAGCGGCCCCCGACCCGCTCCGACCACGCCGTCTTCGGCCGGCCCAGAGGCCTGCTCACGCTCTCCGGCCTGGAGGTCTGGGAGCGCTTCTCGTTCCTCGGCATGCAGGCCATCCTCGTGCTGTACTTCGCGGACACGGTCGCCCACCGCGGGCTGGGCATGTCGGCCGGAACCGCCGCCTCCGTCTCCGCGGCCTCCGTCTCCGCCGCCTACGGCACCCTCGTCCATCTGGTCACCGTCGCCGGCGGCCGGCTCGCCGACCGCGTCCTCGGCTCGTACCGCGCGGTGCTGTGGGGCGGCATCCTCATCACCTGCGGCCACTACGCCATGGCGGTGCCGACCGCCGACATGACCTGGGTCGGCCTCGGCCTGATCAGCGCGGGCACGGGCCTGTTCAAGCCCAACGTCGCCACCATGGCCGGCAAGCAGTACCGCACCGACGACGACCGCCGGGACGCCGGGTTCGCCTTCTCCTACATGGCGATCAACATCGGCGCCTTCGCGGGCCCGCTGATCACCGGCTGGCTCGGCGACCACAGGGGCTGGCACCGGGGTTTCTGGGCGGCCGCGATCGGCATGACGTTCGGCCTGGTGCAGTACGTCGTCGGCCGTCGCCACCTGGCCGGACGCAAGCACACCGCCGAGTTCGCGCTGTCCCCGCAGGCCATGCGCCGGGCGCTCCGCCTGATCGCCACGGGCCTCGTCGCCACCGCCGCGGTCGCCGTCCTCCTCGCCGCCGCCGGCCGACTCACCATGGACCGCTTCGTAGACCTGCTGACCCTCGTCTCCGTGATCGCCCCGGCCGTCTACTTCGCGGTGATGTTCGCCGGCCCGCGCGTGACCCCCGAGGAACGCGGTCGTCTCCGCCCGTACAGCGTCCTCTCCCCCGCCTCGGCGGTCTTCGACCTCATCCCCTTCCAGGCGTACTCGACGATGACGCTGCCGTCCTCGACGGACGCCGAGACATCGATCCTCGGCTTCGACTTCCCCGCCGGCTGGTACGCCTCCGCCCTCGGCGCCTTCGAGGTCACCCTCGCGCCAGTCGTCGCCGCGCTGGGGGTCCGGATGGGGCACGGACAGCCGCACGCCTCCAACAAGATCGCGATAGGGGTCGTACTCGGCGGCCTGTCCTTCCTCCTGACGGCGCTGCCGGCCTCGGGGCCGCCTGACCACTCCTCCGACGACCACCTCGTCTCCGTCTGGTGGATCGTGGGTTCGTACCTGCTGCTCGACCTCGGCGACATCCTCCTGGAGACCTCCGGCATGTCGGCCACGAGCAAGCTCGCCCCGGCCGCCTTCGCCGGTCAGACCATGTCCCTCTGGTTCCTGTCCCTGGCCCTCGCCAACGGCATCCAGGCCCAAGCGGTCAAGCTCTACGACGACGTCTCCCAGCCCGCCTACCTCGGCCTCAACGGCGCGATCGCGGTGGCCGCCGGACTGGCCATGACGGCCGCGGCACCCTGGCTGCGCCGCACGATGCGCCCAGTGCACTGACCGGACACCACGCACACCGTGCACTGGCCCGACACAACGCATCCCGAGCGCCGACCGGACACGACGCACCCCATGCACCGACCGGACACGTCGCACCGGGCGCACCGGGCGCACCGACCAGACGGGGATCCCGCTCATGCACATCCGTACGTCCTTCCCCCACGAGACGAATCACGAGGACATCTGGATCCCGCTCCAGGACGGGACTCTGCTGTACGCGCGCGTGTGGCGCCCACTGACGGACGAGCCCGTACCGGCGCTCCTCGAATACCTGCCGTACCGCCTGACCTACTGGGACCGCACGCCGCGACCACCAACGCCACCCCCGGTACGCCGGCCACGGCTACGCCTCCGTGCGCGTGGACATCCGGGGCACGGCAACAGCGAGGGCATGCGGAGGGACGAGTACTCGGCGACGGAGCTAGCCGACGGGGTCGAGGTGGTCAACTGGCTGGCGGCCCAACCCTGGTGCAACGGCAGGGTCGGCACGTTCGGCATCTCCCGGGACGGCTTCAACTCCCTCCAGATCGCGGCCCTCGCGCCCGAGCCGCTCAAGGCGATCGTCACGGTCCGCTCGACGGACGATCGCTATGACAACGACGCGCACTACCTCGGAGGTTCCGTCCTCGCCGTCGACATGCACGCCTGGGCGTCGACCATGCTCGCCTTCGTCGCCCGCCCACCGGACCCGCTGTATGTCGGCGACGCCTGGCGGGACATGTGGCTGGGGCGGCTGGAATCCGTCGAACCGTTCCTGCACACCTGGCTCGGCCATCAGACCCGCGACGACTACTGGCGCCACGGCAGCGTCTGCGAGGACTACGGCGCGATCGACGCCGCCGTACTCGCGGTGGGCGGCCGGCACGACCCGTACCGCGACACGGTCCTGCGCCTCGTCGAGCACCTGCCCGCCGACCGCGTCCGCGGCCTGATCGGCCCTTGGTCGCACCAGTCCCGGACCGGGGCCTGCCGCCGGGCCCGGCGATCGGCTTCCTCCAGGAGACGCTGCGCCGGTGGGACCACTGGCTGAAGGGCGAGGACACCGGCGTCTGTCCGACCCCCTGCCGCGCGTCTACGTCAGCGACTCCCACCGCCCGGCCACGGTGTACCCCACGCTGCCGGGCCGCTGGGTGGGCGAGCCGGCCTGGCCCTCTCCCCACGTGCGGGGCGTGACGTACGCCTGCCAGGGCGCGCCCGTCCACGCGCGCTCCCCCATGCACACCGGTATCGACGCCGGCCGCTTCTTCCCCTTCTGCAATGACGCCGACCTGCCGCCCGACCAGCGGGAGGAGGACGCGCGATCGGCTTGCTTCGACTTCGAAGTGGGTGAGGTGACCTGGGTGTTGGGATGGGTGTTGGGACGACCGAAGGTGCGATTGCGGCTGACCTCGGAGGTGCCGAGCGGGCAGGTCGTCGCCCGGCTCTGCGACGTGGCACCCGACGGCGCCTCGACCCTGGTCACGCGTGGCGTGCTGAACCTGTCGGCGCGCCACGGCCGGGACCGTACGGTGCCGTGGGAGCGGGGTGCCACCGAGGCCGTCACCTTCGAGCTGCACGGCATCGGCCACGCCTTCCCGCCCGGTCACCGCATCCGCCTCGCCGTCTCCTCCGCGTACTGGCCGTGGGTCTGGCTCCAGCCGGACTCGGCGGCGGGCTTCACGCTGGAACCGGCAGGCAGCTCCCTGGAACTTCCGGTACGCCTGCGCGCGTTGGACGAATCAGCGGACGACACGGTGATCACCTTCGAGGAACCGGAGCAGGCGGAGCCGCTCGGCGTGAACTCCCCCATCACGCTGGACGAACCGCGCCCCGAGCGGCTCGTCGTGCGGGACGTCGCCAAGGGCGAGTGGCGCCTGGAGGTCGACCCCCGGTACGGCGGCACGCGCGTGTACCCCGACGGCCTGGAGTTCACCGAGGACGCGCTGGAGACGTACACCATCGACGAGTCGTACCTCTTGTCGGCCCGTACTCGCTCGGGTTGTCGGCCCGTACCCGCTCGGACTGGTCGATCCGGTTGCACCGCCCGAAGACGGCATGGAACGTGACAGTGCGGACGTGCTCGCAGATCAGCTGCGAAAAGGGGCATTTCATCACCTTCAACGAGGCCATCTGCGCGAAGGACGAAGAGGTGCTATTCCACCGGACATGGGAGAAACAGACCCAACGGACGGCCGGTTGACGACGAGTTGGAGCCATTGCCCGATTTGCCGCTCTTGTGGACGCCAGTGAATTGGGTCACTCGCACCCAGTCGCACGCCCCACCGGACCCACCCCCTTCCTTCCTTGCGTCAAGCGCAAGTTGAGGCTTGGCAACCGCAAAGGATCAAGCACCCCATACGCATCAGACCATGGTCAACCGGCATGACAGGTGACCATGGCACTTGTTCCGGGCGTGTGCTCTCGCATACGTTCCCGCTCAGTCGGGCGGACGCCGAATCCTGCCGCCGCCCGAGCCACCCACCCACGCACTCACTCACGCACGGCAGGAGCGGGGGACCCAGGTAAGTCGCCGGACCGGACGCCTTGATGGCGCACCGAACCGGCTCGGGGTGAAGTTCGCGCTACCGCACGGCGGCGCGGCCGGGCATCTCCCGCCCGAACCCGACAGCTCACCTCGCAGGCGTCGGAGAGGAACAGCGCCATGGCCCGAGGCAAGCACCGCCGCCCCAGAACCAACCCGCTCACCCGCCACGTCGTCGCAGCCGGAACCGGTACCGCAGCCCTCGCGCTCCCGCTCCTGAGCGCGACCACCGCGAGCGCCGCACAGCCGGCCCAGGCCCCCGCCGTCGCGCAGTCGGCACCACAGTCCGCGCCATCCGCAGCGAAGGCCAAGTCCGTCACGTACACCACGAAGAAGGGCGACACGCTCTACGGCATCGCGGACCGGTACGACGCGCAGGGTGGCTGGCGGCAGCTCTACAAGGACAACCGCAAGTCCATCGGCGACAACCCCCGGCTGATCCACCCGGGCGTCGACCTGAAGGTCCGGGCGACGAAGGCCGCCACGGCGAGCAAGAAGGCCGAGAAGACGTCCGCACCGGCCAAGAAGTCCGCCGTCGCCCACGCCACCACGGCCTCCGTGAAGTCGTACCCGGACAACCTCGACGGCTGGATCCGCAACGCGCTGGACATCATGGCGCAAAACGGAATCCCCGGGTCGTACGACGGCATTTACCGCAACGTGATGCGCGAGTCGTCGGGCAACCCGGCCGCCATCAACAACTGGGACTCCAACGCGGCGGCGGGCACGCCGTCCAAGGGCCTCCTGCAGGTCATCGACCCCACCTTCGCGGCCTACCACGTCCCGGGGACGGTCTACGACCCCTTCGATCCGGTCGCGAACATCACGGCCGCGTGCAACTACGCGGCCGCGCGGTACGGCTCGATCGACAACGTGAACGGCCCTTACTAAGAGCTCTCGCTGAAGACCCTCACTGGGCGATATCGGTCAAGATCCCCGTGAACAGCCTCTCGAGGACGACGGCAATGCCGTCGTCCTCGTTCGAGAGGGTGATCTCGTCGGCGACCGCCTTGAGTTCGGGGTGCGCGTTGGCCATCGCGACGCCGCGGGCGGCCCAGTCGAACATCGGGATGTCGTTGGGCATGTCACCGAAGGCGATGGTCTGGTGCGCGCCGAGACCGAGATGCTCGGCGGCGAGCGCCAGACCGGTCGCCTTGGTGACGCCGCATGGCTGGAGTTCGACGGTGCCGGGCCCCGACATGGTGACCGTGGCGAGAGAACCGACCACCGCGCGCGCCGTCGCCGCCAACTCGTCGTCGGACAGGGTGGGATGCCGTAGCAGCACCTTGCTGATCGGCTCGCACCACAGGTCGTCGCGGTGCCGGACGCGTACGGCGGGCAGGGTGGGGTGGGGCATCAGGTACCCGGGTTCGATGAGCGTGAGCCCGTCGACGCCGTCCTGGTCGACGGCCGCGTATACCTCCCCGACCTCGGCCTCGATCTTGCCGAGCGCGGTCTCCGCCAACTCCCGGTCCAGGGTGATGGACCAGAGCAGACGGTCCGCGCCGGCGTCGTACAACTGCGCGCCCTGTCCGCACACCGCGAGCCCCGTGCTGCCCAGGACATCGAGGAGCGGCCGCACTCTGGGCGCCGGCCGCCCCGTCACGACGAGGTGCTGGGCACCGGCCGCCGCCACCAGCGCGAGCGCGTCGAGGGACCGGTCCGAGAGCGTGTCGTCGCCGCGCAGCAGCGTCCCGTCCAGGTCAGTGGCAATGAGTGAATATGCGATGGGTGGGGCCATGATCAGAGAATACGGACAGGACGCCCCATCGACTCGATGCGAACCGGACGGCTGCTGTGTTCACATGCGTTGACATCAGTTCCGGTTCCGCTGCTGTTTCCGCTTTCCCTTCCACGCCGCAACTGCCCTCCCCCTTTTGCGATTTCACCCCCACGTGGTGCTCGCAAGCTCCTTGACGGTGATGTCCGTGCGGTTGGACACACGTCGGCCGACTGCCCCGACCAGGAGATTCGTCGACTTCGGCGACGCGGGCTCCGCACTGCCCAAGACAGGCGACTCACCCGTAACGTGTGCCCGACCACATGGCAATGGCATACGGAGCGTATGAGAGTGAGGCAGCACCCCATGCCCCCCTTCGATCTCCCCGAGGGCGACCCCTTCGGCACGCACAACCTTCCGTACGGCGTCTTCTCCCTCCCCGGCTCGGACTCCGCACACCGGGTCGGCGTCCGGCTCGGCGACCACGTCCTCGACGCGGGCAAGGCGGCGTACGCGCTCGGCTCGCCGTACGCCCCGCTGCTCGCGCAGGACTCGCTGAACCCGCTGCTCGCCGCGGGCCACACCACCTGGTCGGACGTACGGCGCGCGCTGACGGCGTGGGTGACGGTCCCGGCGCACCAGGAGGCCATCGCGGACCTCCTCCACCCGCTGTCCTCAGTGACCCTGCACCTCCCCTTCGAGGTCGCGGACTACGTCGACTTCTACGCCTCCGAGAACCACGCCCGGAACGTCGGCCAGATCTTCCGCCCCGACGCGGCGGACTCCCTGACCCCCAACTGGAAGCACCTGCCGATCGGTTACCACGGCCGCTCGGGCACGGTCGTCGTCTCCGGCACGGATGTCGTACGACCGTCCGGCCAGCGCAAGGCCGCCGCCGACCCGGCCCCGGTCTTCGGCCCGTCGGTCCGCCTGGACATCGAGGCCGAGGTCGGCTTCGTGGTCGGCGTGCCGTCGCAGATGGGCAAGCCGGTGGCGCTGGGCGACTTCCGGGAACACGTCTTCGGCCTCTGCCTGTTGAACGACTGGTCGGCACGCGACCTCCAGGCCTGGGAGTACGTCCCCCTCGGTCCGTTCCTCGGCAAGTCCTTCGCCACCTCGGTGTCGGCGTGGATCACCCCGCTGGACGCGCTCGATGAGGCACGTGTGGCGCCGCCGGAGCGGACGCACCCGCTGCTGCCGTACCTGGACGACTCGGGCTCCGAGACGGAACCCGGCGGCTACGACCTGCGGATCTCCGTTTCGATCAACGGCCACGTGGTCTCCGAGCCCCCGTTCTCCACCATGTACTGGACGGCCGCCCAGCAACTCGCCCACATGACGGTGAACGGCGCCTCGCTGCGCACCGGCGACCTGTACGGCTCGGGCACGGTGAGCGGCCCGACGGAACGCGAGCGCGGGTCACTGCTGGAGCTGACGTGGAACGGGCGCGACGCCCTCGAACTCCCGGACGGCAAGCGGACGTTCCTGGAGGACGGCGACGTGGTGACACTGTCCGCCTGGGCGCCGGGGCCGGGCGGTGCCCGGGTGGGGCTGGGGGAGGTCACCGGGCGAGTTGTAGCAAGCAGTTGACACAAAGCGCCAGGAGGGCGCATCTTGTACTCACCGCTTGATACAAGCGGTGAGTACAAGTCTGCGTACATGTTCTGCGTGCATGTCTGCGTTCATGTCGTCTCCACGGGGGTCTGTGTCTGTCATGCTCGAACTCGGTTCGCGCCCTTCCGCGTCGGCGCCCGCGTCCCGCGCACCCGTCGACCGCTACGCCCGCTGGACGGGCCTGGCCGTCGGAGTGCTGGCCTCCCGCTGGCTGTTGCCCCTGGACAACGGGGAGGGCTCCCTCTACGCCATCCTCGCCTTCGGTCTGTGCGCGGTGGCGGGGGTGCTGCTGGGCGACGCACTGACCGCGCCGCGCCGGGGTGCCGTACGCACGGCGGTCCTCACTCCACGCCGGGTCCGCGACTACGTACCGCCCCGGATGACTCCCCTGCTGCTCGGCCTCGCGGCCGCACTGGTCGTCCTGCTGACGGCCGCGGCCGCGGTGGCGTCGTCGGACGACCTGGGCCGTGCGGGACGCGCGCTCACGGTGACGTGCCGGGGCGTGACCGAGTCGCACTCACCGTGGCCCGGCCTCTACTACGGCCTTCCCATCCTGGCCTCCCTCGCTCTGTCCACGGCCGCCTGCGGCTGGTCCCTGCGGCGCATCGCGACCCGCCCCGGCGACGAACAGTCCCGTCGCGACCGGACGTTGGCGATCGTCGCCGCCTGGGGCCTGGTGGTCTCGTCGTCCCTGCTGGGCGCGGCGTCGACGGCATCGGGCGCGCTGATGAGCACGACCTGCGACGGTGCCGTGGGGACCGCCGCGAACGTGGTGCTGTGGCCGCTGGGCCTGCTGGCCCTGCTCATGGCGCCGTGGTGCCTGTTCACGATCATCTCGCCGCGGGCGACGGCATGGCGGGGCCGTCGGGCCGGCGCCGGCGGAACCGGCCGCCGATGAGCGGGGCAGGCCTGCGCGTCGACACGACCAGCCCGGTCCCGCCGTACGAACAGATCCGCGCCCAGCTCGCCGCCCTGATCTCCACCGGCCGCCTTTCGGAGGGCGAACGTCTGCCGACGGTGCGGCAGTTGGCAGCCGACCTGGGGCTCGCCACGGGCACCGTGGCACGGGCGTACCGCGAACTGGAGACAGCGTCCCTGATCCGCACCCGGCGAGGCGCGGGCACCCGCGTCGCCCCCCTCCCCGCGGGCGTCCACCGTCCGGATCGCGCCGAACTGGCTGCCCTTGCGCGGCAGTTCGCAGATCAGGCGCGTGCGCTGGGGGCGGACGACACGGAGGTGATGACGGCGGTCCGGGAGGCGCTGCGCGCGTAGGCCGTGGCGCACGGCGATGCCGGGCTGCCGGATGGCGTCCATGTCGGCGTCCGCACGGTGCCCGCAGGCGAGTTCGGCGGCTCCTACCCCCTGACTCCGGCGGCCGTCGCCGTCATACTGACTGGCGGCGGAGGGTGTGTTCCTCGCCCACCGCCCCGTACAGCCGCCCCCGCACCTTCCCTGACCAGGATCCGGAGCCCTTGGCATGACCGTCTGCCTGCTCCTGTTGAGCATCGTCGCCCTGACGGCCGCCGTACCCGTCCCCCGAGCGCTGACCCGGGCCACCTGGCCCGAACAGGAACCCGTGGTCGCGCTCTGGGTGTGGCAGTGCCTGGTCGCCACCGTCCTGCTGTGCTGCCTGACGGCCCTGGCCCTGGGAACCGCCGCATTCTTCGGCGCGGTACGCGCCCAGCTCTTCGCTCCGGCGCCGCCGTCGGTGACCGAGGCGTACGACCTCTCGGCCGCGCCCGCCTGGGCGGCCACCCTCAGCGTGCTGCTGGCCTGCGGGGCCGCCTGGACGACCGCGATGCTGGCCCGCGAGCTCGTCGAGGCGCGCCGGCGACGCGGCCAGGCCAGGGCCCACCTGCGCGAACGCGCCCCCGACCTGCCCGCCGGCCTCGGCTCGGCGCGCGGCCCGCTCCTGGTGCTGGAGGACGAGTATCCCGACGCCTGGTGGATGCCTGGCAGCCCGCCCCAGCTCATCGTCACCACGGGCGCCCTGCGCCGCCTGACCGACCACCAGCTCGACGCCGTCCTCACCCATGAGCGTGGCCACGCCCAGGCCCGCCACGACTGGCTGCTGCACCTCTCCACCGCGCTTGCCACCGGATTCCCCCGAATCCCGTTGTTCGCCCACTTCTGCGACCAGACCCACCGCCTGGTCGAACTGGCCGCCGACGACACGGCGTCCCGTCGCTGCGGTCACCTGACGACGGCGCTGGCCCTGATCGAACTCAACCAGCACCGGGGCGTCCTCTCCTGCGCGTCCACCCACCGTCTCCTGGGCGAACGCGTCAACCGCCTCCTCCAGCCCCCGCCACGTCTGGGCCGCCGCCACCGGGCCCTCACGACGACGCTGGCGGCGCTGGTGCCGCTGCTGCCGCTGCTGATCACCTTCGCTCCAGGGCTGACGGCGCTGGCCTGACCGTCGTGCCGGCCTGGCGTCCCTGCGCGACACCCCTCGCCCAGCCTCAGCGCCGCGCCCGCCCCGCGCCCACGCCCACGCCAAGCGCCGTGCCGCTGCCGGCCGCTAGGCCCAGTCCTCCGGCTCCGCATCCATCTCAGGCCAGTCATCCGCCCCGAGGCCCGCCCCGTGGCCTGCCCCGTGGTCTGCCCCCGGAGCCCCTGGATCCGCCTCGGCCGACGCCCCCGCATCAGGCTCCCCCCGCATCGAGCCCAGCACCTCGAGCACCCCCTCCCCATAGGTCGCCAGCTTCTTCTCCCCCACGCCGCTGACGCCGCCAAGCTCCCGCACGGACGCGGGCCACACGGTCACGATCTCCCGCAACGTCGCGTCATGGAAGATCACATACGCCGGAACACCCTGCTCCCGAGCCTGCTCGGCACGCCACGCCCGCAGCGCCTCGAAGGCCGGCACCAGCTCCTCCGGCAGCTCGGCCACCGCGGCCTTCGCCTTGCGCTCGCCACGCCCGGAGCCCGCGGAACCCGACCCCGACGCCGACCGCGAGGTCACCGGCTTCTTCGGCTCCTTCCGCAGCGGCACCTCCCGCTCCCGCCGCAGCACCGACCCACTGGCCTCCGTCAGCACGAGCGTCCCGTACTCCCCCTCGACCGCGAGCAGCCCCTGGGCCAGCAACTGCCGGATGACACCCCGCCATTCGCCCTCGCCCAGCTCCTCGCCGATGCCGAACACGGACAGCTGATCGTGATCGAACTGGATGACCTTGCCGGTGCGCCGCCCCAGCAGGATGTCGACGATCTGCAGCGCCCCGAACTTCTGCCCCCGCTCCCGCTGCAGCCGCACCACCGTCGACAGCACCTTCTGCGCCGCGACGGTGCCGTCCCACGTCTCCGGCGGTGTCAGGCAGGTGTCGCAGTTGCCGCAGCCCACCGGATCCGGGTCCTGGCCGAAGTAGGCGAGCAACTGACCACGTCGGCACTGAGCCGTCTCGCACAATGCCAGCATCGCGTCCAGGTGCGAGGCGGCCCGGCGCCGGAACGCCTCGTCGCCCTCGCCCGACTGGATCAGCTTGCGCTGCTGTATGACGTCGTTGAGGCCATAGGCCATCCAGGCCGTGGAGGGGAGCCCGTCCCGGCCGGCGCGGCCCGTCTCCTGGTAGTAGCCCTCGACCGACTTGGGCAGGTCGAGGTGGGCGACGAACCGCACGTCCGGCTTGTCGATGCCCATTCCGAAGGCGATGGTCGCCACCACGACCAGGCCCTCCTCCCGCAGGAACCGGGACTGGTGCGCCGCGCGCGTGCCCGCGTCCAGGCCTGCGTGGTACGGAACCGCCTCGATGCCGTTGCGGCTGAGGAACTCGGCCGTCGCCTCCACCGACTTGCGCGACAGGCAGTACACGATGCCCGCGTCGCCCGCGTGCTCCTCGCGCAGGAAGCCCAGCAGCTGCTTCTTGGGGTCCGCCTTCGGCACGATCCGGTACTGGATGTTGGGCCGGTCGAAGCTCGCCACGAAGTGCCGGGCCGTCGGCATGTTCAGCCGCTGGGTGATCTCCTGGTGCGTCGCATGCGTGGCCGTCGCCGTGAGAGCGATCCGCGGCACGTCCGGCCAGCGCTCACCGAGCAGGGAGAGGGCCAGGTAGTCGGGGCGGAAGTCGTGGCCCCACTGGGACACGCAGTGCGCCTCGTCGATCGCGAACACCGCGATCTTGCCGCGGGAGAGCAGGTCCAGCGTCGAGTCGAGCCGCAGCCGCTCCGGTGCGAGGTAGAGCAGGTCCAGCTCGCCCGCCAGGAACTCCGCCTCCACCACCCGCCGCTCGTCGAAGTCCTGCGTGGAGTTCATGAACCCGGCCCGCACGCCGAGCGCCCGCAGCGCGTCCACCTGGTCCTGCATCAACGCGATGAGCGGGGAGACGACCACTCCCGTACCGGGTCTGACCAGGGAGGGGATCTGATAGCAGAGCGACTTTCCGCCGCCGGTCGGCATGAGCACGACGGCGTCGCCGCCCGCCACGACATGCTCGATGACCGCTTCCTGCTCGCCCCGGAATGCGTCGTACCCGAAAACCCGGTGCAGCGCGGCCAGCGCCTCGCTCGCGGCAGCCCCTGCCGCCTCGGTCACCCTTGGCATCTCGCTGATCCCGCCCGTCGCACCCATCGCCATGTCCCCCGCACGTCGTCCCTCGACCACTGCATCCACGATAGGGGTCGCCACCGACAGCACCGGAGTTATCCACAGGCTCAGCCTCACCTGTTCGTGATCGGCTGACAGCCTTGAGTGACCGGCGAGCGGCAGGCCCCTCCACATCACAGCGGCCCGGCATCCCCCAAGGGAGCCGGGCCGCTGCCGTACAGACAGGCCGTACGAGCGAGCGCCGCGTCAGCGCACGAACACCCCCGCCGTACTCGCCAGATCCAGGAAGTACTGCGGTGCCACACCGAGCACCAGCGTGACCGCCACACCGACCCCGATCGCCGTCATCGTCAGCGGCGACGGCACCGCGACCGTCGGCCCCTCCGGCTTCGGCTCGCTGAAGAACATGAGCACGATGACACGGATGTAGAAGAACGCGGCGATCGCGGACGAGATCACACCCACCACGACCAGCGGGCCGGCCCCGCCCTCCGCCGCCGCCTTGAACACGGCGAACTTCCCGGCGAAGCCGGACGTCAGCGGAATGCCCGCGAAGGCCAGCAGGAACACCGCGAACACGGCCGCCACCAGCGGCGAACGACGCCCCAGACCGGCCCACTTGGACAGGTGCGTCGCCTCACCGCCGGCGTCGCGCACCAGCGTCACCACCGCGAACGCGCCGATCGTCACGAACGAGTACGCGCCCAGGTAGAAGAGGACGGACGACACCCCGGACGGCGTGGTCGCGATGACACCCGCGAGGATGAAGCCCGCGTGCGCGATCGACGAGTACGCCAGCAGTCGCTTGATGTCGGTCTGCGTGATCGCGACGATCGCGCCGCCCAGCATGGTGATGATCGCCACGCCCCACATGACCGGCCGCCAGTCCCAGCGCAGGCCGGGCAGGACGACGTACAGCAGACGCAGCAGCGCACCGAACGCCGCCACCTTCGTCGCCGCCGCCATGAACCCGGTCACCGGCGTCGGCGCACCCTGGTACACATCCGGCGTCCACATGTGGAACGGCACCGCGCCCACCTTGAACAGCAGGCCCATGACGATCATCGCGGCGCCGACGAGCAGCAGCGCGTCGTTGCCCATCGTGTCCGCGAGCGCCGGGGTGACGTCCGGGACCGTACCGTCGACGACCTGCGCGATCGCCGCGTACGAGACGGAGCCCGAGTAGCCGTACAGCAGCGCGATGCCGAACAGTGTGAACGCGGACGCGAAGGCACCCAGCAGGAAGTACTTGACCGCGGCCTCCTGCGACATGAGCCGCTTGCGGCGCGCCAGCGCGCACATCAGGTACAGCGGGAGCGAGAAGACTTCCAGGGCGATGAAGAGTGTCAGCAGGTCGTTGGCCGCCGGGAAGATCAGCATGCCGGCGACGGCGAACATCAGCAGCGGGAACACCTCGGTGGTGGTGAACCCGGCCTTCACGGCGGCCTTCTCGCTGTCGCTGCCCGGCACGGACGCGGCCTGCGCGGCGAAGGAGTCGACCCGGTTGCCGTGCGCCGCCGGGTCGAGCCGCCGTTCGGCGAACGTGAACAGGCCGACCAGGCCCGCCAGCAGAATCGTGCCCTGCAGGAAGAGGGCCGGTCCGTCGACGGCGATCGCGCCCATCGCGGCGATGCCCGCCTTGGTCGTGGCGTACCCGCCGGCCGCCAGCGCCACGACCGCGGCGAAGGCCGCGACGAGCGCCACGACGCAGATGAACACCTGCGTGTAGTAACGCGCCTTGCGCGGGACGACCGCCTCGATCAGCACCCCGATGATCGCCGCGCCGACGACAATCAGGGTGGGTGACAGTTGTCCGTACTCGATCTTCGGCGCGTCGATCTTCGAGATCGGGTCGGCCGCGGTTGTCCACAGGCTGTGGACGACTGATGCGCTCACTTGGCCGCCTCCACCTCGGGCTGGGGGTCCTTCTTCTGTACGTCGGACATGGTCTGCTTGACCGCCGGGTTGACGATGTCCGTGAGGGGCTTCGGGTAGACGCCCAGGAAGATCAGCAGTACGACCAGCGGAGCGACGACCACGAGCTCGCGCACCCTGAGGTCGGGCATCGCGGAGACCTCCGCCTTCACCGGGCCGGTCATGGTCCTCTGGTAGAGGACGAGGGTGTAGAGGGCGGCGAGCACGATGCCGAAGGTGGCGATGATACCGATCACCGGGTAGCGGGTGAACGTGCCGACCAGGACCAGGAATTCACTCACGAAGGGCGCCAGTCCCGGCAGCGACAGGGTCGCCAGGCCGCCGATCAGGAAGGTACCGGCGAGCACCGGCGCGACCTTCTGCACCCCGCCGTAGTCGGCGATGAGCCGTGAGCCGCGCCGCGAGATCAGGAAGCCGGCCACCAGCATCAACGCGGCTGTGGAGATGCCGTGGTTGACCATGTAGAGCGTCGCGCCGGACTGGCCCTGGCTGGTCATCGCGAAGATGCCCATGATGATGAAGCCGAAGTGCGAGATCGACGCGTAGGCGATCAGGCGCTTCATGTCGCGCTGGCCGACCGCGAGCAGCGCCCCGTAGATGATGCTGATCAGCGCCAGTACGAGGATCGCGGGCGTCGCCCACTTGCTGGCCTCCGGGAACAGCTGGAGGCAGAAGCGGAGCATCGCGAAGGTGCCGACCTTGTCGACGACCGCGGTGATGAGGACGGCGACCGGTGTGGTGGCCTCCTGCATCGCGTTGGGCAGCCAGGTGTGCAGCGGCCACAGCGGCGCCTTCACCGCGAAGGCGAAGAAGAAGCCGAGGAACAGCCAGCGTTCGGTGTTCGTCGCCATGTCGAGCGTGCCGTTGGCGCGGGCCTCGGCGATCTCCTGGAGGCTGAAGTTCCCGGCGACCACATAGAGGCCGATCACCGCGGCCAGCATGATCAGACCGCCGACCAGGTTGTAGAGCAGGAACTTCACGGCCGCGTACGAGCGTTGCGTCGCCGCCACCTTCTCGCCGTGCTCGTGGGCACGGTCCCCGAAGCCGCCGATGAGGAAGTACATCGGGATGAGCATGGCTTCGAAGAAGATGTAGAAGAGGAAGACGTCGGTGGCCTCGAAGGAGAGGATCACCATCGCCTCGACGGCCAGGATCAGGGCGAAGAAGCCCTGAGTCGGCCGCCATCGGCTGCTGCCGGTCTCCAGCGGGTCGGCGTCGTGCCAGCCCGCGAGGATGATGAACGGGATCAGCAGCGCCGTCAGCGCGATCAGCGCGACCGCGATGCCGTCCACGCCGAGTTCGTAACGGACCCCGAAGTCCGCGATCCAGGCGTGGGATTCGGTGAGCTGGTAGCGGTCGCCGCCCGGGTCGAAGCGGACCAGGACGGTGATCGCGAGGGCGAGCGTGGCGAGCGAGAAGAGCAGCGCCAGCCACTTGGCGGCGGTGCGCTGGGCGGCCGGTACGGCGGCCGTGGCGATCGCCCCGATCGCCGGGAGCACCGCCGTCGCTGTCAGCAGAGGAAAGGACATCGGTATCAGACCGCCCTCATCAGCAGGGTCGCGGCGATGAGGATCGCCGCACCGCCGAACATCGAGACCGCATACGACCGCGCGAAGCCGTTCTGCAGCCTGCGCATCCGTCCGGAGAGGCCGCCCATCGAGGCCGCCGTACCGTTGACGACGCCGTCGACCAGGGTGTGGTCGACGTACACCAGGGAGCGCGTGAGGTGCTCGCCGCCGCGCACGAGGACGACGTGGTTGAAGTCGTCCTGGAGCAGGTCGCGCCGGGCGGCCCGGGTGAGCAGCGACCCGCGCGGGGCGACGGCCGGGACCGGGCGGCGGCCGTACTGGGCGTAGGCGAGGGCGACACCGATGACCATGCATGCCACGGTCGCGCCGGTGACCGCTGCCGCGCCGATCGGCGGGTGGCCGTGGGCGTGTCCGGTGATGGGCTCCAGCCAGTGCATGAAGCGGTCGCCGATGCTGAAGAACGCGCCGCCGGCCACGGACCCGACGGCCAGCACGATCATCGGGATCGTCATGACCTTGGGTGACTCGTGCGGGTGCGGCTCCGCGTGCTCGCCGCGCGTCTCGGTGGCGGGTTCCACGCCGGGCTCGGCCGGGGACGGGGTCGGGGCGTGGCGCCAGCGCTCCTCGCCGAAGAACGTCATCAGCATCACGCGCGTCATGTAGTACGCCGTGATGGCCGCGCCGAGGAGCGCGCAACTGCCCAGGATCCAGCCCTCGGTGCCGCCCTTGGCGAAAGCCGCCTCGATGATCTTGTCCTTGGAGAAGAAGCCGGACAGACCCGGGAAGCCGATGATGGCGAGGTAGCCGAGGCCGAAGGTGACGAAGGTGACCGGCATGTACTTGCGCAGGCCGCCGTACTTGCGCATGTCGACCTCGTCGTTCATGCCGTGCATGACCGAGCCGGCGCCGAGGAACAGCCCGGCCTTGAAGAAGCCGTGCGTCACCAGGTGCATGATCGCGAAGACGTAGCCGATGGGGCCGAGGCCCGCGGCGAGGATCATGTAGCCGATCTGCGACATCGTCGAGCCGGCCAGCGCCTTCTTGATGTCGTCCTTCGCGCAACCGACGATCGCACCGAACAGGAGCGTGACGGCACCGACGATGGTGACCACCAGCTGCGCGTCCGGCGCGGCGTTGAAGATGGCGCCGGAGCGGACGATCAGGTAGACGCCCGCCGTCACCATCGTCGCGGCGTGGATAAGGGCCGAGACCGGGGTCGGGCCCTCCATCGCGTCCCCGAGCCAGGACTGCAGCGGCACCTGGGCGGACTTGCCGCAGGCCGCGAGCAGCAGCATCAGGCCGATGGCGGTGAGCTGGCCCTCGGTCGCGTCACCGACCAGCCCGACCTCCTCGTGGCTGCCGAGCACCGGCCCGAAGGCGAAGGTGCCGAACCAGAGGAACATCAGCATGATCGCGATCGACAGGCCCATGTCGCCGACGCGGTTGACCAGGAAGGCCTTCTTCGCGGCCGTGGCGGCGCTCGGCTTGTGCTGCCAGAACCCGATCAGCAGGTAGGACGCGAGACCGACACCCTCCCAACCGACGTAGAGCAGAAGGTAGTTGTCGGCGAGGACGAGCAGCAGCATCGCCGCGAGGAACAGGTTCAGATAGCCGAAGAAGCGGCGGCGCCGCTCATCGTGCTCCATGTACCCGACCGAGTACAGGTGGATCAGCGAGCCGACGCCGGTGATCAGCAGCACGAACGTCATCGACAACTGGTCGAGGCGGAAGGCGATGTCCGCCTGGAAGCCCTCGACCGGGACCCAGCTGAAGAGGTGCTGGGTGAGGGTGCGGTGTTCGGCGTCCTTGCCCAGCAGGTCGGCGAAGAGGATCACGCCGAAGACGAAGGAGACGAACGACAGGAGCGTGCCGATCCACTGGCCGACGGCGTCGAGACGCCGGCCGCCGCACAGCAGTACGGCCGCTCCGAGCAATGGCGCCGCGACCAGCAGCGCAATCAGGTTCTCCACGATTCTTCCGACCCCTTAGAGCTTCATCAGGCTGGCGTCGTCGACCGAGGCCGAGTGGCGGGAACGGAACAGCGACACGATGATCGCGAGCCCGACCACGACCTCCGCGGCGGCGACGACCATCGTGAAGAAGGCGATGATCTGGCCGTCGAGATTGCCGTGCATCCGGGAGAAGGCGACGAGCGTGAGGTTGCAGGCGTTGAGCATGAGCTCGATGCACATGAAGACGACGATCGCGTTGCGCCTGATCAGCACGCCGGTGGCGCCGATCGTGAACAACAGGGCGGCCAGGTAGAGGTAGTTGACGGGGTTCACTTGGACGCCTCCTCGGGCCGCTTGAAGGTCGACGGCTCGATCGCGGTCCGCTCCAGCCGCTCCTCCGCGCGCTGTTCCAGAGCCCTGAGGTCGTTGAGCGCCTCGGTGGACACGTCCCGGATCTGGCCGCGCTCGCGCAGCGTCTTGCTGACCGTGAGGTCGGAGGGGGTGCCGTCGGGCAGCAGGCCCGCGATGTCGACCGCGTTGTGCCGGGCGTACACGCCGGGCGCCGGCAGCGGCGGGACGTGCTTGCCTTCGCGGACGCGCTGTTCGGACAGCTCGCGCTGCGTCTTGGCGCGCTCGGTGCGCTCGCGGTGGGTGAGCACCATGGCGCCGACGGCGGCCGTGATCAGGAGGGCACCGGTGATCTCGAAGGCGAACACGTACTTGGTGAAGAGGAGGACCGCGAGGCCCTCCACATTGCCGTTCGCATTCGCCTGGGCGAGGCCGTTGAACTCCGTGATCGAGGCGTTGCCGATGCCTCCGACCAGCAGGATGCCGAAGCCCAGCCCGCAGAGAAGGGCCAGCCAGCGCTGGCCCTTGATGGTCTCCTTCAGGGAGTCCGCGGCCGTGACGCCGACGAGCATCACCACGAACAGGAACAGCATCATGATCGCGCCGGTGTAGACGACGATCTGCACGATGCCCAGGAAGTAGGCGCCGTTGGCGAGGTAGAAGACCGCCAGGATGATCATGGTCCCGGCGAGACAGAGCGCACTGTGCACGGCCTTCTTCATGAAGACGGTGCACAGGGCGCCGATGACGGCGACGGTGCCGAGGATCCAGAACTGGAAGGCCTCTCCGGTGGAGGTGGAGTAGGCGGCGAGTTGCTCGGTCATCGGCCGATCACCTTCTCGGACGCCGGTTCGTCCTCACCGAAGGTTGTGGCGGCCTCCTGCGGGACCTCGCCCTTGGATAGGGCCACTTGGCGCTCGGTGCCGGGCGCGGCCTCCGTCACCAGACCCCGGTAGTAGTCCTGCTCGTCGGTCCCCGGGTAGATGGCGTGCGGGGTGTCGACCATGCCGTCCTCGAGACCGGCGAGCAGTTGCTCCTTGGTGTAGATGAGGTTGGCGCGGCTGGAGTCGGCCAGCTCGAACTCGTTCGTCATCGTCAACGCGCGCGTGGGGCACGCCTCGATGCACAGGCCGCACAGGATGCAACGGGCGTAGTTGATCTGGTAGACGCGGCCGTACCGCTCGCCCGGCGAGTAGCGCTCCTCGTCGGTGTTGTCGGCGCCCTCCACATAGATGGCGTCGGCGGGGCAGGCCCAGGCGCACAGCTCGCAGCCGACGCACTTCTCCAAGCCGTCCGGATGGCGGTTGAGCTGGTGCCGTCCGTGGAAGCGGGGAGCGGTGGTCTTCTGCTGCTCCGGGTACTGCTCGGTCAGCCGCTTCTTGAACATGGCCTTGAAGGTCACGCCGAAGCCTGCGACGGGGTTCATGAAACCGGGCTTGGTCTCCTTGGGTTCCTCAGCCATCGGACGCCTCCTTTCCATCCAGAGATCCATCACTCTGAGTATCGGGCCCACCACTGACAATCAGCTCCCGCTCGCGGCGCGAGCGGCGCCGAGGCACCGGTGGAAGCTCCTGTCCGGGCAGTGGCGGGACGGGGAATCCGCCCGCCATCGCGTCGAAGCCGGCGGGTTCCTCGACGGGTTGGGCGCCCGCCTTCGTCCGCTCGCGGAACATGTCCGCGACGAAGGAGAGGAGCAGCAGCGCGAGGACGCCGCCACCGACGTAGAGGGCGATGTCGGCGAAGTCGTAGTTCTCGTTCCGGAGAGTCCGCACGGTCGCGACGAGCATCAGCCACACGACGGAGACCGGGATGAGGACCTTCCAGCCGAGCTTCATCAGCTGGTCGTAGCGGACGCGAGGCAGCGTGCCGCGCAGCCAGATGAAGAAGAACAGCAGCAGCTGGACCTTGATCACGAACCAGAGCAGCGGCCACCAGCCGTGGTTCGCGCCCTCCCAGAAGGTGCTGACCGGGTACGGCGCCCGCCAGCCGCCCAGGAAGAGCGTCACGGACACCGCCGAGACCGTCACCATGTTCACGTACTCGGCGAGCATGAACATCGCGAACTTGATCGACGAGTACTCGGTGTTGAAGCCGCCGACCAGGTCGCCCTCGGATTCCGGCATGTCGAACGGGGCGCGGTTGGTCTCGCCGACCATCGTCACGATGTAGATCAGGAAGGAGACCGGCAGCAGGACGATGTACCAGCGATCCTGCTGCGCCTCGACGATCGCCGAGGTCGACATCGACCCGGAGTAGAGGAACACCGAGGCGAAGGCGGCGCCCATGGCGATCTCGTACGAGATCATCTGGGCGCAGGACCGCAGGCCACCGAGCAGCGGATACGTCGATCCGGAACTCCAACCGGCCAGCACGATGCCGTAGATACCGACCGAGGCGACGGCGAGGATGTAGAGCATCGCGATCGGCAGGTCGGTGAGCTGCATGGTGGTGCGGTGACCGAAGATCGAGATCTCGTTGCCGGCCGGGCCGAAGGGAATCACCGCGATCGCCATGAAGGCCGGGATGGCCGCGACGATCGGGGCGAGGACGTAGACCACCTTGTCCGCGCGTTTGACGATGACGTCTTCCTTGAGCATCAGCTTGATGCCGTCGGCGAGCGACTGGAGCATTCCCCAGGGGCCGTGCCGGTTGGGGCCGATGCGCAGCTGCATCCAGGCGACGACCTTGCGCTCCCAGACGATGGAGAACAGCACGGTCACCATCAGGAAGGCGAAGCAGAACACCGCCTTGATGACGACCAGCCACCAGGGGTCGCGGCCGAACATCGAGAGGTCTTCAGCGGCGAGGAAAGGGCTCATGCCTCCACCTCCTGAGGGGCCTCGGACCCGAGGGTCGCCGGGCCGATGCGGACGAGTGAGCCGGGCAGCGCCCCGGTGTCGGAGGCGACGCCACTGCCCACGGAGTTCAGCGGGAGCCACACCACCCGGTCGGGCATCTCCGTGATCTGCAGCGGGAGTTCGACGACTCCGGCGGTGCCGGTCACGGCAAGCATGTCGCCGTCCTTGACGCCGGCCTCGGCGGCCGTGGCGGCCGACAAGCGCGCGTGGGCCGCGTGCCGGGTGCCGGCGAGCGCTTCGTCGCCCGCCTGGAGGAGGCCCTGGTCGAGCAGCAGCCGGTGCCCGGCCAGAACGGCCTCACCGGCGGCCGGTCGCGGCAACTGGGCCGCGATCTCCAGGGGGTCGGTGGCCCGCGGTCCGTCCCAGGCGCCGAGCCGGTCGATCTCCGCGCGCGTGGTGCGCAGATCCGGCAGACCCAGGTGTACGTCCATGGCGTCGGCCAGCATCTGCAGCACGCGCGCGTCGGTCGGGGCCAGGCGGCGGGTCATGTGGTCGGGTTTGAGCGCGGCCTCGAAGAACCGCACCCGGCCCTCCCAGTTGAGGAAGGTTCCCGCCTTCTCGGCGACCGCGGCGACGGGCAGCACGACATCGGCGAGCTCGGTCACCTCACCGGGCCGCAGCTCCAGCGACACCACGAAGCCGACCTCGGCGAGCGCCTCACGCGCGCGTGCCGGATCGGGCAGGTCGGCGACTTCGACGCCCGCGACCAGCAGGGCCTGGAGTTCGCCCGTTGCGGCGGCCTCGACGATCTGTCCGGTGTCGCGGCCGTAGCGGTGCGGGAGTTCGGCGAGCCCCCAGACTGCGGCGACCTCCTCACGCGCGCGTGGGTCGGTCGCGGGACGTCCACCCGGCAGCAGCGTCGGCAGCGCACCGGCCTCGACGGCACCGCGCTCCCCCGCCCGGCGTGGGATCCACACCAGCTGGGCGCCGGTCGCGGCCGCGGCCCGTCCGGCGGCGGTGAGCCCGCCCGCCACAGCGGCCAGTCGCTCACCGACGACGATCACCGCGCCCTCGGTGCGCAGCGCCTCGGCCGCCCTCGCCCCGTCCCCCTCCAGGCCGGCACCGCTCGCGAGCGCGTCCAGCCACTCGGTCTCGGTGCCGGGAGCGGCGGGCAGCAGCGTGCCGCCGGCCTTCTCCAGACCGCGCGTCGCGTGCGTGGCGAGCGAGAAGACCTTCTGGCCGTGCTTGCGCCAGGCCTTGCGCAGTCGCAGGAAGATGCCGGGCGCCTCCTCCTCGGCCTCGAACCCGGCCAGCAGAACGGCCGGCGCCTTCTCCAGGAGGGTGTACGTGACGCCCGTACCGTCGAGGTCACGGCCGTGACCGGCGACCCGCGCGGCGAGGAAGTCGGCCTCCTCGCCGCTGTGCACGCGCGCGCGGAAGTCGATGTCGTTGGTGTCGAGCGCCACGCGCGCGAACTTGCTGTACGCGTAAGCGTCCTCGATGGTGAGCCGACCGCCGGTCAGGACGCCGGTCCGGCCGCGTGAGGCGAGCAGTCCCTGGGCCGCGATCTGCAGCGCCTCCGGCCAGGAGGCCGGTTCGAGGTCGCCCTCGGCGTTGCGTACGAGCGGTGTCTGAAGCCGGTCGCGCTGCTGGGCGTAGCGGAACGCGAACCGGCCCTTGTCGCAGATCCACTCCTCGTTGACCTCGGGGTCGTTGGCCGCGAGCCGCCGCATGACCTTGCCACGCCGGTGATCCGTACGCGTCGCGCAGCCGCCGGAGCAGTGCTCGCACACCGACGGCGAGGAAACGAGGTCGAAGGGGCGGGAGCGGAACCGGTACGCCGCCGACGTCAGCGCGCCGACCGGGCAGATCTGGATGGTGTTGCCGGAGAAGTACGACTCGAAGGGGTCGCCCTCACCGGTGCCGACCTGCTGGAGCGCGCCCCGCTCGACCAGCTCGATCATCGGGTCGCCCGCGACCTGGTTGGAGAACCGGGTGCAGCGGGCGCACAGCACGCACCGCTCACGGTCGAGCAGCACCTGCGTGGAGATCGGTACGGGCTTCTCGTACGTCCGCTTCCGTCCCTCGAAGCGGGACTCGGCGTGGCCGTGCGACATCGCCTGGTTCTGCAGCGGGCACTCGCCGCCCTTGTCGCAGACGGGGCAGTCCAGCGGGTGGTTGATGAGCAGGAGCTCCATCACACCCTTCTGGGCCTTCTCGGCGACCGGAGAGGTGAGGTGGGTCTTCACGACCATGCCGTCGGTGCACGTGATGGTGCAGGACGCCATCGGCTTGCGCTGGCCCTCGACCTCGACGATGCACTGGCGGCAGGCGCCGGCCGGGTCGAGGAGCGGGTGGTCGCAGAAGCGGGGGATCTCGATGCCGAGTTGCTCGGCGGCCCGGATGACCAGGGTGCCCTTGGGCACGCTGATCTCGACGCCGTCGATGGTCAGCGAGACGAGATCTTCCGGCGGGACCGCCGCCTCTCCGCCCCCGGAGGGAGCGCTCGTGGTCACGGTCATGCGTTCACCTCCGTGCGGTGGTCGGCCCAGGCCGTCGACTTGGCCGGGTCGAAGGGGCAGCCGCGGCCCGTGATGTGCTGCTCGTACTCCTCGCGGAAGTACTTGAGCGAGGAGAAGATCGGCGAGGCGGCACCGTCACCGAGAGCGCAGAAGGACTTGCCGTTGATGTTGTCGGCGATGTCGTTCAGCTTGTCGAGGTCACTCATCACGCCCTTGCCGGCCTCGATGTCACGCAGCAACTGCACGAGCCAGTACGTGCCTTCGCGGCAGGGCGTGCACTTGCCGCAGGACTCGTGGGCGTAGAACTCCGTCCAGCGGGTGACGGCGCGTACGACGCAGGTCGTCTCGTCGAAGCACTGGAGCGCTTTCGTGCCGAGCATGGAACCCGCGGCGCCCACTCCTTCGTAATCAAGAGGGACGTCGAGGTGCTCGTCGGTGAACATCGGCGTCGAGGAGCCGCCCGGTGTCCAGAACTTGAGGCGATGGCCAGGGCGCATCCCGCCGCTCATTTCGAGGAGCTGGCGGAGTGTAATGCCGAGCGGGGCCTCGTACTGGCCGGGGCTCGCGACATGGCCGCTGAGCGAGTAGAGCGTGAAGCCCGGGGACTTCTCGCTGCCCATCGACCGGAACCAGTCTTTGCCCCGATGCAGAATCGCGGGAACCGACGCGATCGACTCGACGTTGTTCACAACAGTCGGGCAGGCGTAGAGACCTGCCACCGCAGGGAAGGGGGGACGAAGCCGCGGTTGACCACGGCGGCCTTCGAGCGAGTCGAGCAGTGCGGTCTCCTCACCGCAGATGTACGCGCCGGCGCCGGCGTGCACGGTGAGTTCGAGGTCGAGTCCGCTGCCCAGGATGTTCTCGCCGAGGTAACCCGCCGCATAGGCCTCGCGCACGGCCTCGTGCAACCGCCGCAGAACGGGGACGACTTCACCACGCAGATAGATGAAGGCATGCGAAGACCTGATGGCATAACACGCGATGACAATGCCCTCGATGAGGCTATGCGGGTTCGCGAAGAGGAGCGGAATGTCCTTGCAGGTTCCGGGCTCCGATTCGTCGGCGTTGACAACTAGATAGTGCGGTTTTCCATCACCCTGGGGAATGAACTGCCATTTCATTCCCGTCGGGAATCCCGCGCCGCCGCGCCCGCGCAGACCGGAGTCCTTGACGTACGCGATCAGGTCGTCCGGCGACATGGCGAGCGCCTTGCGAAGCCCCTCGTATCCTTCGTGCCTTCGGTAGACGTCCAGCGTCCAGGACCTGTCCTCGTCCCAGAAGGCCGACAGCACGGGTGCGAGCAGCTTCTCGGGGCTGGTGTCTTTCAGCTCGGGTGCCAAGGTCATCACTCCCCCTCCTCGGCGGTAGGCCCTGCCGGGTGGGCTGGGTCGGATGCCGATGTGTCCTGCGGCGCGTCATGCGAACTGAGGTGCTCGGTCGGCGGCGGCTCGTGCACCGCGCTGTCCCGCGGCTCGTCATGCGGGCCGCCGTCCCGCGGATGGACCACGCGCGCGGGTGCGGTCTCTCCCTTGGCCAGGCGGAGGCCCACCAGCGAGGCCGGTCCCGCACTGCCGCTTGCCTCGACGGCCCCGGGCCGCTCGTCGGGGAAGCCGGCCAGGATCCGCGCGGTCTCCTTGAAGGTGCACAGCCGCGCCCCGCGCGTCGGCTCGACGGTCCGCCCCGCGCGCAGGTCGTCGACGAGGCGCTTGGCGCTCGCCGGGGTCTGGTTGTCGAAGAACTCCCAGTTGACCATCACGACCGGCGCGAAGTCGCAGGCCGCGTTGCACTCGATGTGCTCCAGGGTGACCTTGCCGTCATCGGTGGTCTCGCCGTTGCCGACGCCCAGGTGTTCCTGGAGCTCCTCGAAGATCGCGTCGCCGCCCATCACCGCGCACAGGGTGTTGGTGCAGACGCCCACCTGATAGTCACCGCTCGGCTTGCGCCGGTACATGGTGTAGAAGGTGGCGACCGCGGTGACCTCGGCCGTGGTCAGGTGCAGCATGTCCGCGCAGAACCGCATCCCGGTGCGCGTGACATGGCCCTCCTCCGACTGCACGAGGTGCAGCAACGGCAGGAGGGCGGACCGGGAGTCCGGGTAGCGGGCGATGACGTCGCGCGCGTCCCTCTCGAGCCGTTCTCGAACGTCGTCCGGGTATGCGGGCGCGGGCAGTTCGGGCATGCCCAGGCTGACGCCCCGCTCCGAAGAAGAGGTGGTCACCGGTCGACGCCTCCCATCACGGGGTCGATGGACGCGACGGCGACGATGACATCGGCGACCTGGCCGCCCTCGCACATCGCCGCCATGGCTTGCAGGTTGGTGAAGGACGGGTCTCGGAAGTGGACCCGGAAGGGGCGGGTGCCGCCGTCGGACACGGCATGCACCCCGAGTTCGCCCTTGGGCGACTCGACGGCCGCGTACGCCTGTCCCGGCGGGACGCGGAAGCCCTCGGTGACCAGCTTGAAGTGGTGGATCAGGGCCTCCATGGAAGTGCCCATGATCTTCTTGATGTGGTCGAGGGAGTTGCCGAGCCCGTCCGGTCCCAGGGCGAGCTGGGCGGGCCAGGCGATCTTCTTGTCGGCGACCATGACCGGGCCGGGCTGCAGCCGGTCCAGGCACTGCTCGACGATCCCGAGCGACTGGCGCATCTCCTCCAGGCGGATCAGGAAGCGCCCGTAGGAGTCGCAGGTGTCGGCGGTCGGGATCTCGAAGTCGTACGTCTCGTAGTCGCAGTACGGCTGTGCCTTGCGCAGGTCGTGCGGCAGGCCGGTGGAGCGCAGGATCGGGCCGGTGGCACCGAGGGCCATGCAGCCGGCCAGGTCGAGGTAGCCGATGTCCTGCATGCGGGCCTTGAAGATGGGGTTCCCGGTGGCGAGCTTGTCGTACTCCGGGAGGTTCTTCTTCATCTTCTTCACGAACTCGCGGATCTGGTCCACCGCGCCGGGCGGCAGGTCCTGGGCGAGTCCGCCGGGGCGGATGTACGCGTGGTTCATCCGCAGGCCCGTGATGAGCTCGTAGATGTCGAGAATCATTTCACGATCACGGAATCCGTAGATCATGATCGTGGTGGCACCGAGCTCCATGCCGCCGGTGGCGATGCACACCAGGTGGGAGGAGAGCCGGTTCAGCTCCATCAGGAGCACCCGGATGATCTTGGCGCGCTCGGTGATCTGGTCCTCGATGCCGAGGAGCTTCTCGACGGCGAGACAGTAGGCGGTCTCGTTGAAGAAGGACGTCAGGTAATCCATGCGCGTCACGAACGTGGTGCCCTGCGTCCAGGTCCGGTACTCGAGGTTCTTCTCGATCCCGGTGTGGAGATAGCCGATGCCGCACCGGGCCTCGGTGACCGTCTCCCCGTCGATCTCCAGGATCAGGCGGAGCACTCCGTGGGTGGAGGGGTGCTGCGGACCCATGTTGAGGACGATGCGCTCGTCGTCGGCGCGGGCCGCGGCCTGGACGACCTCGTCCCAGTCGCCACCGGTGACCGTATATACGGTGCCCTCGGTGGTTTCGCGGGCGGATGCTGACTGCGTGCTCACGAGTACGACCTCCGCTGGTCCGGAGCCGGGATCTGGGCGCCCTTGTACTCGACGGGGATGCCGCCGAGGGGGTAGTCCTTGCGCTGCGGGTGGCCCTGCCAGTCGTCCGGCATCATGATCCGCGTCAGGGCCGGGTGACCGTCGAAGACGATGCCGAAGAAGTCGTACGTCTCGCGCTCGTGCCAGTCGTTCGTCGGATACACGGAGACCAGCGACGGGATGTGCGGGTCGCTGTCGGGGGCGCTGACTTCAAGGCGGATCAGCCGGTTGTGGGTGATCGAGCGCAGGTGGTAGACGGCGTGCAGCTCGCGGCCCTTGTCGCCGAGGTAGTGGACGCCGCTGACGCCGGTGCACAGTTCGAAGCGCAGGGCCGGGTCGTCGCGCAGGGTGCGGGCGACGCGGACCAGATGCTCGCGTTCGATGTGGAAGGTGAGTTCGCCGCGGTCGACGACCGTCTTCTCGATGGCGTTCTCGGGGAGGAGTCCCTGTTCCTCCAGCGCGCCCTCGAGTTCGTCGGCGACCTCGTCGAACCAGCCCCCGTAGGGACGGCTCGCCGGGCCCGGGAGCCGGACCGAGCGGACTAGGCCTCCGTAGCCGGAGGTGTCGCCGCCGTTGTTGGCGCCGAACATGCCGCGCTGGACGCGGATCTCCTCTCCGCCTTGGCCGCGCTGGCCGGGGAGGTTGGAGGCGCTGAGGTCCTTCTCGGGGTTGACCCCGTTCGACCCGTTCGCCCCGTTGGTGCCGTTGGCGTCGCTCACCGCAGCAGCCCCTTCATCTCGATCGTGGGCAGGGCCTTGAGCGCCGCTTCCTCCGCTTCCCGGGCAGCCTCCTCGGCGTTCACGCCGAGCTTGGAGGTCTGGATCTTCTGGTGCAGCTTGAGGATGGCGTCCATCAGCATCTCCGGCCGTGGCGGGCAGCCGGGGAGATAGATGTCGACCGGGACGATGTGGTCGACGCCCTGGACGATCGCGTAGTTGTTGAACATGCCGCCCGAGGAGGCGCAGACCCCCATGGAGATCACCCACTTGGGGTTCGGCATCTGGTCGTAGACCTGCCTCAGCACCGGCGCCATCTTCTGGCTGACCCGGCCGGCGACGATCATCAGGTCGGCCTGGCGCGGCGAGCCGCGGAAGACCTCCATGCCGAAGCGCGCCAGGTCGTAGCGGCCGGCGCCGGTGGTCATCATCTCGATGGCGCAGCAGGCGAGGCCGAAGGTGGCCGGAAAAACGGACGCCTTGCGCACCCAGCCCGCGGCCTGCTCGACGGTGGTCAGCAGGAATCCGCTCGGCAGCTTTTCTTCGAGTCCCATGTCCTAAGGCCCCTCAGTCCCATTCCAGGCCGCCGCGCCGCCATACGTACGCGTACGCGACGAAGACGGTGAGCACGAAGAGCAGCATCTCCACGAGCCCGAAAATCCCCAGGGCGTCGAAGGTGACGGCCCAGGGGTAGAGGAAGACGATCTCGATATCGAAAATGATGAAGAGCATCGCCGTCAGGTAGTACTTGATGGGGAAGCGCCCGCCGCCGGCCGGCGTGGGGGTCGGCTCGATACCGCACTCGTAGGCCTCGAGCTTGGCCCGGTTGTATCGCTTCGGACCGATCAGCGTGGCCATGACCACGGAGAAGATCGCAAAGCCTGCCCCGAGGGCTCCCAGTACGAGGATGGGCGCATACGCGTTCACCGCTCCTCGCTCCTCTCAGTCGGCACTGACTGCTGGCGGTTGCACTGGGCCCACAGCTGCCTCACCAGTCCCACGAGCCCCGCGTGTCCCGGCGAAGATCGAGAACATGTGAAGCAGGTCACAAGCCCAACTGCCTCGCATCTTATGCCCGCCGCTCTGTGATCTGCGACACGGGGTATTGCACAAGCTTTGTGATCTCCACCACCTGACGAAGGATCATGAAGCCGGATGAGCGGTGATCTTCACACGAGAAGCGTCCAGGTGATCACCAGAGGTGACATTTCTGCTCGTTGGTGCAGCTCGGGAGGGGCGTCTCAATATCAAGAGAGTTCCCTTGCATGCAAATTGGCCCTGGACAGGAGGCCTTGATAGTGGCGCATTCACACATGAGGGGGAGCCTCGCAGCGGGATGTGGACGCGTGCACTCGTTCACGAGCGGCGAGAGGCGGGATCCGGGCACGGGACGCGCACATTGCCGTAACCGTTGCGTGACCTCTGCCACACCGGCACGAGACCCTGAGAACCGGGCTTGGCCACCGGTCCCAACAAGTGGTAGGCGATGGGCAATTCGGACTTAATGATGAAAGTCCGTGATCACGGGCGGGATCGAGGGGGTCCGCAATGTCCGTTACGGCGTCAATAAAGGGCGGCCCACCGGGAAATTGGGGCCGCGATTGAGTAATTGTGGCGCAGCCCACGTTTCTTGAAGGTATGGAGGAGCCCCTGATACCGGTTGTTCTCATGTCCCACACCGCTCACATACGTAGCCACCGGAAGCCCCGCCGCGGCGCATCGACGACCATCGCGATGCGTGCCGGAGTTGCCGGTGGCGTCCTCAGCATGGCAGCGGCAGGCGCTGCGGCCACGGCGAACGCCGCCGAGCCGGTTACGCAGACCATCGAACTGCCCACCCTCACGGGTGACCTGGCGGACCAGCTCGCCCAGTCCGCGGACGCCACTCAGCTGGCGGCGGCGAACTACGAGCTCGACGCCGAGCGTGACGCGGCCGCCGCCGCGGCGGCCAAGGAAGCCAAGAAGGACCTCGCGGAGGCCAAGAAGAAGGCCGAGGCGAAGAAGAAGGCCGAGGAGGCCCGCCGGGCCGCCGCAGAGGCCGCCGCCTCGCGCAGCGCCGAGCGGACCACCCTGTCCGCTTCCGCGAGCACGAGCACGGACGTGGCCGCTCCCGCCAGCGGCAGCGTCGCGACCGTCATCTCCTTCCTCCGGGCACAGGTCGGCGACGCGTACGTCCTGGGTGCCACCGGCCCCAACGCGTGGGACTGCTCCAGCCTGGTCCAGGCCGCGTTCAAGCAGGTCGGCGTCGACCTGCCGCGGGTCTCGCAGGACCAGTCGATGGCCGGCACCGACATCCCGCTCTCGCAGATCCAGGTCGGCGACATCCTGTACTGGGGCGGCAAGGGCTCGGCGTACCACGTGGGCGTCTACATCGGTAACGGCCAGTACCTGGACGCGGCCAACCCCTCCAAGGGCGTCGTCATCCAGGACCTGTCCGGGTACCCGGCGTCGGGCGCGGTGCGCGTCCTCTGAGTCGCAGGGATCACCGTAAGGGCCGCAGCCGCTCGGGGGCAGCGGCCCTTACGTCTCGGCCGGGAGCCCTATCGGCTCACCCGAGAACCCTTCCGTCTCAGCCCAGGTCGAAGGTGTTGGGCAGGCCCAGCTTGTAGCGCACCTCGTCGACGCGCTTCAGCGGCTCCAGCTCCGGGGGCCGGTACAGCTCCCAGATCCGGCAGCGCTCGGTGTCCGAATCGTCCGCTTCCAGGAGGGCGTTGACGGCCAGGCGGGCGGATTCGTTGGCGCCCTCCATCGTCGCCAGGTCGACGTCCGTGCGGACGTAGTCGCCCGCGAGGAAGAAGTTCGGGACCTTGGTGCGGGCCGTGGGGCGGTTGTAGAGAGTGCCCGTGGGGTGGATGAGGAGCTGCTCGCGGTTCTGCGGGTCGGGGCCGCCCAGGCCCGTCACCGCCGGGTCCATGAACCAGCCGAGGCGGTCCTCGTCCCGGAGTGTGGTCTTGCCGGCGTCGTTCAGGCCGTCCTTCAGCTGGGCCCAGAGTTCGGCGACGACCTCCTCCTTGGTGCACTCCTTGGCCGTCTTGCCGTACAGGATGCCGGGCTTGTCCCATTCCGAGATGATCGCGGAGAGGCAGTCGTGGGCCCGGCCGTCGCCGTAGTCGCGCGAGAAGTCCCGTCCGTCCCAGAACTGGGCCTGGCCGATGCCGGTCACCGACCAAGGTGAGTCGAGGCAGTTGATGTGGCCGTGCACGACGGGTGTGGGCGTGCGCAGGTAGAACATCACGCCGGTCATCCAGTCCGTCTGCAGCGCGTCGCACTTCGCGAGCTGCGGGTCGGCCGCGCGCAGGGCGGGGCCCCATGTCACGCGCGCGTGCTCGACGGGCAGCGCGCAGATGTAGTGGTCGGCGGTGACCGTCCGTTCGTCGGAGCCGTCGCGGGCCGAGACGCGGACGCCGGTCACCCGGCCGCCGTCGTAGAGGACCTCGTGGGCCTGGGTACCGAGGACGAATCGGACGCCGAGGGAGCGCAGATGGGCCTCCCAGGGGTCGATCCAGGCCTCGCTGGTGGGGGCGTTGAGGATGCGGTCGATGTCGGCGTCGCCGTCCATGCCGCGGCCGAGCAGGCCCCACAGGAGCAGGGCCTCGATGATGACGCGGCCGACGGTTCGGGTGGACGCCACCTCCGCGCGGGTGGCGACCAGATTGCGGGTCTGGCCGATGCCGAGGACGGTCCGGTACTCCTCGCTCATCTCCTCGGCGCGGATGAAGTCCCACCACGCCACTTTCTCCCACACCTCCTCACGGCGGGCGTCGCAGCTGGTGAGGTGGACCAGGAGCCGGTCGGCGAAGTAGGCGGCCTCGTGGGCGGGGAGGCGGGTGCCCAGGTCCAGCACCGAGAGGAGCTGGTCGCGGATCCAGCTGAGGGTGAGGTCGCCGGGGCGGGGTGGGGTGGTGGCGCGGCGGAGCGGGAAGTGCAGGTCGGGGCGGCCGCCGGAGCGAGCGAACAGGGCCTCGGTGCCGCTGCGGAGGTTGTCGTGGACGCCGTTCGCGTTGCCGGGGACGGGGATGCGGCGCATGGTGTCCGGCAGGTTCCGGTAGAAGCCGGGGAAGAAACGGAAGCCGTGCTCGGCGGGGAGGTCCGCACGGCCGCCGGCCGCCGTGCCGGGGACGGGCATCGAGCGGGCCTTGCCGCCGAGGGTGTCGTAGTACTCGTAGACGGTGACCGTGTAGCCGCGTTCGGCGAGTTCGTGGGCGGCGCTCAGGCCGGAGACTCCGCCGCCGAGGACGGCGACGCTCTTGCCCGACGCCGCCTTGGCGCTTCCCGCCGACCATAAGGCGAGGGCGCCGGCGACTCCCCCGGCACCGGCCAGAAAGCGTCTGCGGGAGTGGCCGGATCGCGAGTGACCTGTCTTCTCCTGGGGCTCCTGCGTGTGTTCTGTTGTCATGAGTCCGTGAGCGTAGGGAGGGTCCGCGGAGGTCGGAAGCCCGTTTCTTCGCCGGCTACAGCATCCTCACAACGCGCAACAGCACTAGGACAACCAGGACTAGGCCAACAAGGAAACAGCGATGCCCAGCGTTTTCGTGCAAGGCAGGCCCGTCGAGTCGTATCCGCCGCTCGCGCCCGAGGCCCGGCGCGGGTCGGTGCGCAGGATCACCGAAGTGGGGGAAGAGGTCCTGCACAAGCCGTGCCGGGATGTCACCGAGTTCGGGCCCGATCTCGCCGCGCTCATCGACGACATGTTCCTGACGATGTACATCGCCGACGGGGCGGGACTGGCGGCGAACCAGGTCGGCGTCGATCTGCGGCTGTTCGTGTACGACTGCCCGGACGACGACGGAGTCCGGCATGTCGGGCACATCGTGAACCCGGTGCTGGAGCCGCTCGACCCGGCCGGGCGCAGGCTGCTCGACGACAGCGAGGGCTGCCTCTCCGTGCCGGGCGCGGTGATGGAGGTCCCGCGTCCGGACCGGGCCGTGGTGCGCGGGTACGACAAGGACGGCGAGCCGCTGGTGATCGAGGGCACGGGGTACTTCGCCCGCTGCCTCGCCCATGAGACCGACCACGTCAGCGGCCATGTCTACCTGGACCGGCTCTCCAAGCGCGAACGCAAGGACGCGCTGCGGCAGGTGGCGGACCGGCGGGAGAAGGTCTTCGCACGCCGGGCCGCCAACATCGAGGCCCTCAACGGCTAGTCGCCGCCGGGTCAGGCCTTCGGTGCCACCTTGCTCAGCCCGTTGATGATCCGGTCCATCGCGTCGCCGCCCGTCGGGTCGGTGAGGTTGGCCAGGAGCTTCAGGGTGAACTTCATCAGCAGCGGGTGGGTCAGGCCGCGCTGGGCCGCGATCTTCATGACCTTCGGGTTGCCGATGAGCTTCACGAAAGCGCGGCCCAGCGTGTAGTAGCCGCCGTAGGTGTCCTTCAGGACGCGCGGGTAGCGCTGGAGGGCGAGTTCACGCCCGGCCGGGGTCGAGCGGGCGTGGGCCTGGACGATGACGTCGGCGGCGATCTGGCCGGACTCCATGGCGTAGGCGATGCCCTCGCCGTTGAAGGGGTTCACCAGACCGCCGGCGTCGCCGACCAGCAGCAGGCCCTTGGTGTAGTGCGGTTGGCGGTTGAAGGCCATGGGGAGGGCGGCGCCGCGGATCGGGCCGGTCATGTTGTCCGGGGTGTAGCCCCAGTCCTCCGGCATGGAGGCGCACCAGGCCTTCAGGACCTCGCGCCAGTCCAGTTCCTTGAAGGAGTCGGAGGTGTTCAGGACGCCGAGGCCGACGTTCGACGTACCGTCGCCCATGCCGAAGATCCAGCCGTAGCCGGGGAGGAGGCGGTCCTCGCCGGGGCCGCGGCGGTCCCACAGTTCCAGCCAGGACTCCAGGTAGTCGTCCTCGTGGCGGGGACTTTCGAAATACGTCCGTACGGCCACGCCCATCGGGCGGTCCTCGCGGCGGTGCAGGCCCATCGCCAGGGACAGGCGCGTGGAGTTGCCGTCTGCGGCGACCACCAGGGGCGCGTGGAAGGTGACCTCGCGCTTCTCCTCGCCGAGCTTGGCGTGGACGCCGGTGATGCGGCCGGTGCGGTCGTCGATGATCGGGGCGCCGACGTTGCAGCGCTCGTACAGCCGGGCGCCGGCCTTCTGGGCCTGGCGGGCGAGTTGCTCGTCGAAGTCGTCGCGCTTGCGGACGAGGCCGTAGTCGGGGAAGGAGGCGAGGTCGGGCCAGTCCAGCTGGAGGCGAACGCCGCCGCCGATGATCCGCAGGCCCTTGTTGCGCAGCCAGCCGGCTTCCTCGGAGATGTCGATGCCCATCGCCACCAGTTGTTTGACCGCACGCGGGGTGAGGCCGTCACCGCAGACCTTCTCCCTCGGGAACTCGGTCTTCTCCAGCAGGAGGACGTCGAGGCCGGACTTGGCCAGGTGGTACGCCGTCGTGGAGCCGGCCGGCCCCGCGCCCACGACGATCACATCGGCGGTGTTCTCGGAGAGGGGCGGGGAGTCAGGTGAGGAGAGTGGCTCGGTCACGTCGGTCACGTCGGGATCTCCCCAAGTTCGAAATCTGTGTGCCGACCGGCACTGGACATGGGCAGTCTATTCAGCAGCATTGATCACCCGGCTGAAGGGCTACCTCCGTGAACCGAGCTCTCCCTGTCGTACGGCTCCGTGTCCCCACCGACGAGGACGCCGTCGCCTGGCACCGGGTGTTCGCCCACCCCGATGTCATGGAGTTTCACGGCGGCCGGGCCGCGGAGCTGTCCGTCTACGAGGAGCTCACCGCCCGCCAGCGCCGGCACGACGCCGTGCTCGGGTTCTGCCTGTGGACCATGCTCGACGAGAACGAGCAGGTCGTCGGCTTCACCGGAGCCCAGCCGTGGGAGCGGCCCTGGGGACCCACGGGGGAGATCGAGATCGGGTGGCGACTCGGGCGGGAGTACTGGGGCAAGGGATACGTCACGGCGGCCGCGCGGTTGACGCTGGAGCGGGTGCGGGCGGCCGGGGTGCCGAGCGTGGTGGCGATGGTCGACGCCCGCAACGAGCGGTCGATCGCGGTGACGCGGCGGCTGGAGATGCGGCTCGCCGAGGTGTTCGCCACACCGGATGCGCGGCAGCAGGGGCACTGCTACCGGCTCGATCTGTGACGCCGGATTCGCGGCTCGGCTCGGCTCTGCGCGGCTCGGCTCTGCGTGGCACGGCTCTTCGCGGGCCATTTGTGACCCTGAGTAATCGACTGCTACAGAAAGGTACTTGACGCTTCCGGGTGACACCCTCGGACGGTTACCCTGCCTGTACCGCTGGGGGTGACATCTGTGCGTATAACACCCAAAACGCCCGAGGTGCGCGTACCGAGGTTCGTCGGACTGATGGCCATGGACGCGCGCGAGGCAGCGAAGTCGCACGGCCTGCTCCTCAACGCGCCGGACCGGCCGGACTTCCATCGCACCGTCGTCGACTACGTCGTACGCCAATACCCCCAGCCTGGCGCCGAGGTGCCGCGGGACTCGATGGTCTACGTCTGGTTCGACTTCGGCGAGGGTGAGGGTGGCGGAGGCGTACGCGAGCCACGCATCCCGTGGCCGCCGAAGGGCGGGATGGAGCGCGAACTCGACGAGCCCGGAGACCCGTACCCCGTCGTCAGCTCCGCTTGAAGCCTGCCGCTCAGCTCTGCTTGAAGCCCCGGTGCAGGGCCACCACCCCGCCCGTCAGGTTCCGCCAGGCCACCTTCGACCAGCCGGCCTTGCGCAGGCGTTCGGCGAGGGCCGGCTGGTCGGGCCAGGCGCGGATCGACTCTGCGAGGTAGACGTAGGCGTCGGGGTTCGAGGACACGGCGCGGGCGACCGGGGGCAGGGCGCGCATCAGGTACTCGGTGTAGACCGTGCGGAAGGGCGCCCAGGTCGGGTGCGAGAACTCGCAGATCACAACCCGGCCGCCGGGCCGCGTCACCCGGTACATCTCGCGCAGGGCGGCATCGAAGTCCTGGACGTTGCGCAGCCCGAAGGAGATGGTGACCGCGTCGAAGGTGTCGTCCCTGAACGGCAGCTTCGTCGCGTCGCCCGCCGTGAGCGGCAGCCACGGGTGCTTCCTCTTGCCTACCTGGAGCATGCCGAGGGAGAAGTCGCAGGGGACGACGTACGCGCCCGTCCGCGCGAAGGGCAGGGACGAGGTGGCCGTGCCGGCCGCCAGGTCGAGGATCTTCTGCGCGGGGCGGGCGTCGACCGCCTTCGCCACCTCCTTGCGCCACACCCGGTCCTGGCCGAGCGACAGCACGTCGTTCGTCAGGTCGTACCGTTCCGCCACGTCGTCGAACATCGAGGCGACTTCGTGCGGCTGCTTGTTCAGGGAAGCGCGGGTCACGTGCCCATTCTTGCAGCCGCCCGCACGGAAGCGGCCGAGGCCCTCATGCAAGCGGCCGAGGCCATCACGGGACGGGCTTGGGCTTCTTCTTCCCGGCCACGTCCTCCACCCAGCGGCACGGCGAGGATCAGGGCGATCTCGTGCCAGAGGTAGATCGTGACCGCGCGGCGGAGCCGTACATCGATACAGCCCCGCGCCCCTGAAGGGGCGCTCCCCTCACCGTCGACGGTAGACGATCCGGCCTGCCGCCACCGTCGCCACGCACGTCCCCGCACCGCGCTCGGCCAGTTCCGTCTCGTCCCGTACGTCAAACACCGCGAACCGGGCTGCGGAGTGACGCTCCCTCGGCTCCGCGAACATCACCGGCCACTCGGCATCGTACGGATCGAGCGCGGGAGTTCCGCCGGGGCGGCCGAGTCGGCCCGTGACCGCCAGGCCGGAGCGGTGCACGGCGTCGCGCACCGCGCGGTTGGTCAGTGACTCGCAGGCCGCCCGGACCGTGCCGTGTGCCAGCATCCGCTGTACCGCCCGCCGGGCACTCGCACCCCACCGCGCGTCGTCCATGTCCAGCGCCGCCAACGCGTCCCCGGTCAGCGGCTCGGTGCCCAGTTCGTCGGCCTCGCGCGGATCGGGGTGGTACGCCTCCTCCAGCAGCTCGTTGCCGTGGATGTTGATCAGCCCGGGCGTCAGAATGCCGGGCCACTGCCGCACCCGCGCCCGCGGATGGGCGGCGACGAGCTCCTCCAGCGGCCCGGCGTCGGCGATCCACTCGCCCTGGACGACGAGCGCATGGCCCCTGGAGTCGGCGTGAATCGTCAGCACGAGTACGTCAGTTGGAGGCCAGGAGCTTCAGCTCGGGGTGGGCCGTGCCGCCCTCGATCGCCGTCGACGAGATGTGGGACGCGACCCGCTCGTCGACGGGGTCGTTCGCCGGGTCGTCGTGCACCATGATGTGCTCGTACGTCGTGGTCCGCTGGGCCGGCACCCGCCCCGCCTTGCGGATCAGGTCGATGATCTCCAGCCGGTTGGAGCGGTGCTTGGCGCCGGCCGAGGAGACGACGTTCTCCTCCAGCATGATCGAGCCGAGGTCGTCGGCGCCGTAGTGCAGCGACAGCTGGCCGATCTCCTTGCCGGTGGTCAGCCAGGAGCCCTGGATGTGCTGGATGTTGTCCATGAACAGCCGCGCGATGGCGATCATCCGCAGGTACTCGAAGAGCGTGGCCTGCGTACGGCCCTTCAGGTGGTTGTTCTCGGGCTGGTAGGTGTACGGGATGAAGGCCCGGAAGCCGCCCGTGCGGTCCTGGACGTCACGGATCATCCGCAGGTGCTCGATGCGCTCGGCGTTGGTCTCGCCGGTGCCCATCAGCATGGTCGACGTCGACTCGACGCCGAGGCCGTGCGCGATCTCCATGATCTCCAGCCAGCGCTCACCGCTCTCCTTCAGCGGGGCGATGGCCTTGCGCGGCCGCGCGGGCAGCAGCTCGGCGCCGGCACCCGCGAAGGAGTCGAGGCCGGCCTCGTGGATCCGGGTGATGGCCTCCTCGACCGACACACCGGAGATCCGGGCCATGTGCTCGACCTCGCTCGCCCCCAGGCTGTGGATGACGAGCTGCGGGAAGGCTTCCTTGATGGCGCGGAAGTGCTTCTCGTAGTACTCGACGCCGTAGTCCGGGTGGTGACCGCCCTGGAACATGATCTGGGTGCCGCCCAGTTCCACCGTCTCGGCGCAGCGCCGCAGGATGTCGTCCAGGTCGCGGGTCCAGCCCTTGGCCTTGTCCTTGGGGGCGGCGTAGAAGGCGCAGAACTTGCACGCCGTGACGCATACGTTCGTGTAGTTGATGTTGCGCTCGATGATGTACGTCGCGATGTGCTCGGTGCCCGCGTACTTGCGGCGGCGTACGGCGTCGGCGGCGGCGCCCAGCGCGTGCAGCGGGGCGTCGCGGTAGAGGTCGAGCGCTTCCTCTGGAGTGATGCGTCCGCCCGCTGCGGCACGGTCGAGGACGGACTGAAGGTCGGCCTTCTCGGTCACCGGGGGCGTCCCTTTCGTCAAGGGGTTGGACGGACCGAACCAGCCTACGCCAGGCGTTTTGGACGGCCGACCTCAGGCCGCGCCCCACGCCACCGGCCAAGGCACGCCCACGCCCTCGGTCACGCCGTATACGCCCCGATCAGCAACCCCACGAACGCCCCGCCGATCAGGAACGGCCCGAACGGGATCGCCGTCTTGCGACCGGCCCTGCGCAGGAGGACAAGTCCCCAGCCGTACAGCGCCCCGAACAGGAACCCGGCGAAGGTGCCGAGCATGACCGTCGACCAGCCGTACCAGCCCAGCACCGCCCCCGCCCCCAGCGCCAGCTTCACATCGCCGAAGCCCATGCCGCCGGGGTTGATCCGGTACAGCACGTAGTAGCCGGCGCCGAGCGCGAGCGCGGCCCACAGGGCGGTGGGCCAGTCCCCGGCGTGCTCGGGGACGAGGGCGACCAGGCCGAGCAGGGCGAGCGCGGCGACCGCCAGTGTGAGGGTCAGCGGGTTGGGCAGCCGCCGTACCCGGAAGTCGACGATCGTGAGCAGTACACCGACGGGCGCCAGCAGCAGCCAGACGCCCAGCTCGGGCCGGGTGTCCGTGGCGGCGGCGAGGGCGGCGCAGACGAGGGCGGTGACGGCGGCGGGCATCGGGGCGCCGGGACCGTACGGTGGTATGTCGGTGCCGCACTGCCCGCACCGGGCCCGCCCGAGCCACCCGCCGAACCGTCCGCCGATCGCGTGCCCACCCGGACACGCCTCCCGCCGGCCCTCCTCCTCCGGAACGGAGAACCGATAGGCGGCCTTCGGCAGCAACGCCCCCGACGCCGCGCCCCAGAGCGCGGCGATGAGGACCAGCAGGGCAGTGCTCATGCGGCCGTACCACCACTCGCTGTGCTCATGAACGTGGCACCGTATCAGCCCTGTACATGCCTCCCCATACAGGCCTCCCAGCAGGCTTTCAAGGCATACCGGACCCCTGCCTCGATCCGTTTCGCAGCAGCGAAGCCGCGCTCAGTAGAGTGCCGGGATACAGCAGTTGGGCGGGACACGGGGGACGACAGCAGTGCGTGCAGGCAGGGTTTACGGCATACGCGGAAACCGACGCGTCCTTCTCCGCTTCTGCCTCCTCTGCTGCGCCCTGGCCACCCTGTTCGCAACCGCCACCACCCCGGCCCGGGCGGCGACCGACAGCACCGCCCAGGCCGCCCATCTCGCAGAGCACCTTCGTACGAACCCGGTCTACGTCACCGACCAACTCCCCCGCGAGGTCCCGCAGTCCACGGCCCCCGCCTTCGCCGAGGTGGCCGAGCGCACCGGCGTACCGACGTACGTCATCGTCCTCCCGGCCCTGAGCACCGCGGGCCCGGACCTGCTCGACGCGGTGCACGAGCGACTCGGCCGGGACGGGCTGTACGTGCTCATCGACGAGTCGCAGGTGGCGGATGCCATGGCGCACGGAGTCGACGTCCCGGCGGACGACGCCTGGACGGTCGCCCTCTACGAAGTCCCCTACGACGCGGGCCCGTTGCGCCGCTTCGAGCGCTTCGCCGAGGTCATCGCGCAGGGCGATGAGAAGGCCGCCGCGGCGCGGGCGGAGGCGGCGCGGGCGAAGTACGACGCCGGCGAAGAGCCCGCGGCCCTGTACATCGGTCCGTCCGACCGCGGCGACCAGTCGTCCCTCACCGGGGTCCTGCTCACCGGCGTACCGCTGCTGATTCTGCTGCTCGTTCCGTACGTACGACGCTGGTGGCACCGCCTCCCGAAGGCCGCCGGGGCCAAGGGGGCCGCCTGGCGTAAGGAGGTCAAGGCGAGCCGCGTGCTGCGCTGGACCCTGCCGGTCCTGGCCCTCGGCTCCGCCGTCGCGATCGCCGTGGCCGCCCCCCTCGTCTTCGACGAGACCAGGTCGAGCTGGTCTCCCAGGCCCAGGGCGATCGACCTCAACGCCCGCCTCGACCGGGTGGCGGAGGGCCTGGCGCAGGACCCGGTGTACGCGGACCCGGAGACCCCGCGGGTGCTGGACTCCGCCCAGTCGGCCCGCCTCCACGAGCGCATCCGCGCGTTCGCACGGTCACAGGACGGCGGCCCGGTCTTCGTCGCGCTCGTCCCGCAGCTGACGGAGGACGAGTCGGGCGGCGACGAGGAGGCGTTCGCCGCGGCGGTCCACGACAAGCTGGGCGAGGACGGGGTGTACGTCGTGGCCGACCCGGCGAGCGGGTACATCAACGCCTTCAACCACGGCCTGCAGCTGGACGGTTACAGCCTCCTGTACGACCTGCCGGAATCCATCACATACGGCGACGACAAGGCGGACGAGGCCGAGGACCACTTCCTGGGCGAACGCCTCAACGCCCTGATGACGATCCTCGACAAGACCCCGCGCACGGACGAACCCAACTCCCCCGGCGACCCGTACCCGGTGACGGATCCGGTCACCGAGGACGAACTGCCGCCGCTCTTCGGCACCGACTTCTGGCCGGGCCTGCTGATGGGCGTGCCGGCGGCCGGGCTGGCCTTCGGGCTGGCGGCCGGTCTGCTGGGGATCGTCCGCAGGGTGCTGCGGCGCCGGAATCCGGAGCCGGTCTCGGCGTAGCCCGGCACTTGCCGAAGGCGGTGCCCCGCACCGCTACTCGACCTTCGACAACCGAGCCTCGGGCTTGCCCTCCGCGTCGCTCTCCGAGCGGTACACCAGGTCGTCGCCCGCCGGCGTGATCCGGACGGTGTGCGGTGCCGGGTTGCAGCCGCCGTGGTTGGTCTTCCTGCCCACGGCCGTCACGACGAGCTCCTTCGCCGTCGCCTTCTTCAGGGTCAGTACGTCGGTGCACACGAGGCCGAGCACATCCGTCTGCCGGAGGGTGCCCAACTCCTTGCCTACCTCGGTCTTGTGCACGGTGAGCCGGTACGTGCCCGCCGGGAGCGCACCGTCCAGGGCGGCAGCCCGGCCCTCCCAGGTGCCGAGGTAGCCGGCGGGCACGGCACCCTCGAACGAGGTGTCGGCGCCCGCACCCGGCGACTGGGACGAGACGGCGTCGGAACCCGCGTTGGTGTCCTGGTCCCCGCCCGGCAACAGCTCAAACACGAACACCGACCCCACGGTCACCGCGGCCAGCGCCCCCGCCACCGCGAGCGCCACGGTGCAGCTCACTCGCCGCCCACGGCCCGCCTCCCCCGGCGTCGAGGCCGCCGCGACGGAGAGGGAGTACTTGCCGGGACGGTGGCCGGACGGCGGGGCGGTGTCCGGGAGAGGCGGGGCGGTGTCGTGGGAAGGCGGGGCATCGCGCGGTTCGGGGGCGATGACGGGTGCGTCAGCCGGAGCCGCGGCCACCGGCACGGACACCGCCCCCGACGCTGCCGCCCCCGGCATCACCGGCGGCGGCCCGAACTCCCCGCCTGCCGGCTGCCGGTCGAATCCGACCGGCCCCGACAGGACCTCCTGTCCCGTCTCCAGGTTCAGCAGCCGTACGGCACTACGACTGACCTGCTCGACCAGCGCCCCCGGCAGCCACCCGCCCGACACCAGCCGAGCCGCCCCGTCCGGAGCCAGTCGCCGCGCCACCTCGCCCGGCGTGGGCCGCGCACCCGGCTCCTTCGCCAGGCAGGCCTCCACCAGTTCCCGCAACTCACCGTCCAGCGCGTCGAGTTCGGGCTCCTCGTGCACGACCTTGTACAGCAGCGCCGCCGACGAGTCCCCGCGAAACGGCGGCTCCCCGGTCGCCGCGTACGCCAGCACCGCGCCCAGCGAGAAGACGTCCGCGGCCCCCGTGATCCCCTTGCCCAGGATCTGCTCGGGCGACATGTAACCGGGCGAGCCGACGGAGACGCCGGTCGACGTCAGGGACGCCGTGCCGTCCGTGGCCCGCGCGATACCGAAGTCGATCAGCAAGGGGCCGTCCAGCGTCAGCAGCACGTTCGACGGCTTCACGTCCCGGTGCACCAGCCCCAGCTCGTGCACCGCCGCCAGCGCCTCGGCCAGCCCGGCGCCCAGCGCGCGTACGGTGTGCGCCGGCATCGGACCACCCGAGTCCGTCACCGCAGTCGCCAGCGACGGGCCCGCCGCATACGCGGTGGCCACCCACGGCACCGCGGCCTCGGGATCCGCGTCCAGCACGGGAGCCGTCCAGGCACCGCCCACCCGGCGCGCCGCCGCCACCTCCCGGCGAAAGCGCGCCCGGAACTCCTCGTCGAGGGCGAAGTGCGGGTGAACGATCTTCACGGCGACCGTACGACCGCCTGCGCTGCGGCCCAGGTACACCCGCCCCATCCCGCCGGAGCCGAGCCGGCCGAGCAGCCGGTACGGCCCGACGACGGACGGCTCGTCGACTCCGAGCGGCTGCATGGCGTCCACCCCTCCCCCGTAGGACTCCCCAGCAGGTTAGTGCGGAACCGGCGCACCCCACCCGCTACGGCGGAAGACCCGCTACGGCTGAAGCAGATCCACCTTCACATCCGCCGGGAATCCCGTGGTCGGCCCCACCCGCCGCGCGAACTCCGCTACCGCCGCCAGCTGCTCGCCGCCGAACCGGAAGTCGAGAGTCGTGAAGTACCGCTCCAGGATCCGCTCGTCGAAGGCCTCCCAGCGGGCCGCCTGCTCGGCGACCTTGCCGACCTCGTCCAGGGAGAGATTGCGGGAGGCGAGGAAGGCCTCGTGGACCTTGCGGGTGATGACCGGCTCGCGCTCCAGGTAGTCCCGGCGGGCCGCCCAGACCGCGAAGACGAAGGGCAGGCCGGTCCACTCCTTCCAGAGCGCGCCGAGGTCGTGCACCTCCAGGCCGTAGCGCGGGCCGTCGAGCAGGTTGGCCCGCAGCGCCGCGTCCCCGATGAGTACGGCTGCCTCCGCCTCCTGCATCATCAGGCTGAGGTCGGGCGGGCACGTGTAGTAGTCGGGCCGTACGCCGTAGCGTTCGGCCAGTAGCAGCTGGGCCAGGCGGACCGAGGTGCGCGAGGTGGAGCCGAGGGCGACGCGGGCGCCGTCCAGCTCGTCCAGCGGTACCTGCGAGACGATCACGCAGGACATCACCGGGCCGTCGCAGCCGACCGCGATGTCGGGGAAGGCGACCAGGTCGTCGGCGTTGCGCAGGAACTCGACGAGGGTGATCGGCCCGATGTCGAGGTCGCCCCGCACCAGCTGCTCGCTGAGCTTCTCCGGGGTGTCCTTGGTCAGCTCGAAGTCGAGGAGTGTGCCCGTTCTCGCGAGCCCCCAGTACAGGGGCAGGCAGTTGAGGAACTGGATGTGGCCTACGCGTGGCCGGGTGCGAGAATTGTCCACATCGCGAGGCTAGACCCTATGGGGTACCGTGCAGGCTTCAGGGTCGCGTCCAGGTGACAAACCCTTCTCGTCAACCCCGACACGCACCCTTCAAACGTCCGAGTGACGTGATCTTGACCTCTATTGCTTTCGGCTGCCCGCGTGCTAGGCTCGCCGCAAGTTGCAGTTTGGTTTCCCTTGCAGTACAGAGCCTGCGGAGCATGTGACCGCGGGCTCTCGTCGTTTTCAGACGTATGCAGTTGTGCGGCATCTTGTTTTCACACTTGCAGGGTTCTGGAGCAGGGCAACCCTTTGGGCCCAAGGAGGGCTTATGGCTACCGGAACCGTGAAGTGGTTCAACGCCGAAAAGGGCTTTGGCTTCATCGCCCAGGAAGGCGGCGGCCCCGACGTCTTCGTTCACTACTCCGCCATCAACGCGAGCGGCTTCCGTTCGCTGGAGGAGAACCAGCAGGTCTCCTTCGACGTGACGCAGGGCCCGAAGGGTCCGCAGGCGGAGAACGTCACCCCCGTCTGATCCGAGGGATGCCCCTCTGAAGACGTCTGAGAGCAGTACCCAAGGAGCCCCTCGCCATCCGGCGCAGGGGCTCCTGCCTTATGTGTGCCGCCTTGTACGCGCCGCCTCACACGTGCTGCATGACCAGGACGAACGTCGTCCCGGGCGCCAGAGCCTCGTACGAGTGCGGCACATCCCCGCGATACGACATGTAGTCGCCGGGCCCCAGATCGACCTCTTCACCCCGCGGACCCGCCTTCACCCGCCCCGTGCCGACGATCAGATGCTCCACGGACCCCGGAATGTGCGGCTCCGACTCTCGGGCCGGGCCCGGCTCGGCGCGCAGGTGGTAGATGTCCCGCCGGGCGCCGGGCGGGCTGGCGGAGAGCAGCGTGGCCACGTAGTCCGCCCGCTCCGAGGCGACCGTGGGCCCCTCGCCCGCCCGGATCACCTGGACCGCCGGAGTCGGCGGCTCCACCAGAGCGCTGAAGGGCACCCCCAGCGCCACTCCCAGCGCCCACAGCGTCTCCACGCTGGGGTTCCCGCTGCCCGCCTCCAGCTGGGACAGCGTGGACTTCGCGATCCCGGCCCGCTTGGCCAGCTCGGACAGTGACAGCCCGGCCCGGGTGCGCTCGCGCCGCAGGGAGGCGGCGATCCAGGTGAGGGGCTCGCTCATGCGGTTCACTTCCCGTCGTTCGCTCTACCGGTATGTTCGTTCGCCTTGACGAACAGCGGCCGCTTGTTCATTCTGGAAAACATGCGTTCGCTACTCCGAACACCCATGATGGCACCTCTGATGAGACCTCTGATGGCACCTCTGGTGCGCGACAGCGCACTCGTCTGGCTCGCGAGCGGTGTTGTCGGCGTGTCCTTCGGCGCGATCTCGGTGGCCGGTGGGCTGCCGGTGTGGGTGCCGGTGCTGATGTCGCTGGTGGTGTACGCGGGATCGGCGCAGTTCAGTGCGGTCGGTGTGCTGCTGGCCGGGGGCGGGCCGTTCGCGGCGGCGGCCACCGGGCTGCTGCTCAACACGCGCACGGCGGCCTTCAGCCTGGCTGTGGCGGACGTCATCGGCCGGGGCCGCCTCGCCCGCCTCCTGGGCGCCCATCTGGTGACCGACGAGACGGTGGCCTTCGCCCTCGCCCAGCCGGATCCGGCACGGCGGCGGGCGGCCTTCTGGATCTCCGGGCTCGGCCTGTTCGCCGTGTGGAACCTCGGCGTCCTGGCCGGAGGCCTGGCCGGAGGCGCGTTGGGCGACACCGGCACCTACGGTCTGGACGCGGCCTTCCCCGCCGTCCTGGCCGCCCTGGTGCTGCCCGCCCTGCGCGACGGCTCGGCCGTCCGGCGGTCCGCGCTGCTCGGTGCGGGGCTGGCGCTGGCCGTGACGCCGGCCGTCCCGGCGGGGGTGCCGGTACTGGTGGCGCTGGCGGGGCTCGCCGTCCACGGACGTGGCGGCGGGAGGCGTACGGCATGAGCGCGACGGTGGCCATGATCCTGACGCTGGCGGTCGGGACGTACGCCTTCCGGCTGGCCGGGCCGGTGCTCCACGGGCGCGTCGAGCTCTCGCCGCGGGTGCAGGAGTTGCTGTCGGCGGGCGCGATCGTCCTGCTGGTGGCCCTGCTGGCCACGGGTGCGCTGACCGAGGGCGGCGGCTTCGCGGGGTGGGCGCGGCCGGCCGGGGTGCTGGTGGGTGGCGTACTGGCGTGGCGGCGGGCGCCGTTCCCGGTGGTGGTGCTGGGGGCGGCCGGGGTCACGGCGGTGCTTCGGGCGGTGGGGGTGGCCTGAGGAGCCCCCCATGGGGGCATGGCCGGGGCCGCCTTCGATAGGGTCCCCGGCCATGACCGACGCCGACTTCCTGACCACCACCCGCACCTTCTACGACGCCATCGCCGAGGACTACGCGGACCTCTTCCGGGACGAGCTCGCGAGCAGGCCCCTGGAACGAGCGGTGCTGGGCGTGTTCGCCGAACTCGTCGAGGGGGACGGCCCGGTGGCCGACCTGGGGTGTGGTCCCGGTCGGACGACCGCCCGCCTCGCTTCCCTGGGCCTGAACGTCTTCGGGCTCGACCTGTCGGAGTCGATGCTCGCGATCGCCCGCCGCGAGAACCCGGGGCTGCGCTTCGAGCAGGGTTCGATGCTGGAGCTGGACGTCCCGGACGGCACACTGGCCGGTGCCCTGTCCTTCTACTCCTCCATCCACACCCCCTTGGACCAACTCCCGGCGCTCTTCGCCGAGTTCCACCGCGTGCTGGCGCCCGGCGCGCCTCTGCTGGTCGCCTTCCAGGCCGGCGACGAACACCGGCACCACGACCGGCCCTTCGGTCACCCGGTCTCGCTCACGTTCCGGCGCCGCCGCCCGGAACACATCGCCGACCTGCTGACGTCGGCCGGCTTCGCCCTCGTGTCCCGGACGGTGCGCGAACCGGACCCGGCGCTCGACGAGGTGTCCCCGCAGGCGTTCCTGATCGCCCGCAAGCCCGCCTGACCCCCGCCTGGCTCCTGTCTGACCCCCGTCTGACCCCCGCCTAGAGGTTCCCGGCGATGTCCCTCGCGGCTATGTACCCGAACGTCATCGCCGGACCGATCGTCGAGCCCGCGCCCGCGTAACTGTGGCCCATGACCGCCGCGCTCGCGTTGCCGGCGGCGTACAGGCCGCGGATCACCGAGCCGTCCTCCCGCAGGACGCGGGCGCGGGCGTCCGTGAGGAGGCCGCCCTTCGTGCCCAGGTCGCCCGGGACGATCCGGAAGGCGTAGTAGGGAGGCAGCCAGAGCGGGGCCAGGCATGAGTCGGGCCGGACCGACGGGTCCGTGTAGTAGTGGTCGTAGGCGCTGTCGCCCCGGTGGAAGTCGGGGTCCTCGCCGCGCAGTGCCTGGGAGTTGAAGCGGTCCACCGTCGTCCGCAGGGCCGTCGCCGGGACGCCGATCGAGGTGGCGAGCGCGTCCAGGGTCCAGGCTTTGTGCGCGGCGCCGGAGTCGTACCAGGCGGCGGGGAGGGGCAGGGCCGGCAGGACGTCCTTGAAGAGGTACCGGTTGCGGTAGTTCTGGTCGACGATCAGCCAGGACGGGATGGCGGGGCTCGTGTCGTGGACGTCGTACATGGTGTGGACGACATCGCTGTAAGGAGCCGCCTCGTTGACGAACCGCGCCCCGGCCGCATTGATCAACAGGCCGCCGGGGAGGGTGCGTTCGGCGAGGCAGAAGTACGGCTGGTCGGGGAGCGGGATCGACGGGCCCCACCAGGCGTCGTCCATGAGCCCGAGGGCGGCGCCGAGCCGTGCGCCCGCCTGGATGCCGTCACCGGTGTTCTCCTTCGCGCCCACCGTCCAGTCCGTGCCGATGGGCGCGCGCTGATAGCGGTCGCGCATCGCCGCGTTGTGCTCGAAGCCGCCCGAGCCGACGATCACGCCTCGGCGGGCGCGGACCAGGGCGGGGGCGCCGTCCCGGGTGACGACCGCTCCGGCTACGGCGCCGCTCTCGACGTACAGGTCGGTGAGCGGCGTGCCCAGCCACACCGGAACTCCGGCCGACCGCAGCCCGACGCGCAGGCCGGCCGCCAGCGACTGCCCCATGGTCAGCGGCTTCTCCCCGCGCAGCGCGGCAGCCGTACCGCGCGCGAGACACTCCGCCGCCACGGCCGCACCCTTGGCGTTCACCGCGGCCAGGGCCAGCCACTTGTAGTCGGCACTGAAGACGACCATGCCGGCGGGCACGTCCATGTACGGCGGGTTCAGCCGGGCCAGTTCGGCACCGAGCAGGTTGCCGTCGAGCTGGTCGGGCTCGATGGAGCGGCCGTTCGGCAGGCCGCCCGGCAGCTCGGGGTAGTAGTCGCTGTACCCCTCCATCCAGCGGAACCGGAGCGGGCTGTTGGCCATGACGAAGGAGAGCATCGCCGGGCCGTGGGCGAGGAAGGCCTGCTGCCGCTCGACGGGGACGTCCGGGCCGACCACGGCGGCGAGGTAGGCGGCGGCCTTCGCGGGGGTGTCCGGGACGCCGGCCGCCAGGATCACCGAGTTGTTGGGAATCCAGATCCCGGCCCCGGACCGGGCGGCGGACCCGCCGAAGGTGGGCGCCTTCTCCAGCACCACACAGCTCAGGCCCTGCTTGGCGGCGGTCAGGGCGGCGGTCATGCCGGCGGCACCGGAGCCGATGACGACGACGTCGCAGGTGCCGAGGAGGGGTAAGTCGGCGGCGTGGACGCTCTGTTGGGACGTACCGACGACGCCGAGGGCCGCCGCAGTCGTGCCCACGGCGAGCACGTGTCTTCGTGAGGGGTTCGCGTCAGTGGTCATGATTGCCGCTCCCGCCTGGACCCAGACCGTCGATTGACCCTGACGATGTGTCAGAAATGCGAATGTGACGCGATCGTCCTGTGAAGTCAAGGGTCAGGCAGTCCTGCCAGGCCGACCGGCTCAACAACGGCCGGAAGCGGCTGAACAAGGCGAACAGATCAGCGCCGTACTGTTCACGGAACCTCGGATCATGGTCGGCGAGGTCGAGCTCGTTGGCGGCGGTGAGCTCGGCGAAGTCGCGGCGCAGACGCACGTCCGCTCGATGGGAGCGGCCCGTGAAGCGATCACGGAGGCCGGAGCCCTGGTCCGCGAGGATCGGATACGTGGACTCGCGGTCGCAGGCGCCGTAGAAGTACACGATCGACTCCGCCTCCGCACCGATCACCTCCACCAGCTCGCTACGGCGGTCGAGGGTCAGCAGGGCCTTCGGGAATCCGTCGGTGCCGTAGAACGCGTGGCACAGACCGGCGAGTCGGAGGGCGGGGCGGGCGTTCCAGGTGGCGAGGCGGGCGTGCACTCGGTTCAGGTGGGCGAGGAGGGTGCCTCCGGGGTGCGGGATGTTCGCGGCGCCGAGATCCTCCAGCCAGGACTCGGCTTGAGCGGCGGGAGTCGACACGTGCCGTCCTTTCGGCGCTTGCGGTCGTCTTGGGTCGGCACCCGCTCCCTCCCCCGCACCGGTCCGGACTCCGGCGAGGGTGGGGAGCGGGTTGCCGCCCGGGCCCGTTCAGGATCGTCGTACATCGGGCAAAGTCCAGTCAATCCTTGGGATTTGTCGCTGAACCCAAGGATTAACTTGGGGGTCATGACCCTCGATGATCTGCGCGTGTTCGTGGCCGTGTGCCGGGCCGGGAGCCTCAGTTCGGTGGCCCGGGAGCTCGGATGCACCCAGTCCGCGGTGAGTCAGCATGTGAAGCGGCTGGAGCGGGAGACCGGGGTCGCGTTGCTGGAGCGGCAGCCTCGGGGGGTCGTGCCGACGCAGGCCGGGCGGGTGCTGGAGGCGGCCGCCGCCGAGGGGATCTCCGGGCTGGATCTGGCGGTACGGCAGCTGCGGGATCTCGTCGACGGGGAGAGCGGGTACGTGCGGGTGGCGACGGGGGCGACGACCGTACGGCACTTCATGTCGGAGGCGGTCGTCGCTTACCGGCGGCGGCACCCCAAGGTCAACCTGGAGTTCCGCACGGTGAGTTCGGGCCGCGGCAGCTTCGACGCGCTGGCCGACGGCACGCTCGACCTGGCCTGGATCACCCTGGGGCCGCCGGTGCGCGGTATCGAGCAGCGGCCGGTGGTGGAGCTGCCGTGGGTGCTGGCGGTACGGGCCGACGATCCGCTGGCCGAGCGGCGTCACGTCGATGTCGGCGCCGACCTTCGGGACGTACGGCTGATCCGGCTGCCGCCGAACTCCGCCTCGGCGGCTCATCTGGACGCCGCCTGCGCCGAGTTGGGCGTCCGGTTCGCGCACGACACGAGCGTCGCCGACTGGGACACGGCACTGCTGCTGGCCGAGCTGGGGGTCGGGCGGGCGGTGGTCCCCGCACTGCCCGGACTGCCCGTGCCCGGCGACAGCCACGGCGCCGGCGGCCGCGACCTGCGTCTCATCCCCCTGCCCGCCCTGCGGCCCCTGCCCGTCGGCTGGGCCGTACGCCGCTGGGAGGCGCTGAGCCCGCCGGCCCGGGCGTTCGCGGACCTGGTGGAGGGCTGTCGCCGGGGCAATGGCTAATTCAGGCCGATCGCCGCACAGTCCGCCGCGTACTCAGCGGTGCAGATCTGCTTGACGGTGTAGACCCCGTCCTGGATCACCGTGTCCTCGATGTTGTCCTTCGTGAGGGCGACCACGGGCACCAGCTGGGCCGGGATGTTCTTCTGTGTCGGGCTGTCGACCGAGTCCGCGGTCAGCGCGTCGAACTCGATGTCGCGTCCCTGGACCTTGTACACGGCCATCTTCGCGGCGTTGGTCGCCTCCAGCAGGAACGATTTGTACACGGTCATGAACTGCTCGCCCGCGACGATCCGCTGCACCGCGTCCAGATTCGCGTCCTGCCCCGTCACCGGCGGAATCCTGGTGGCGCCCGCCTCCTTCAGCGCGTCTATGACGGCGCCGGCCATGCCGTCGTTCGCCGAGTAGACGGCGGCGATGTCGGAGAGCCCGACGGCCTTGATCGCCTTCTCCATGTTCGCCTTGGCGACCTCCGGCGACCACTTGTCGGTGTCGTACTGCTTGACGATGTTCACCTCGCCCTGGAGCTCGTCGAGCGCACCCTCCTTGAAACGCGCCGTGTTCGGGTCGTCGGGGTCGCCGTTCATCATGACGACCTTGCTGGAGGCGGCCTTCGAGCCGAGTTCCTGGACGAGCGAGCGGCCCTGCACCTCGCCGACGAGCTCGTTGTCGTGCGAGACGTACGCGTCGATCGGTCCCTCGGCGAGCCGGTCGTAGGCGATGACGGGAATGCCCGCGTCCTTGGCCTTCTGCACGTCCGACGCGATGGCCTTGGCGTCCAACGCGTCCACCAGGATCACGTCCACCTGGTCGTCGATCATCTGCTGGAACTGCCGGCTCTGCTTGTCCGCGCTCGCCTCGGCGTTGGCGTAGGCGACCTTGCCCTTGCCGTTGGTGAGGTCGCCGACCTCCTTCTTGATGAGGGGGTAGTCGAACTTCTCGAAGCGGGCCGTGTCCTTGTCCGGCAGGAGGAGACCCACCGTGATGTCGTCGCCCTTCTCGGGAGACGCGGAGCTGTCACCACCCCCGATCCCGTCGATGACACCGCACGCGGTGAGCGAGAGCGCCGAGGCGGACGCGGCCAGGGCTATGGCGATACGGCGTACAACGGGCGTGTGGGGGGTACGTGCGTTCACTACAGGTGCCTTCCGAGCGGAGGTGCGGCGTTGCTACCCGGGTGGCGGTAGCCAACGCGGCCGCGGCATGTCACGTCAAGCAGTTGTCGTAACGAGACGGCAACCGTTTTCCATGATCATGATTCCCCTTCCTCAAGCATGAGTTCCGCCCGGACCGTCTTCCCGACGTCGCGCTCGGAAACACTCCAGGTCGGAGCGAGAAGTTGAACGAGGATCAAAGGCTCGCCTTCCTCGACCTCCCGCGCCAGGGGCTGTTTCATGAGTCGTGACCAGCAGAAGGAAGAGCCAGCAGAAGGAAAGGAGTCGCCGGTCATGTCACTCGCCCGCGTCCACAACTTCTCCATCTCGCTCGACGGCTTCGGCACCGGTGAGGGTCTGAGTCTTGACGCGCCGTTCGGTCACGCCGGGGAACGGCTGCACGAGTGGATGTTCGCCACGCGGTGGTGGCACGAGATGACCGGCCGGCCCGGCGGGAGCGGCGGCCTCGACGACGCCTTCGCGCGGCAGTTCGCGCCGGGGATCGGTGCCGAGATCATGGGCGCCGGGAAGTTCGGCCACCCCGGATGGCACGAGGACCCGGAGTGGAAGGGGTGGTGGGGGCCCAACCCGCCGTTCCACACACCGGCCTTCGTCCTCACCCATCAGCAGCGCCCGTCGATCGAGATGGAGGGCGGCACGACGTTCCACTTCCTCGACGCTTCGCCCGCCGAGGCGCTGGAGACGGCCCGCAAGGCCGCGGGCGGGCAGGACGTGCGCATCGGCGGGGGCCCCACCGTGATCCGCGACTTCCTCGCCGCCGGGCTCATCGACCACCTGCACGTCGCGGTGGTCCCGATCCTGCTCGGGCGGGGCGTGCGCCTCTGGGACGGCCTGGCGGACGTCGAGAAGGACTACGAGGTCGAGGCCGCCTCCTCGCCCAGCGGAGTCACGCATCTGACGTTCACCCGTGTGGGTCCCGGGTGAGACACGCCTCAGTACAGGACTTCGCCCATCGGTGAGCTGTCGCCCACGATGTACGCGCGGATCGACGCCAGGTACGCGTCGCGGGCGACCCGGCCGTCGCCGTCGGCGTCCAGCGCGTCGAACGCGGCGGCGGCGTTGCCGGGGGAATTGTTCAGTGCGGTGCGCAGCGTCGTGAACTGCGCCTTGTCCAGAGCGCCGTCGCCGTCCGCGTCAGCGAGGTCGAAGAGCGCGCCCAGCGCGAACCGGCAGACGTTGTCGAACTTGTCGGCGCCCACCCACGCGTTGTACTCGTCGAAGGTCAGCTGCCCGTCGCCGTCGGCGTCCATCTCACTCCATGCCTTGACGCCCTCCGCGCGGGCGGCGACGACGAGCGGATCGTCCTCCGTACGCCCGGTGGCCACGACGGTCCGGTCGATCCGGGAGAGGTAGTCGTGCCGCGTGACGACCCGGTCCCCGTCGGCGTCCATCATGGCGAACACGCGCACGCGCGCGGTCGTCGCGGCGTCGGCGGTCGTACGGCTCACTCGGATCTCCTCCTGCTCGGGTTCATGCGCCCTGGACGAGGACGTCCGGCGCTTCCTACCCGCCTTGTGCCGGGCTCCAAGCAACCCACTGCGCCCCGTCTGGAACAGACGCGCGCGTGACAGCGCATGTGGCGGGTGCGTGCCGTCGGCGCGCTTCCGCGCGCCCGAAGCGGCGGATTCCTCCAGGCGGTTGAAGCACGGGTAACGCTGGACGACTTGCGGGAGGGCATGTGTCGAGCAGGCACGGTAGGGCGGTCACGCTGGGGGCACTGGTGCTCCTTGTCTCATCGCTGTCGGGGGCGCCGGCCAGTCAGGCCGGTACAGGCGGGCACGAGTCCGTCACCTGCGCGGGCAACGCCAGTAGCCGCTACGACCCACCGCTGACCCTCCAGCCCCGTAAGACCCACAACCACGCGGACGTGAGCTACACCTGCACCACCGTCTCCGGCCACACCTCGGCGGCCGCCGGCTCCTTCCACGCCGTCGCGCCGTCGGCGTCCTGCGTCTCGCTGACCGGCGCGCACGGCACCGAAACCGTCCGCTATGCCGACGGCGGCCGGTCGCTGGTCGTCATCGACGGCGCCACCACCGTCCGGGTCGCCGGCGTACTGGTCGTCCTGCAGTCCGGCCGGGTCGTGGAGGGACGCGGCGAAGGCCACGCCGTACGCCGGACCGTGACCTCGTTGCCCCGGCAACTGCCCACGGACTGCCTGGCCTCCGGCCTGCGGGGCACCGAAAGCGCGGTGCGGCTGGAGATCCTGCCGTAGCGCGGTGTCGCCGGGCGCGGCCGCGCTCTTGACGGCCGCGCCCTCGAAAGGGCCAATGCCCGAACAGCCGTACCAGGACGCCCTACGGTCTCACGCTGTCACCGAGATCCAGGGAAGGAAACCACTGTGGCAACCGTCAAGCGCGCGGCGACGACCATTGACGTCCTGAGGCTGCTGGCCCATTTGAACCCGCGGTTGTGGCCGCTCGTCGAGTCGCGCCCGCCGTACGTGCCTCCCCATCCCGTTGTCGGCGGGGTGCCGCTCAACCCGCAGCCACTGCCGCCGGAGCAGCAGGACGGCCTGTGGAACGCCGTCCGGGACATGTCCGTCTCGGTGGCGGAAGCGACGATCGCCGCGAGTCTGGCGGGACGCAGGCCCGCCGAGGTGCTCAGGGAGGTCGGAGACGACATCTGCCCCGAGCCGCCGAAGGTGCCCTGGCCGAGGAGGTGGCCCGTACCCCTGCAGCTGCAACGGGAGCTCCACATCGATGCGAAGCATGTCTCCCCCGCCGTGCAGGCCACGGCCGCCCTGGTCTTCCAGTCCTACGCCCGGCAGACCACGGACAAAGCCCTGAGCACGGCCTTCACCGATCTGGCCGACCGCTTGCTGGAGCGGGCGCTGAAGACCGCGAACGGTTCCGCCTGAGCCGTGGCTCAGCCCTGCTGTCCGATGCGGTCGACCACCTGGATGTCCTGCAGGGTCCTGGTCTCCCAGTACCAGCCGGTCTGCACCCAGTCGTCCTTGCCCACCTTCTTCGGAACGCTCCCCTTGGTGCGCAGGCCCAAGTAGTCGTAGGTCCGGCGATCGAAGAGGAAGGTCCAGTCCAGCTCGGGGTACGAGACGCCGACCGCGCTCCGGCCGTCGACGTCCACGTCGTCGTAGTCCAGGCGGATCCGGGGCAGCTTCGACAGCGCTTCGAAGGCGGCGGCCTGCAGGCCGGGGGGCATCACACGCGGCCCCATCATCAGCATGCATCCCTCCATGAACGCGTGCCTGTCGGTCTCCGGTGACACCTTCTGGCCGAACCTGAAGCGGTCCAGGAGCTTGTCGGGGTCCGTCGGCAGCTTCTGGAGCTTGGAGTAGACGGTGGGAGGCCAACGCACCTCGTGCTCGCCGAGCGGGGGATCGTTGTGGACCTTTCCGTACTCCTCCCGCCGCGAGGGCTTGGAACCGTCGACCGACATCCAGCTCTCGTCGGTCCACGTTCTGGTCCTGCCGCCCTTCACCGGCGTCCGCGTGATGTAGGTCAGGGTGTAGAAGTACTGGTCGTCGCGCGGCACGGGCAGATCGCTGCCCTGGGTGCGGGTCCGCTCGGCGGCCCTGCGCAGCACCTCCGTCGCGCTGACCGTGCGCAGACGAGGCGTGCTGTCGTCCTCGTCGCCGCGTGCCACGACGACGGCGACGCCCACGGCCGCCGCGCCCAGCCCGGCGAGCGAGGCACGGAACATGAGGCGTCGGCTCAGCGCACGGCCGCGGAATGCGAGGCTGCGGGACTCCTCGTCCATGGCGGTTTGGAGGCGGGCTCGGGCGGCGGCGCGGGCCTGGTCGGAAGGTCCGTTCGGGGCGGCTTCCCATGCGCGCACCCTCGTCAGTTCATCCACGGTCGGTCTCCTTCTGAGGTGCGGTCGAGGGGGTGCGATCCGGTCCGCCCAGGGCCCGTCGCAGCCTGGTGCGGGCTCTGTGCAGGCGGGAGCGCACCGTGCCGACGGGTACGCCCAGGGCCTGCGCGGCCTCCTCGTAGTCGAGGTCTCCCCAGGCGATGACGAACAGCACGTCCCGGTACCGGGCGGGCAGTTCGGCGAGCGCCCCGGCCAACGCGCCGTGGGTCCCCCCGGCGCCCAGCTTCTCGGTGACCGTGTGCTCGGGACCGCTGTCCTGCCGGGCCGGAGGCAGCGCCGCCATGCGTGACAGTGCCCGCAGCCGGCGGGCTTCCTCTCTGCGGTGACGGCCGATCAGGTTGGTGGCGATGCCGTACAGCCAGGGCCGGGCGTGGGCGTGCGACAGGTCGTAGCGGCGACGCCGCTGGAAGGCGATCACGAAGGTCTCCGCCATCAGGTCGTCGGCGGTGTCGGAGCCCAGACGTCGTGCGATGTAGCGGTGGATGTCGTCGGCGTAGCGGTCGAAGATCACGGCGAACGTGTCGGGCGTCTCCCAGGACCGTTCGATGACCGAGCTGTCGGAGCCGTCGTGCGCCGCCGTTGCCGCGGCGAAGGCGGCGCCCGAGCTCGGCGCGAGCGTCACGTCCTACCTCTGTGGTTCATGTGGTATCCCTCGAAGACCGGGTGTCATGGTCTCCTGCTGTTCGCCGACACCCGCCGTCGAGTTCCACCCCGCACAGTGACGTGAATCACACGCTACTTGGCGTACAACGCCTCCACCTCCGCCGCGAAGTCCCGCATGACCGCCTCCCGCCGCAGCTTCATCGACGGTGTCAGATGGCCGTCCATCTCCGTGAAGTCGGCCGGCAGGATCGCGAAGCGGCGGATGGACTCCGGGCGGGAGACCAGCTTGTTGGCCTCGTCCACGGCGCGCTGCAGGATCGCCCGCAACTCGTCGTCGTCGACGAGGAGTTCGGCGGGGACCGGGTGCTTGCCGTTCATCCGGCGCCAGTGGGTGACGCCGTCCATGTCCAGGGTGATCAGGGCGGAGACGTAAGGGCGGCGGTCGCCCAGGACGATGCACTGGGAGATGAGAGGGTGCGAGCGGAGCCAGTTCTCCAGGGGCGCGGGGGCCACGCTCTTGCCGCCGGCCGTGATCAGCAGTTCCTTCTTGCGGCCGGTGATCGTGAGGTAGCCCTCGTCGTCCAGGGCGCCGATGTCCCCCGTGGCCAGCCAGCCGTCCGCCGCGGCCGGGACCACGCCGCCCGCCGCCGGGTCCCAGTAGCCGCGCAACACCTGGTCGCCGGCGATGAGGATCTCGCCGTCCGCCGCGATGCGTATCCGGGTGCCGGGCAGAGGCCAGCCCACCGTGCCCAGGCGGGGCTTCAGGGGCGGGGTCACCGTCGAGGCGCCCGTGGTCTCCGTCAGCCCGTAGCCCTCGTAGATCTCGATGCCCGCGCCGGCGAAGAAGGCGGCCAGTCGGCGGCCGAGCGGTGAGCCGCCGCAGATCGCGTACCTCACCCGGCCGCCCATGGCGTTGCGGATACGGCGGTAGACCAGGGGGTCGTAGAAGGCGCGGGCCGTTTTGAGCGTCGCGCTCGGGCCGCCGCCCGTCCCCGCGTGCCGGGCCTCCATCGCCTCGCCGTAGCGCTCGGCCACCGACGCCGCGCGGTCGAAGGACGAGGCGCGGCCGCCCGCCTCGGCCTTGGCGCGGGCGCTGTTGAAGACCTTCTCCAGCATGTAGGGGATGGTCAGCAGACAGGTCGGGCGGAAGGCCGCCAGGTCCGGCAGCAGGTGCTCCGCCTTGATGCTCGGGGCGTGGCCGAGGCGGACCCTGGCCCGGACGCAGGCCACCGCCACCATGCGTCCGAAGACGTGCGACATCGGCAGGAACAGCAACACCGACGCCTCCTCGCTCGTCCTCGCCTTGAAGATCGGGTAGAGGAGTTCGATCGCGTTGTCCACCTCGGCGAAGAAGTTGCCGTGGGTCAGCGCGCAGCCCTTGGGGCGGCCCGTCGTGCCCGATGTGTAGATCAGCGTCGCCAGCGTGTCCGGCACCAGCATGCCGCGCCGTACGCCCACTTCGCCGTCCGGCTGCTGCCGGCCCAGCTCCGCCAGCCGCTCCACGTGCCCCTTCTCCATCACCCACATGTGGCGCAGATCGGGTACGCGGTCCAGTTCGGGGCCGAGGGCGGCCGCTTGGGCGGCGGTCTCGGCGACCAGGGCCACCGCACCGGAGTCCTGGAGGATCCAGCGGGTCTGGAAGACGGAGGACGTGGGGTAGACGGGAACCGTCACCAGGCCCGCCGCCCACGCGCCGAAGTCGAGGAGTGTCCACTCGTACCGCGTCCGCGACATGACGGCGATCCGGTCCCCGGGCATCAGCCCCTCGGCGACGAGCCCCTTGGCCACCGCCTGCACCTGCTCGGCGAACTCGGCCGCCGTCACATCCGTCCACTGCCCGTTCCCGCCCTTACGGCTGAGGACCACCGCGTCCGGGGCCGCGGCCGCGTTGTCGAAGGGCAGGTCCGCGAGCGACCCGTGGGTCACCGGCGGCGCGAACGGCGGTACGTACACCTCCCGTACGACGCCGTCCAGCCGCCGTGTCTCGGGATGCACCAGGGTGGGTCCGGGAGCGTCGTCGAAGGCTGCTGAAGGGGCGAACGAGGGAAGCGGGGTGGACACGGGCGGCTCCTGCGGCGGGCGTGCAGCGACGAAACTGCTTGCTGCATGACGTACGTGCCTCGCGCACCGTGGCGTTCACCTGCCGAGGCCTGCGGAAAGGGTTACCGCTGGTTAGGCAGGCGATCGTACGGGGCCCGCGTGTGGGGGTTGTGCGGGTTCGGGGGTGGTCCCGGGCCGGGAATGTGCAACGTCGGGGGTTATGTGAGGGACCCTCAGCTTCGTCTCCCTTCCCTTACCTTCGCTCCAGGACAGCCGTCACGCCCTGCCCGCCCGCCGCGCAGACCGAGATCAGTCCGCGACCCGAACCGCCCTTCTCCGCCAGCAACTTGCCCAGCGTCGCCACGATCCGCGCACCGGTCGCGGCGAAGGGGTGCCCGGTGGCCAGGGACGAGCCCGCCACGTTCAGCCGGGCACGGTCCACGGGGGCGAGCCCGCGCTTCTCCCACGCCGCCAGTGTGGCCAGCACCTGGGAGGCGAAGGCCTCATGGATCTCGACGAAGTCGAAGTCGGTGAGGGTGAGTCCGGCCCGCTCCAGCATGCGGGGGACCCCGTACGCCGGTGCCATCAGCAGTCCGTCCTCACCGCCCGCGACATCGCCCCGTACGAAGTCCACGGCCGCCGTCTCGTACGCGGTGAGGTACGCCAGGGGTTCCAGCCCCCGCGCCTGCGCCCACTCCTCGCTCGCCAGCAGCACCACCGCCGCCCCGTCCGTGAGCGGCGTCGAATTGCCCGCCGTCATGGTCGGATCGGGCCTGTCGAGGCCGAACACCGGCTTGAGCGCGGCGAGTTTCTCCGGCGTTGAACCGGGCCGCATGTTCTGGTCACGGTCCAGCCCCCGGAAGGGCACGACCAGGTCCTGGAAGAAGCCACGTTCGTACGCCGCCGCCAGCCGCTGGTGACTCGTCGCCGCCAGCTCGTCCTGGGCCTCGCGGGAGATTCCCCAGGCTCGGGCGGTGACGGCGGCGTGCTCGCCCATGGAGAGGTGCGTGCGGGGCTCGGCGTTGCGCGGGATGTCGGGGATCAGGTGGGACGGCCGTACGCCCGCCAGCGCCTTGAGTCGCCCGCCCGGCGACTTGGCCCGCCGTGCCGCCAGCAGGATGCGGCGCAGCTCGTCGTTGACACCGAGGGGTGCGTCGCTGGCCGTGTCCGCGCCGCCCGCGATCGCCGACTCGGTCTGGCCGAGCGCGATCTTGTTGGCGGCGGCGATGACGGCCTGCAGGCCCGTGCCGCAGGCCTGCTGGATGTCGTACGCGGGTGTGCGCGGGTCCAGCTTCGAGCCGAGGACGGTCTCGCGGGCGAGATTGAAGTCCCGGCTGTGCTTGAGGACGGCCCCGGCGACCACCTCGCCGACCGCGCCCGGATCGCCGAGCCGGTACCGCACGGTCAGGCCGTCGACCACGGCCGTGAGCATGTCCTGGTTGGAGGCGGTGGCGTACGGGCCGTCGGAGCGGGCGAACGGGATGCGGGTGCCGCCGATGATCGCGACGCGCCGGACCGCTGGTGGTTTCACGGGGCTCATCTCCACCCACTCCTCACGCCTGCCATGCCTTACCTCGGGTAACCTTACTCCGGAGTCAGTACGGAGCGCACTGGGAGTGGGACTGACATGGCCGACCGCTATCTGAGCTTCACCGGCACCGCGCCCGGCCGCTTCCTCACCCGCCGGCTCGGGTTGCCGCAGCCCGCACCGCTGAAACGCTGGTCACCGGAGCGGCCCGGGTTGCAGGGCGACCAGCTCCTGCTCACCGCCGGCAAGTCGGCCCTCGACCTGACGGATACGAGCCTCGGCCTGACCGGCACGGGCCTCGCGCTGACGGGTTCCACCGAGAAGCCCGCCGCAGTCGTCCTGGACGCCACAGGGGTGCGGGACGTCGAGACGCTCGCCGAGGTGCACGCGGCCCTGCACCCCGTGGTGCGATCGGTCACCGAGAGCGGCCGGGTCGTGGTGCTCGGCGCCTTCCTGGACCCCGCCGACCATCACCAGGCGGCCACCCAGCAGGCCCTGGAGGGTTTCACACGCTCCCTCGGCAAGGAGATCGGGCGGGGCCGGACGGTGAATCTCGTACGGCTGGCGGACGCGCGTGCCGCCGAGTCGACCCTGCGTTTCCTCCTCTCCCCCAAGTCGGCGTACGTCAGCGGCCAGGTGATCGAGGTGGGTGCCCACGACGAGAGCGCGGCGCCCGCCGACCCCGACCGCCCCCTCACCGGCCGCACCGCCCTCGTCACCGGCGGCGCGCGCGGCATCGGCGAGGCGGTCGCCGAGACGCTGGCCAGGGACGGCGCCCGGGTCGTCGTACTCGACGTCCCGCAGGCCGAACAGGACGCGCGGCGGGTGGCCGAACGGCTCGGCGGCTCCGCCCTCGCGCTCGACATCACCGCCCCCGACGCGGGCGAGCGCATCGCGGCCGCGCTGCCCGACGGGCTGGACGTCCTGGTCCACAACGCCGGCATCACGCGCGACCGCCGACTGGTCAACATGCCCGCCGAGCGCTGGAGTTCGGTGCTCGACGTCAATCTCGCGAGCGTGCTGCGCACGACGGACGCGCTGCTGGCGAGCGGGACGCTCAAGCGGGGCGGCCGGATCGTGGCGACCGCGTCGATCGCGGGGCTGGCGGGGAACGCCGGGCAGACCAACTACGGGGCGAGCAAGGCGGGGATCGTCGGTCTGGTCCGCTCCCTCGCGCCGCGCGCACTCGCCGAGCACGGGGTGACGGTCAACGCGGTGGCGCCCGGCTTCATCGAGACGAAGATGACCGCCGCGATTCCCCTGTTCATCCGCGAGGCGGGCCGGCGCATGAACTCACTCGCGCAAGGCGGGCTGCCGATCGATGTCGCCGAGACGACCGCCTGGCTGGCCGATCCGGCGTCGGGCGCGGTCAACGGGCAGGTCGTCCGGGTGTGCGGCCAGAGCCTGCTGGGGGCCTGATGCAGACCACACTGACCAGTTCCCCGGCGCTCGGCCCCCTCCTCGCGCGGGGCGCCCTCCTGTCCCCCTTCAAGCGGCCCCGCCCGGACGCCGACTACCCGCGCACCCGGCTCGAACTGCCCGGTGTGCGCATCGACCTGACGCGGCTCGCCGCGTACGAGCGGGTGTGCGGCTTCCCGACCGGCGACGACTCGCTGCCACTGACGTATCCCCATGTGCTGGGCTTCCCGCTCGCCATGCGGCTGATGAGCGGCAGAGACTTTCCGCTGCCGCTGCTGGGACTCGTCCACACGTCGATCGAGATCACCCGGTACACGGCACTGACGGCCACCGGAGAGTACGAACTCGCCGTGCACGTCGATGAGTTGGCGCCCCACCGGCGGGGCACGGAGGCGAGCGTGGTCACCTCGGTGCGGTCGGGCGAGCAGGTCGTGTGGGAGTCCCGGAGCACCTATCTGGCCCGGCATCGCACGGACGGCCGTCAGGCGGCATCGCCGGTGACGGACGTCCGGGAGGAGCACAAACCCCTGCCCGCCGTCGCCGGATGGCGGCTAGCCGCCGATGTCGGACGCCGCTACGGTGCGGCCTCCGGCGACCGGAACCCCATCCACCTCCACCCCCTCACCGCCCGCCTGTTCGGCTTCCCCCGGGCCATCGCGCACGGCATGTGGACGGTGGCCCGCTGCCTCGCCGCGCACGGCACACCGGAGGCGGTGCTGGTACGGGCGGAGTTCAAGGCGCCGGTGCTGCTGCCGGGGACGGTGACGTACGCGGCGGAGGGCGGGCGGTTCGAGCTGCGGGGCGGCGGTGGGGATCGCGTCCACCTGGCCGGCGAGGTCTACCCGCTCGCCTCGTGAGGGTCTATCCGCTCGCCTCGTGAGGGGCGTCCGGCGGCGTCCAGGGCCGGCCGTCCATGAGGTTGCCGAGGCCCGCCCACGCGAAGTTCATCAAGGTGGCCGCCGCCTGTCTCGCCGTCACGCCCGGCGTGGCGTTGGCCCAGGCCGCCAGCGACTCGGCGGCACCCACCAGGGCTTCGGCGAGACCGGCGACCTCGCTCTCGGGGAGGTCGGGGTCGCGATGGGCCTCCCGAGCCGCCGCGAGGATCAGCTGCGTGACGAACGCGACGATCTCCGCGCGCATCGCGGCGACCTCGGCGGCGAAGGGCTCGCCATGGGTGCGGGCCTGCAGGTGCAGGACGGACCAGCCGTCCGGGTTCTGCGCGGTGTGCGTGAAGAACGCGCCGAGCCCTTCCCAGAGTTGGCGGTCGGCGGGCGCGTCGCGCCGGACGCCCGCACGGACGGCCTCGGTGAGCGCGGCCGCCTCCCGCCGTATGCAGGCGGTGAAAAGGTCCTCCTTCGAGTTGAGGTACAGGTACACCAACGGCTTGGAGACGCCCGCGAGTTCGGCGATCTCGTCCATCGACGCGGCCATGTACCCCCGTTGGCCGAAGGTCCGCACAGCGGCGTCCAGCATCTGCTGTTCACGGACGGCCCGCGGCATCCGCTTGGTCTTCACGGCACCCATGCCGTCAGCCTACGGGCCGGAAGGGAGATCCCACCCGGCCCGCGGCCACGCTGTCCTACTCCTCGCCGCTTCCGTCGTCCTCGAAGCGCGCCAACTGATGGGCCCACTGCCGCGCGTCGACCGACGGCTGAGCCGTCAGCCGGGGCAGCAGCTGCGCGGTGAGGAGGGTGGTCAGGGCCGAGGTGTCGGCGCTCGTGCCGTCGGTCCGTACCACCACCGGCTGCGGGGCCTTGCCGGCGAGCTTCGCGCCCACCTCCAGGCGGCGACGGGCCAGTTCGTACTGCAGGACGGCGCGGTTGTCGCGGTAGGCGGTGGCGAGGGCGCGCTGGGCGCGGGCCTCGTTCTCGGCGGCGATCAGGCCGCTGCGGCCCCGCGTCTCGATCTCGAACCGCACGCGCTGGGCGTTGGTCTCCTGCTGTTCGAGCAGCTGGGCGACCTCTTCGCGGGCCCGGTTCAGCGCGGCCCTGACCTCGACGATCCGGGCGTCCCGCACCTTCTTGGCGCGCTCGATGTCCATGCCCAGCTGGTCGATCCGGCGCTTGCGGATCAGGCCCCACTCCTGCTCGTAAGCGGTGCGCTCCTTGGCGACCCGCTCCCGGGTGGCGAGGTGCTGCTGGTACTGCGTCGGCAGCTGGACGTCCGGGATGTTGGAGCCGGTGATGCGCACGCCGTAGCCGGACAGCTGACGGTTGAGCAGTTCCTGCATGTCGGCCACGTCCGAGCCGCGCAGGTCGTAGGCGCGCTCGGTGCGCATCTTGCGTGCCCGCTGCCGGATCGCGTCCTGTACGGCGCTGGAGAGCACCAGGTCGAAGTTGCCCGCGCCGATGGTGCGGACGAACAGCACGGCGTCGGTGATGCGGAACTTCAGGAAGAACTCGATGGAGCGGAGAGGGACGTTCTCCTGCGTCGGGCAGGCCATCACCGGCGCGGAGTACGGGATCTCTGTGGCCACGTCGACGACGAAGTCCACCCGCGACCACGGGTGCCACAGATAGTGGCGGCCGGCGTCCAGGGTGCGCACGACCGCGCCGTAGCGGGTCAGCACGCCGTTGGTGCCCTGCTCGATCTCGACGATCGAGGAGCGCCACCACCACAGCGCGCCGATCAGCAGCAGCACGACGCCGCCGACGTAGGAGAGGGTGGCGAGGGTGCCGTAGGCGAAGTCCCCGGCGGCCGACTCGGAGTCCGCCTCCCCCAGCGTCAGCATCACGCCCATGAGCAGGGCGTAGACGCCGAGCCACAGCGGCAGCATCCACCACAGGCGGCGCCGGTGACGGGGGATGATGACCGGGATCAGGGTGTCGGCCTCGCCGCCGCGCAGGAGCCGCGCGATGTCGCTCCAGGGGGCGACCTTCTCGGAGATGACCGACCGGCGGTTGGAACGGACGGTGCTCACTGGGCGGCCTCCTCGGAGACGTCGGAGCTGTCGGAGCTGTGGGCCGACTCGGGGTCGGGCTGGTCGGGCTGGTCGGGCGCCTGCGGCACCGTGGGCCGATCTGCGGCCAGCAGCGCGCCGATCTCCGCCTCGCGCGCGGCGATCCGCTCGGACACCTCGGCGAGACGCGCCCGTACGGCGGCCGTGTCCTCCTCGGTGAACAGTTCCGTGCCGCGCTCGCCGATCAGCTCGCGGGCCAGCTCCAGGAAGTCGATCCCCGCGTCCGCCGTGCCGCCGATGCGCACCAGCCGCGGCAGGTGGTCGGCGACCTGCTCCAGCGTGTCCAGCACCTGCTGCTGGTAGCGGTACTCCAGGATCTCCGGCGCCTCCGCCGCGGTCACCGCGCGGATGTCGAGGGCTTGCGCCTCCAGGAGGGCCGCGTTCGCCTTCGCCTCCGACTCGGCCTGGACGTAGCGCTGCCGGGCGAGCGCCTCGGCGCGGTTGGTCTCGCGCTCGACGGCGGTGTCCATCTGCGCCTGGTACTGGGCGATGTCGGCCTGGATCGCGGAGAGCGTCTCCAGGCTGGAGGCGAGTTCCCGGGTGAGGTCGCCCTCGTCCTGCTCCTTGCGGAGCTGGAGCGCGTACTCGTGCGTGTACGCCTCCTTGGCCACCCGCACCATCTCGGGCGCCGCCAGGTCCATGCGGTAGCGCTGATCGGAGGGCTCGGCGTGGGTGATGTTGGCGTTGGTCAGCTCGACGGCCGGGCGGAACTGCTGGTTGAGCTGCTCCAGCAGGCGGCCGGTGTCCTCACCGACCATGTCGTAGATACCGGCGGCCTCCTGCTCGTAGATGAGGCTGCGGATCGTCTCGCTCACCGCGTTGCTCAGCTTCTCCTCGAAGCCGCGCACCGCGCCCAGCGTGTAGACGAACTCGGTGGGGTCGCTGATCCGGAACTGGATGAACAGGTCGATCGACGCCTTCACGCCACCCTTCGTCGGCGCCTCGCGCACCGGCGCGTTGAACGGGTACTCGATGGTGGTGTTGACGATGTACGACACCCGCTTCCACGGGCTCAGCAGCACGACCCGGCCGGGTCCGACGATCTTCTCCAGCTTGCCGAACCGGGTGATCAGCGCCTGGCAGCCGTCCGGCACCATGACCATGCCCTGCCGCCACCACACGAAGGCGACGGCGAGCAGCGAGATGACCCAGTAGTGCACGCCGAACAGCGGGTTGGTCAGGACGTCGGATCCTGCCGCCCCCACGATTGCCGCACCCACCGCGCCCAGCACGAGCAGCGTCAGCACCGGCAGCATGGAGAAGATCGAGCGGCCCTTGGGGATCACCATCGGGCAGATGGCGTGCACCATCTCGGTGCCCTCGCGCACCTGCTCGCTACGGCCGAGCGCCTCCCCGGCCTCGTCCAGCGGCACGGTCTTCTGCCGCATGACGGTGGCGGTGGAGCCGCCCTGTTCCCGGGCGGCCGGGAAGTCGGCCGGGTCGATGCCCTGGCCTTGCGCGTCGTAGCCCCCGCCGCCGTCCGCCCGTGTCCCGCGTCCGCCGATCTGCCGCTGCAGTTCCTCCTGCGCGGCCGTCCGCGGATCGGTGCCGGATGCGACGGCCTCGGCCACGCGTCGTGCGCCCTGCTTGGCGCGCGCTCGTGCCACGGTTCCCCCTTGTGTTCCGTTGCCCGTTGGATGCGGGTCCTATTGCTGATACACCGGTCACCCCGATGTGGTTCCAGTCATCCCACATCATGATCCGGCCAAGGGTAAGGGGGCGACCCGTGCAGTTACCCATCGGTATCACTGCCGGGTCGGGGCGCGTTCGTACGGCGGGAACGGCGGGGCGGTCCTACGAGGCCTGGGAGGAAGCCTGCCCCTGAGCCCGAGCCGCTTCGTCGACCACGTCGTCCTCCTGGCTGCGGTTGGCCTCCAGGTTGGCCTTCACACGGTCGACCTTCTGGACGATCCGCACGGAGGCGCGGTCGCGCTCCTTGCGCAGGGCGACGAAGCTGATGGGCGCCGAGATCAGCAGGGCGAGGAGGATGATCCACATGCCGTTGGAGTCGCCGAGCCCGCGCGGGGCGAGGCCGGAGTAGACGAGACCCCAGACGACCACGAGGCAGCCCACGAAGATTCCGAGGCGCATCAGTGTGTAGCGGAGCATCTCAATCCACTCTTCCGATTCCAAAAAGGGCCAGTGTCCAGTGAAGCATGCGGGACCACCGATCTTGCAGGGGGGTCGGCAGGGCGGTCGGCAGTGGGTCAGGTGAGCGGCAGCAGCATGATCACGTCGTCGCGGTCGTCGCCCGGCCCGACGCGGATGGCGCCCGGCACCCGGCCGACCTCCTTGTAGCCGCAGGAGCCGTAGAAGCGTTCCAGGCCGAGGCCGCCGCGGCAGGTGAGCCGGAGCGCCTCGATGCCGTCGATGCCGCGGGCGGCCTGCTCGGCGGCCGCCAGCAGGTCGCGGCCGTAGCCCTTGCCCTGGTGCCGGGGGTGCACCATCACCGTGTACAGCCATGCCCAGTGCGTCATCAGCCGGTGCGTGTTGAAGGTGAGGAAGGCCGTGGCGGCCACCTCGCCCACGTCGTCGTGCCCGACCAGCAGCCGGGTGCGCCCCTCCGCCATCTGGACGAGGTACCGCATCATCTCCGGCCGGATCGCCTCCCGCGTCACAGGCGGCACGAAGCCGACGGCTCCGCCCGCGTCAGTGACGTCGGTCCACAGGTCGAGGATGCCGTCGCGCAGGTCGGGAGTGACGGCGGGATCGAGAGTGAAGGTAAGGGACACCGAGCCATCGTAACCATTACGACAGCGCCCGCGCCGCCACCTTCAGGTCCGAGACCAGCCCCTCGTACGCCGCCTTCCGGTCCGCGTCGTCCTGGGCCCGCAGCACCGACGACGGATGCACCGTCGCCACCAGCTTCTCCTGCCGGCCGTGGATCTCCCGCTCCAGCAGTGCCCCGCGCACCTCGCCGACCCGGAACGACGACCCGAGCAGCGCCTTGCCCGCGCTCGCGCCGAGGAGCACGATCAGCTCGGGCTCCACGACGGCCAGTTCGGCGGCCAGCCAAGGCCCGCACGCGGTCATCTCGCGCAGGGTCGGTGCCTTGTGGATACGGCGCTTGCGGGGTTCGGCCTGCGTGAACTTGAAGTGCTTGACGGCGTTGGTGACGTAAGCCTCGGCGGGGTCGATACCGGCCTCTTCCAACGCGCGGTCCAGGAGGCGGCCGGCGGGGCCGACGAACGGCTTGCCCTGGCGGTCCTCCTGGTCGCCGGGTTGTTCGCCGACGAGCATCACGCGCGCGTGTGCCGTCCCGGCGCCGAACACGGTCTGCGTGGCGTCCCGGTGCAGGGGGCAGCCACGGCAGTCGGCGGCCGCACGGCGAAGGGCGGGGAGACCGCCACGGTCAGGGACGAAAGGTTCAGCGGTGTAGGCGTCCTCGGGTGCCTTCGTGCTCACCATGGCGGACGAGTACCACGGCCCCGCCCCCTGGAATCACACCCGCATCGGCTGGGGGGACTCGCGACGCAGCGGGTCCGGGCCGTCGTACTCCCGAATGACCTCGTACCGCGTGTTCCGCTCCACCGGACGGAAGCCCGCGTCCCGGATCAGGTCCAGCAGGTCCTCGCGGGTCAGCTTGTTCGGGGTGCCGTAGTTGTCGGCGTCATGCGTGATCTTGTACTCGACGACCGAGCCGTCCATGTCGTCGGCGCCGTGCTGCAGGGCCAGCTGCGCGGTCTGGACGCCGTGCATGACCCAGAAGACCTTGACGTGCGGGACGTTGTCGAAGAGCAGCCGCGACACCGCGAACGTCTTCAGGGCCTCGGCGCCGGTCGCCATCTGGGTCCTGGCCTGGAGGCGGTTGCGTACCTTGCCGTCCTTCATGTCGACGAAGTCGTGCTGGTAGCGCAGCGGGATGAAGACCTGGAAGCCGTTCGTCTCGTCCTGCAGCTCGCGCAGGCGCAGGACGTGGTCGACGCGGTGGCGGGGCTCCTCGATGTGGCCGTACAGCATGGTGCACGGGGTCTTCAGACCCTTCTCGTGCGCCAGGCGGTGGATGCGGGACCAGTCCTCCCAGTGGGTCCGGTGGTCCACGATGTGCTGCCGGACCTCCCAGTCGAAGATCTCGGCGCCGCCGCCGGTGAGGGACTCCAGCCCGGCGTCGATCAGCTCGTCGAGGATCTCGGAGGCCGACAGACCGCTGATCGTCTCGAAGTGGTGGATCTCCGTGGCCGTGAAGGCCTTCAGCGAGACGTTCGGCAGGGCGGCCTTCAGCTCGCGCAGCGAACGCGGGTAGTAGCGCCACGGGAGGTTCGGGTGGAGCCCGTTGACGATGTGGAGCTCGGTGAGGTTCTCCGACTCCATCGCCTTGGCGAGCTTGACGGCCTCCTCGATGCGCATCGTGTACGCGTCCTTCTCCCCCGGCTTGCGCTGGAAGGAGCAGTACGCGCAGGAGGCCGTACAGACGTTGGTCATGTTGAGGTGACGGTTGACGTTGAAGTGGACGACGTCGCCGTTCTTGCGCGTGCGCACCTCGTGCGCGAGGCCGCCGAGCCATGCCAGGTCGTCCGACTCGTACAGCGCGATGCCGTCCTCACGGGACAGCCGCTCACCGGAGCGGACCTTCTCCTCCAGCTCGCGCTTGAGCCCGACGTCCATGCGTGCACCTCTCTCAGACAGACTTCGTCAACCGTACTCCCCCACCTTTCGGGCAGGTGGACCCCCATACGGCGCTACGCGCCCGCTTCCTCCGGCAGCTCACCCACCCGGTTCTCCCATTTGGTGGAGAGCACGATCGTCGTACGGGTCCGGGAGACGCCCACGGTGCCGCTGAGCCGGCGGATGATCTTCTCCAGGCCGTCCACGTCGGCCGCGCGCACCTTGAGCATGTAGGAGTCGTCGCCCGCGATGAACCAGCAGTCCTCGATCTCGCCCAGGTCCCGCAGGCGGTCCGCCACGTCCTCGTGGTCGGTGGCGTCGGAGAGCGAGATGCCGATCAGGGCGGTGACGCCGAGGCCGAGCGAGGCGGCGTCGACGGTGGCGCGGTAGCCGGTGATGACACCGGCCGCCTCCAGCCGGTTGATGCGGTCGGTGACGCTGGGTCCCGACAGGCCGACGAGGCGTCCCAGCTCCGCGTAGGAGGCCCGGCCGTTCTCCCTCAGGGCCTGGATGAGCTGCCTGTCCACCGCGTCCATGCGATTCGAAGCCTTCCGCTGAAGAGTTCCAGAAGTGATGAGAGGTACTGCCACGTGCGCGACTTGCTCTAAGTGCCGTTTCCCAGCTCGCCGTTCCACCGCCGGTACAGACCGTGCTCCACGCCCGCCGCGTCCAGCACGCGTCCGGCGACGAAGTCCACGAGGTCCTGGATGTGGGTCGCGCCCGCGTAGAAGCCCGGAGAGGCCGGTACGACACTCGCTCCGGCGTCGTCCAGCGCGACGAGATGCCGGAGGGTCTGGCCGTTCAACGGGGTTTCCCGCACGGCCACGACCAGCTTGCGGCGTTCCTTGAGAGTGACGCTCGCCGCCCGCTGGAGGAGATCCTTGGACAGCCCGAGGGCGACTCCCGCGACACAGGCCGTCGATGCGGGCACGATCAGCATGCCCTTGACGGGGTACGACCCGGACGACGGCCCGGCCGCGAGGTCCCCCGCGCTCCAGTGCCGTACGCCGGCGATGTCGACCTGGAAGGACCCGGGCTTGCCGTCGGCCCCGCGGGACAGCCATTCCCGCAGGTCGGCCTCCCAGTGGGCGTCTCGGAACGAGATCCCCGTCTCGTCGAGCAGCGTCAGCCGCGACGCCCGGCTGACGACCAGGTCGACGCTCTCCCCCGCGGCGAGGAGCGCGCGCAGCACCGCGGCGGCGTATGGGGTGCCGGAAGCGCCGGACACCCCTACGATCCAAGGCGTTCGCGCCGTCTCTCCTGGCTTGACTGGGTTCACGACACCGAGCCTATCCGGCCGTACGGGGTGGGAACCGACCAAGGGGGGCCAGGCGTTCCCCAGGGGGGACGAGTTGGGCGGTGGGGTTGCCATGGCGGGTACGTCGGGTGTGTCGGGTACATGGGGTGCGCGGCGCGAGTGGTCGCGGGGCGACCGTGCGAGGGCGGCGGCCAAGCTGATGCTGGGCTGGGTGGCGCTGCTGTGGCTGCTGGAAGTGGCCGACGTGATCAGCGGGCACGCCCTGGACGGCTTCGGCATCGTCCCGCGCACCCCGTCCGAGCTGGTGGACGTCGTCCCGGCCTCCTTCATCCACTTCGGCTTCGCCCACGTCGCCGCGAACAGCGTGCCGCTGCTGGTCCTCGGGTTCCTGGCCGCCCTCGGCGGCATACGCCGGTTCGCCGCCGTCTGCGCCCTGATCGTCGTCGCCGACGGTCTCGGCGTGTGGCTGATATCCCCGCCCGGCACCAACACCGCGGGCGCCTCCGGCCTGATCTTCGGCCTCTTCGGCTTCCTCGTGGTCACCGGCTTCGTCGAGCGCCGCCCGCTCGGCGTCCTGGTCGGCCTGCTGGTCGCCGCGGTCTGGGGCGGCTCCATACTGGCGGGCCTCGCCCCGACCCAGTCCGGCGTCAGCTGGCAGGGCCATCTAGTGGGGCTGGTGGCGGGGGTGGCGGCGGCGTTCGTGCTGCGCCGCCGGGCGGGCGGGGCGGCGCTCAGGGCCGGGGGCGCGCTTTAGGGTCGACGGGGAGGCCGGCGGTGGGGACGGTCAGCTTGCCGAGCGGGGAGTCGACGGTGACGTCGGGACCGTAAGGGATGGTGTCGCGGCCTCGGTAGCCGTCGGGGCCGGGGTTCCACATCGTGACGCAGTGGCCCTTCAGCGGGTCGAAGATCAAGTAGTTGGCGATGCCGCGCGCGGCGTACCAGCGGGGCTTGACCTCGTAGTCACGGCGGACACTCTCCGGCGACACCACTTCGGCCACGAACTCGATCAGATCGGCGGGGTAGGAGCTGCGGTTCTCGGCCTCCGCCTCAGCGGGGATGACGGCGATGTCCGGGCAGAACTCGGTGGCATCGTCGAAGGGGAACGCCACATCGCTCACCAGCTCCCACTCCGGCGGAAGTTGCCCCTCGATGTTCGCCGACACCCTCAGGATCGTCTTCCTTACACGGTCAGACCCCGAACCAAGAGGTCAAGCAGCGCGCACACGAACAGGGCAATCCCGATGAACCCATTGACGCTGAAGAACGCCCGGTTGACCCGAGACAGGTCATGCGGCCGCACGATCGAGTGCTCGTACACGAACGCGCCGGCCACGATCAGCAGGCCCAGCCAGAAGAACGCGCCCGCGTCCGTGGCGAGCGCGTACCAGACGAACAGGGCCGTCGTGATCGCATGGCAGACCCGCGCGCCCCAGATCGCCGCCGGGATGCCGAAGCGGGCCGGCACCGACATGACGCCGATCTCGCGGTCGGTGTCGACGTCCTGGCAGGCGTAGATCAGGTCGAAGCCGCCGATCCAGATGCCCACCGCCAGGCCGAGGATCACGGCGTCCCAGGACCAGGAGCCGGTGACGGCCAGCCAGCCGCCGACCGGGCCCATCGCCTGGGCGAGACCCAGGATGGCCTGGGGGAAGTTGGTGAACCGTTTGCCGTAGGGGTAGACCACCATCGGGATCACAGCGATGGGGGCCAGGGCCAGGCACAGAGGGTTCAGCAGGGCCGCCGAGCCCAGGAAGATCACCAGGGCGATGAGGGCGCCCGTCCAGGCGTGGCGGACCGACATCGCGCCGGTCACCAGCTCGCGATGGGCGGTGCGCGGGTTCCGTGCGTCGATCTCGCGGTCGATGATCCGGTTCACGGCCATCGCGAAGGTACGCAGGCCGACCATGCAGATGGTCACCAGGAGCAGCCGGCCCCAGTGGATGTTCTTGTCCAGCTGGAACATCGCGGTGAGCGCGGCGATGTACGCGAAGGGCAGCGCGAACACCGAGTGCTCGATCATGACGAGGCGGAGGAACGCCTTCGTGCGTCCTGGCTGCGGAATCGCGGCGGAGGCGCTGCTCACAGGCCGTACTCCTTCCAGCGGCGGTCGACCTTCGCCGCCGTATCCGGATCCGACTCCACCATGTCGGGCCAGCCGCCGTCGCGGGTGTAGCCCTCCTCGGGCCACTTCTTTGTCGCGTCGATGCCCGCCTTGCCGCCCCAGAACTGCTGGTAGGAGGCGTGGTCGAGGTGGTCGACGGGGCCTTCGACGACCGTGAGGTCACGGGCGTAGTCGGTGTTGCCGAGCGCCCGCCAGGCGACCTCGTGCAGGTCGTGGACGTCGCAGTCGGAGTCGACGACCACGATCAGCTTGGTCAGGGACATCATGTGGGCGCCCCAGATCGCGTGCATCGTCTTCTGCGCGTGCTTGGGGTACTTCTTGTCGATCGACACGATCGCGCAGTTGTGGAAACCGCCGGCTTCCGGCAGGTGGTAGTCCACGATGTCCGGGACGATGATCTTCAGCAGGGGGAGGAAGAAGCGTTCCGTCGCCCGCCCCAGGGGACCGTCCTCGGTCGGGGGCCGGCCCACGACGATCGACTGGAGCAGCGGCCGCCGCCGCATCGTCACGCAGTCGATCCTCAGCGCGGGGAAGGGCTCCTGCGGCGTGTAGAAACCGGTGTGGTCACCGAAGGGACCTTCCGGCAGCATCTCGCCGGGCTCCAGCCACCCCTCCAGCACGACCTCTGCCTGCGCCGGCACCTGCAACGGCACCGTCTTGCAGTCCACCATCTCGATCCGCTTGCCCGCGACGAACCCCGCGAACAGGTACTCGTCGATGTCACCGGGGAGCGGCGCGGTGGAGGCGTACGTCACGGCGGGCGGGCACCCGAAGGCGATGGCGACGGGCAGCCGCTCTCCCCTCCGCGCCGCCACCTGGTAGTGGTTCCGGCTGTCCTTGTGGATCTGCCAGTGCATGCCGATGGTGCGCTTGTCGTGGCGCTGGAGGCGGTACAGCCCCAGATTCCGTACGCCGGACTCCGGGTCCTTGGTGTGCGTGAGCCCCAGGTTGAAGAAGGAGCCGCCGTCCTTGGGCCAGGTGAACAGGGCCGGGAGACGGTCCAGATCCACCTCGTCACCGTGCAGCACGACCTCCTGCACCGGCGCGCTGTCCGACTTCACCTTCTTCGGCGGGACGTGCGCCATGGCGCCGAGCTTCCCGAAGGCCTCGCGTACCCCGACGAACCCGTGCGGCAGCTCGGGCTTGAGCAGTCCGCCGATCTTGTCGGAGATGTCGCCGTACGACTTCAGGCCCAGCGCCTTCAGCAGCCTCCGGTCGGTCCCGAAGACGTTCATCGCGAGGGGCATCGACGACCCCTTCACGTTCTCGAAGAGCAGCGCGGGACCGCCGGACTTCTGCACGCGGTCGACGATCTCCCCGACCTCCAGATACGGATCGACCTCAGCCTTGACGCGCTTGAGGTCGCCTTCGCGCTCCAGCGCCCTGAGCAGGGAACGAAGATCGTCGTAAGCCATGGGGTCAAGTATCCCCGAGCGGCTACCCTGACCCTGAACCCGGGGGCCTCGCCCCCGGTCCCGACGACCGTTTCGCTGGAGAGGACCCATGCTCCGGGTGCTGATGTTCCTCGTGCCACTGGCGCTGAGCGTGTACGCGTTCATCGATTGCATCAGCACGAAGGAGGACGACATCCGCCACATGCCCAAACCGCTGTGGGCGATCCTCGTCCTGCTGTTCCCGCTCGTCGGCTCGATCTCCTGGCTGATCGCGGGCAAGAAGCGCAGCCCGGCCGCCGAGGGCTGGTCCGGCGTACGGGACCAGCGTCGGCGGCAGCAGTGGGTGGCCCCGGACGACAATCCCGAGTTCCTGAAGTCCCTGGACGAGGACGACGACAAGCGGGACGGGAAGAAGGACGACGGGCCGAAGCGCGACGAGCCCTGACGGGGGTCGACGGTTCGTCGCGCTCGAAACTCCCGCCCCCTCAACCGGGAAGCGTGTGCGCCTGCTCGACGTGCTCGATCCTGACGTGCTTCATGTCGTCCGCGCCGAAGGCCTCCTCCAGGGCGGCCTCGGCCTTCGCGGGGTCGTCGACGCCCACGTACACGTAACCTGCCGAGTCGGCGCCGACCTCGCGCAGTTGGAAGGTGCCGTCCCAGCGGTGCATGTCGGCGCTGATCCGCGCGGACAGGGCGTTCAGGTCCCTCCGGTTGATGCCGGAGTCGTGCAGCCGCACGGTCACGCCCTTCTCGGCGGCACCGCAGATGTCGTCGTCGAGGGCCCGGGAGGGGATGCGGTACACGTTCGCGGCGTTGCTCTCCGCGTCGACCGAGAAGCCGGTGAAGACGTCGGAGTGACGCGTCTGGATCTTCTCCCGTACATGGTCGAGCACCCGGTCCAGCGGGGTGGAGTCCGGTCTCCCGGGGAGGCTGCCGACGGGCCGGGTACCGACACACGTGGCCGCCTTGCCGGTCGAGGTCTCGTTCCTGGGCTCGGCCTGGCGACCGGCCCCCGCGCTCTCGGTGCCCCCACAGCCCTGAAGCGCGCCGACCGCCATGGCGACGGCCACCGGTACGAGCACCACGTACCTTGATTCCTTCATGTCCCCCTCCGTCCGTTTCCGTCAGCACTGTGACGTCGGCGGGGGCGCGGGGGTTCGGTTCTCGCGGAGTCAACTCTCCACAACAGCCTCACAGTTGACTGTGGATACTCGCTTGCACCCCAGAGCGGCTTGAGTGGTTAATGACCATCAGGCAGTGAGATCTCAGGGGGACCGATGGAGAGAACCGAACCGCCCGGACACCACGACATACCGCCACCACCCGCGGTTCCGCCGCGGACGGCGACCGCGGTCGACCTGCGGGTCGGCAAGCGGCTGCTGTGGGTCGACGGGGCGGCATATCCGCTGGAGAACGTCACGCGGGTGTACACGTACACGCTCACGCCCAGGCGCAAGGAAGCCACGCTGCTCTTCGTGAAGCGCGTGGGGATCATCGTGTCGGTGGCGGTCGCCCTGACGATCCTCGGCGGCATCACGACCATCGCGAGCGAGGGCGCGGGCAGCACGATCCTCACGTTCGTCTGGCTGGGCGCGCTGGCCGCGCTGGTCTTCAGCATCGTGGAGCTGGTGGGGGTCCTCTCGGCGCCCTCGCAGTACGTGCTGGCCGTCGAGACCGCCGGCCCGTCCATCGCCATGGTCACGAGCGCCGACCCGCGCCAACTGGACCAACTCGTCGGCTCGATCGTGCAGGCGATCGAGAACCCCGAGGTGGAGTTCCAGGTCAGGGTCGACCGGCTCATGGTCAATCCCCGTAACTACTACTTCGGAGACAACGTCAACATGTACGGCGGCACGGGCAACGTGGGGGTGGCGCACGCGTGAGCGGCGACAACTACTACTTCGGCGACAGCGTGACCATGCACGGCGGCCGGAACAACGTCGGCATCGACAAGAGGCAGGCGGTGTCCGACGACGCGTCGCCGGCGTCCGCCGAGATGCTGTCGGCGGTCCAGGAGTTGCTGCGGCTCGTCGAGGAACTGCGCGCCCAGGTCCCGGCCACGAGCGTCCGGACCATCGACGACTCCCTGCCGGTCATCAGCGCCGACGCCGAGGCGGCACCGCAGGAGCGGCACCGCGCCCTGATGGCCATCGCCGGTATCGCCGCGACGGTGGGCGCCGTGGGCCAGCCGGTCCTGGAGGCGGTCAACAGGGTCCTCGGACTGCTCGGCGGCCAGTAGGGGCAGGCCCTCATCAGCAAGCCACTCTGGACAATTCGGCGCGAATTTTGGCACGGTGAGGCGCACCGACCCGTAATCGAACGCGCGGTCGATGCCTCTCGGGAGTACAGCCGTGTCCACGACCCCTGCCCCCGTCCCGGCCCCCGCCCTCGCGCCGGAGGCCGCCGCCTTCTACACCGCGCAGAGCCCGTTCTCCGACCCCGGGGACCTCGCACCCCGGTACGCCGGCCTGCCGTCCGAACCGAGCCGACTCGCCCGTGTCGTACGGGACTTGCTCATCCATCGCGAAGAAGGCGAGCTCTTCGGGCACACCATCGTGACCGACCGGCTCCACGACGACGCCGAGACCCGCTACGTCGACGACATCCTGCGGATCCTCGTCGCCCGCGACGACGCCCCGCTCGACCGGCGGCGCGAGGTCGGCGACCGGTTCGTCGGCGTCTGCCGGGACTTCGCGTTGCTGCACTGCTCCTTCCTCCGCCACATGGGCGTCCCGGCCCGCATCCGGTCCGGCTTCGCCGACTACTTCGGCAGGAACGGCTCCGACACCTTCCACTTCGACCACGTCGTCACCGAGTACTGGGACGACAAACGGGGGGCCTGGCTCCTCGCCGACGCCCAGCTCGCCGACCCGGCGATCACGGGCAACTGGCACGTGGACTTCGACCCGATGGACGTGCCGCGCGACCGTTTCCTGGTCGCGGGCAGGGCATGGCGGGCCATCCGCGAGGAGGGGGCGGACCACAGGACGTTCGGGCTCCATCCGCCGCAGGAGGGACCGTTCTGGGGGGAGCGGTTCATCGCGGGCAATGTGCGGCTCGACCTCGCGGCGCTCAACAAGGTGGAGACGCTGCTGTGGGACGTGTGGGGCGAGGAGGAGGGCGCCCTGGAGCAGCCCCTGCCGGACGCGACTCGTGGGCTGTACGACCGCGCCTCCCGCGTCGCCTGCGACGACGTGCCCTTCGAGGGGGCACGGCGGCTCTTCGCCGAGGACGACACCCTGCGCACGCCGGACACGGTGACGTGCTTCGCCCCCTTCAACGGGGAGAGCCGCGTGACGCTCCGCCGCTGAGGCACGTCGGGCACGGGGCGTGGGTGGGTTCCGCACGTTGCCCTCGCGTGTCGCCCACAGGAGAGTGAGAGACATGGAGCTCTTGGACCAGGCGACCGCCCGTACCTGGCTAGCCACCGCCGTCGCCGAGGCCCGCGTCGGGCTCGGCGAAGGCGGCATCCCGATCGGGGCCGCGCTGTACGGGGCCGACGGGACGCCGCTCGGGCGTGGGCACAACCGGCGTGTCCAGGACGGCGACCCGTCCATGCACGCGGAGACGGCCGCCTTCCGGGCGGCGGGCCGCCAGCGGTCGTACCGCGGAACGACCATGGTGACCACGCTCTCGCCGTGCTGGTACTGCTCCGGCCTGGTCCGGCAGTTCGGGATCTCCCGGGTGGTGATCGGGGAGGCGGTCACCTTTCATGGCGGGCACGACTGGCTGGCCGAGCACGGGGTCGAGATCGTGCTCCTCGACGATCCCGAGTGTGTCGGGATCATGCGCGACTTCATCAAGGACCATCCCGCACTGTGGAACGAGGACATCGGTGAGTGAGCCCCGCAGGACCGGCATGACCCGGGCACGTATGCCCCGCATCCCCACGATCGACCTGGAGCCCTGGCACGAAGGTGACCCCGAGACGCGCAGGACGATCGCCCGTACCGTCGACGAGGCCCTCCAGACCGCAGGTTTCCTGCTGGTCACCGGCCACGGCGTCGACCCGGCGCTGCGCGCGCGGATCCGGGCGGCCGCCCGTACCTTCTTCGTACTCCCCGTCGAGGTGAAGCAGCCGTACGAGGCGAAGGTCGGCGGGCGCGGCTGGCTCGGGCCGGGCGCGGAGGCCAACGGGCACGCGGAGGGCACCGAGACCCCGCCGGACCTCAAGGAGTCGCTGACCTTCGCGACCCACGAGCCCTTCGAGGACCCCGTCGTCAACGCCGAGTGGTACGCGCCCAACGTGTGGCCGGCGGAGGTGCCCGAACTCCGGTCGCTGTGCGAGGAGTACCTGGAGCGCATGGGCGAGCTGGAGAGGCAGCTCCTCTCCCTGCTCGGTGAGGCCCTCGGCCTCGAACCCGACTTCTTCTCACGGCACATGGACCATCCGACGTACGGCTTCAACATCAACTGGTATCCGGGGACGGAGGTCATCGGGGAACCGGCGCCGGGCCAGTTCCGGATCGGGCCGCACACCGACTTCGGGACGGTGACGATCCTCGACCGGCAGGCCGGGAAGGGCGGGCTGCAGGTCTATACGGACGAGGGCGGATGGGAGGACGCGCCGTACGACCCGGAGGCGTTCACCATCAACATCGGTGACCTGATGGCCCGTTGGACCGGTGACCGGTGGCGGTCGGGGCGGCACCGGGTGCTGCCGCCGCCCGCGGACGCGCCGAGCGAGGAGCTGATGTCCCTCGTCTACTTCGGGGAGTGCACGCCGGGCACCCTCGTGGAGTCCGTACCGGCTCCGGTGGGGCGGGTGGCGTACGAGCCGGTCGACTCGCATGTGTATCTGCGGGAGAAGCTGGACTCGATCACCGTCGGCTGACCACTGCGAACCGTTTCTGAGTAAGGGTTGCCTCGTTGGGCGGGATACCACCCGTTTGGGTGTGTCCCCCGCCGCGAATGGAGCCGCCCGTGCGAATGACTGACATCCAGCGCTGCGAGGTCCGGCCCGGACGGCTCGTCGAATGGACGCTCAGTCCGGCGACGGTGGCGACGGCGAGGGGCCTGCCGGAGGACTCCCGGCCGCCGGCGTACGTCCAGGAGTCGCACCTCAAAACGGTCCACTCCGTGCGTGCGGACGGCCTGTTCCTGCCGACCTGGCTCGGTACGGCGTTCGACGTCCCGGGGCAGGTCGATCTCGACGCGCTGCAGGAGGCGCTGCACCGCTGGACGCTCCGGCACGAGACGCTGCGCAGCGGCTTCCGCTGGACCGACGGCGAGATGCACCGGTTCACGGTCGACGCCGAGACCGTGTCGCTCCGGCGCGAAGTGATCGGCGACTTTCCCGACGCGGCGGAACTGGTCCAGCACCTCCAGGATCGCTTCGACGCGGCGGCGTACGCGCTTCGCTGGCCGAACTTCATCTACGCGGCGGTCGTCCGGGACGACTGCACCAGCGTGTACATGGCTTTCGATCACAGCAATGTCGACGGCTACTCGATCATGCGCATCCCCGCCGAGATCCACGACCTCTACGCGGCAGCCGTCGAGGGCCGCCCGGCGGAGGAGTCGCCGGTCGCCAGTTACGTCGACTTCTGCGAGATCGAGCGGGTGGCGGCGGATCGGATCGCCGACGACCATGCGATCGTGGCTCGTTGGCGGGAGTTCATCAGCCGCTGCGACGGACAGTTGCCGAACTTCCCCGTCGAGCTGGGCATCGACCCCACCGGCCTGCACCCGCAGAAGCTCATGCGCGAGATGATCGTGGACGCCGACGCCGCCGCGGCGTTCGAGGCGTACTGCCGTCCCTACGGCGGAAGCCTGGTCGGCGTTCTGGCCGCCACCAGCCTCGTCGTGCACGACCTCGGCGGCGAACCCGTCTACCGCACGGTCGTGCCGTTCCACACCCGGGACAAGGCCGAGTGGTCGGGCTCCGTGGGCTGGTTCGTCGGGGCCGCGCCGATCGAGATTCCCGTGGCGGCCGCACCCGACCTCGACAGCGCCCTGAAAGCGGTGCGCGCCGAGTTGCGGACCAACCGGCCGCTGGCCCGCATCCCGCTCGCCCGGGTCCTGGACCTGCTCGGCTCGGACTTCCGCCCGACGTCGCCCGACCTGTACTCGGTCGTCTCGTTCCTCGATGCCCGGGGCGTCGCCGGCTCCGCGCGGTGGACCGATCTGAAGGCGTACGGGCTGGGCAGGGTGACGTACGGCGACAAGGTGTACGTGTGGTTCAACCGGCTCCACGAGGGCCTGTGGTTCACGTGCCGCTACCCGGACACCGACATCGCGTACAAGAACATGCGGCTGTATGTGGAGCGGCTGCGGGACATCATCATGTCGACGGTTTCGTAACCGCCCCGACCATCGCCCGGCGTGACGGTCACGGGCCCGATTCGAGTACGTCGATCAGCCTCTCGAACCGGGCCCGCCAACGCTGCTCCGACTCCGTCTCACCCTGGAACTCATGGGTGAAGCGCAGGGCGGCGCCCGCGTCGCCGTCCCGTTCCAGGTGGAAGCGGATCCGGCCGCCGCCCTCGACCGTGTACTCGGCGACCCGGTCCACGTCCCAGGCGGTGACCCGCCCGCTGCCCAGCTCACGCAGGGTGACCGCGCCGCCGAGGTGGGGTTCCAGGACGTCTGCGGAGGTGAACCAGGCCGCGAGCCCCTCCGGGGTGCTGAACGCCGGCCAGGCTGTCTCCATGGGCCCGGGCAGCCGCACCAGGAAGTGCAGGATGTGCGTGTTCCCGTGCGTCTGGCTGGTGCCCTGTTCGATGGAACCGGTCATGACACCAGCCTGACTCCGCCGGGCACGATGCGCGACCCTTACGGCCGCTGACCTGCCTTGTCGACGACTGTGCGGTCCAGGACGGCGGTGCGGGCGGTGACGTCGCCCTTCTTGAAGCCCCCCTTCATGTCCTCGACGGCCACGGCCCGCTCGCCGAGGAATTCCTTCGTCTTCTTGTCGAAGATCAGCTCCTGGCGCTCCCCGTCGTCCACCCGCGCCACCGCCACACCGTGCCGGCCTGCCGCGTCCACGGCGTCGTCGATCACGAAGACGCCGGAGATCCTGGCGGCGGCCCGGTAGAGGGCGGCGGCCTGCGCGGGCGGCATCAGGGACTCGCGGGCGAGGTCGCCGACCAGGACGAAGTTGGCCTCGTCCTTGCTGCTGCCCTGGCTGACGCTGTTCAGCCAGTCGTACATCTTGTCGGGGTCGGTCGGCAGGGTCTGGAGGTTGCGGTAGTTCGTGCTGGACGGATCGTCGGGGCTGTCCGCGTCCAGCGGTTGGTCGGCGAACCCGGCGTCGGCGTCGCGCAGCAGGCCCTTCCGGGTGCCGTCCACCGACTTCCACACCTCGCGCTGGTGGATCGGTTCGAGCCTCGGGGGCTTGCCCTCCTCATACACGCTCCAGCCGACCTTGCTCTTGATGTACACGAACTGGTCGTCGCGGATGTCCTTCGGAACGTCACTGTGCGCGGCCGCGAGCGCGATGTCCTCCAGCAGGGCCGCGGCCTCCGCGGAGGCGGACGGCGGCGCGGGGTCGCCGGACGGCACGGTGAGCGTGACGGCGACGGCGGTGACGGCCGCGACGGCGCCCGCGACCAGGGCGGTGCGCAGGAAGCGCCTGCGCACGGGGGCTTCGGACGGTTCCTGCCGGATCTCGGTCATCAGATGCTCCTTGAGGAGTCGGTGACGGCCCGGCGGAAGCTCTCTGTCCGGAAGCTCCGGAAGCTGGTTCATCGGTTTCCCTCCCTCAGGGGCCCGACCGCGGTGGTGCGGTCTCCTCTCATCTGTCCGCGCCGTTGGGGGAGTTCCATATGCTTCACGAGTTTTGTCCGCGCCCGCGACAGCCGCGACCGTACGGTCCCCACCGGCACCCCCAGCGCCTGCGCCGCCGCCCCGTAGTCCAGCCCGGACCACACGCACAGCGCCAGCACCTCACGCTCGGCCCGCCGCAGCCTGCCCAGGGCGGTGCGTACGACGGCCAGTTGCGCCGAGTCGTCGAGGCGCTCGGCGACCTCGTCGGCGAAGTCGCGCACCGTCTCCTCGCGTGGCAGCCGGGCCAGGGCGGCGGCATGTCTTCGGGCCGCACGGCGGGTGTTGCGCGTGACGTTGGTGGCGATGCCGAGGAGCCAGGGGCGCGGTGAGCCGCCCTCCTCGTCGAGCCTCTCGCGCAGCCGCCAGGCCTCCAGGAAGGTCAGCGAGACGACGTCCTCGGCCGTCGACCACTCGCCCGTGAGCCGGAAGGCATGGTTGTAGACGGAGCGTGCGTACGCGTCGAAGAGCTCACCGAAAGCATTGTGGTCCCCCGCGCGGATGCGTTTCCGCAGATTCGTATCCACGTCTCTCTGTCTGTCCGTACGGCGAAGGCCGGTTCCCGTGACTCAGGTCACAGGAACCGGCCCTGGTTGGTACGAGGGTGTCAGACCCCGGCGTACGAGTGCTTGCCGGAGACGAAGATGTTCACGCCGTAGTAGTTGAACAGCCAGCAGCCGAAGGCGATCAGGGCCAGGTAGGCGGCCTTGCGGCCCTTCCAGCCGGCCGTGGCGCGGGCGTGCAGGTAGCAGGCGTAGGCGACCCAGGTGATGAAGGACCAGGTCTCCTTGGGGTCCCAGCCCCAGTAGCGGCCCCACGCGTCGCCCGCCCAGATGGCGCCCGCGATGATCGTGAACGTCCACAGCGGGAAGACGGCGGCGTTGACCCGGTAGGAGAACTTGTCCAGGGACGCCGAGGCGGGCAGCCGGTCGAGGACGGAGTTCGCGAAGCGGCCGGGGGTGCCGCCGTTCGCCAGCTTGTTCTCGTAGCTGTCCTTGAAGAGGTACAGCAGCGTGGAGACCGCGCCGACGTAGAACACCGCGCCGCAGAAGATCGCCGTGGAGACGTGGATGTACAGCCAGTACGAGTGAAGGGCGGGAACCAACTGGTCGCTGGCGGTGTACAAGACAGTGACGGCGAGGCCGAGATCGAGGAGGACCGTGGTGATCAGGAACAGCCCGAGCCAGCGCACGTTCTTCTTCAGCGCGAGCAGCGAGAGGTACACGCCGACGGCGACCGTGGAGAAGGTGATGTTGAACTCGTACATGTTGCCCCACGGCGCCCGCTGCACCGACAGAGCCCGCGTGAGCACACCGCCGAACTCGATCAGGAAGGCGAGGACGGTGAGGGAGATGGCGATACGCCCGTAGAGGTCGCCCTGCGCGTCCCCGCCGTGCGCCCCGGGCCCGTCCGGCACGTCCCGCTGACCGGCCGTGGCCCGCACGACGACCTTCGGCCGCTCCAGTACGGCGGTGGCGCCCCCTTGCTTCACGGTGACGGCGGGCGCGTCGGCCTTCCTGGCCTTCGCCGGGGTGAGCGCGGCGGCCGTGCGGCCGACCTTGCTGCGGCTGCCGAGGAGCCATTCGGCGATGTACGCGAAGAAGGCCAGGGTGTAGACGGCCATCGACGAGTAGATCAGCGTGTTGCTGATGCTCGCGAGGTTTTCGTTGGTGGCGGCGGCCAGCTCGGTTGCGGCGGCGAGAGTCACTTGGTCTCAGCCCCTTCGGCGGGTGCGACTTGGGGGTCGGGGGAAGCTTCGGAATCTGCGGGGTCGTCGTCGGGGTCGGGCGCGCCCGGTGCCTGCTCGTACAGGATCCCGGCGAGGTCGCCGAGTTCCTCGGGGACCTTGGCGGACTCGCTGCGGCCGAGGCCGGCCATCTCGACGACCGTCACTCCGTCGGCGCCCCGCACCGCCCGCACCCACACGCGGCGGCGCTGGATGAACAGGGAGGCGGCGAGGCCGAAGATCGCGGCGATGGCTCCGGCGAGCGCCCAGCCGCTGCCGGGCTGGCGGGCGACCTGGAAGCCGGCCCACTCCTTGATCTCCTTCTCGAAGGTGACCGAGCCGGCGCCGCCGGGGAGCTTCATGGTCTCGCCGGGCTTCAGGTTCTCCCTGAGCTGCGCGCCCTTGGAGTCCTTGAACCCCTTCAGGTTCTTCTTGTTCAGCTGGTACACGCTCTGCGGGAGGCCGGAGTTGACACCGAGGTCGCCGTGGTAGGCCTCCAGGTTCAGCACCGGGTTGAGCAGCGCCGGGAACTGCGAGACCACCGCGCTGCCCGAGCCGCCGTACGACGGCAGGAAGAAGGCCTGGAAGCCGAGCTGGTCCCACTTGCCCTGGGCGTCCCGGTAGCCGTCCATGACCTTGATCGCGCCCGTGGAGGTGACGTTGCCGTCGAGCGGAAGGAGGGGCACGGCGTCGTGGTAGACGACGTTGCCCTTGCCGTCGCGGACCGTGATGACGGGGGCGTAGCCGTGGCTGACGAGGTAGACCTTCGAGTCGCCGATCTCCAGCGGCTCGTTGACCTTGACGGTGGTCTTCTTGTCCTTGCCGTACGCGCCGACGCTGTAGGTGAGGTCGGCCTCGTAGGTGCGCGGGGTGCCGCGGTTGGGTCCGGTCGTCTCGTAGGTGCCCTTGAAGTTCTTCAGGGTGAAGCTGAACGGATCCAGGTCGTCCTGGCTGAAGAGGCTGCCGGACTTGAAGTCGTCGTACTGGGTGAGGGTGTTGGAGAAGCCGTCGCCCTCGACGATCAGTTTGTTGCCCTCGGACTTGAACAGCTGGCCCCAGGCGAAGGCGATCAGCATCACGATCAGGGCGATGTGGAAGGCGAGGTTGCCGACCTCGCGCAGATAGCCCTTCTCGGCGGCGACGGCGTCACCGGTGAGGTGGGCGCGGAAGCGGCGCTTCTTCAGCAGGGCGAGCGCGGCCTCGCGGACCTGCTCGGGCTCGGCCTCGGTGCGCCAGGTGGTGTAGGCGGGCAGCCGGGTCAGGCGCCTGGGGGCGCCCGGCGGACGGCCGCGCAGCTGGCCGACGAACTGCCAGGTGCGCGGGACGATGCAGCCGATGAGGGAGACGAACAGCAGGATGTAGATCGCGGAGAACCACACCGAGCTGTAGACGTGGAAGAGGCCGAGCTTGTCGTAGATCGGCGCGAGCGTCTCGTGCGCCTTGCGGAACTCGGCGACCTTCGTCTCGTCGATGCCGGTCTGCGGGATGAGCGAGCCGGGGATCGCGCCGAGCGACAGCAACAGGAGGAGCAGCAGCGCGACCCGCATGGAGGTGAGTTGCCGCCAGAACCAGCGGACCCAGCCGATGACGCCGAGGGAGGGCAGGCCCGCGATCTCCTCGGTGGGGGCGGTGGAGAGCTGGGAGCCGGCGGCGCCCAGGTCCTGGTCGTCGGCCGGTCCCGAGGTGTTGTCGGGCGCGCTGGTCTTGGTGTTGCTCATCGATCAGATCCCCACAGTGAAGCCGTTGGACCAGACCTGCATCTCCTGCACGATGCGGTCCCACGCGCCGGTCAGCAGCAGCACACCGGTCACGATCATCATCGTGCCGCCGATGCGCATCACCCAGACATAGTGGCGCTTGACCCAGGTGAAGGCGCCGAGCGCCTTGCGGAAGGCTACGGCGGCGAGCACGAAGGGGATACCGAGGCCGAGGCAGTAGGCGATGGTCAGTATGGCGCCGCGACCGGCACTGGCCTGCTGCATGGCCAGCGTCTGCACGGAGGCGAGCGTCGGACCGATGCACGGCGTCCAGCCGATCCCGAAGAGGGCGCCGAGGAACGGGGCGCCGACCAGTCCGGCGGCGGGCCGCTTGTGGAAGCGGAACTCGCGCTGGGTGAGCCAGGGCATCAGGCCCATGAAGAAGACGCCCATCAGGACCATGAGCACGCCCAGGACCTTCGTCAGGACGTCCTTGTTCTCCTGGAGGGTCGAACCCCAGTAGCCGAACAGCGCCCCGCCGGAGACGAACACGATGGTGAAACCGAGCACGAAGAGGGAGGCACCGGCGACCATCCGCCCGCGCCGGGCCTCGGCCAGATCGGTGCCGCTGACCCCGGTGACGTAGGAGAGGTAACCGGGGACGAGCGGCAGGACGCAGGGCGAGAAGAAGGAGACGAGTCCGCCGAGCACGGCGATGGGAAGCGCGAGCACCAGGGCACCGTTCATCACGGTGCCGTTGTATGCGGCGAGCGTGGTGACTGCGCTCACGTCACTTCTCCGCGAGGACGGGCTTGATCATGCTGCGCAGCGTGTCCTCGCTGAGCGGCTGGAGCGCGCGCACCGCGATCCTGCCCTGGCGGTCGAGGACGAGGGTGGACGGGATCAGCTGCGGGTTGAGCGTGCCCTTCTCGAAGCGGAGCATCTGCTTGCCCGTGGGGTCGTACAGGCTGGGGTAGGTGACCCCGAACTCCTTCTCGAAGGCGACCGCCGGGGTGGTGCTGGTGTCCCGGGTGTTGATGCCGACGAACTCGACGCCCTGGCCCTTGAGGTCCTTGTAGACGGTCTGGAAGTTCTTCGCCTCGGCCCGGCAGGGCGGGCACCACGATCCCCAGACGTTGATGACGAGGACCTTGCCCTTGTAGTCGGCGGTGGTGAGCTGCTTGCCGTCGATGGTCTCGCCGGACAGCACGGGCGCCGCCGTTCGCGAGCTCTCGGGGACCGTGTCGATGCCGTTGTCTCCGGTGACGAAGTTGGTGTCACCGCCGCCGCCCGACGTGCCGCCGGAACTGCACGCGGACAGGGTCAGCGCGGCGGCCGCGGCTGTCGCGGTGAGCAGGACGGCACGGCTGCGGTTCGAGCGCAGGGGGGCACGGCTGGCGGCACTCATGTGAAAAGTTTCGCATGCCCGTTCTGGGGATCTTGCGCACCCCCCTCGCGGACGTAAACCCGCATTTCAGGCGGCGTTCGCGGTGCTCTCCGGGGAGCCCGTGGAGTTGGCGGAGCTGCCCTTGAGGAACGTGTTCCAGCCACCGACGGGCTCCTGTCCGACGTCGAGCGTCCGCAGCCGGTCGAGCACCTCCGGCTTCTGTACGTCCATCCAGTCCACGAACTGCCGGAAGGAGACCAGCCGTATGTCCTCGCCTTTCTCCTTCTCCCGCGCGATGTGCTTCAGGGCTTCCTCGACAGCCTCCATGTAGATGCCGCCGTTCCACTGCTCGAAGTGGTTGCCGACGAAGAAGGGTGCGCGGTTTGTCTCGTATGCCCGCTTGAAGCCCTGGATGTACGCCTGCGCCGACTGCTTGCGCCAGCCCGGGTAGTTGTAGCTGGGCGCGTTCGTGGAGTTGACCGACTGATTGGCGAGCATGTTGTAGTCCATGGAAAGGACCTCGAACGAACGTCCGGGGAAAGGTATCTGCTGCAACGGCAGGTCCCACAGCCCCTGCCTCTTCTGCGGCCACACCTGGCGGCCGCCCGGCGAGGAGGCGTCGTAGCGCCAGCCCAGCTCGCGGGCGGTGGGCAGCAGGTTGTCCTGGCCGAGGAGGCAGGGCGTGCGGCCGCCGACGAGCTCCTTGTCGTAGTCGAAGGGCAGGGAGGGCAGATCGGTCCAGCCGGAGTTGGTCCGCCACTCCTTCACGAAGGCCTTCGCCTGCTCGATCTCGCTGCGCCACTGCCGCGCGGTCCAGTTGCCGACGGTGCCGGTGCCGGCGCAGAAGTGACCGTTGAAGTGGGTACCTATCTCATGGCCGTCGAGCCAGGCGCGGCGGACGTTCTTCAGCGTCGCCTTGATGTGCTCGTCGGTGAGGTAGCCGATGTCGGAGGCGCCGCGCGGGTTGTTCGGGGGCTCGTAGAGCCGCTTCTTCGACTCGGGGAGCAGATACAGCCCCGAGAGGAAGAAGGTCATGTGCGCGCCGTGTTCCTTGGCGAGGTCGAGGAAGCGCGGGAAGAGGCCGTTGCCCACCTCGCCGGCGCCGTCCCAGGAGAAGACGACGAACTGCGGCGGCTTCTGGCCCGGCTCCAGCGGCTCGGGCTTGCCCGGCTGGTTCGGCTGCCTGCCGGTGTAGGAGGTGGAGCCGTCGCCGATGGGGCGGGCACGGTTGGCCTGGGTGCCGGGCTTGTTGTCTGCGCCGTCCGTGGAACCTCCGGCGTCGTTCGACCCGTCTGACGACGTGAGCGTGCCGCACCCCGCGAGCCCGAGGCCGGCGGCCGCCCCGGCACCGAGTCCGATAACTCCCCTTCGGCTGAAGTTGCCCATTCCTGCCCCATCCGTCGTGCTTTGCTGGTGGTCACCCAGTCAGAGGGCACGACGAACGGGGAGGTTCCTCCGGATCACGGAGGATTCGCAACAAATGTCACAAACGTGTCTTAGGCGCCGAAGGCCTTGTCCTTCCCCTTCACCGGCTTGGCGCCGGCGCGGAGATGGGCGGGGACGAGGTCGATGGCGGGCTCGGAGTAGCCGACGGACACGATCTTGTCGCCCTGGTACGTGAAGCTCGTCACCGACGCGAGCGTGCACTGCCGCTTGCGCGGGTCGTGCCACAGCCGCCGCTTCTCGACATAGCTCCGCACGATCCAGATCGGCAGCTGATGGCTGACCAGCACGGCCTCGTGCCCCCGCGCGGCGTCCTTGGCGGAGTCGAGCGCGCCCATCATGCGGATGACCTGCTCGACGTACGGCTCACCCCAGGACGGCTTGAAGGGGTTGACGAGATGCTTCCAGTTCCCGGGCCTCTTCAGGGCCCCGTCCCCCACGCCGAAGGTCTTGCCCTGGAAGACGTTGTCGGCCTCGATGAGACGCGCGTCGGTCGCGAGGTCGAGCCCGTGCGCCTTGGCGATCGGCGTCGCGGTCTCCTGCGCCCGCTCCAGCGGGGAGGAGCAGACGTACGTGATGTCACGGGAGGCCAGGTGCTCTGCGACCCGGTCGGCCATCTGCCGCCCGAGCTCGGACAGGTGATACCCCGCGAGACGGCCGTAGAGAATCCCGTCGGGGTTGGCCACCTCACCGTGCCGCATGAGGTGTACGACGGTGATGTCGCTGTCGCTCTTGTCGACGCCGCTGCCGCTCTTGTCGATGTCGCCGCTCATGCCGCCGTGGCCTCCGCCGCCGCTCGGGCCGCCGCCGGGAGGGCGTCGGCGATCCGCTGGACGGCCTGCTCGTCGTGTGCCGTGGAGACGAACCAGGACTCGAAGGACGAGGGCGGCAGATAGACGCCCTGCGCCAGCATCGAGTGGAAGAAGGCGGTGAAGCGGAAGGACTCCTGCCGCTTGGCGTCCTCGTAGTTGCGCACTTCCCGGTCCGTGAAGAAGACGGAGAACATGTTGGAGGCGGTCTGCAGGCGGTGCGCGACGCCTTCCTTGGCGAGGGCCTCGGTGACGAGGGACTGGATCTGCGCGGAGACGGCGTTGACGGTGTCGTACGCGGCCTCGTCGAGGAGCCGCAGCTGGGCGAGGCCGGCGGCGGTGGCGACCGGGTTCCCGGAGAGGGTGCCGGCCTGGTAGACGGGCCCGGCGGGCGCGAGGTGCGCCATCACGTCCGCACGGCCACCGAAGGCGGCGGCCGGGAAGCCGCCCCCCATCACCTTGCCGAAGGTCATGAGGTCGGGCTCGACCCCGTCGATGCCGTACCACCCGGCGCGGCTGGTCCTGAACCCGGTCATGACCTCGTCGGAGATGTAGAGGGCTCCGTTGCGCCGACAGGCGTCCTTCAGCCCCTGGTTGAAGCCGGGGAGCGGCGGGACGACGCCCATGTTGCCGGGCGAGGCCTCGGTGATCACACAGGCGATCTCACCGGGGTGCCGGTGGAAGGCCTCCTGCACCGCCTCGAGGTCGTTGTAGGGAAGGACGATGGTGTCGCCGGCCTGGGCGCCGGTGACGCCGGGGGTGTCGGGCAGGGCGAAGGTGGCGACACCGGAGCCGGCGGAGGCGAGCAGCGAGTCGACGTGCCCGTGGTAACACCCGGCGAACTTGATCACCTTCGTGCGCCGGGTGAAGCCGCGGGCGAGCCGGATGGCGGACATGGTGGCCTCGGTCCCGCTGGAGACGAGCCGCACCTGCTCGAGCGGTGCGATCCGGTCGACCATCTCCTCGGCGAGCGCCACCTCGCCCTCACCGGGCGTGCCGAAGGAGGTGCCGCGGGAGACGGCGTCCTGGACGGCGGCGATGACGGCCGGGTGGGAGTGCCCGAGGATCATGGGCCCCCAGGAGCAGACGAGGTCGACGTACTCGCGCCCGTCGGCGTCGGTCAGATACGGACCCGTGCCGGACACCATGAACCGGGGCGTACCGCCCACGGCCCGGAAGGCGCGCACCGGGGAGTTCACGCCGCCCGGCGTGACGGCGGCCGCACGGTCGAACAGAGCCTGCGAGGCAGGCGCATCGTATGGATAGGGCGTTCCTGAAGAGGGCGCTTCGCTCATGACCTGCGACTACTCCGACCTTCTCTGACCTACTCCGATGATCTCGGACTCCGGTTGCCAGTGACCTCCTCAGGGTAGGCCAGGGGGCGGGCGGGGCAGTGGGCCGCACTGAACCGGCGGCTGGGGGCAGTGGGCTGCTACCGAACCGGCGACCGGTCTCCCCGCCCCCTTCCCACCCCTCCCCGCCCCCTCCACTCCCCCTGTCACGCCCCACCGCCCCCGAGCACCACCCGTCCCCTCCCCGCGATCTGCGAGACTGGACGTGATACACACAGCTCATGCGGGGCGTGATGGTCGGGGACTGAAAAGATCCTGCGGACAGGTGTTTCAACGCACGTTTCGGCGGGCGGCCGTGGGGGAGGTCACTGACACGATGATCGGGTTGCGCGGCGGGCGCCACGCGTCCTAGAAAAGCAGTCGGGTGGAGATATGCATCGCGGTGGCGGACTGGGCGAGGGGACTGATGACCTGGGTCCTCGACGTGCCCGGCGGGGAAGGCACCGGCGCGACGCGGAGGATTCGAACGAAGCCCGTCAGGGACACGTAGTACCGGATATGCCGGGTGTACCGAACGAGTCAGAGCGGGCCGACCGACGCAACATCGATCGCGATCGGCTGAGGGCGAGCAGGAATGGTGGTCGGGTGGGGGTGACGTACAAGTACTTCGGCGCGCCCGACGGCGCGACCGCGGCCCGCGTCCCGATCTCGATGCGCCCCGAAGAACTCGGCGGCGACGAGCTCGGCATGAACGGCATGTTCACCAAGATCAAGCCGGAGACGATGGCCGCGATGGTCCTGACGGGCATCGAAGGCGTCCCGCTCCACAAGGTGCCGCCGCTGGAACTGGTCGTCCTGCACCCCGACTACGCCGTGGTCAAGCTGCCGATGACGGTGGTGGACCCGCTGCGGGGTATAGGAGAGGAAGCGGTGGGCGCGGCCGCTTTCATCTGGTCGACTGTGCCGGACCGGGGTGGGCCTCGGGATGCGTTCAACGTGTATCAGCTGCTGCACGAGTGGCAGGACTTCAGCCATCGGTTGCATGAGGCGGGGCATCAGCCTTATTGCCTGGTGTGGCCCTGAGTTGGATTTCGGGGAGTTCGGGGGATTCGGGCGGGGCTTTCGGGCTCCGCCTTCGTCATGTGCCGGGAGAGGTCGTCAAAGGGCGAGGGCACATCGCACCAGCCGTACTACCTACTGCCTGGTGTGCCGTGAGCGGTCTGCACAGCCGACGTGGCCCGGCTCATGCGTTCCCCTGCCCACCCCTGACCTATCTTGTCGCCCATGCAGTCATACACGATCGGCCAGGCGGCGCGGCTGCTCGGCGTGAGTCCGGACACCGCGCGGCGATGGGCGGACGCGGGCCGGGTGGCGACCCATCGCGACGAGGGTGGGAGGCGGCTCATCGACGGGAAGGACCTGGCCGCCTTCTCCGTGGAGCTCGCCCAGGGCGGGAGCGGGGAGGAGGAGTCCTCCTACACCTCGGCCCGCAACGCGTTCCCCGGCATCGTCACCGCGATCAAGCTCGGTGACGTGGCGGCGCAGGTGGAGATTCAGGCCGGGCCGCACCGGCTCGTCTCGCTGCTCACGCGGGAGGCCGTGGAGGAGCTGGGGCTGGAGGTCGGGATGGAGGCCACCGCCCGGGTGAAGTCGACGAACGTGCATATCGACCGCGTCTGAGCCGGGCTGGGTGGTGGCGGCCGTTACCGCGAGAGGCCGCTGTCGAACGTGGGTGGGCGGCTGAGCGCTGCCGGCAGGCGAGAGGCTGAGTGCCGCCGAGCGTGCCGGCGGCCAAGTGCCGCCGAGCAAGCGGGCGGCTGGGCTGCCGCGGAGCGTAAATGGTGTCCGTCTGTCGAACCGGGCCACAGGCGGGCGCCCGCGTCCGGGCTGTTCGCGGTCATCAGCGTGGACGGCGGGTCGGACGGGATCGGATCGCCGGTGAGGACGAGTTATCCGAAGGCCGGTCCCGTAGAAACGCACATGCCAGGCCAGTGGACAGAGAGTCCGGCTCATGCGATGCGACAGGGGACTTCTCCCTCGTACTTGCGGCATTATCATCTGCGTCGTGCACGCCGTGAGGCGTCCGTTCAGGAGCAGAGGGAGTGGCCCCGTGATGACCCGTTCCGTGCGCCGGACCCGTCGGACGCTGCAGGTGGCCGGCGCGGGCGCCGCCGCCCTGCTGGCCCTGAGCGCCTGCACCTCCTCGGGCGACTCCTCGTCGGCGTCCGCCTCGGGCAAGCTGTCCGGCACGGTGACCGTCTTCGCCGCCGCCTCGCTGAAGGAGAGCTTCACGACGCTGGGCAAGGAGTTCGAGAAGGCCCACCCGGGCACCAAGGTGACCTTCAGCTTCGGCGGCAGTGACGCACTCGCCGCGAGCATCACCGGCGGCGCCCCGGCGGACGTGTTCGCCTCGGCCAGCCCCAAGACGATGAAGATCGTCACCGACGCCGGTGACGCCTCCGGCACGCCCGCCACCTTCGTGCGCAACCAGCTGGAGATCGCCACCCTGCCGGGCAACCCCGACAAGGTCACCTCGCTGAAGGACCTCACCAACCCCGACCTGAAGGTCGTGCTGTGCGACAAGGCGGTGCCGTGCGGTACCGCCGCCCAGAAAGCCCTGGACGCGAGCAAGCAGAAGCTCACCCCGGTGTCCTACGAGGAGGACGTCAAGGCCGCCCTGAACAAGGTGGTGCTGAAGGAGGCCGACGCCGCGGTCGTCTACAAGACCGATGTGAAGGCAGCGGGTGACAGGGTGGAGGGCGTGGACTTCCCCGAGTCGGCCGACGCCATCAACGACTACCCGATCACCCTGCTCAAGGACGCGCCGAACGCCGGGGCCGCCAAGGCGTTCATCGCGCTGGTGCGGTCCGCCGAGGGCCAGAAGGTCCTGAACGCGGCCGGATTCCTCAAGCCGTGACCTCCCCGCCCTCCCCCGCGCCGTCCTCCCCGTCGTCCTCGTCTCCCCCGTCGTCCCCCTCCTCCCAGGACAAAGCCAGCGCCGCGGACACCCTGACCGGTGGCCCGCGGCGCCGCCGCATCCGCGGGCTCCGTGGGGGTCAGGGGAGACCAGGGGCTCGCGGGGGTGCCCCGCTGCCGCTCCTCCTGCCCGCGCTGATCGGCCTGGCGTTCCTGGTCCTCCCGCTCGTCGCGCTGCTGATCCGGGCTCCGTGGCGGAGCATGCCGGACCTGCTGACCAGCACGGAGGTGTGGCAGGCGCTCCAGTTGTCGCTGGTCTGCGCGACGGCGGCGACCGCGGTGAGCCTGGTGCTCGGGGTGCCGCTGGCCTGGCTGCTGGCCCGGGTCGAGTTCCCCGGGCGAGGGATTGTACGGGCCCTCGTCACCCTGCCCCTGGTGCTGCCCCCGGTGGTCGGGGGTGTGGCTCTGCTGATGGCGCTCGGCCGCAACGGCGTCATCGGAAAGTGGCTGGACGCATGGTTCGGGATCACCCTGCCCTTCACCACCGCCGGGGTCGTGGTCGCGGAGGCGTTCGTCGCCATGCCGTTCCTCGTGATCAGCGTGGAGGGCACCCTGCGGGCCGCCGACCCCCGCTACGAGGAGGCCGCCACCACCCTGGGCGCCTCCCGCTTCACCGCGTTCCGCCGGGTCACGCTGCCGCTGATCGCGCCCGGCATCGCGGCCGGCGCCGTACTGGCCTGGGCCCGGGCGCTCGGCGAGTTCGGCGCGACCATCACCTTCGCCGGCAACTTCCCCGGGCGTACGCAGACCATGCCGCTCGCCGTGTATCTGGCGTTGCAGAGTGACCCGGAGGCCGCGATCGCCCTCAGCCTCGTCCTGCTGGCCGTGTCCATCGCGGTCCTGGCGGGACTGCGTGATCGCTGGATGACCGCCTCATGACCGATCTGGATGACCGCCTCATGACCGACATCGAGAAGACCACCGCTCAGGACACCGTCGGGGCACCAGGTCCTGCCGGTGAGGGGCTCGACGCCCGGCTGGTGGTCGAGCGCGGCTCCTTCCGCCTGGACGTGGCGCTGACCGCGGCCCCCGGTGACGTGGTCGCGCTGCTCGGGCCCAACGGCGCCGGCAAGACCACCGCCCTGCGCGCACTCGCCGGCCTCATCCCGCTCACCGCCGGTCATCTGCGGCTGGACGGCGCGGAGTTGGACCGTACGCCGCCGGAGTCCCGCCCGGTCGGGGTCGTCTTCCAGGACTACCTGCTCTTCCCTCATCTCACCGCACTGGACAACGTGGCCTTCGGGCCGCGCTGCCACGGCGTCGGCAAGGCGGAGTCCCGCGCCCAGGCCGCCGAGTGGCTGGAGCGTATGGGTCTCGCCGCCCACGCCGGTGCCAAGCCCCGCCGACTCTCCGGCGGCCAGGCCCAGCGCGTGGCCCTCGCCCGCGCCCTGGCCACCCACCCCCGGCTGCTCCTCCTCGACGAGCCCCTCGCCGCCCTCGACGCCCGCACCCGCCTCGACGTACGCGCCCAACTCCGCCACCACCTGGCCGACTTCGAGGCGGTCGCCGTACTCGTCACGCACGATCCGCTGGACGCCATGGTCCTGGCCGACCACCTCGTCGTCATCGAGGACGGCCGCATCGTCCAGGAGGGCACCCCCGCCGACATCGCCCGCCACCCGCGCACCGACTACATCGCCCACCTGGTCGGCCTCAACCTCTACCGGGGACAGGCCGAAGGGCACACGGTGCACGTCGACGGCGGACCCGAAGTCACGATCACGACCACGGAGGCCCTCACCGGCCCGGCCTTCGTGGCCTTCCCGCCCAGCGCGGTCACCCTCCACCGCGACCGCCCCACCGGCTCCAGCGCCCGCAACCTCTGGCGCTGCGAGGTGGCCGGACTGGAGACCCACGGCGACCAGATCCGCGCCGCCCTCACCGGCGAACTCCCCCTGGCCGCCGACCTCACCACCATCGCCGCCGCCGAACTCGACCTCCGCCCCGGCGCCACGGTCTGGGCGACGGTCAAGGCGGCCCAGACACACGCGTATCCCGCCTGAGGCCCTCCGCTACGGCGGATCGGGGTCAGTGCTGCGGACGCAGGCCCGGGAACAGGGCGCGAGCGCGGTCGGGGTCGGGGGTGACGAAGATCCCGTCGGCGGTGACGAGGTGTGCGTCCGGGTCCGTGCGGGTGCTGATCGACCCGCTCACGGAGATCTTTCGTTCGTCCGTGCCGGTGACGCGGGCGAGGACCCGCAAGGGCGTCTCCAGCGGGACGGGGCGGTGGTAGCGCATCCGCAGGGAGACGGTCAGGCCGGCCGTCCCGGCTGCCGCGCAGGCACGGCCCATGAGTTCGTCCAGGAGCATGGCGCTCATGCCGCCGTGGCCGTAGCCGGGCGGGCCTTCGTGGGCGATGCCGAGGGTGCAGTGGCCCACCAGGCCGTCGGCGGCGGGCGTGATGTGCAGGGGAGGGGCGAGCGGGCTGCCGGGGCCGCTGACGGGGCTGTACATCCGTACGCCGTCGGGGAATTCGTCCACCTCCGGGATCTCCGCCCGTGCGCGCTGTCGCCCCGTCAGCCGGCCGGTGACGTGACGGACGCCGTCCGCCACGCGGTGGAGGGTGTCGGGGGAGGCGGTGGTGCGGACGGTGGCTTCCACGAGAGCGCGCAGTTCGTGGCCGAGGCGGGTGATGGCCGCCTTCTGGTGTTCCAGTGCCTCGGAGCGCGATGGGGTGGGTTCGGAAGGTGGCGGGTCGGTCAGGGAGGTGTGCATCGGGTTTCTCGGGGGGGGCGGCCCCGCGCGGGGCAGGGCAGGGCAGGGCAGGGAAAGGGGACTGGTCAGCTGCCGGACCGTACGAAGACCGGCTTGAGGTGTTTCTCCGGCAGTGCCGTCGGCAGGTCCTCCCAGTCGATGACGTGGGAGACGACGCGTTCGGGGGCGACCTTGCCGGAGGCGGCGAGCGCGAGGGCGTCGGGGATGTGGGCGCGGACGTTGTCGCGGGCGATGCGCAGGGTGACGCCGGTGAGGTACATGTCGAGCAGGGGGAGCTCGCCGGGGCGGAAGTGGTTGCCGGCGCTCTCGCAGATGCCTTCCGGGGACAGGCACTTGACGACCAGGGCGAGCTGGTCGACTCGGCCGGTGGCCTCCACGGCGATGTCGAAGCCCTGCGGGAGCGGGTCCAGGGATTCGGCGGTGGCGGCCCCGAAGGCACGGGCGAGAGCGCGGTGTTCGGGATCGGGGTCGACGTAGAGGACGTCTGAGGCGCCCAGCGCGCGGGCGATGTCGCACACGTACAGGCCGATGCTGCCGCGCGCGACGACCAGAACCCGGGCGCCGGGGCGGGCCTCGAGGTGGGGGGCGACCAGGCGCCGGGCCAGGGACCAGTTGTCGCTGGCCGAGGCCATGGCGACCGGGTCCAGGCCGGTGGGCAGCGGTACGAGCATGGCGTCGGCGTAGGGCACGCGGACCAGGTCGGAGAAGAGCCCGCCCCAGGTCCCGCCGATCGGGGCGCCGTACATCGCCATGTACGGCACGGCGGCGCAGTGCGCGGTCAGCCCGGCCCGGCAGCGGTCGCAGGTGCCGCAGTTGATGGACCAGGGGACGACGACCAGGTCGCCGGGGGCTACGGCGGTGACGGCGTCGCCGGTCTCGACGACCCGGGCGACGCATTCGTGGCCGAGGGCGAAGGGCGGGTCGATGAAGCCATGACCTGCCAGGATGGACGAGTCCACGTCGCAGGGCGTGGCCGCCACCGGTGCGACGATCACCTCCCGGTCCGACTGAAGCTTCGGGTCGGGCGCCTCACGCCACTCGACGGTGCGCTTGGCCACGTAGGTGAGTTCACGCATCGGCCTTGTCCCCCTCGCCTTGCCGAGCCAGGGCCACGAGGTCGGCGTAACGGATGACGGAGCCGCCCGCGCCCCAGGTGCCGTCGGGCTGTTCGTGCACCAGCACCCACACCCGCGGGGCGTCCTCGGCGGCGAGACCGGCCGCGGCCAGCACGGTCTTCGTCGCCTCCTCGACCAGCCCCGCCTTACGACGCTCGGACAGGGCGCCTTGCGGGACGGTGACCTCCACGAGGAAGCGCGGCGCGTCGTCCTCGGCGGTGGTCTGGGCGCCGTCCGGCACCTCGACGAGGTAACTCCATGCCTGGGCGCGGAAGAACGCCGTGTCGGGCGCGCCCTCCCAGCGCAGCAGTACGGCGGCGAGGTCACGCTGAACGCTCTGGCGGCCCTGGTCGGTCAGGGCGCCGGCGGGAGCTGTGAGCCGGATCATCGGCATGGGCACACCTCTGTCTTCCTTCTTCGTCCCCTACGGCTTCTTCGTCGTCGCATACGGCGACGCCCGTCTATGACAGTCGTTATAGACGGCAGTCACGCTAGACTATGACGGTCGTTATAGCCAGTGAGGTCGGAAGGGACCGTGTACGTGACCAAGCCCAGCCCCACGGCGCGCGATCGGATCGTCGCCGGCGCGGCCGACATGATCAGTCGGCGCGGCCTGAACGCGACGAGCATCCGCGAGACGGCCAAGTACGCGAGGGCGCCGCTCGGCTCGACGTACCACTACTTCCCGGACGGCAAGCAGCAGTTGGCCACCGAGGCCGTCCGCTACACGGGCGCGTGGGTCGCCCGTGTCCTGCGCAAGGAGCTCGAAGCCGGGCCGGTCGCCGGGTTGCGCGCGTTCCTCGGCCTGTGGCGCAAGATCGTCGTCGACAGCGACTTCCGGGCCGGCTGCCCGGTGCTCGCCGTCTCGATCGAGGAGCCCCCCACCGACGAGACGCCGACCGCCCTGACGGCCGCCGCCGAGGTCTTCGACGAGTGGGAAGAGCTGCTGGCCGCCTCGCTGCGCGAGCACGGCGCCGAGCCCGAGCAGGCCGCACAGCTCGCGACGCTCATCGTCGCGGCCGTCGAGGGGACCGTGGCCATGTGCCGCGCCAAGCGCAGCACCCAGCCCCTGGACCGGACCGCCGAGCAGTTGCAGGCACTCATCCTCACCACGATCAAGGACTGATCGGGAGGGTCACCAGGCTGATCAGGAGGGTCGTCGGACCGGCTGATCGACGGGGGTGCCCTGCTTGGGCAGCCGGTCATCCGCGCGATACGTCCCCTCCGACGGGCCGTATCGTGAGCCCCGTGAAGGAGACCGCGGCCAAGGACCCCGCCACCCGGGACCCCGCCACCCTGGAACCCGCCGCCCTGGAGCCCGAGACCATCGAGCCCCCGCTGCCGCCCGCGCCGGGTGCGGAGCAGTATCCGTCGCTCGCCCTCGTCAACAGCGTCATCGCGGTGCCGGGTGGGCAGTTCGTCGACCTCATCGGCACCCCGGCCGCGGCGAACCGGTGGCTCACCGACCGTGGCCTCGCTCCGGTCGACGCCGGCATGCGGGACATGTGCGCCGCACAGCTGCGCTCGCTGCGGGAGCAGATCCGGGCGCTTTTCGCCTCGCGGGTCGAGGCGCTGCCCGCTCTCCCCGCCGCCCTGGCCGCCGTGAACGACGCCCTCACCCGGGTACCTACGGCCCGGCTCCTGCAGTGGGACGAGAAGACCGGCCCCTACCGCGCGGCCCCGCACCCCACCACCGAGGTCGTCGACCACGCCCTGGCGACCCTCGCCGCCGACGCCGCCGACCTGCTCACCTCCCCCGACGCCGAACGTCTCACGGCCTGCGGCTCCCCGCCCTGCAACCGCTACCTGCTCCGGCACGGCCGCCGCCACTGGTGCTGCACGCGCTGCGGGGACCGGGCCCGGGCGGCTCGGGCGTACGCCCGGCGGACGCGGTCGGCGGCGGACTGATAACAGGCGGTGCCTGCGGCGGGTCGCGAGAGACCCACGCGCGGGCGACAAGCACCGCGCCTGCTGCCCGTTAGACCGCGGCCAGGACTCTCAGTGCACGGGCGCGGGCGCCCTCACAGCGAGGTCGAACCATACGGCTTTCCCGTACGGCACGGCGGGGCCGTGCCCCCATTGGCCACCCATACCCGGGGAGGACCGAGGGCGAAGCCACTCAGGCCGAACCCCCCACCGTGAACCCGATCACCGCCCCACCCCCGTCCCGCCGAAAGGCGAACGGCGCTCCCCCGTGCGACAGCGCCACCTCCCGCACGATCGACAGCCCCAGCCCCGAACCGGGCAGCGACCGCGCGTCGGCGGCACGGTAGAAGCGGTCGAAGACCCGGATCAGGTCGTCCTCCGCGATACCCGGCCCCCGGTCGAGCACCTCCACCCGAACCGTCCCGGGCCGCGCCGGCCCGGCGACGTTGATCTCGATCGGCGCGAAGCCGTCGCGGTCGAACTTCGCCGCGTTCTCGACGAGGTTGGTCACCGCGCGCTGGAGCATCCCCGGCCGCCCGTCCGTCGTCGTGTCGCCGCTCGCGCGGACCACGATCCGCCGCCCCGTACGCCGTCGGGCGACCCCCGCGACCTCTTCGGCGATGTCGGCGAGGTCCATCCGCTGGACCGGCTCGGCGTCGGACTGCCCGGCCGCCAGGTCGACCAACTCGTTGACCAGGTCGGTGAGTTCGCGCGCCTCCTGGCCCAGGTCGGCCACCAGTTCGTCGCGGGTGGCGGGCGGCAGCTCGTCGATGCGGCGCAGCAGGGAGATGTTCGTGCGCAGGGACGTCAGCGGCGTACGGAGTTCGTGGCCCGCGTCCTGCACCAGTCGCCGCTGGTCCTCCTCCGACTGGGCCAGCCGGCCCAGCATGCGGTCGAAGGCGCGGCCCAGGCGGCCGACCTCGTCGTATCCGGTGACCGGCACCTGGATGCCGAGCCGCCGGGTGCGGGCGACGTCCTCGGCGGCGGTGGTGAGGACGACCAGACGGCGCGTGATGCGCCGGGCCAGCCACCAGCCGAAGAGTCCCGCGAGCGTCACCACCGCCGCCATCAGCACCAGCGTCCGCTGTTGCAGCGCCCGCAGCAGGTCCTCCGTGTCGCTGAACTCCTGGGCCACCTGCACGGCACCGCGCCCGCCGCCGAGCGCGACGGTCGCGACGCGGTAGACGTCGTTGCCGACGTCGACGTCCTTGTGCTGGACCATCCGCCCGGCCGTCCCGTCGGCCGCGATCCGCCGGTCGCCGGCCGTGACCGGCAGCCCCGGCCGTCCCGGGTCGACGACGGCACCGTCCGGGCCCAGCACCTGCACATCGGTCCGGGCCGGCCGTACGAGATCATGCCCGGGCGCGGAGGACGAGAAGTCCTCCGTCGTCATCGGCCGCTCCCGCACCTCGCCCCGCAGATCCTGCACGACCTCGTCGAACACGGACTCCTGGTCCACCCGCACCAGCCGGGCGGCGGCGGTGTACGACAGGAGACCCACCAGGACGGTGACGACGGCGGTCACGGCCGCGAAGGACACGGCGAAGGTGGTGCCGAGTCCCGATCTGCGGCGACCGGTCAGGAGACGCTCCAGCCGACGGCGGGCCGCGCCCACTCAGTCCTCCCGCAGCACGTAACCCACGCCGCGCACCGTGTGGATCAGCTGCGGCGCGCCCGGATCGTCGAGCTTGCGGCGCAGGTAGCCGACGTAGACGGCGAGGTTCTTGGAGCCGGGGCCGAAGTCGTAGCCCCAGATACGGTCGTAGATGGTGGAGTGGTCCAGGACGATGCCGGCGTTGCGGACCAGCAGCTCCAGCAGCTCGAACTCGGTCCGCGTCAGTTCCAGCTCCCGCGCCCCCCGCCACGCGCGCCGCGCCTGCGGGTCCATCCGCAGCCCGGCCGCCTCGATCAGCCGGCCCGACGTCTCGGGGGCCTCGGGGGCCTGCTTCGGTACGTCGACGAGGGCGCCGTTCGCCTCACTGGTGCGGCGCAGCAGGGCGCGCAGCCGGGCGAAGACCTCCTCGACGTCGAAGGGCTTCACGACGTAGTCGTCGGCGCCCGCGTCCAGGCCGGCGATACGGTCCTGGGTCTCCACGAGCGCCGTCAGCATCAGGATCGGGGTGCGGTCGCCCTCGGCACGCAGCACCCGGCACACCTGCAGCCCGTCGATGCCGGGCATCATCACATCGAGGACGAGCACGTCCGGGGGCGTCTTGTGAGCCTGCGCGAGCGCCTCGACTCCGTCGGCGACCGCGGTGACCCGGTAACCCTCCAGGGTCAGCGCGCGCTCCAGGGCGTTGCGGATGGCGCGGTCGTCTTCGGCGAGGAGAACAGTCTGGGGCACGGGTTCAGTGTGCCAAGGCCTCCGGCGGTTCGGCCGTGTGAGGGAGCTTACGATCACCCTTCTTACTGGGCTCTCACCCTCACAGGGCCGCCCCTGGGGGCTCCGCCCCGGACCCCCATACGGCCCCCCTTCGGCCCCCGTTCGACCTGAACGGCCTCGTCCTCAATCGCCGGACGGGCTGGAAAGCGCCGGGTGCGTGGGCGCCTCCGGCACCTCCGCCGGCCGCCCGGACGCGAACTCCTTACGCAGCACCGGTACGACCTCCTCCCCGAGCATGTCGATCTGCTCCAGGACGGTCTTCAGCGGCAGCCCGGCGTGGTCGACGAGGAACAGCTGGCGCTGGTAGTCGCCCGCGTACTCGCGGAAGGTCAGGGTCTTCTCGATGACCTGCTCCGGCGTCCCGACGGTCAGCGGCGTCTGGGCGGTGAAGTCCTCCAGCGACGGCCCGTGCCCGTACACCGGCGCGACGTCGAAGTACGGCCGGAACTCACGCACCGCGTCCTGGGAGTTGCGGCGCATGAAGACGTGGCCGCCCAGCCCGACGATCGCCTGCTCGGGCGTGCCGTGCCCGTGGTGGGCGTACCGGGTCCGGTACAGCTCGACCATCCGCTTGGTGTGGTCGGCCGGCCAGAAGATGTTGTTGTGAAAGAAGCCGTCGCCGTAGTACGCGGCCTGCTCGGCGATCTCCGGCGAGCGGATGGAGCCGTGCCAGACGAACGGCGGTACGCCGTCCAGCGGGCGCGGGGTGGAGGTGAAGCCCTGCAGGGGCGTACGGAACTTGCCCTCCCAGTTCACGACGTCCTCGCGCCACAGCCGGTGCAGCAGGGCGTAGTTCTCGATGGCGAGGTTGATGCCCTGCCGGATGTCCTGGCCGAACCACGGGTAGACCGGTCCGGTGTTGCCGCGGCCCAGCATCAGGTCGACCCGGCCGTCGGCCAGGTGCTGGAGCATCGCGAAGTCCTCGGCGATCTTCACCGGGTCGTTGGTGGTGATCAGGGTGGTGGCGGTGGAGAGGATCAGCCGCTCCGTCCGCGCCGCGATGTAGCCGAGCATCGTCGTCGGCGACGACGGCACGAACGGCGGGTTGTGGTGCTCGCCGGTCGCGAAGACGTCGAGCCCGACCTCCTCGGCCTTCAGCGCGATGGCGACCATGGCCTTGATGCGGTCACGCTCGGTCGGCGTACGGCCCGTGGTGGGGTCCGGCGTGACGTCGCCGACGCTGAAGATCCCGAACTGCATGGTCGCTCACCCTCCAGGTTGTTTACGGTTCAACCATAACCGCGTGCCCGGAGAACGACGACCCGCCGAGGCCTATTCCCAGCGCGGATCCCGCCCGGTCCGCGCCAGCAGCCGCTCGAACGCCGAGGCACCCTCCGCCTGCGGTACCGGCTCCCCGAACACCCCCATCCTCCTGGCCGTAGGCGCCAGCTCGTCCACCGCGCCGGCCAGCTCCGCCACGACCGCTTCATCGGCACCCGGGTAGTCCTGGCCCGTCGCCCGCGCCAGGTCCCACACATGGACGGTCAGATCGAGCAACGCCATCGAGCCGACCAGCCGCGCGGGCATGTCCATCGCCCCGGTGGTGCCCTCCTCGGCGCCGGGCGCCGACCAGGCCGCCACCAGCCGGTCCGCCTCGGCCAGGAGCCGCTCCCGCCAGTCCGGCCCCTCGGCCACCCGGTCGGGCGTGCTCTGCCCGAACTGCGACGCCTCCTTCGCGGCCAGCCGCTGGAACTGCACGATCACCTGGAAGACGTGATTGACCAGCGCCTTCACGTCGTACTCCGTGCACGGCGTGCGAGCGCCGAGGGCCGTGTCCGGGATCCCCCGGACCACCGGAACCGCCCGCTCGCGCGCCATGGCCAGCAGCTCACCGATGCCGTACGTCTTCGCCTCGTTCGTGTCCATGCCTCGACCGTAGGAAAACCGCCCCTCGCCCTTCTTGAAGAAACGCGACGCCCGCCGAAACCCGACGTACGATCCGGCCATGGAGGCACCCCGCCACGACACCCGCGGGATCGTCGACCCGTCCGGCCTGCTGAACCGCGTACGGTTCCGCCGCCACGAGCCCGCCGAGCCGTTGCGCCGGTACGTCGAGTGGTACTGGCTGATCGACTGGGACCTGCCCACGCCCTACGCCTCCCACATCGTTCCGCACCCGGCCGTCAACCTCACCTTCCAGTGGGACGAGGATGAGGGCCCGCCGTACGGCGAGGTCACGGGGGTCGCGCTCGGTCTGTACACCCGGAAGCTGACCGGACAGGGCCGGGTCTGCGGGGTGAAGTTCCGGCCCGGCGGATTCCGGCCGTACACCCCCGAGGCACCGGTGTCCCGGTGGACGGGCCGCGCGCTGCCCGCCCAGGAGGTGTTCCCGCAGGCGACGGGCGACGCCGCCCACGCGATCGTCACCCCCGCCGACGACCACGCCCGCGTCGCCGCCCTCGACGCCTTCCTCCACGCCCTCCCCCGCACCCCGGACCCCCAGGCCGACCTCGCCACGGCCCTCGTCCAGCACATCCGCGCCGACCGCACGGTCCGCCGCGTCGGCGACTTCGCCCGGGCGCAGGGCCTGTCGGTGCGGGCGCTGCAACGGCTCTTCTCGAACTACGTCGGCGTCAGCCCGAAGTGGGTGATCCTCCGCTACCGCATCCATGAGGCCCTGGAACACGCCGGCGCCCGCTCCGACGTCGACTGGGCCACCCTCGCCACCGACCTCGGCTACGCCGACCAGGCCCATCTGGTACGGGACTTCACGGCGACGGTGGGCGTGCCGCCCACGGCGTACGCCGCGGAGGCGGGGGCCGGGGGTTAGGGGCGTCAGAAGTAGTACGCGTCCCCCGTATCCAGCACCAACACCCGCTGCTGGTCCGTCCCGCGGTGGCCGTCCGCCGCCCCACCCCGCCGCACCGTGCCGAACTCCAGCAGCACCTCCGACGGCGCGCCCCGCAGCGCCACCCGCAGACCGATCCGCTTCCCCGCCCCGGCCGCGTCCAACGCCCCGACCCGGCACATCACCATCCGCTCCCCCGCCCGCCCACACCCCTCCGGCAGCACCTGCCGCTCCGCCAACGGCTCCGACCAGCGCAGCCGTACCGCCGAGGCCGGCAGGGCGCTCGGCCCGTGATTGTGCGGCGTGAACCGTACGTCGACCCGGCCGCCGGACAGGACGGCGGAACCGTGATAGGCGAGCCCGGCCTCAGGACGGCCCCCCGCCCCGGCATCCACAGCCGCGGCATACGGCGCCACCCCACCGACCGCGGCCACGACGGCCGCACCGCACACCCCAGCCACCCGCATCCGCCGCATACCGCCGCTCCTCACTCCACCGTGGTCGACGGATGTATCCCACGTGGAGCGGCCGGCAGGCGCCGTCCAACAGGTGACGCGAGCCGTCACGAAGCCCCATGGCAAGCTGCCCGCATGCTCATCCTCCGCTCCGCCGCCCTCTTCGTCGTCGCCGCCCTCTTCGAGATCGGCGGCGCCTGGCTGGTCTGGCAGGGCGTGCGCGAGCACCGCGGCCGGCTGTGGATCGGCGCGGGTGTCATGGCCCTCGGCGCGTACGGCTTCGTCGCCACCCTCCAGCCCGACGCCCACTTCGGCCGTATCCTCGCCGCGTACGGCGGTGTCTTCGTCGCCGGCTCGCTGGCCTGGGGCATGGTCGCCGACGGCTACCGCCCCGACCACTGGGACGTCACCGGGGCGCTGATCTGCCTCGCCGGCATGGCCGTGATCATGTGGGCGCCGAGGAACGGCGGCTGACGGAGCACGCTCACGAAGGCTCTTCGGGCAGCAGCCCCAGCTGGCCCAGGAACTCCATCTCGTCGAAGTAGAGCCGGTAGTCGACGATCCGTCCGCTGGCATCGATGGTGGCGAGGTCCACCCCGCGGATCCGGACCTCCTTCTGCGTCGGGGGCAGCGTGTCCCCGGAAGGCAGCTGGATCGGCCCCGTGTTCCGCCCGCTGAAGTACCCCTCGTCGATGGCCGTGTTCCCGATCTCGTACGAGTGCACCGTCTCGTACGCCCCATCGGGAATCGCGTCCGTCATCTGACGCCAGTACTCGGCGATGTTGTCGCGCCCGCGGATCTCCCCTTCGTCGGGGGTGTAAGCGACCGCGTCCGGTGCGTAGAGCTCGCCGATGGTCTTGGCGTCCGCATGCGTGGTGACCGCCTCGGTGAGCCGGTCCATGACCTCACGTGCCTGTCCCATGATTCGCCTCCTGACCTGGAGAATCACCCCTCCCATGGTCCCACGCGAACGCCGTGGAGGCCGACCGGAACGCCGGCCCACGAACCTCCCCGCCACCCTGCCCCACCACCGCGCCCGCCTATCCTGGCCGGACAGGCGTGCGATCACGCCGTCCGGACCACGCAAGAGGAGCAGCTCATGGCCACCGCCGCACCGTCCGCCGCCTCCCGCATCGCCGTCGTCACCGGTGCGAGCAGCGGAATCGGCGCCGCCACGGCACGGCAGCTCGCCGCGGCCGGCTACCGGGTCGTCCTGACCGCCCGCCGCAAGGACCGTATCGAGGCGCTGGCAGAAGAGATCACGACGGCCGGCGGATCGGCGGCGGCGTACCAGCTGGACGTCACCGACCGCGCGGCGGTCGACGAGTTCGCGACGGCCTTCCAGACGATCGGCGTCCTCGTCAACAACGCGGGCGGCGCCCTGGGCGCCGACCCCGTGGCCACCGGCGACCCGGCCGACTGGCGCACGATGTACGAGACGAACGTCATCGGCACCCTGAACCTCACCCAGGCCCTGCTCCCCAAGCTGGACGCGAGCGGCGACGGCACGATCGTCGTCGTCTCCTCCACGGCCGGCCACGGCACGTACGAGGGCGGCGCGGGCTACGTCGCCGCCAAGCACGGCGCCCACGTCCTCGCCGAGACCCTCCGTCTGGAGATCGTCGGCCGCCCGGTCCGCGTCATCGAGGTCGCGCCCGGCATGGTCAAGACGGACGAGTTCGCCCTGACCCGCTTCTCCGGCGACGAGGAAAAGGCGGCGAAGGTCTACCAGGGCGTGGCCGACCCCCTCACGGCCGACGACGTCGCCGACACCATCACCTGGGCCGTCACCCGCCCCAGCCACGTCAACATCGACCTCCTGGTCGTCCGCCCACGCGCCCAGGCGTCCAACACGAAGGTCCACAGGGAGCTGTAGTGCCGGACGGCGACACGGGCAATGGCAAGGACAAGGCCAAGGACCCGCACAACGAACGCCAGATGTGGTGGTGGCTCGGCTACTTCCTCTTCGGCATCCACATCGTGGCGTTCGTGATGATCTACGCGGTGACACACGCGCCGAAGTAAAAGGCCAGGTACGGCGGGCTGTGGGGGAGCGGTGTCCGGCGCGGTAGCAGACCACGCCGGCGATGTTGACCCGTCCTCGGTTGCGTCCGCGCACCCGCACCACCGGCCGTGCTCCACGCGGTGCCCAGGTGTGTCCCTTCGGCGGCCTCAGCCCCTGGCCTGCCTCGTCCTCGAAGCAGATGTGGGAGCCCAGGTCCGCCGCGGTCCTTTTACCTGCGGCCACACCTTAGCCTTCCACAGCTCGATCGCCTCGTCGTCCCAGCCGTGCACGAGCGGGCCTCGCTGCAACTCCCGCTCCAGCCGCTCCCACTGACGGGAACTCAACCGTTCCACCGAGGCCTGCCCCTTCGAGCGCAGGGCGTCCGCACCGCCCTCCTCCCACTCCCGCCGCCAACGTCGCACCGATCGCGACGTCGTACCGCAACGATCAAGAACCGTCACGGCCAGCCGAAACCCAGTACTTGTCACCGGTGAAGCCGGATGAGCTGGCCGACAGGACGGGGCGAGGCAGCCCTGTTGGCACCAACGAGGCATTCGGCGGGGCCTGGACGAACAGGCGGGGCGCTACGGCTGGAGCGTCCGTCCACCCCCTTCGGCAGTCGGCTCGCGGTTGCCCCTTGCGTGATCAGTGACGAGCCTCCATTATCAGGAATCCTGATACTTTAACTTTGTAGCGATTGGGTCCAGTCATGTCATTCAGGCCCAGAATCCAGGCCAGAGGGGTTCAGCTGCTGCTCGGCCGAATGATGAGCCGCGTGCACAAGGATCTGCGCTTCACCGACATCCCGAAGCACACGGAATCAGTCCGGGTGGAAACCGGCGCCGGCCCGGTGACCTGCACCGTCTACCGCCCTTCGGCCGCCGTAGCGGACCCTGCCCCCGTGTACGTCAATTTCCACGGCGGCGGTTTCGTGGTCGCTCGCCACGAGCAGGACGACCACATCTGCCGCTACATAGCCGCCACGGCCGGCTGCGTGGTGATCAACGTGGACTACGCCGTCGCCCCGCAGCGGCCGTACCCCGTACCCGTCACCCAGGCGTACGACGTCACCGCCTGGGTGGCCGAGAACGGCCCCGCCAACAACTGGGACGGCTCGCGACTCGCCGTGGGCGGACACAGCGCCGGGGCCAACCTGACCGCCGCGGTCTGCCGCACGGCCCGGGAACGCGGCACCTTCACGCCCCGCCTCCAGATCATCGACTCCGCGCTGCTCGACCAGCTCGCCGACCCGGCCACCAAGCAGTCACCCATCACCAAGCCCCTGCTTACCCCTCAGCTCATGCGGGTCTTCACCGCCGCCTACGTCTCTGATCCCGCCGACCTGGCCCATCCGCTGGTGTCGCCCGGACTGGCCGACGACCTCGCCGGACTGCCGCCCGCCCTGGTCATCACCGCGGAGAACGATCGCCTGCGCGACGAGGGCGATGCGTACGCCAAGGCCCTGGAAGCTGCCGGCGTCCCGGTCACCCACCGTTGCTTCGAGGGCGTCGACCACTACTTCACCCACACCGGCCCGGTACCGGCCGGGAAGGAAGCCATCGATCTGATGGCCACCACCCTGCGCACGGCACTCACCGCCTGACCGCTGACAAGGGCCGACAGTCCTTGTATCAACACGCTGCCTTGGTGACACCTATCGCGCTTCGGCTCACCACCGGACCACCGGACTCCACGAGTTCAGCCTCCCCCTGGAGCGCAAGCGCGCAGCGGCGGACTCCCACCACGTGAGTGAGGCCCCCAGTCCCCCGGGGGCCTCCTGCGTCAGCCCTTGACGCAGACAACCTGCTTCAGCTTCGCCACGACCTGAACAAGGTCCCGCTGCTGATCGATTACCTGCTCGATCGGCTTGTACGCACCCGGAATCTCGTCCACGACACCGGAGTCCTTACGGCACTCCACGCCTCGCGTCTGCTCCTCCAGGTCCTTCGTCGTGAAGCGACGCTTGGCCGCGTTACGGCTCATGCGCCGACCCGCGCCATGGGACGCCGAATTGAAGGCCTTTTCGTTGCCGAGGCCCTTCACGATGTACGAACCGGTGCCCATCGAACCCGGGATGATGCCGTACTCCCCGGCCCTGGCGCTGATCGCCCCCTTGCGGGTGACGAGCAGGTCCATGCCTTCGTAGCGCTCGACATTCACGTAGTTGTGATGGCAGCTGATCTCCGGTTCGAAGGTGACCTTCGCCTTCTTGAACTCACGGCGGATCACATCCTTGGAAAGCGCCATCATGAGGGCGCGGTTGTACTTCGCATACTCCTGCGCCCAGAACAGGTCATGCCGGTACGCCGCCATCTGAGGAGTGTCGGCCACGAACACCGCGAGATCCCTGTCGACCAGGCCCTGGTTGTGCGGCAGCTTCTGAGCCACCCCGATGTGGTGCTCGGCCAGCTCCTTGCCGATGTTCCGAGATCCGGAATGCAACATGACCCAGACCGAATTGTCAGAGTCGAGGCAAAGCTCCCAGAAATGATTCCCTTGGCCAAGGGTTCCCATTTGCGCAACCGCCCGCCCCCTACGGAACTTCACCGCCTCGGCGACCTGATCGAACCGCCCCCAAAAGTCATCCCACCCCGCAGTGGCCAACCCATGGAACCGCCCCGGCTCAACAGGACTGTCATGCATCCCCCGCCCCACCGGAATCGCCTGCTCGATCTTCGACCGCAACCGCGACAGATCCCCCGGCAGGTCATTCGCCGTCAACGACGTCTTCACCGCCGACATCCCGCACCCGATGTCCACCCCCACCGCCGCAGGACACACAGCCCCCTGCATGGCGATGACGGACCCGACCGTCGCGCCCTTGCCGTAGTGGACGTCCGGCATGACCGCCAGCCCCTTGATCCACGGCAGCGTCGCGACGTTGCGCAGCTGCTGCAGCGCCCCGTCCTCGACCGTCGCCGGGTCGGTCCACATACGGATGGGAACCTTCGCGCCCGGCATCTCCACGTACGACATATCGCCCTCAATCCCCCGGAAACAAACTACAAGTCTGAAATCGCAAAACCGGGGCCAGGATCGACGAAATGGGATAACGGACCGGCGTCCACGGCAGTGCGTGCGATAGACATTGTCTCCAGGGGTCGCCCCCGCGCTGCAAGCGAATAACCAGCGGGGACACCGACCACACCGGCAACGGACCGACCACAAGCCACCGTTGAGAGGAGCCTGACCGTGCAGCGGAAGGCGTATGTATCCGGCGTCGCCGCGCTCCTCGCGGCGTTGCTGGCCGGCTGCACCGGCAGCTCCGACAGCGGCGGCACGACCGACGACTCCAACCCCGGCGACTCGGGCGCGGTGACCGCGGCGGCCGAGCCCGGCCGGTACCGCATCCTGCCGGACCCCTGTGACGCGGTCGGTGAGGAGACCCTCGACTCGCTCCTGCCCGGCGTCAAGGAACTCCCGGACGAGGAGCAGCGCGAGAAGGCGTACGAGGGCACGCCGACGCTGACGTTCGACACCGACCGCAAGGTGGGCTGCCGTTGGAAGGTGGAGTCGACCGACGCCACCGACCATCTCTTCGTCGACTTCGAGCGTGTGGTGTCGTACGAGGGGGCGGTCAGCGACGACAGCGAGGCGCAGGAGCTCTTCGCGCGCCAGCAGGAGGCGGCCGACCTTCCCGAGCCGACGCGTTCCGCGACCGTCAGTGGGGAGGACACGTCCACGTCCACCACCGGCGCGAGCGACTCGCCCTCCTCTTCGCCCTCGACCTCGGCTTCCGGGGCGGCGTCCGCCTCGCCGTCCTCCTCCGCCTCCCCCTCCGGCTCCGGTTCCGCCGACGGGACGACTCCCGCCGAGCTCCAGCCCCGTGTCCTGGAGGATCTCGGCGACGAGGCCTTCCTCGACGACGAGCTCAGCAGCTCCGGGTCGACGGCTCAGCAGCGCACGGTGACTGTGGTGTTCCGCACGTCCAACGTGGTCGTACGGATCGAGTACGAGGAGCAGCCGACGACCGTCGGCACGGTCCCGGACAGCGAGGAAATGCAGGACAGGGCCCAGAAACTGGCGGCGCAGCTGGCGGACGCGCTGGCGGAGTGACGCCCCTGGGCCACCCCCGTACGCCCGGGTGCGACGTAACCGAAACGAGACCACACACCTTCTTCACCGCGTACCGTGGCCCCTCGGACCCGATCCGACCGCAGGAACCACGAGTGTCAGTCATGAGTGAAGGAACCATGCAGCGAGCAGCAGAGCGAGACCAGCGTTTCCGGCGTGACGAGCGTGAGAAGCGAGTGAAGGGCCTTCACCGATTCCTTGTCTGCGCGGCGGCCGTGCCCGTGATGCTGATCGCCACGGGCTGTTCCTCGGACTCCGGTTCGGACGACGGAGCCGGAGCCGGCGACGGTGCGCAGGTCTCGTCGTCGGCGTCGGCGTCCGCGAGTCCGTCGCCGACGGTGCAGGCGGCCGTGTACAAGTCGCTTCCGCAGTCGTGCAAGGTCCTGTCGAAGAAGACGCTGGAGGACCTGGTTCCGGAGGCGAAGTCCGGTAAGGCGGGCAAGTCGGACGACGCGTCGACGCGTGGTTCCTGCTCCTGGAGCAGCCTCGACAACAACGGTGTGAAGGGCTCGCAGTTCCGCTGGCTCAACGTCTCGCTGCTGCGCTTCGACTCGGATGTCACGCGCGGGTCGGGCGAGAAGCTTGGGCGGGAGTACTACGAGACTCAGGTGCAAGACGCCCGTTCGGTGTCCGGTGCGAAGAACGTGAAGTCGGAGCCGGTCGCGGGGGTGGGCGACGAGGCGACGGCGGTGCGCTACGACCTGAAGAAGAAGGAGGGCGCCTTCAAGCAGGAGACGGTTGTCGCCCGGGTGGAGAACGTGGTCGTCACGCTCGACTACAACGGCGCGGGCTACGCCGGTGACAAGACTCCGAGCGCGAACGCCCTGAACAAGCTCGCGCAGAAGGCGATCAAGGAGGCGGTCGCCGCGGTGACGAAGGCGAACGGCGGCGACAGCGGCAGCGCGGGCACGCCGAGCAGCACCCCTTCGAAGTCGGCGTCGAAGTCTCCCTCGAAATCTCCGTCCGCCAGTGCCTCGAAGGCGGCGTCCAGCTCCCCTTCGAAGTCAGCGTCGAAGAAGAGCTAACCGTCACACCTGCCCCATCGCTGCGCCAGAACGCGCAGCTCAGCCCCGCCTGTTGCAAGAGCCCGGCCCCCCTCCAGGGACCGGGCTCCTGTCGTACGTGAATCCGTACGCCGCACGGATGTGCCACTCTGTTGCGCGCAACAACATGCACTGGGAGGGGAGTACGAGTGGCCGCGCCACTGCAGCTGACTCGGATGCACCGCATTCTCATCGGTGTGGTCGTGTTCGGCGCCGTGATCATCGCCGGCATCGGCTTCGCCGGTTCCTACGCGGCCGTCCGCGAGCTGGCCATCCAGAAGGGCTTCGGGAACTTCAGCTATGTCTTCCCGATCGGCATCGACGCGGGCATCTGTGTGCTGCTCGCCCTCGACCTTCTCCTGACGTGGATCCGTATCCCGTTCCCGCTGCTGCGTCAGACGGCCTGGCTGCTGACGGCGGCGACGATCGCCTTCAACGGCGCGGCGGCCTGGCCGGACCCGCTGGGCGTCGGCATGCACGGCGTGATCCCGATCCTGTTCGTGGTGTCGGTGGAGGCGGCCCGCCACGCGATCGGCCGGATAGCGGACATCACGGCCGACAAGCACATGGAGGGCGTACGCCTCACCCGCTGGCTGCTCTCTCCGGTGCCGACGTTCCTGCTGTGGCGCCGTATGAAGCTGTGGGAGCTCCGCTCGTACGAGCAGGTCATCAAGCTGGAGCAGGAGCGGCTGGTGTACCAGGCCCGCCTGCGTTCTCGCTTCGGCCGGGCGTGGCGGCGGAAGGCGCCGGTGGAGTCGCTGATGCCGCTGCGGCTGGCGCGGTACGGGGTCCCGCTGGCGGAGACGGCTCCGGCGGGGCTGGCGGCGGCGGGCATCGAGCCGGCCTTGCTGCCGCCGGCGCCGAAGCAGGCGCTGGACGCGGCGCCCGTGGCGGACGTGGCGCCGGAGACGGTGTCGGCTGCGGGCGGTCGTGCCGCTGTGGCGGCGCCCGTGCCGCAGCAGACGGCGGCGCCTGCCCGCGAGGAGCGCCCGGAGTTGGTCGCCACGCCCGGCCCGGAGCAGCCGGAGTACGTGCAGGACTGGTTCAACACGCCCCGCAACGTGGAGTACCAGGGTGGCTACGACCCGGCGTACAACCCGCAGGAACAGTACGAGCAGTGGTACGAGGAGCAGCTCCAGGCCGAGCAGTACCAGGAGCAGTTCCAGGAGGAGCCTCCCGTCCCGGAGCCCTCTCCGGAGGACACCGGCACCTTCCCGATCCCGGTGAGCCGGGGCCGTACCCGTCAGCTCGGTGAGGGCGGCGGCACACCGGAACCGGCGGATCCGACCGAGGAGGACTACTACCAGGTCTTCAAGAAGTCGATAGGCGGCACGGGCTACCCGACGCCGCGCGAGTTCAGCGAGAACGTCGAGGCGGAGTTCGGCACCGCGCTCCTGCCGGACGAGGCCAAGCGCATGGTGACCCGGTTCACGAATCTCTACAACGCGGAGCTGGAAGAGAACCACATCGCCTGATGTGCAGCAGAAAGGGGCCCTCGCCGGAGGGCCCCTTTCCTGTATCTGCTTACTCGTTCACTCGCTTACTCGCCGAGCAGGCGCCGTACCCGCTCCTGCCCCACCGCGAGCAGCAGCGTGGGCAGCCGCGGCCCCGTGTCCCGCCCGACCAGCAGGTGGTACAGCAGGGCGAAGAACGACCTCTGCGCGGTCTTGATCTCCGGCGGCAGCTCCTTGGGCGTGGCGTCCGCGGAGAATCCGGCCTGGACCTTGGGCACGCCGTACACGAGGTGGGTCAGGCCGTCCAGCGACCAGTGCGACTCCAGGCCGTCGAGGAGCAGCCGCAGCGACTGCTGGGACGCCTCGTCGAGGGACTTCAGCAGCTCGACGTCGGGCTCGTCCCGCACGATGGTCCGCTGGTCGGCGGGCACCTGCGTGTTGATCCACGCCTCGGCCTTGTCGTACCGGGGGCGGGCCTCGTCCAGTGCGCCCAGCGGGTTCTCCGGGTCCAGCTCGGAGAGGATCCGCAGTGCCTGGTCCTGGTGTCCGGCGGTGATGTCGGCGACGGAGGCGAGGGTCCGGTACGGCAGCGGACGCGCCGTGCGCGGCAGCTCCCCGCCCGCCGTGCGCACCGCACGCGAGTGGGCGGCGACGTCGCCCGGCAGAGCGGACCCGTCGGCGACCTTCGCGTCGAGCTTGTCCCACTCGTCGTAGAGCCGCTGGATCTCCTGGTCGAAGGCGATCTTGAAGGACTGGTTGGGCCTGCGGCGGGCGTAGAGCCAGCGCAGGAGCTGCGGCTCCATGATCTTCAGCGCGTCGGCGGGGGTGGGCACCCCACCCCGCGAGGACGACATCTTCGCCATCCCGGAGATCCCGACGAAGGCGTACATGGGCCCGATGGGCTGCTTGCCGCCGAAGATCCCGACGATCTGGCCGCCCACCTGGAAGCTCGACCCCGGCGAGGAGTGGTCGACGCCGCTGGGCTCGAAGACGACGCCCTCGTACGCCCAGCGCATGGGCCAGTCGACCTTCCAGACCAGCTTGCCGCGGTTGAACTCGTTGAGCCGGACGGTCTCGGCGAAGCCGCACTCGTTGCAGGTGTACGACAGCTCGGTGGTGTCGTCGATGTACGAGGTGACGGTGGTGAGGTCCTTCTCGCAGTTGCCGCAGTAGGGCTTGTACGGGAAGTACCCGGCGGAGCCGGAGCTGCCGTCGTCCTCGCCGGCCGCCCCCGACCCCTCGGCGGCCTCCAGCTCGGCCTCGTCGACGGGCTTCTGCGACTTCTTGGCGCCGCCCTTGGGCTTGGTGCGGTACTGGGCGAGGATGGCGTCGATGTCGCCGCGGTGCTTCATGGCGTGCAGGATCTGCTCGCGGTACACGCCCGAGGTGTACTGCGCGGTCTGGCTGATCCCGTCGAACTCCACGCCCAGCTCGGCGAGCGCCTCGACCATCGCCGCCTTGAAGTGCTCGGCCCAGTTCGGGTACGTCGAGCCCTTCGGCGCCGGGACGGAGGTCAGCGGCTTGCCGATGTGCTGGGCCCACGACTCGTCGACCCCGGCGATCCCGGCCGGCACCTTGCGGTAGCGGTCGTAGTCGTCCCAGGAGATCAGGTGCCGGACCTGGTGTCCGCGCCGCCGGATCTCGTCGGCGACGAGGTGCGGGGTCATGACCTCGCGCAGGTTGCCGAGGTGGATGGGGCCCGAGGGGGAGAGTCCGGACGCGACGACGACCGGTTTGCCCGGGGCCCGACGCTCCGACTCCTCGATGACCTCATCCGCGAAACGGGAGACCCAGTCGGTGGTCTCGGTGCTCTGAGCCACGATCGGCACGTCCTTCTTTCTCCAGGGCAGCCGTACGGTCAACGGCTGGCGCCCTCATTGTCCCAGCAAGGACGGCAACCACGAAAACGCCTTTACACGACCGCCCCGACAGGCGACGCGGCCGCCTTCCAGGGGCGCGGGGCTGTATCGATATGCGGCTCCGCCGCGTGGGCGCGACCAGCCCCCCACCACCGGCCCGCAGTCGACCACGAACCAGAAAACCCCTTTGCTGCCCCGTGGGATACTGACCGTGACTCTCACACCAGCCCCGACCAGAACGGCACCCATACCCATGGCCCCGGTCACGTCCATCACCGCCAACGTCGCCCAGCACCTCTCCGACGCCCTCACGGAAGCCCTTCCGGAGACCGTCGGCGACCCGTTGCTGCGACGTAGCGACAGGGCCGACTACCAGGCGAACGGCATCCTCGCCCTCGCCAAGAAGGCCAAGGCCAACCCCCGGGAGCTGGCCACCCAGGTCGTCGAGAAGATCACCGCCCCCGACCTGTTCAAGGACGTCGAGGTCTCCGGCCCCGGCTTCCTCAACATCACCGTCACCGACAAGGCGATCACCGAGACCCTCGCGGCGCGCGCGGCGGACGGCGACCGTCTCGGCGTCCCCCTCAAGGACAACCCCGGCGTCACCATCGTCGACTACGCCCAGCCGAACGTGGCGAAGGAGATGCACGTCGGCCACCTCCGCTCGGCGGTGATCGGCGACGCCCTGCGCGGCATGCTCGACTTCACCGGCGAGAAGACGATCGGCCGGCACCACATCGGCGACTGGGGCACCCAGTTCGGCATGCTCATCCAGTACCTGTTCGAGCACCCCGGCGAGCTGGCCCCGCCGCAGGACGTCGACGGCGAGCAGGCCATGTCGAACCTCAACCGGGTGTACAAGGCGTCGCGTGCCGTCTTCGACTCGGACGAGGAGTTCAAGGAGCGGGCCCGCAAGCGGGTCGTCGCCCTGCAGTCCGGCGACAAGGAGACCCTCGAACTGTGGCAGCAGTTCGTGGACGAGTCGAAGGTCTACTTCTACTCGGTCTTCGAGAAGCTGGACATGGAGATCCGCGACGAGGAGATCGTCGGCGAGTCCGCGTACAACGAGGGCATGCCCGAGACGGCCCGCCTCCTGGAGGAGATGGGCGTCGCGGTGCGCTCCGAGGGCGCGCTGGTGGTGTTCTTCGACGAGATCCGCGGCAAGGACGACCAGCCGGTCCCGCTGATCGTGCAGAAGGCGGACGGCGGCTTCGGTTACGCGGCCTCCGACCTGACCGCGATCCGCAACCGCGTCTTCGACCTGCACGCGACGACGCTGCTGTACGTCGTGGACGTACGCCAGTCGCTGCACTTCAAGATGGTCTTCGAGACGGCGCGCCGGGCCGGCTGGCTGACCGAGCATGTCACCGCGCACAACATGGGCTACGGCACGGTGCTGGGCGCGGACGGCAAGCCGTTCAAGACGCGTGAGGGCGAGACCGTACGGCTGGAGGACCTGCTGGACGAGGCGGTCGAGCGGGCGACGGCGGTCGTGCGTGAGAAGGCCGAGAAGGTGGGCCTGACCGAGGAGGAGATCGTCGAGAACGGGCGGTACGTCGGGATCGGCGCCGTGAAGTACGCGGACCTGTCGACGTCGCCGAACCGTGACTACAAGTTCGACCTGGACCAGATGGTGTCGCTGAACGGCGACACGTCGGTCTACCTCCAGTACGCGTACGCCCGCATCAAGTCGATCCTGCGCAAGGCGGAGGGGGCGGCCCCGGTCGCTCACCCGGAGCTCGAACTCGCTCCGGCTGAGCGGGCGTTGGGCCTGCACTTGGACGCGTTCGGCGACACGGTCTTCGAGGCGGCAGCGGAGTACGCACCGCACAAGCTGGCCGCGTACCTGTACCAGCTGGCCTCGCACCTGACGACCTTCTACGACCAGTGCCCGGTCCTCAAGGCCGAGACCCCGGAGCAGACGGAGAACCGCCTGTTCCTGGTCGACCTGACGGCCCGCACCCTCCACCAGGGCATGGCCCTGCTGGGCATCCGGACGCCCGAGCGGCTCTGACCTGCCCTGAAGAACGAGCACCGCGGCCCGTCCTCTCCCCCGCAGGGAAGACGGGCCGCGGCGTGTGTGCGGTCGTCAGGCTCGGTCAGCAGTTCTTGTTGAAGTCCCAGAACGCGCGCTTGGTCTGCGGTCCGGCGATCCCGTCGTCGTCACCTGCGTTGTAGCCCCATGCGTTCAGGTAGCGCTGCAGCGCCGCGATCGTCTTGGGACCGACCTTTCCGTCCTCCTGGCCCGCGTTGTGGCCCTCGTCGTTGAACATCTTCTGCGCGGCCTTCCAGCTCTTGGTGCCCAGCTGCCCGTCGATCGTGCCGGGGTTGTAACCCCGCACGTGCAGCCAGCACTGCCAGTTCTCGGCCCGCTCCTTGTTCAGGCCGAGGTTGTTCACGGCGAGGACGGAGACGTCCTGGGTGCTCACCGCGGGCTTGTCGGCCTGCTGGGGCGCGGCGAAGCCGGTGCCCGCGGCCGCCACCGTTCCGGCGGCGAGCCCGACGACGGCGGTGAGGCTGACGACGGTCCTCGTCAACGCGTTCGATCGCATGCTTCCCCCTAGGGGTCGTGGAGCGGCACCTGACGTGCCGCCGACTGACGACACGAGAGTGCGGGGCGGGCGGCGAGGGTTGCCACAGTTGCCGCGTAAGAGACGTCGTCACGGGACGTCCCGCCCACTGACCTGCGGGAACACCGTCGACTGGGACGTCACGGCGGGACGCCTGGGGCGGGCGTTGGCCGATTCCGTACCGGTGCGGGAACCGGGTTCCGCTTGAGTCCGTGGATGCTGATGCAGAATGCGACGGGGCGCGCGGACCGCCGACCACGGACCGCCGGCCCGGACCGTGAACGCGAGTGGGGGGAACATGTCGCGTTGGGCAGTGCTGCCCGCGGAACTGGATCCGCGCGTGCGGCAGTTGGTGGTGCGACTGCGCCGTCTGAAGGATCACAGCGGGCTGAGCCTGCGGCAGCTGGCCGCGAGGACGGGGTACAGCCCGAAGTCGTGGGAACGGTATCTGGGCGGCCGGTCGCTGCCGCCCCGGGAGGCCGTCGAGGCACTGGCCCGGATCGGGGGTGAGGATCCGACTCGGTTGCTGGCGCTGCACGAGGTGGCCGCGGAGGCGTGGGGGAACGGACGGGCGGACGCGGCCGAAGCGGAGGCGCCCGCAGCGGAAGTGACGACAGCACAGCCGCAGACCCTCTCCGCCGAGGCCGCTGCACTACGGTCGCCCTGGCGTTCGCTGCGTGTCGCATTGGTCGCGGGGGCCATGGCGCTGGTGCTGGCCGTCGCCGCGGCGGTCCTCCTCGTCGTACGGCTGGGCGGCGGCGAGGCCGAACGGTCGGAGCCCCCCGTCGCCGTGTCCGTCACGTCGGCGTCCGCGTCGGCCACGCGGTCGGCACCCGCGTACACCTGCCGTGTCGAGCGGATCGACGGCCGCTGGTACGCGGGCCACAGCCGCACCCAGGACGCCGTCCTGGGGAACGGCCACGCGGGTCCGGAGGTCGCCGAGGCGCAGTGTCTGCTGCGCCGAGCGGGCATCTCGCCGGGCGGTATCGACGGGATCTTCGGTCCGATGACGGAGCGCGCGGTCAAGGAGGCGCAGAAGCGGGCGGGGCTGGTCGTGGACGGCGTCATCGGACCGCACACCTGGAAGGCCCTACGGTGATGACGGCGTCGCCGCCGGAACGGGCCCGACTGGCGGCCGCGCTACGGGAGTTGAAGGAACGCACCGGTCTGAGCCTGGCCGGCCTCGCGGCGAAGACCTCGTTCAGCAAGTCGTCCTGGGACCGCTACCTCAACGGCCGGACGCTCCCTCCGCGCGACGCGGTGCAGGAGCTGTGCCGTCTCGCCGGAGAACCGGAGGGGCGCTGTCTGGCCCTGTGGGAGATCGTGGAGTCGCAGTGGAGCGGGCGGGCGAAGGAAGGTCCGCGCTCCCCGGCCCCGACCCCGACCCCGACCCCGGCCCCGCCCCCTCCTCCGCCTCCGCCTCCGCCTCCGCGGGAGGCCACGCACTCCGGCAGCCCCGCCGCCGACGGTGCCGTTCACCGGAGTGCGGCGGCCGTGGCGGTGCTCGTCTCGGTGTGTGCCGTGGTCGTCGGGGGCGTGGCGGCGGTGGCTCTCCTGTTGCCGCACCCGGGCGGCGAACCGCGTTCGTCGCTGTCCCAGCCCCCCTCGGCGACCGGTCCCGGCTGCCGGGGAGCGGTCTGTGAGGGCAAGAGCCCGATGCACATGAAGTGCGACACGGCGCCGGCGACCCTGGCCTCGCTCCGCACCGGCTCCGGAGCCTGGATGGAACTGCGTTACAGCGAGGAGTGCGGGACGAGTTGGGCCCGGATGTGGGGGACGCGGGTCGGCGACCGGATCGACATGACGGCGGGCGGTCGTGACGGCCGTGAGGGTCGCGTCCGCAGCGCGGAGGTCGAGGACGACGTGGCCGCGGACACCTACGTCTACACCCCCATGACCGCGACTCACCCCGGAACCGTCGTCCGGGCCTGCTTCCGGCCGGCGGCGGGCGGCGAGGGGGACTGCTTCGACGCCCGGGTGACCGACTGAGGGCGCTGCTCATTGTCAGTGCCGCCGCCTACAGTTCACCGACATGGCGACACTTCCGAACCCTCTGCCGAGGCTCGCGTCCCTCGGTCTGCAACTCCCGCCCGGCGGGCTGGTCGACGCGACGGACGACGGGCCGTGGCACGAGCCGCTGCTGTGGCTGGCGGACGACCGGGCGGCTCCCGACGGCTGGGCCGCGCTGCGGCGGACGGCACCGGCGGTAGGTCTGCTCCCGGTCGTCCTCGACGTCGGCGCCGGTCACGGCGGGCCGGAGTTGTGGGAGTTGATGCCCGCGGAGATGTCGTACCCCGGGGATCACGACGCGGAGGAGGTGCTGAAGGAGTTCTGGGACGAGTACGCGGAGGAGGACGTGGACTGGCCCGGTCTGGTCGACACCGAGCGCACCGACGCCGCCACGGACCCCGAAGACGCCGCGACAGGCGCTGAAGACGCGGCCGGGGACCCCGAGTCCGTCGCCTGCGACGTCGTGGACTCCCTCCTCGACGGCCGCGGCCCCCTCAAGGAGCCCCGCCTCGCCCTCGTCCCGGCCCGCCGCAGCGCCGACATCCCCACGGCGATCGGCTGGATGGGTCCGGCGAACCACGAGAACGACACCGGCCGGCTGTCCGCGGTGCTCCGCTCCTGGGAGGACCGCTTCGGCATACGGGTCGTGTCCCTCGGCTTCGACACGCTGCTGGTGTCCGTCGCCGCCCCACCCACCACCCTCGCCGAGGCGGAGGCCCTGGCCGCCGAGCACTTCGCGTTCTGCCCGGACAACATCTGGCAGGGCAGCGACACGACCCTCCGCGCCTACGCCGAGAACCAGCTCCTGAACCAGCCGGCCTGGTACTTCTGGTGGGACTGACCCAGTCCCCTCACTGTGGCAGCAGCCGCATCCCCTCCGGCACGTCGATCCCGAACTCCTCGTCCAACAGCCGCCGCGCCTCCGCCTCCTCGATCACCTCGCGCTCGACGACCGCCCCGTCCACGCGCGTCTCCGTCAGGAGCCGGCCGTGGAGGAGGAGGTGCCGCTCGGCGGTGACGCTCTGGACGTAGACGCGCTGGGTGAAGGGCGAGCTCGGGTTGGTCCCGATGTGCCAGTTGATGACCTCGAAGTCGGGCTTCTCGAACGGCTCCAGCGTGAACGCGTACTGGTCCGTCCAGTCGTCCTTCGCCCGGTCGTGGGCCTGGAGCAGCCACAGCTGCAGCGGCCCGTCGTGCGGCGCATGGGCGAGCCGGTGCCGGCGCTCCGCGTCCCGGAACTCGACACCTTCCGTCAGCGGCACCGGCTCCAGCAGTGCGCCGATCGCGCCGAAGCCGACGTCCGCGAGATACGGCTGTGGATCGCCGGGGGCCTCGACGAGCAGCGCCATGTGGGTGCGTGGGCGGCTCTCGATGCGGTCCGCGCCCACGACGACGCGCGCGGCCAGTCGCCTCACCGTGAAGCCCAGCGCCTCCAACGCGCACGCGAACAGCGTGTTGTGCTCGTAGCAGTAGCCGCCGCGCCGGCTGTGCACCAGCTTGGCCATCAGATCGGCCGGGTCGAGGGACGGGGCCGTACGCCGCAGGGCGTCCAGGTTCTCGAAGGGAATGGCCCGCATGTGCGCCAGGTGCACTCCCCGCAGCGTCGCCGTGTCGGCCCGCCGCTCCCCCTCCCAACCGATCCGCCGGAGATACGCGTCTGCATCGAACCGCATGGTGTCGGACATGGCGTCACCTTAGGAACACGCACCCCGCCCCGTCTGCGGTCCGCAGCCCGACCGGCCCTGGGCCCTTGGCCCTAGGACCGCAGCCCCTTACCCAGCCGCCTCAGTCCCTCCCCGATCTCCTCCGGCGTCTGCGTCACGAAGCACAGCCGCAGCGTCGACCGGTCGGGCTCGCCGGCGTAGAAGGGCGCGCCGGGGACGTACGCCACGTCCTGCCGCACCACCGTCGGCAACAGGGCCGTCGTGTCGTACGACTCCGGCAGGCGGGCCCAGAGGAACATGCCGCCCTCGGGACGGTGCCAGGTGGAGCCCTCCGGGAGGGCACCGGGCAGGCCCGCCAGCATCGCGTCGCGGCGTTCTCGGTAGGCGTCCCTGACGCGGGCCACGTGTGCGTCGAGGCCGGGGAGGTAGCGGGCGGCGGCGAGCTGGTTGACGGTCGGGGTGTGCAGGTCGGCGGCCTGTTTGGCGACGACGCACGCGCGCCGGGGAGCGGCGGGCGCGCGCAGCCAGCCCAGCCGTACACCCGGCGCCATCACCTTGGAGAACGAGCCGAGCAGCACGGTACGGTCCTCCGCGCCCGGGTAGGAGGCGATCCAGGGCACGCGCCCGCCCTCGTAGCGGAGTTCGCCGTACGGGTCGTCCTCGACGATCCACAGCCCGCACCGCGCGGCGACCTCCGCGACGGCCGCCCTGCGCTCGGCGGGCAGGGTTCTGCCGGTCGGGTTCTGGAAGGTGGGCACGGTGTAGAAGAGCTTCGGCCGCTCCCGCGTGACCAGCTCCTCCAGCGCCCGCGGATCCACCCCGTGCGCGTCCCCCGGCACGGCGACGACCCGCGCTCCCGCGAAGCCGAAGGCCTGAAGTGCCGCCAGATAGCAGGGGTCTTCGACGAGGACGGTGTCACCGGGGTCCAGCAGCGCGGTGGCCAGGAGGGACAGGCCCTGCTGGGAGCCGGTGGTGATGAGCAGGTCGTCGGCGTCGGTCGCGAGGCCGCGTGCCGAGATGCGGGCGGCGAGCCCGGCGCGCAGGCTGGGCTCGCCCTCGGTCGTGGAGTACTGGAGTGCCTGTGCCGGCGTCTCGGCGAGTACGTCACGGAAGGCGGCCGCGATGCCCTCCCGGTCGAACAGTTCCGGCGCCGGCAGTCCGCCCGCGAAGTTGATGACCTCGGGGCGCGCGGTGACGGCGAGGATGTCCCGCACGGGCGAGCCACCGGCCGACCGGGCCCGCGCGGCGAGCGACGGCACGGCGGCTCGGGCGGGGTGGGGCGCGGGCTGGATGACGGTCATGACACGGCTCCTTCGGCTGCGAGGGCAAGAGCGGCAGGTGACGGGTGACGGCTCGTGCCGGGCAGCCTAGAGAACTACATGCCACCTACAAGCAGGTTTCCGGGATACGGACCGCCCGCCGCCGTCGGCGACGCCCGCCGTCGAATACTCCGGCCTCAGGCGTCCCACGCCGAGGCTGCGGGACATGCCATCCCCGCAGGTCAGCAGCGGTCCCACCACTCGGGCGTCCCACATTCCCGGCCGAAGGTGGCGCTCGGCACGGATGATCACGCAGGCTGACCCCCGACCCCAACCCCCACCCACGGAGAGGGCCCCCATGTCCGCGTCAGCACCGTCCGCCCGTCACCCCCGCGCCCGGCTGTTGGCCGCCACGCTGGTGGCGATCGCCTCGCTCACGCTCACCGCGTGCGACGACGGCGAGGGCCTGCGCGACGAGGGCCCGTCCACCGTCCACGAGCCGGCCGCCGCCCACCACGACCCCGGAAAGGCGAAAGGCCGCCCGGACGACATCCGGGCGGCCTCCAGGCCATGAAGCACAGGTCACGCGGCGTACGGCATTACGCGAACGCCGGGACCTCCTTCGGGTTCGGGCCGTACTGGTTCTCGCCCGCCGCGCTGTCCGAGCACGTGAAGACCAGCATGACGATGAAGCCGACGAGCGGAATCACCGAGATGAGGATCCACCAGCCGGAGCGGCCCGTGTCGTGCAGTCGGCGAATGGTGACGCCCAGGCTGGGCAGCAGGGTCGCGACCACGAAGATGCCCGCGAGGGCGGGGAAGTCGATAGCGAAGCCGACGCCGGCGAACACGATGTAGAAGATGCTGTTGAACAGCATGTACATCCAGTATTCCTTGCGGCGCGCACGCCCGCCGAAGACCGCGTACTTCTTGAGCGCCTCGATGAACCAGCTCATTGCATCCCCCCAGGGATCGAACGTGAGACCCTCCGGAACGGATCAGGCCAAGCGCAGAACGTAGGGATGATGACGAGAACTCGTCAATTCCCTTTGTTCCTGCAGCTCATCGAGCCGGGCAGCACCCAACTCCCCGAATGTGCCCCGCCGCCGACGTCGATTTCAGGACAGAACCACCGAAGATCGCCGCGTGATCCCCACGGCCTCCCCGGGCGGCCACCGAACCTTCCTCGGACCGAGTTCCGGCCGTTGCCGAACCGAGCGCGTACCGATGTCAGCCCTTGATCGATCCGATGCCGGAACGAGCCGGAACCGTAGCCCGGCAGCCACCCGCGAGAGCGGCGTCAGACCAGTCGGCGTGCGGCCTCGACCGCCCAGTACGTCAGAATGTTCCGTGCCCCCGCCCGCTTGATGCCGGTCAGCGTCTCGAGGATGGCCCGGTCCCGGTCGATCCAGCCCTTCTCCGCGGCGGCCTCGATCATCGAGTACTCACCGGAGATCTGATAGGCCGCGACCGGCACGTCCACCGCGTCGGCGACCCGGGCCAGGATGTCGAGGTAGGGCCCGGCCGGCTTGACCATCACCATGTCGGCGCCCTCCTCCAGGTCGAGGGCGAGCTCGCGCAGGGACTCCCGCGCATTCGCCGGATCCTGCTGATACGTCTTGCGGTCACCCTTCAGCGACGAGGCGACGGCCTCCCGGAAGGGCCCGTAGAAGGCGGAGGCGTACTTGGCGGTGTAGGCGAGGATGGCGACATCCTCACGCCCGATCTGATCAAGGGCGTCCCGGACGACCCCGATCTGCCCGTCCATCATCCCGCTGGGCCCGACGACATGCGCGCCCGCGTCGGCCTGCACCTGCGCCATCTCGGCGTACCGCTCCAGGGTGGCGTCGTTGTCGACGCGCCCTTCGGCGTCCAGCACCCCGCAATGCCCGTGATCGATGGTCTCGTCGAGGCACAGGTCGGACATGACGAGCAGCTCGTCCCCCACCTCGGCCCGCACATCCCGGATGGCGACCTGCAGAATCCCGTCCGGATCGGTACCGGGCGTCCCCAGCGCGTCCTTCTTCTCCTCCTCGGGCACCCCGAAGAGCATGATCCCGGAGATACCGGCCTCCACCGCCTCCGCCGCGGCCTTCTTCAGGCTGTCCCGCGTGTGCTGGACCACGCCCGGCATGGCGGCGATCGGCACCGGCTCACTGACGCCCTCGCGCACGAAGGCCGGGAGGATGAAGTCGGCGGGATGCAGCCTGGTCTCGGCGACCATGCGCCGCATGACGGGGCTGGTCCGCAGACGCCGCGGCCGCGTGCCGGGGAAGGATCCGTACGTCGTCATGCCACCTACGCTACGCCCGCCCCGGCAGCGCCTTTGCCGACGGGACGTCGGGACGGCCGGGACGGGCCCGTACGGCCGTGGCGGCCCCGCATGCGGCCCCCACCCCACGGGTCCATCCTGAAGAAAGGGCCCGAAGGCCCAGGCCCTCCTGAGCCGGCCCCGAACACAAGGACCCCGACGGCCCCGCCCCACCCCGCCTCGCCGCCGCCGTCCCTCCGTACCGTACGTACACCGCGGAGGACGCGATGACTGCCGCCCGCCACCTCAACACCCCCGATCTCTTCGCCCTCTCCGAGATCCACGGCCCGGTCCTGCGCCCCGGCGACGAGGGCTACGCCGACGAGGTCACCGGCTTCAACCTGGCCGCGCTGCACACCCCCGACGTGGTGGTGGGCGCGACGGGCGTCGATGACGTCGTGACCGCGCTGCGCTGGGCGTCAGCCACGGGCACCCCGGTCGCCGTCCAGTCGACCGGCCACGGCGCGAACTTCCCCATCGACCACGGCCTGCTCATCAACACGGCCCGCATGACCGACGTACGGATCAACCCGGCGGAGCGCCTCGCGACCATCGCGGCCGGAGCGAAATGGCGGCACGTCCTGGAGGCGGCCGCACCGCACGGCCTCGCCGCACTCTGCGGCACGTCCACGGACGCGGGCGCGGTCGGCTACACGCTGGGCGGCGGACTCCCGGTGATGGGCCGGGCCTACGGCTACGCGGCCGACCTGGTCCGCTCCTTCCAGGTCGTCACGCCCGACGGCACGCTCCGCGACAGCGACCCCGACCATGAGCCGGAGCTGTTCTGGGCGCTGCGCGGCGGCAAGGGCAACGTGGGCGTGGTGACCTCCATGGTCTGCGAGCTGCTGCCCGTCCCCACACTCCTCGGCGGCGGCGTCCACTGCCCCGGCGAGCACGCCGAGGCCCTGCTGCGCACCTGGACCGACTGGACCCGAACCCTGCCCGACGAGATGTGCAGCGCCTTCACCCTCCTGCGCCTGCCCCCCATCCCGGAGATCCCCGAACCGCTGCGCGGCGGCTTCTGGGCCCGTGTCGCGATCGCCTGGCCCGGAGACCCGGCCGAGGGCGAACGCCTGCTCGCCCCGATCCGCGCGGCGGCCCCGGTAGCGGTCGACACGATCGAGGTGATGCCCTACGCGGCCCTGGACCGCATCCACATGGAGCCGCAGGACCCGCTCCCCGCCCGCGAGTCGTGCGCCCTGCTGCGCGACCTCACTCCGGACGCCATCGACACCTTCCTGGCCCAGGTGGGCCCCGAGGTCCCCGACTGCCCCCTCCTCCTGGTGGAGATCCGCCACATGGGCGGCGCCCTCGCCCGCCCCGCCCGCCTGGAGGACGCGATCTGCGCCCGAGACGCGAACTACTTCCTGGAAACGGTCGGCGTCCTGGCCGCACCCCCGGCAGCCGAAGCCATAGAACAGGCGACGAGGGCCCTGCACGCAGCAATGGCCCCCTACGGCACGGGCTACACGATGGTCAACATCCACGGCACCCCGGGCGACGCCACCGACCGCGCCCGAGCCTGGACCCCAGAGGTCTACGACCGCCTACGCAAGGACAAGTCCACCTACGACCCAGCCAACCTGCTCCGCTTCGGCCACACGGTCACGGCATAACGCCGGTCCAGGCACCCCAGCCCGTAACGAGGCCCGTTCAGGGCCGAAGCGGGGTCTGGGGCGGCAGCCCCAGCGGAGTCGAAGGGGCGGAGCCCCTTCAAGGAGGGGACGGGTAGGGGCGGCGGGGGCGAACCCCACCACCCCCCAACACCTACGTGGTGGACCGCCGACGCCGAGCCCCCGGCCGCCGCTCACTCGGCCGAGTAACCGGATCCCCGGCCTCCACCGCAGCAGCCCGCCGCCGCATCCCGAAGTCGGCCAACGCCTCAGCCAACTTGTGCACAGACGGCTCCGGAGCCATCACATCCACCCGAAGCCCATGCTCCTCAGCGGTCTTCGCGGTAGCGGGCCCGATACAAGCGATCACCGTCACGTTGTGCGGCTTACCGGCGATCCCCACCAGATTCCGCACAGTCGACGACGACGTGAAGAGAACGGCATCAAAGCCACCCCCCTTGATCGCCTCCCGCGTCTCGGCCGGCGGCGGCGAAGCCCGCACGGTCCGATAGGCCGTGACGTCATCGACCTCCCAGCCGAGCTCGATGAGCCCAGCGACCAGCGTCTCCGTAGCAATGTCCGCCCGAGGCAGGAACACCCGGTCGATCGGATCAAAAACGGGGTCATACGGCGGCCAGTCCTCGAGCAGCCCCGCAGCCGACTGCTCCCCACTGGGCACAAGATCCGGCTTCACACCAAAGGCGATCAACGCCTTCGCGGTCTGCTCCCCCACCGCGGCGACCTTGATCCCGGCAAAGGCACGGGCATCGAGCCCGTACTCCTCGAACTTCTCCCGCACGGCCTTGACCGCGTTGACCGACGTAAACGCGATCCACTCGTACCGCCCGGTGACGAGCCCCTTGACCGCCCGCTCCATCTGCTGAGGCGTCCGCGGCGGCTCGACGGCGATCGTCGGCACCTCGTGCGGCACGGCCCCGTACGACCGCAACTGGTCGGAGAGCGAAGCAGCCTGCTCCTTCGTGCGCGGAACGAGCACCCGCCACCCGAAGAGCGGCTTGGACTCGAACCACGACAACTGCTCACGCTGAGCAGCGGCAGAACGCTCACCGACCACGGCTATCACCGGCCGCCCGCCCTCCGGCGAGGGCAGCACCTTGGCCTGCTTCAGCGTCTGCGCGATGGTCCCGAGCGTCGCGGTCCAGGTCCGCTGACGCGTGGTCGTACCGGCGACCGTGACCGTCATCGGCGTATCAGGCTTACGCCCCGCGGACACCAGCTCACCCGCAGCCGCACCGACAGCATCCAGCGTCGTCGAGACGACGACGGTCCCGTCCGACGCCCCGACCTCGGTCCAGCACCGGTCGGACGCCGTCCGCGCGTCCACGAACCGCACGTCCGCGCCCTGAGCGTCCCGCAACGGCACCCCGGCATACGCCGGCACGCCCACGGCCGCGGCCACACCCGGCACGACCTCGAACGGCACGCCCGCCGCGGCGCACGCGAGCATCTCCTCGGCGGCGTACGCGTCGAGCCCGGGATCCCCGGACACCGCACGCACGACCCGCCTGCCGTTGCGCGCGGCCTCCATGACAAGATGTGCGGCATCCCGCACCGCGGGTAGCGCAGCGGTCGTTGACGCGCCGTCAACAACCGCTAGCTGAGGCGTGCCTGTGCCCGGAACGGGGTCCGAATCGGGACCCGTATCCGTATGCACTTCGGCGACACCGGATCTGGCGTGCTGGCGTACGACGTCGAGCACCTCGTGCTCGGCGACGAGTACGTCCGCGTTCGCCAGCGCCTCGACAGCGCGCAGAGTCAGCAGTCCCGGATCCCCGGGTCCGGCACCGAGGAAGGTGACGTGCCCGTGTTCAGGACCGGCGGCGGGAAGGGTGGTGGGGCTCACTGTGCTCGCTCCCCCATCAGACCGGCCGCGCCCTGGACAAGCATCTCGGTAGCGAGTTCGCGACCGAGCGCCAGCGCTTGGTCGTGCGTCTCGGGCACGGGACCGGTGGTGGACAGCTGCACCATGCGAGTGCCGTCGGTCGTGCCGACGACGCCGCGCAGGCGCATTTCCTTGACAATCTGCCCGTCGGCCAGCAGGTCGGCCAGCGCGCCCACAGGGGCGGAGCAGCCGGCCTCCAGGGCGGCGAGCAGTGATCGCTCGGCGGTCACGGCGACCCGCGTGAACGGGTCGTCGAGTTCGCCGAGCGCGGCGATCAGGTCCGCGTGGTCCGCGGTGCATTCGATCGCCAGGGCCCCCTGGCCGGGGGCGGGCAAAACCGTGTCGACTGACAGAAAATCAGTCACCTCATCGATGCGGCCGATGCGCTGCAACCCGGCCGCGGCCAGCACCACCGCATCCAGCTCACCATCGCGCACATACCGGATGCGCGTATCCACGTTGCCGCGGATCGGCACGGTCTCCATGTCCAGCCCGTGGCTGCGCGCGTACGCGTTCAGCTGCGCCATCCGGCGCGGCGAACCCGTACCGATGCGCGCTCCGCGCGGCAGGTCGGTGAGCTTCAGGGCGTCCCGCGCGACGATCACATCGCGCGGGTCCTCCCGCTGCGGAACGGCCGCCAGGACCAGTTCCTCGGGCTGTGCGGTCGGCAGGTCCTTCAGGGAGTGCACCGCGAAGTCGACCTCGCCCTTGAGGAGCGCGTCGCGCAGAGCGGTGACGAACACGCCGGTGCCGCCGATCTGCGCGAGGGCCTCGCGCGAGACATCGCCGTACGTGGTGATCTCGACGAGTTCGACGGGCCGTCCGGTCACCTGGCTCACGGCGTCCGCGACCTGCCCGGACTGGGCCATGGCGAGCTTGCTGCGCCTGGTGCCGAGCCGTAGTGGCTGCTGAGTCATCGTGGGCCTCGGTTCTTGTCGGTGCTGTCCTCGGCCCGCGAGACGGAGGCCACCGTCTCCTGGTCGAGGTCGAACAGGGTCCGCAGCGCGTCCGCGTATCCGGCGCCGCCGGGCTCGGCCGCGAGCTGCTTGACCCGCACGGTCGGGGCGTGCAGCAGCTTGTCCACCACCCGCCGCACGGTCTGCGTGATCTCGCTGCGGTGCTTGTCGTCGAGGCCCGGGAGGCGGCCCTCCAGACGGGCGATCTCGTTCGCCACCACATCGGCGGCCATGGTGCGCAGCGCGACGACGGTGGGCGTGATGTGCGCGGCCCGCTGCGCCGCCCCGAAGGCCGCGACCTCGTCGGAAACGATACGGCGGACCTGGTCGACGTCGGCCGCCATCGGAGCGTCCGCGGACGCCTCGGCCAGCGACTCGATGTCCACCAGCCGCACCCCGGCCAGCCGGTGCACGGCGGCGTCGATGTCGCGCGGCATGGCGAGGTCGAGAAGGGCGAGGGCCGGCGCGGGGCGGGGCGCCTCGACGACGGGCTCGGGCTTGCGGCGCTCGGGGATCCGGCCGACGGTCGCCACCGTCGCGGCGAGCGCGGTGATCAGCTCGGCGTCGGCCTCGGGGCTGCGCCGGGCGGCCTCACGCCGGTCGACGGCGCTGCCCGCAGCCCAGGCCGCGTGCTGCTCCAGCGTGGCCGCGTCCATACCGGCGACGGCGGCCTCCCCCATCACGGAGAAGCCTCCCTGCACGGCGGTCAGGTCCAGCGGACAGCCCTCGTCGCTGCCGACGCTGGTGGGCGGCAGCGGAGTCTGCCGTACGTCGCCGCCGTCGGCGTTGGCCCTGGCGGCGGGCGCCTTGGCCGCCGTACGACCGCTGCCGTCGGCCCCCTCGAAGGCGACCGCCCGCCCGGTACGGCCGTCGACCGCCGCCGCGACCTGCTCGGCCGTGAGGACGAGCCCGGTGGCGCCGGTGCAGGAGACGGCGACGTCGGCACGTGTCAGCTCGACCGGCACCGACTCCATCGGTACCGCGCGGGCCAGCACGTCCACTTCGTCGGCCTCGACAAGGATCTGCGCGAGCCGCTCGGCGCGGTCGAAGGTGCGGTTGGCGACGACGATCTCGGCGACCCCGGCACGCGCGAGCGTGGCCGCGGCCAGGGAGGACATCGAGCCGGCGCCGATGACCAGGGCCTTCTTGCCGCGGGCCCAGTCCTCGACGGGCCGACCGGAGGACAGCTGCTCCAGGCCGAAGGTGACCAGGGACTGTCCGGCGCGGTCGATGCCGGTCTCGGAGTGGGCGCGCTTGCCGACGCGCAGGGCCTGCTGGAACAGGTCGTTCAGCAGCCGTCCGGCGCTGTGCAGCTCCTGCGCCTTGGCGAGGGAGTCCTTGATCTGCCCGAGGATCTGCCCTTCCCCGACGACCATGGAGTCGAGCCCACAGGCCACCGAGAACAGATGATGGACGGCCCGGTCCTCGTAGTGCACGTACAGGTAGGGCGTGAGCTCGTCCAGCCCCACCCCGCTGTGCTGGGCGAGCAGCGTGGACAGCTCGGCGACTCCGGCGTGGAACTTGTCCACGTCGGCGTACAGCTCGATGCGGTTGCAGGTGGCGAGCACCGCGGCCTCGGTAGCGGGCTCGGCGGCGACGGTGTCCTGCAGCAGCTTGATCTGGGCGTCCGCGCTCAGCGCCGCGCGCTCCAGGACGCTGACCGGGGCGCTGCGGTGGCTCAGCCCCACGACGAGGAGACTCATGCCGGCATCACGGCGGGTACGTCCCCGTCGGGCCCCTGGTCGGCGGATGCGTCGGACTCCTCGCGGGTGACGGCGGCCGGGCCGGCGCCGTCGGAGGCAGCTTCCTCGCCGGCCTTGCGCTGCTCGTGGAAGGCGAGGATCTGCAGCTCGATCGACAGATCGACCTTGCGCACGTCGACGCCGTCCGGGACGGACAGCACGGTCGGCGCGAAGTTCAGGATGGAGGTGACCCCGGCGGCCACGAGCCGGTCGCAGACCGCCTGGGCGGCACCGGCGGGGGTGGCGATGACACCGATGGACACGCCGTTGTCCTGGATGATCTTCTCGAGGTCGTCGGAGTGCTGCACCGGGATCCCGGCGACGGGCTTTCCGGCCATCGCGGGGTCGGCGTCGATGAGCGCGGCGACCCGGAACCCCCGGGAGGCGAATCCGCCGTAGTTGGCGAGCGCGGCGCCGAGGTTACCGATACCGACGATCACAACCGGCCAGTCCTGGGTCAGCCCCAGCTCACGGGAGATCTGGTAGACGAGATACTCGACGTCGTAACCGACACCCCTGGTCCCGTACGACCCGAGGTACGAGAAGTCCTTGCGCAGCTTCGCGGAATTGACCCCCATTGACCCCCGCCGCGGCCGCGAGCTCCTCGGACGAGACCGTGGGCACCGAGCGCTCCGACAGCGCCGTCAGGGCTCGGAGGTACAGCGGAAGCCGGGCGACGGTGGCCTCGGGAATCCCTCGGCTGCGGGTCGCCGGTCGGTGAGTTCGGCCAGTTGCCACGGTGCTCCTGCGGGTAGAGCGGGGCTGTAGGCGGTCACACGTACCCAGACCGCCCCGTCGACAGCAGGCTATGTCTTTGTGAACGCGTGCACAAAGATGGTGTCCGATTTGCCCGCCCAACGTGACCGGGCTCACGCACGCCCGGCGCACGGGTATGGAACCGGCGCATTCGCACCACCGTTCCTCTGCTCTTGGGGGCAAAACCGCACACTCTCCTCAACGATCCCCGCCCCCCAGACCAAGTCGCCGTCGATCCTAAGCGACTTCCCGGACCAGTTGGACTACTCAGTCAGTGCTTTGCGGAGGCGATTCTCGTCCACGCGCCAGAAGGTGTGCTGGGCACCGTCGACGAGGACGACAGGGATCTGTTCCCAGTACTGGTCGTGGAGTTGAGGGTCCTGGTTGATGTCCTTCAGCTCCCACGGAACCCCCAGCTCGGCACAGACCTTCTCGACGACGGTCTGTGCGTCATCACACAGATGGCACGCGGGCTTTCCGATGAGGGTGACGAGCCGGTCCTCGGGGGACTTGGCCGCGGCACGACGAAAGAGGGGACTCATGTCAGCCATTCTCGCGCGCCGACACCCCAGGACCGAACGGATGCACCCCCCGCGTCGCCACCACGCTGTTTAACTGCGCGGTCGCGGAGAGTTCACAACCTTCAAACCTCTCGACTCCGGAAGCACCGAACAAACTGGCTATGCTCACGGTCATGGCCGCTCTTGGATGGCTCACTCCCCGTAGGCGCTCCGCCACGGCGCGGAGCGTGTTGGCTGGCGAGGCTTCGGCGGAGGCAGCGCGCAAGTCGTCGCAGGAAGCGACGGAGGTCTCCGACGCCGAACCGGAGTTCCCGGTACTCGGCGACGAGAAGGCCGCCGCGTTCTTCGACCTGGACAACACCGTGATGCAAGGTGCCGCCCTCTTCCACTTCGGGCGGGGCCTGTACAAGCGGAAGTTCTTCGAGACGCGCGACCTCGCCAAGTTCGCCTGGCAGCAGGCGTGGTTCAGGCTGGCCGGGGTCGAGGACCCGGAGCACATGCAGGAGGCCCGCGACTCGGCACTGTCGATCGTGCAGGGCCACCGCGTCGCCGAGCTCCAGTCGATCGGCGAGGAGATCTACGACGAGTACATGGCCGAGCGCATCTGGCCCGGCACACGCGCCCTCGCCCAGGCACACCTGGACGCGGGCCAGAAGGTATGGCTGGTGACGGCGGCCCCCGTGGAGATCGCCCAGGTGATCGCCCGCCGCCTCGGCCTGACGGGCGCCCTGGGCACGGTGGCGGAATCGGTGGACGGCGTCTACACCGGCAAACTGGTCGGCGAACCGCTCCACGGCCCGGCGAAGGCGGAGGCAGTCCGCGCCCTGGCCGCCGCGGAGGGCCTGGACCTCTCCCGCTGCGCGGCATACAGCGACTCGCACAACGACATCCCGATGCTCTCCCTGGTCGGCCACCCCTACGCCATCAACCCCGACACCAAGCTCCGCAAACACGCCCGCAAGCTGGACTGGCGCCTACGCGACTACCGCACGGGCCGAAAGGCAGCCAAGGTCGGCATTCCGGCGGCCGCGGGAGTGGGTGCGGTGGCCGGCGGCACAGCCGCGGCGATCGCGCTGCACAGGCGCCGACGGTAGCTCGCCGACGGACGGGGCCCCGCGGGCGTGGGGTGGGGGTTCGCGTAGCGCCTGCGGGGTCGGTTGCGGGTCGGCGGCCGTGCCGGGGGTGTCCGTCCTCGGTCCGGCGGTCGCTGTCGGCCAGAAGGTCCCGCGCGTTGACGCCGGCCACTGCGGGCGGACACCCCCGGCACGTCCCCTTCTCGCCGTACGCGACTGCGGGCCCGCGGGGCTGGGCGCTCGACGCAGGTCGATCACTTTCCATCACCGATCCAGGCATCTCAGCCCGCCCGACGTTCGAGGACGAGGCGAGGCCATCCGCAAGCCCCCAGGGCGCCGGCACTCCAGGCATTCCAGCCCGCCCAGCGCGCGGGGACGACGCCACACCATCCCCAGCCCCACCCACCCACCCACCCACCCATAGGGGCTTGGCCTTCAAACGCCGGCCCGCGCCCTCAGCCCGTCCGGCGTTTGAGGACGAGGCCCGTTCAGGGCCGAAGCGGGGGTCTGGGGGCCGCAGGCCTCCAGGAGCGCGGGGTCGAAGGGGCAGCGCCCCTGGAGGATGGGACGGGTAGGGGCGGCGGGGGCGAGGACCGCTTTTGGGCCACGCCCGGGCCGAACACCCAATCCGCACCCCCTACCCCCACAACCCCCTGTCCAGTCCCCTTGGCTGCACACGGCCACAACACGCCCCGGAGTCAGCCGGAACACGGACGGATTCGATCAACAACCGGTCACTCTCCGGCACTTGATCGGGCGTCAATCGGTTACAGAAGAGACGCAATCGGTGATTTGAGCAACTGGGCGTAGCAGTGCCTGCACGAAGCGTTATTCTCCTCAGACGCAAACCGGTACCCCTCCGTCGCTACGACGGGTGAACGGTCCCGCACTGCACGTGATGGAAGCTCTGCCTCTGGGAGTCCCGTGTACCCACACGTCGGGGTTGACGCCTCGGGCCTGGCTACGCTGCGCGCAACGGTCAAAGACCTGTTGCGCGGCTTCGTCCCCACCGCGTACGCCGTCCCCGCCCTCGCCGTAACCACCGCGCCCGTAGGCCCGTGCTACGCGCTCGCCGACGGCAGCGCCGCCGTCGGCAGACGGGGCCGCTCGGCCGGTACGGCGACAACCGCTCGTCGGCCTGCCGCTGACAGCGACAGCGCTCGAATGATGGATCTCGTGGAACGCGCACAGGCCGGCGAGGCCGACGCGTTCGGACGGCTCTACGACCAATACAGCGACACCGTCTATCGCTACATCTACTACCGAGTCGGAGGGAAGGCCACCGCCGAAGACCTCACGAGCGAGACCTTTCTGCGGGCACTCCGCAGGATCGGCACCTTCACCTGGCAGGGTCGGGACTTCGGGGCATGGCTCGTCACCATCGCCCGCAACCTCGTCGCCGACCACTTCAAGTCCAGCCGGTTCCGCCTGGAGGTGACCACCGGGGAGATGCTCGACGCCAACGAGGTCGAGCGATCCCCCGAAGACTCCGTCCTCGAGTCACTCTCCAACGCCGCCCTGCTCGACGCCGTACGACGCCTCAACCCCCAGCAGCAGGAGTGCGTCACTCTCCGTTTCCTCCAGGGCCTCTCCGTCGCCGAGACGGCCCGCGTCATGGGCAAGAACGAGGGCGCCATCAAGACCCTCCAGTACCGGGCCGTCCGCACCCTCGCCCGGCTGCTCCCGGACGACGCGCGCTGACCGCGTCACCCCCACCGAAGCAGTACTCTCCGCAACCATCAACTCACCGTCGGTGAAAGTCCGTTGACTTCGCGGTCCGTTCATCCGCTGTCCGTAACCCAAGTGCCGCGCCGCTCGTTGTGCGGGATGCAGGCTCCCTGTGGTCACTCCCTGACCGACTTCGATCACTCGATCGTGTGGATTTGGTCAGGGCGTGCAACCCTCAGGACCCCCTGGGGAGTCGACCGTCATCACGAGAGGAGGTGCCGCCAGTGATCGCGAACGTATCGGCGCACCGGCGGGCGAACGCCTTCGCCCAGGCCCTGGAGGAGCTGACCGACCGGGGCTCGGCGGCCGAGCAGGCCGAGCAGCCAGATGGATCGGCACCAGCATCGGCTGCTGCGGAACAGACCGAGCAGGGACGCCTGTTGGCCGTCACCGCGAGTCTCGACGAGCTGCCCAAGCCCGTACTCGACCCCGAGGTCAAGGTCGTTCAGCGGGCCCAGCTCGTCGCCGCGATGGAGGCCATGCTGCAGGAGGGCACGGCGGGGGGCGAGGCGGATCCAGCCGTACCCGGGCAGCGCTCGAATCGGGCACCGGGCGCCCACCGGGCCTCCCCGCTGGGGAAGTTGCGGCCGCGTTCGCGGCTGACCAAAGGCCTGGCCGCAGGCGGGCTCAGCGTCGGTGTCGCGGCGGGAGCCTTCGGTGGAGTGGCCGCGGCGAGTTCCGACGCCCTGCCCGGTGACTCCCTCTATCCCCTCAAGCGCGGCATCGAGGACTTCAAGCTCAATGTCATGGCCGACGGCGACGACGAGCGCGGGCGAACATATCTCGACCAGGCCTCCATCCGGCTGAGCGAGGCCCGCAGATTGATGGAGCGTGATCGCGGCGGCCGACTCGACCACGAGTCGCTCGGCGAGATCCGCCGTGCCCTGTCCGGGATGCGCCACGACGCCTCGGAGGGGCATCGCCTGCTCCGTGAGGCCTACGAGCGCGACCCGGGCTCCCTGGGGCCCATCCAGGCCCTCTCCGCCTTCTCGCGCTCCCACCGCGAGGTCTGGGGCCACCTGCGCGAGCGGCTTCCCCTCCAGCTCGGGGACGTCAGTGAGCAGGTGTCGTCGGTGTTCGACGCCATAGACGAAGAGGTCGCCCCGCTGGAGTCCCTCCTCCCGCCGGCTCCGGCACAGGACGGCGACGGCAAGCGGCGGGGCGGTTCCGGATCGACGTCCACCGGTACCTCCGGCTCCGACCGACCGGCTCACCCCAGCGCCGACGGAAGCGGCTCCTCCGACGGCCACCGGTCCAGCCGCCCCAGCAATTCGGCCGAGAGCTCCGGCAGCGAGAGCGAGGGCCTGCTCGGCGGAAACACCGGCGGCCTGCTCGACCCACCGAAGGACACCGGCAACACCGGCGCCTCACCCTCCACATCGACCCCGAGCACCGAGCCCGCCGTCACCCTGCCCCCACTGCTCCCCGGCCTGCTCCCCGGCCTGGGCATCGAAGGCGAGGACGCGAACTAGCGCCCGCAACCAGCGCTTGCAGAGCAGCGAGTCGTACGACAGCGGGGGCGTCCCTCACTCGAGGGGCGCCCCCGCTGTCGTACCAACGTTTCTCCGTCAAACGCTGCTCCGTCAGAAGAACACCGACCGCCGCTGCACCAACAACTTGTACAGGGTGTGCTGGATCTGCTCCCTCACCTGGTCGGTCAGGTTGAACATGAGCATCGGATCCTCCGCGGCCTCCGGCGGATACCCGTCCGTAGGGATCGGCTCGCCGAACTGGATCGTCCACTTGGTCGGCAGGGGAATCGCACCCAGCGGACCCAGCCACGGGAAGGTCGGCGTCAGCGGGAAGTACGGGAAGCCCAGCAGACGGGCCAGCGTCTTCGCGTTGCCGATCATCGGGTAGATCTCCTCGGCCCCGACGATCGAGCACGGGATGATCGGGGCGCCCTGGCGCAGTGCCGTGGAGACGAAGCCGCCCCGGCCGAAGCGCTGCAGCTTGTAGCGCTCGCTGAAGGGCTTGCCGATGCCCTTGAAGCCCTCCGGCATCACGCCGACCAGCTCGCCCTGGCCCAGCAGCCGCTCGGCGTCCTCGGCGCAGGCGAGGGTGTGGCCGAGCTTGCGGGCGAGTTCGTTGACCACCGGCAGCATGAAGACCAGGTCAGCCGCGAGGAGGCGCAGGTGCCGGCCCGCCGGGTGGTGGTCGTGCACGGCGACCTGCATCATCAGGCCGTCCAGCGGCAGCGTCCCGGAATGGTTGGCGACGATCAGCGCGCCGCCCTCGGCCGGGATGTTCTCGACACCCTTCACCTCGACCCGGAAGTAGTTCTCGTACACCGGGCGCAGCAGGGACATCAGGACCTGGTCGGTGAGCTCCTCGTCGTACCCGAAGTCGTCGACCTCGTAGTCCCCGGTGAGGCGGCGGCGCAGGAAGGCCAGGCCACTCGCGATACGCCGCTCCAGGCCGCCGTCGTCCTGGGGCTTGGGGGGCGGCTGTTCCTCACGTGTCACAGGAACATCATCCTGCGCGAAGGACCGTCCGGGGAGGGGCTGGACCTCACCTACCAGCGCGGATTCACCGTTCTTGCGCCGGCTCCCCGCACTCCGGCGCCGCTGCGGCCGCTGCACGGCGCTCCCGCGGGACCGGTCGTCGTCGAACGGAATGACCTTGGCGTCCGCCATCGTTGATGCGCTCCTCAGTTGGCGCTCTGCGTCGGGGGGTTGCCGCCGCCCAGGACGGGCAGCGCGGCGATCCGGTCGACGGCCCCCGCAAGGGCCTCCGGCGGCAGGAGTCCGGGACCGCGGCTCTTCGCGAAGTCCGCGAACGTCTCCGCCGTCGTGTACTTCGGCTTGAATCCGAGCGTCTCTCGCATCTGGACCGTCGACACCACCCGGCCGTGCGTGAGCAGCCGGATCTGCTCGGGCGAGAAGTCCGACATGCCCAGGGTACGCACCAGGGAGCCCGCCCAGGTGACCGCGGGGAGCAGGAGCGGCACGGTCGGGCGGCCCAGCCGCCGGGAGCACTGCGAGAGCAGCAGGACGCCGTCGCCGGCGATGTTGAAGGTGCCGCTGTTGAGCGTGCCCCGCTCCGGCTCGTGCGAGCCGATGCGCAGCACCTCGATCACGTCGTCCTCGTGCACGAACTGCAGCCGCGGGTCGTAGCCGAACACGGTCGGCAGCACCGGCAGCGAGAAGTACGAGGCGAGCGGCGTGTCCGCGCTCGGGCCGAGGATGTTGGCGAACCGCAGCACGCACACGGCGACATCGGGCCTGCGCCGCGCGAACCCGCGCACATAGCCCTCCACCTCGACCGCATCCTTGGCGAAGCCGCCGCTGGGCAGGGATTTGGGCGGGGTGGTCTCGGTGAAGACGGCCGGATCGCGGGGCGCGGACCCGTACACGTTCGTACTGGACTTCACGACCAACCGCTTGACGTTCGGGGACTTCTGGCAGGCGCCGAGCAGCTGCATCGTCCCGATGACGTTGGTCTCCTTGACCGTGGTCCGGCTGCCGCTGCCGAGCGCGGTCCCGGTCACGTCCATGTGTACGACGGTGTCGGCGCCGCTCTCGGCCAGCACCCGCGCGATGGTGGGCTGCCGGATGTCGGCCTGGATGAAATCGGCACCGCCCAGATGATGCTCGGGCGGAACCGCGTCCACGGCGACCACCCGGTCCACCTGTGGGTCACGCTGGATCCGTCGTACGAACCGGCCCCCCAGTTGACGGGCCACTCCGGTCACGAGCACGACCTTGCCCAAGATCAGCGCCTTCCTTCCAGCACTCGTACCCCTGCCGAGTTCCCCGTGTGCGGCCAACTTAGCGGTTCGGTGTTGCGCTGTGATGACCGCCCAATGCATGAAGTGACGAGAATTCCATGCGTACGACCAGACGGCTCACGTCTCTGTCCAGTCATATGCACAGCGTTCGAACCTTCGCACAACGACCTCGACACACGCATCCGCGAGAGATCCACGCGACACGCAACCTCCACAGCCGCCGGTCCACGTGACCGCGATACACACGCGATACACATGTGGCCCCCCACCGGATCTCGGATCTGGTGGGGGGCCACAAAGCACGCCACTTTCGCGGCGCGCCGCGCTTACTTCTTGTTGCGACGCTGAACGCGCGTGCGCTTGAGCAGCTTGCGGTGCTTCTTCTTGGCCATCCGCTTGCGCCGCTTCTTGATAACAGAGCCCACGACTACCCTCGCTCACTTCTCATCACTCGGTGTTTGGGCGCCATGGGCCCACACGACCTACGAGGGGCTAGCCTACCCGCCCGAGCGCTGAGGTCGTAATCGAGAGCGGTGAGGGGGAATCCTGAACAGCCCTGAGGCTCCCCCTCACCCACTGCCGTCAGGCGGTTTCCACCCCCACATAGCTCTCGCGGAGGTATTCGTGAACCGCTTGCTCGGGGACGCGGAACGACCGCCCCACCCGGATCGCGGGCAGATGACCGCTGTGCACCAGCCGGTACACGGTCATCTTCGACACTCGCATCACCGAGGCGACTTCCGCCACGGTAAGGAACTGAACCTCGTTCAGAGGCCTCTCGCCAGCTGCAGCCATGACACACCTGAACCTTCCGCACTCGACGGCCACCGGCTTCCCCTTCCGGTGACTCTTCGTCGCTGCGTGCTCACTCCCCAATGTAGGGGCGGGTGATGCGAGTGGGGAAGAGGTGCACCCATCAACGGCCTACTGTGACAGACACGCTCGATTGAGTACGTAGCGGGTAAGCGGCCGGTAGTAATCAGACCGCACACCGTCATCAACCGGAACGACGACGGACACAACCCCCTCCGCCTCCCCCACAAAGAGCGCCGGGTCATTCGTATCGGCAAGACCAATGGCCTCAAACCCCAGCTGACCTGCCCCGCAGACCCAACCGTGGTCCCCGATCACCAGCTCAGGCAACGGCCCGCCGACCTCCGCGGCGGCGGCGAGCGCGACACGAACCGGGAGGGGAGAATGCGTGTGTGCGCCGGGCTCACGCCGGGTGCTCGGAACGCCGGCTTCCCGCACCAACGCGACTCCTCGTACGTAGTCAAGGTTGTACGTGCGTAGGCCGAACCGGGTCGTTATGTCGACACAGCGACCATGCGCGGGACTGAGGACGGCACACCCCGCCGCCGACAACGCGTCCGCCAAGGCGGCGTAGAAACCGAGCAGCCGATGCGGATGCCCGGTTCCCAGCAGCACGGCCTCGCCGCGCTGGGCGGCAGCCGCGACCCGGTCGGCGAAGGCATCCAGAGCGGTCAAAGTCCGCTCCGGATCGATCACATCACGGCCGGAGACACACTCTGGATCGGCCGAAACCCCACACTTCGCCGCCATCAACTCGATCAAATCCCGCTGCCGCCAAGCCCCTTCCGGATCGAGCCCGATGAGCACACGAGGGTCGCGAGCAGCGAAAAGCCGATAACTCCTGAGGCTCTCCTCCCGAGAAGTAGCCACGGTCCCGGCAAGCCGAGCGGCCAGAAGATGGGCACGAAGGGCTCCGGTACTCAGCACGAGAGCGATGGTGACGCACGGGAGGGCACGGAGGCATGGGAACGGGAAAACACCGCACAGTTGGGCTAATGAGCCCGGTCCGAGCTGCACCTCCCAGCACGACACCCACGCACCACGAACGATCATTTCCCAGCACAGGTCCAGGCATTTCAGCCCGCCCGGCGTCCGAGACCAAGGCCGCACCGTCCCGAGCCCCACCACCCACCCACGGGGGGCTTCACCTCTTGAGGCCGGTCCAGGCATCTCAGCCCGTCTGGGGGTGCCCCCTGGGGGAATTTGAGGACGAGGCCCGTTCAGGGCCGCAGCAGGGGTCCAGGGGGCGCCAGCCCCCTGGCGGGGTCTAAGGGGCGGAGCCCCTTCAGGATGGGACGGGTAGGGGCGGCGGGGGCGAAACCCCACCCAGCACCCACCCCCACCTACGCCAACATCCCCCGCAACGGAAACACAGCCCGCCGAGTCGCCAACACCGCCTGATCCAGCCGATCCGCAGGGTCATACCCCGCTTCCCAACCAGCCCAAGACACAGGCCACCGCCCATCGGTCATCCGCGCCGGCCCCAACTGCCGAGTCCGCGCAAAAACCTCCTGCCGCCACCCCTCCGGAATCATCGCCGCGGGCTCAATCGCCCGCCCCGCCGCGACGCCCACCAGATGCGTCCACGACCGCGGCACAACCTCCACCACGGCATACCCGCCCCCACCCAGCGCGACCCACTTCCCGTCGGCGTACTCGTGCGCCAGATCATGACAGGCCACCTGCACGGCCCGCTGCGCGTCCAGCGAAACGGCAAGGTGCGCCAGCGGATCCTCGAAGTGCGTATCGGCCCCATGCTGCGTCACCAACACCTGCGGCCGGAAGTCAGCGATCACCTCCGGCACCACCGCATGGAACGCCCGCAGCCACCCCGCATCCCCGGTCCCGGCCGGCAACGCCACATTCACGGCCGTACCCTCCGCGGACTCGCCGCCGGTCTCCTCCGGCCACCCGGTCTGCGGAAACAACGTACGAGGATGCTCATGCAGCGAAACCGTCAGCACCCGCGGATCCTCCCAGAAGGCGGCCTGCACCCCATCCCCGTGATGCACATCCACATCGATGTAGGCGACCCGCTCGGCCCCCAGCTCCAACAGCCGGGCAATGGCCAGCGAGGCATCGTTGTAGATACAGAACCCCGACGCACCCCCCGGCATCGCATGGTGCAACCCGCCCGCGAAGTTCACCGCATGCAGCGCCTCCCCCCGCCACACGGCCTCCGCAGCCCCCACCGACTGCCCGGCGATGAGCGCGGACACCTCGTGCATCCCCACGAACGCAGGATCATCCAGCGTCCCGATCCCGTACGACTGATCAGCCGCCCCCGGATCCACCGAGGCCGCCTTCACGGCCTCGATGTAGTCCTGCCGATGGACCAGCCGCAACGTCGACTCCCCGGCCGGCTGCGCCGAGACGACGTCCACGTCCTTGTCCAGCCCGAAGGCGTCGACGAGCCTCCTGGTCAGGGCCAGCCGGACCGGGTCCATCGGATGGTCCCGACCGAAGTCATAGCCCGTTACTGCCTCGTCCCACATCAGCTGTGCGCGGCCGCTCATGCCCGTCACCGTATCGGTCCGGTTGAGCGGCGAACGACCGGGCGTACACAAGCGTCACCAGCACCAACACCATCGGCACAAGCATGGCCCCGCGATAGTTCCAGGCATCGCCCAGCGCACCCACCAAGGGCGAACCGATCAAAAACCCTACGTAATTGAACACATTGAGCCGCGCAATGGCCGCATCCGAAGCCCCCGGCCCGCCCGCCTCAGCAGCGTGCCGCCCGGCCGCCGCGAACGTCTGCGGCACGAGCACACACAGCCCGAGCCCGAGCAGCGTGAACCCCAGCATCCCGACCCACGCCCCGGGCGCCCCGGCCACCACCGCGAACCCCACGGCCGCCACCAGCGCCCCCACCCGCACTACGGCCACAGCCCCGAACTTCCGCACCCCGAAGTCCCCGATGGCCCGCCCCAGCAGCGTGGTCACCATGTAGACGTTGTACGGCACGGTCGCCAACTGCTCCGAACTCCCCAGCACGTCCTGCAGATACTTCGCGCTCCAGTTGGAGACGGTCGAATCCCCGATATACGCGAAGGTCATCACCAGACACAGCGGCAACAACGCCTTGAAAGCGACGGCCCGCCCCGCGGCCGCACCCTCACCCTCCACACGTACGGCCACGGACCCCCGGTCGACGTACCACCGACTCCCCACCAACGCGGCCGGCAACAACACCACGACGACCGGCAGATACGACACGACCAGCGCCAGATCCCAGTGCGCTCCCACCCAGGCCAGCGAGGCCCCCACAATCCCGCCCAGGCTGTACACCGCATGAAAACTGAGCATGATGCTGCGCCCGTACGACCGCTGCAGGCTCACTCCGAGCATGTTCATCGAGGCGTCGAGCGCACCCACGGCCAGCCCGAACGCCGCGAGCGAGATCCCCAGTTCGACCATCCGGTCCCCCGCCCCGACCCCGAGCAGGGCCAGGAGCACGACGGGCTGGGACCACCGCAGCAGCCGGCTGGGCGGTATCCGCTTCACCAGCCGCTCGGTCGTCACGCTCCCGACGCCGGCCAGGATCGGGACTGCGGCGAGGAAGGCGGGCAGCAGCGCGTCGGAGACCCCGTACCGGTCCTGGATGGCCGGGATCCGGGTCACGAGCAGCGCGAAGGCAACGCCCTGAGCGAAGAAGCTGAACGCCAACGAGGCCCTACCGCGCCGCAGCACATCAGTCATGGCGGCGAGCGTAGGGCTCCGGCGTACTGGTGGGTAGATCCAGCCAAAGATGAATTCTCCTCAGCTTCACGTCACCCACTCGACAACGGCCCCCACAGCCACGGGAACAGGGCCGACGGCCGAACGGTCCCCGCCCTCGCCGCGCACTCACTGTCAGACCAGCAGGTCAACCAACTCCCCCATGTCAGAGAAGAGTTGAGTGGCCCCCACCAGCCTCTCGGTCGGCGTCATCGCGGTGAACCCGTACACATCCATCCCGGCCGCGACAGCCGCCCTCACCCCCAACGGACTGTCCTCGATCACCACACACCGAGCCGGTACGACCCCCATCCGCTCGGCGGCATACAGAAACAGATCCGGCGCCGGCTTCCCCCGCCCCACATCCTGCGAACTGAAGATCCGCCCGTCATCGAACCACCGGTCCAGCCCGGTCGTCCGATGCCCCACCCGAATCCGCTCATGGCTTCCGGAGGAGGCGACACAGTACGGCACCCCGTCCGCAGCCAACTTCTCCAGCACCCCGACAGCCCCGGCCACCTGCTCCAACTCCCGCTCGAAAGCGGCGAAAACCCGCCCATGAAAGACGTCGTCGAAGTCCTCCGGCAACCGCCGCCCGGTCCGTTCCTCCACCAGATCGTGTATCCGGTGCATGGCGGAGCCCATGTAGTCACGCAGGGACTCCTCGTACGAGGTCGGATGCCCGAGCTCGGTGAGATAGCCGGCGAGGAGCCTGTTGGAGATGGGCTCGCTGTCGACAAGCACACCGTCGTTGTCGAAGATAACGAGGTCATAGCGCATACCCAGACCCTATCGACCCCGAAATGCAGAAAGCCCCCGTGCCGGTATCCCCGGCCGGGGGCTTTCTCAAAATTTGTTCGGCGGCGTCCTACTCTCCCACAGGGTCCCCCCTGCAGTACCATCGGCGCTGTAAGGCTTAGCTTCCGGGTTCGGAATGTAACCGGGCGTTTCCCTCACGCTATAACCACCGAAACACTATGAAACTGTCCAGCCGCACCATGCCGTGACCTTGGCATGGGGCTGTTCGTGGTTTCAGAACCAACACAGTGGACGCGAGCAACTGAGGACAAGCCCTCGGCCTATTAGTACCGGTCACCTCCACACCTTGCGGTGCTTC
>NZ_JBQHCX010000017.1:0-250991 GCF_052068475.1 Streptomyces sp. SD31 | reverse complement strand
GGCGGTGACGGCACCCACCGCGAAACCACCATCGACAAGCTGGAGTTCGACGCCGACGGCCTGATCAAGAAGGTCGTGCCCACCCTGACCAGCGTCGACCCCGTCACCATCGTCCACGCCGGCCCGGACGCCGACGGCACCGAGGGCGACCCGATCCCGCTGAACGGGTCGATCTCCGGTGCGGGCAGCCCCAAGTGGGCGGTCGAGGAGGGAGCGCCCTGCGCCGTCGCCGACACCGGGGCGGCGAAGACCACGCTCACCTGCACCGACGACGGCACCTACACGGTCACGCTGACCGGGGGCCGCAGCAGCGACACGGCCACCGTCAAGGTCGCCAACGCCGCGCCGGCGATCACGTCCGCGAACGGGCCGGCGTCCCCGGTGTCGGCCGGCAGGCGCACGGTGGTCACCGCCGCGTTCGCCGACCCGGGCACCAGTGACACCCACACCTGCCGCATCGACTGGAAGGACGGCACCGAACCGACGGACGGCACGGTGAGCGGCACCAGCTGCCGGGCCGAGCACACCTACACCGAGGCCGGCATCCACCGCCCGGTGCTCACGGTCACGGACGACGACGGCGCCTCGGACAGCACCACCCTGCCCGAGCTGATCGTCTACGACCGCGCGGCGGGCCCCGCACTCGGCACCGGCGTGATCACTTCCCCGGCCGGCGCCCACCCGGCCAAGCCGGACCTGACGGGCAAGGCGGCGTTCTCCTTCGCGGCCGCCTACGCGAAGGGAGCCACGGTCCCCACCGGAAAGGCCGACTTCGACTTCGGTCCGGCGCGGCTGAAGTTCCGCTCCACCGGCTCCGACTGGCTCGTGGTCAACGGCTCCCAGGCCGTCTACCAGGGCAGCGGCCAGGTCGACGGGAGCAGCGGCTACGGCTTCCGTGTCACCGCGACCGACGCCCCGGACACCTTCCGTATCAGGATCTGGAAGAAGTCCACCGGTGACGTCGTCTACGACAACGTCACCGGCGCGAAGGCCACGGGCTTCGTCACGATCGGCGACGATCGTCGATAGGCCCTACATGCCCTGAGCCAGTGCCGAGACCTCGGCACTGGCTCAGGGTTTTTGCCGCGGCGCGGCAGGCCACTGCCACGCCGCCGCTCATGGACTACTCAGCAGAGGCAGGGGTCGGTGCCCCACCCCAGGCCGCCGATGTCGCCGTCCCTCAGGGCGCCGGCGTAGGCCTGCACCTCGTCGACGTCGCCGTGCAGGTACTCGCCCCAGCCGTCACCGGCCTTGGCCCGGCCGATCTGCAGGGCGCCGGAGCTGTGCCAGCCATTCGGGAGAGTGGCGGTGGCGTCGGTGTTGGTGTGGCCGTCGAGGTAGAGCTTGATCCGGTCGGTCGCGTCGTCGTAGACGACGGCCAGGCGGTGCCCCGAACCCTCGCCGCCGTCCGCGGCCTCGATCTGCGCGACGACGACCTCGGGCGCCCCCGCCTCGTCCCTCTGCGGCATCACCAGCTGCCAGGCGTGGGCGGACGGGTCGTAGCGCACCTTGAAGGCGTCCGTGTGCTCACCGCCCTGCGACAGCACGGTCATCGGAGCGGCCGGTTCGGCGTCGGCGAGGCGGACGACGACGCCCACGGTGAAGCTGTCCGAGGTGTCCACGACGGCGCTCTCGGTGGCCGCGTACCCCCTCTCGCCGTCCAGCTGGAGGTGGCCGTCACCGACGAGGGGGTAGGGCACGAACGGGCAGTCCGGATCGAGCTCGGGGAGGCAGGAGCCGTCCGGGCCGCGGTGGATCGAGGCGCCCGGGCCGAGCGTCAGCGGCGCCTTGCCGCTCTGCTCGGGGCTCACGCCGTCAGTGGCGGTCTCCAACGACCAGTGGCCGAGCAACGTCGGTCGACGGTGGGCGAGTTCGGTGACCTCGTCGGGGACGACGACCCGGTCGTAGGCGCGGACGTCGCCGAGTTCACCGTGCCAGCGGTCGCGGTAGCCGTCGCCGTTGCGGGAGCGGCCGATCTGGAAGGCGCCGGCGGTCTCGGCGGGCGTCGCCTCGGTCCTCGTGCCGACCTCGTGGCCGTTGACGTAGAGCTGCGCCTGACCGGTCTCCTTGTCGTACAGGCCCAGCAGGTGGGCCCACTCACCGGTCTCCGGGGCGCCGCCCGTCATACGGGTGCCGCCGACGGTGAACGACCACACCGGGCCCTCGTCCCGAGTGCGCAGCCCCAGTTCGAAGGCGGCGGAGTCGCCCGAGTCCTGGCCTGCCACGGCCATGTTCCGGTCCGTCCGCGCGGGCCGCGCCCAGGCGCTGACGGCGAAGGTCCTGCCGGTGTCGACGGCCGGGGCGGCCGGCGTGAGGAAGGCGTGCCTGCTGCCGTCGAGGCTCGCCACCGAGGCCAGCGCGGTCCCGCGCGGGGCGCTCGCGCCGAAGGTCACCCCGGAGCCGGCACCGGCGGCGGGTCCGCTCTCGGCCGCGGCGGCGGTGGAGCCGGCGGCGTCGGCGAGGGTCCAGTGGGCGACGGGGGCGCGGCCCGACTTGACCAGGAACTCGTACGTCGTGGTCGTACTGCTGCGGCCCGAGCGGTCGATCGCGCGGACACCGAGTCGGTCCGGGCGGGTCTTCAGCGGCAGGTGGCGGATCGTGACGGGGCCGCCGAGTTCGGCGGGGCGGGCGGTCAGCTGCGGGCCGCCGAGGAAGCTGTAGACGTACTGCGCGACGTCGTCCGACGGGGAATCCATGGTGAAGCTGCCGTAGACCCCGACGCCGTCCTGCCACTGGTCCTCGGGGTAGTCCGGGGACGTGACGACCGCCTTCTCGGGGCCGGCGTCGTCGTACACGAACTCGCAGGTCGAGCCGTCGCCCTCGGAGCTCCACGCGGAGGCCGCGGTGCCGTCGTTCGCGCGCACGTGCCAGGAGACAACGGTGTTCGCCGGAATGTCCTCCGGCATCCGCCACTGCTGGGTCGTACCGGACAGCGTCGCGCTCGTGGTGTGCGTACGGCGCTGTTCGGCGCCGTCGGCATCCGTCCACCAGGCCTCGAACTCGCCGCTGACCAGGTTGGCCTCGGCCGGCTGGTTGTCCTCCTCCGGGTCGTACAGCACGGCCCGCAGTGTCGGCGGCTGAGCGACATACGCCTTCTGCTCCCCGGTGGCGCACGGCTTGGTACCGGTCTGCAGGTCCTGGACCAGCGGCTGACGCGGCGGCAGGTTCTCGGCGGCGTGGGCGACGCCGGGCGCGGTCAGGACCGCGGCGGTGACGAGGCAGCCCACCGCAAAACGGCCGGGTCTGTGCCGGCTCCCGCTGTTTCTGGCACTGTTCACGTTTCTCCTCCCCTGGTGGGCCCGTGGATCACACGGGCCGCAGGAGGCTAACAGCGCCCACTGACATGTCCCCTGGCACGTCCCCTGAAACCGTCCTGAAACCGCGCCGAAGGCGACCCCCCGCACGCTCTCGGGCATGAACTCACCACGGCAGCACACCGGTCAGACACCACCGGCCATCGAGGCCACGGGGCTGCGCAAGGCGTACGGCACGAAGGCCGTCCTCGACGGCATCGACCTGCGGGTGCCGCGCGGCACGATCTTCTCGCTGCTCGGCCCGAACGGCGCCGGCAAGACCACCACCGTCCAGATCCTCTCCACCCTGATCCGCGCCGACGGCGGCACCGCCCGTATCACCGGGCACGACGTGGCCGGCGAGCCGCAGTCCGTGCGTGCCGCGATCGGGGTCACCGGCCAGTTCTCCGCCGTCGACAACCTGATCACCGGCGAGGAGAACATGGCGCTGATGGCGGACCTGCACCATCTGGACCGCCGCGAGGGCAGGCGCGTCACCGCCGAGCTGCTCGAACGCTTCGACCTCGTGGACGCCGCGAAGAAGCCCGCCGCCACCTACTCCGGCGGCATGCGGCGGCGCCTGGACCTGGCGATGACGCTGGTGGGCTCTCCCGAGGTGATCTTCCTGGACGAGCCGACGACCGGCCTCGACCCGAGCGCACGGCACGCCGTGTGGCAGATCATCCGCGAACTCGTCGACGGCGGGGTCACGGTCTTCCTCACCACGCAGTACCTGGAGGAGGCCGACCAACTCGCCGACCGCATCGCGGTCCTGAGCGGCGGCCGCATCGTCGCCGAGGGCACCGCGGACGAGCTGAAGCGGCTCGTCCCCGGCGGCCATGTCCGGCTCCGCTTCCTCGACCCGGCCGAACTCGCCCGCGCCGCCGAGGTATTGGGCGTCGGCCTCAGGGACGACGAGGCGCTGACCCTCCAGGTCCCGGGCGACGGCAGCGTCCACACCCTGCGCGCCCTGCTCGACGCCCTCGACGGCGCCCGCGTCGCCGTGGACTCGCTGACCATGCACACCCCCGACCTCGACGACGTCTTCTTCGCGGTCACCGGCCGCCCCGAGCAAGAGAAGGTGCAGGCCCGATGACCACCGCCGCCCGGCCCACCACCCCGCATCTGCGCGACTCGCTCACCATGCTGCGGCGCAACCTGCTGCACGCCCGCCGCTACCCCTCGATGACGCTCCAGGTCGCGCTCATCCCCGTCTTCCTGCTGCTCCTGTTCGTGTACGTCTTCGGCTCCGCGCTCGGCACCGGAACCGGCCAGGGCGGCGACCGCACCGCCTACCTCGCCTATCTCGTCCCCGGCATCCTGCTGATGACCGCGGGCGTCGGAGCCGTGCCGACCGCGGTCGCCGTGTGCACGGACATGACCGAGGGCATCGTCGCCCGCTTCCGCACGATGGCGATCTCCCGGGCGTCGATCCTGGTCGGCCATGTGGTCGGCAGCGTCATCCAGACGGCGTTCACCCTGGTCCTGCTGATGACCGTCGCTCTCGCCATCGGTTTCCGCCCTGACGCGAGTGCCGTTGAGTGGTTGGCGGCCTGCGGGCTGCTCACGCTCTTCGTCCTCGCGCTGACCTGGCTCTCGGTCGCCCTGGGACTGATCAGCAAGACGCCCGAGGGCGCCAGCAACGCCCCGCTGCCGATCTCGTTCCTGCTGCCCTTCGTCAGCAGCACCTTTGTGCCGGTCGACTCGATGCCCTCCGGGATCCGCTGGTTCGCCGAGTACCAGCCGTTCACCACGGTCATCGAGACGGTGCGCGGACTGCTGACCGGCACCGGGATCGGCCACAACGGCTGGATGGCCCTGGCGTGGTGCGTGGCGATCGCGGCCCTCGGGTTCGTGTGGTCGCTCCGCCTCTTCGACCGCGATGCCCACTGAACACCCCGACTCCAGAAGGGCAGTTGCCATGACCGCCGTCCGCCTCACCCCCGAACTCATCGAGAACCCCGTCGGCGCCTACGCCGACCTGCGCGCCCGCCCGGGCCTCGGCCACGTCCTCCTGCCGGGTCTCGGCACCCCGGTACGGCTGGTCACCCGCCACGAGGACGTGCGGGCCGCGCTGAGCGAGCCGCGCCTGATCCGGGACCGTTCGACGATCGCCGGCTCCGACATGCCGGATCCGCAGGCCGAGTTGCTGGCACAGGGCCTCGACGGCCTCCCGCCCGAGTACGCACGGTACCTCTCCGGCCACCTGGCCCTCTTCGACGGCGACGAGCACACCCGCCGCCGGGGCCCCCTCACCCGCGCCTTCACCGCCCGCCGGGTGGCCGCACTGCGCCCCTTCGTCGAGAAGACGGCACAGGACCTGATCGGGGCCCTCGCCGAGCGTGAACGGGCCGATCTGCTGGGCGAGTTCGCCTACCCGCTGTGCACGGCCGTGATCTGCGCACTGGTCGGCGTGGACGCGGCCGACCAGGACAAGGTGTGCGGCTGGATCCGGGACTTCGCGTACGGCGACGGCAGCCGCCTCATCGAGGGGCTCGGCGGTCTCGTGGAGTTCGCGTTGGACCTGGTCGCCCGGCGCCGAGCCGAGCCGGCCGACGACCTGGTGTCGGCGCTGCTGGCCGACGGCGGCATGACCGACGACGAGATCGTCACCGTCTTCTTCCTGCTGATCAACACCGGCATCACCCCGCCCGCCCTGTTCCTCGCCCACGCCGTCCTCGCCCTGCTGGACCACCCGGAGCAGCTGGAACGGCTGCGCGCCGAGCCGGAACTGCTCGGCCGGGCGGTCCCCGAACTGCTGCGGTACGTCACGCTGGTGCGCATGGGCGCCACGCTGTACGCCACGGAGGACTTCGTGTTCGCCGGCACGCCCCTGTCGAAGGGCGAGGCGGTGACGGTGGCCCTGTTCGCCGCGGACCACGACCCAGCCGCGTACGACACCCCCGAACGCCTCGACGTGACCCGGGATTTCGGCCGTGGCGACGGTCACCTCGCCTTCGGCCACGGCCCGCACTACTGCATCGGCGCGGCGCTCGGCCGGCTGGTGACGGGCGTGGTGTTCGAGGAGCTTCTCGTGAACCGGCCCACGGCACCGAAGTTGGCCGTGGACCGGGCCGACCTCCGCTTCGGGCACTGGCCCGGCGACGGCTTCCACCTGCTGAGCCTGCCGGTCAGGCTGTGAGCCTCCCCCGCCCCCGCACCAGGCCGAGCGCGGCCTCGCGCAGCCCGTCGTCGTCCAGGGCGGCGTATGCGGACACCGCGTCCTCGTACGCCGCCTTGTCGGCGTGCTCGGCGTCCTCGCGGGCGCGGGCCGAGGACATCGTGGGCTGGAAGCTGCGCAGATACCGGAACCGCTCGGCGAGCGCGATCAGCCGTACGCCGCCCGCGTCCCCCGCGGCCAGATCGGCCGTGCCGAGCGCGAGCAGCAGCGCGCCGCACAGCGGGAAGTAGGCCGGCTGGACGGCGGGCGAGCGGGTCAGCAGGCTCGTGAGGCGGTCGGGGAAGGCGGCGAGGAGGTGTGCGACGAGGTCCGCGCGGCCGTGCCGGGCGTGTGCGGTCACGGCGACCGACTCGATTTCCGGCCCCCAGGCCTCCACCACCGATGCACCTGCGGGTACCGCGTGCGCGATGTCCGCCAGCCGGTCCAGGGTCCGGCGCCACAGGCCCAGTCCCGTCTCGATGTCGCCCCGCGCGAGCGCCATCTCGGCGCGGGCGCCCAGGTCAGGGGTGAACGGGTCGGCCACGGCGCTCTCGCGCTGGTACCGCAGCGCCTCCTCCAGCCAGTGTTCGGCCTCGTCGAGGTCCCCGGCCTGCAGACTGGCCAGCATGATCCCCCAGCGCAGCCCGATCGAGTCGGTCCACTCGCCGTATTCCCGAAGGGCTTCGAGCGCGGCCTTCATGGGCCCGATCGACTCCGCGCCGCGTTCCATCTGCAGGCACAGTTCGGCGAAGCGGGCCCGCGGCCAGATCCGGAGCACCGGGATGTCCTGGTCACTGACCGCGTCGAGCATCCGGCGGGCGGCCACGAGGGCCCGGTCGGGTTGCCTCTCGTGTTCCCACACATAGCTGGCGGCACCGCTGGCGATGCCCGCGAGCAGCGGCTCGTCGCTGTCGCACAGCGCGTCAAGCGTGCCGCGGCCGCCGGGCGCGAGTATCTCCGGCAGGGCGCTGAGCACCGTCGCCACGGCGCGGACCAGGGTGTCCGGCGGGGCGGGCGGCAGGCGGCGCAGCGTGACGAGGGTGCGTGGCGCGCCGGGGCCGAGGCCGAGGAAGGCGTTGGCGGTCAGCAGGGCGGCGGCGGTGCGGGCCGGTTCGACGTACTCGGGGCCCGGCCGGTAGTGGGAGAGCAGCGGCGCGGTGTCCTCCATGAGGGCGATCAGCCGGGCGTAGTTGGTACTGGCCTCGGTGGACCACAGGCTCCCCAGTACGGCCGTGACGGCGGCGACGGTGTCCGCGTCCGCGAGGCCGAGCGCCGGCCGCAGGGCGTGCACGAGGTTGTCCTGCTCGGCGCGGATCAGATGCCAGGACGCGAACGGGTCGGCACCGAAGGGCGCGTCGTGGTGGGCGGCCCCGAAGTCCCGTGCCCAGCGCAGGAATCGCTCGGTGACCGCCTCGTCCTCACCGGCTCGCTCCCGATGCGCGGCCGCGAACTCCCGTACGGTCTCCAGCATCCGGAAGCGGGTGCCGTGCGGGGTGTCGGTCACCTTGAGCAGGGACTGGTCGACGAGGTCCTCGAGGATCTCCAAGGCTTGGGGGTCGTCGAGGAGTTGTTCCGCTGTCTCGGCGGTGAAGCCGGCCGGGAAGACCGACAGGGCACTCAGGGCGGCTTGCCCCGGCTCCTCCAGGAGGTTCCAGCTCCAGTCGACGACGGCGTGCAGGGTGCGGTGGCGGTGGGGTGCGTCGCGGGGGCCGCCGCGCAGGAGGGCGAAGCGGTCCTCCAGGCGGCGGGCGATCTCCGGGACCGACAGCACGCGGACGCGGGCGGCGGCGAGTTCGGTGGCGAGCGGCAGCCCGTCCAGACGGTGGCAGAGGGCGGCCACGGTGTCGGCGGGCAGCTCGACGTCGGGGCGGGCGGAGCGGGCGCGCTGCTCGAACAGCTCGACGGTGGTGGCGAGGTCGAGTTCGGGGAGGGGGTAGACGGTCTCGGAGGACAGTCCGAGCGGGGCCCGGCTGGTGGTGAGGACGCGCAGATCCCGCGTCCTCGACACGAGTGCCTGGACGAGGTCGGCGACGCCCTGGACGACCTGCTCGCAGTTGTCCAGGACGAGCAGCGCGGGCCCGGAGCCCAGTGCTCCCACGATGCCGGCGATCAGGTCGCCCCCCGCGGCGGGCCGCAGCCCCTCGCCGATGCCCAGCGCGGAGGCGACCTCGGGGGCGACGTCCGCGTCCTGGCGGACGCCGGCGAGCGGCACCAGGTGCACGATCCGCTGCTCGGCGTCCCGGGCCACGGCGCTCGCGAGCCGCGTCTTGCCGAGCCCGCCGGGGCCGACGACCGAGGTGACGCGGGCGCTGTGCAGCAGCCGCCGCACGGCTGCGACATCGGCGTCCCGGCCGAGCAGCGGGTTGGGTTCGTGCGGTACGCCGCGCCGGACGGTGGGCGCCTCGCCGCGCAGCAGCTCCTGGTGCAGCTCCTGCAGGGCGGGCCCCGGATCGGTGCCGAGCTCGTCGCGCAGGCGGCGCCGGTAGGTGTCGTACGCCGCCAGCGCGGCGGCCGCGCCTGCCGTGGCCGCCTGGCAGCGCATCAGCTCCAGCAGCAGCTCCTCGTCGAGCGGATGCGCGCGCACCAGCTCGCCAAGCGGTGCCGCAGCCTCCTCGCGGCGTCCCGAACGGGCCAGCGACAGCGCCCGCAGTCGCGTCAACGACCGGTGCGTGACGGCGAGTTCGAGACGCAGCGCCGCCACGGGGTCGTCGTGGAGCCCTTCTTCCGCCGGGCCGCCGTCCCACAGCGCGAGCCCCTCCTCGGTCTCGGCGACCGCGCCGTGATGGTCGCCGGCCCGCGCCTTCTCCGTGCCCGCGGCGGCGTGCAGCTGGACGGCCCAGGCGTCGACCTGGTCCTCGCGCAAGGCGATGCGGTAGCCGGTGGGTGTGCTGGCGATGATCTCTCCGCCCAGCAGCGAGCGGGCCCGCGAGACCAGGATCTGCAGCGCCTTGGTCGGGTTCTCCGGCTGCTCGTGCGGCCACAGCCCGTCCACGAGCCGCCCCCTGCCGCATCCGGCCCGCGGCTCCCCGGCCAGCAGCGCGAGCAGGGCGCGCAGGCGGGGCGCGGTGATCTCCTTGCCCCGGTGGGAGACGGACGTCAGCAGCGTCAACTCGATGGTCACCCGAGCAGGTTACGGGCGCAACCCTCTTGCAACGTTCCCCGTGCTGCCCTTGCACCCATGTATGAGGAGACCCCGCGCGTCGAACTCACTCCCGCCGCCGCCGACCTGCTGCGCCGTCTGCACGCGACGCACGGCCCGCTGATGTTCCACCAGTCCGGCGGCTGCTGCGACGGCAGCGCGCCGATGTGCTACCCGGCGGGCGAGTTCCGCACGGGCGACTCGGACGTGCTGCTCGCAGAGCTGGACGTCGAGGGGGTGGCGGAGCCGGTGACGTTCTGGATGGCGCGCAGCCAGTACGAGGCGTGGAGCCACACCCGGCTGATCGTCGACGTCGTGGAGGGCCGGGGCAGCGGCTTCTCGCTGGAGGCACCCGAGGGGGTGCGTTTCCTCACCCGTTCGCGGGTCGTCGGCGCCTAGCAACCCTGCAGGTCATCGCCGTCTGGTGCACTTCCCCTGAGCCCTGGGACATTTGACGAGACATCAGGGGGGACCATGACACGTCGTCAGAAACGGCTCGGAGCAGGCAGAGCGGCGCTCACGCTGCTCACGGCACTCAGCGCGCTGACCGGTGCGGCCCTGGCGGGGGCGGCCCCGGCCGGCGCCGCGCAGCCGGGCACCCGGATCGCGCCGGGTGTCGTGTACGACGAGTTCGACATCGCGGCGGCGAAGGGCACCGCGCACGCCCATCTGCTCACCGTCGACCTGAGCAATCCGCACGTACGTCTCGATCTGCTGTACCCGGGGACGGTGGCGGCGCGGGCGACCGTCTCGCAGCAGGCCACCGCGCAGGGTGCCGTGGCGGGCGTGAACGGCGACTTCTTCAACATCAGCGAGGCCCAGCACCCGGGCGTGCAGGCGACCGGCGCGAGCGTGGGCCCGGCGATCGCGCGCGGCCGGGCCCTGAAGGCGGCGGTGCCGGACGGTCAGCGTTTCGGACCGGCGCTGCCGCCCGGTACGCGCACCGAGGACGTGCTCGGCGTGGGTGTCGACCGCAGGGCCCGGCTGGACGGCCTGCGCCTCATCGGCTCGATCCGCACACCCGAGGGCCGGCTGCCGCTGCGCGGACTCAACCAGTACGCGCTGCCGGTGGGCTCCATCGGGGCGTTCACCGCCGCGTGGGGCAGCGTCTCCCGGGTGCGCGCCACTTGCGGCACGGACACCGACCGGGCGGCTCCGTGCAGCACCGACACCTACGAGGTGACGGTCCGCCGGGGCCGGGTCGTGTCGATGGCCGACACCCCCGGGAGCGGGCCGATCGCACCGGACACCACCGTCCTCGTGGGCCGGGAGGAGGGCGCGCAGCAGCTGCGGAAGTTCTTCGCGGGCGAGCCGGTGAAGGTACGGCACCGGCTGGTGGCGGCGGCGGCACGGGTCCCGTACCGCTTCGCCCTCGGCGGCTACCCCGTGCTCGACGACGGTCAGCCGCTGCCCGGCCTCGACGACAGGGCCTCGGCCGTGCGCACCGCCGTAGGCATCGCGAACGGCGGCCGACGCCTGCTGCTGCTCGCGCTGGACGGCGCGCGGGAGTACCGCACCGGACTTACCATCGCCGAAGTCGCGTCCGTGATGCGCGAGTTGGGCTCGGTCGACGCGTTCAGCCTGGACGGCGGCGGTTCGTCGACGCTGGTCGCCCGTGAGCCGGGAGCGGCGAACGTCTCCGTACGCAACCATCCGTCCGACGGCGTGGAACGCCCCGTCCCCAACGGCATCGGAGTCTTCTCGACTCCCTGAGGCCACTCCCTGACGGTCACGGTCCGACGGTTACGGTCTGAGGCTGCTGACGATGTCCGCCGTGGCCGTCAGCCCGCTGCTGATGGTGGGCGCCATGCTCGTGCTGGCCAGGTAGAAGCCGAGCAGCAGACACACCAGCGCGTGGGTGATCTTCAGCCCGCCGCTGCGCACGAAGATCACCGCCAGAATGAACAGCAGCAGCACCACAGAGATGGAAATGGCCATCGTCAACCTCCTCCGCCACGCCGCCTTGCCCGGTTCACGGCGTTCGGCCGCAAGTGTGGCGTAGCGGAGGGTTCGTCCGGGCGGCTGAGCTGTACTCCGAACGTGTGGTGTCCCGCGCGGCGTGCCGGGCGGTGCGCCTACGCCGTCCGGTGGGTGTCGAGGAACGCCTCCAGACCGGCGAGGTCATCGGTGTTGAGGAAGTCGACGTCGGCGGCGAGCAGCTCGCTCCACAAGGCGTCCCGGGCGGGACCGGCCACGTCCGGGGTGGCCCAGAAGCGCACCTTCTGCCTCCGGGAGTGCGCCGCCCGGACGATGCCGCGCAGTTTCTGCCGCTCGGCGTCCGGGAAGGCGCCCACACCGAGCCAGGTGAAGTTGAGCGTCCAGTTGTCGCTGATCAGCGGGATGAAGGAGGCGGACGCGGAGCTGCCGAGGTCGGCGAGACGGCCGTCGTAGAAGGCCCGACGGACGGTCTGGGCCTCCATCGGCACCCGGGCGGCACGGTCACCGGAGATCACGGCGGTGACCGGGCCGGGGAACACGCGGCCGTGGGCGTACGTCGTGCAGAGGTGCTTGTAGCGCCGCAGGTGGCGGTCGAGTTCGAGGTACGTCGACGAGCCCTCGGTCTTGATGTCGATGAGCAGTTGGATCGGCTTGCGGTGACCCCGGTAGACGGAGCCGTGGTTGGCCCTGACCCGGGCGGCGAGCGGGTCGAGGTACAGGGACTCCAGCGTGCGGGCGGGGTCGAGGTCCTCGGGATCGTGGGCGACGAGGAGTTGGTCGCCGACCAGGTAGATGTCGGCTTCGAGGCTGCCGAAGCGGTGGTCGAGCGCGTCGAGGAGGGGGCGCGGGTGCTCGTAGTCGTTGTGGGCGTGGGCCCGCCACAAGGGGCGCGGGCCGTGCTTGTGTTCGCCCGCCGACGCACGGGCGGCGGGCAGGGCGACCGTGCCGGCGAGGGCGGCGCCGAGGGTGGTGAGGGCTCTGCGACGGGTGGTGAGGGCCATGCTCTGCCTCCCTGGCAGGGGCGATCGGGGTGTAGGGAACCGCAGCGAGTATGCGGTTGTGAAGCCCCCGAACAGCAGAGCCGGGCACGGAGTTGGCCGGACTGCCGTCCTGCGTTCACCTCGTCCGTCAGGGCGCGCGCAAGGCACACGAAAAAGCCCGCCCCAGGTGGGGCGGGCTTTCCGCGTGGTTCGCTCAGATGTACGTCAGGGAGCCTGGAGGTCGACGAGTTCGGCCAGCGCGGCACGGTGGGCGCCCGCGGTGCCGTAGGCGATCGAGTCGGCCTTGGCCCGCTTCAGATACAGATGGATCGGGTGCTCCCAGGTCATCCCGATACCGCCGTGCAGTTGCAGCGCCTCCTCGGCGGCGTGCACGGCGACCGGCGCCGCGTACGCCTGGGCGACGGCCACCGCCACGTCGACGTCGTCGCCCGTCGCGAGCGCGTCGGCGGCACCCCGGGCGGCCGCGCGCAGGTTGACGACCTCCAGCCAGAGCTGGGCCAGCCGGTGCTTGAGGGCCTGGAAGCCGCCGACGGGACGGTTGAACTGCTTGCGGTCCTTCAGATAGCGAACCGTCTCGGTCAACGTCCAGTCGGCGAGCCCGAGTTGCTCGGAGGCGAGCAGCCCGGCCCCGGCACGCAACCCTCGCCGTACCGCAGGCTCGGCGTCCCCCAGCAGTCGGCCGGCCGCACCCTCCAGAACCACGGTCGCCACCGGCCGGGTCAGGTCCAGGGACGCCTGCGGGGTGACGGTCACGGCGTCGGCGTCCACCGCGTACAGGCCACCGTCGTCCGCGGGCACGAGCAGCACATCGGCGACGGCCGCGTCCGCGATGCCGGTCAACTCGCCGTGCAGGGCACCGCCTTCATGCCGTACGACCTTGTAGGCGCCGCCGGGAGCGACGTTCAGGGCGACGGTGAGGGTGCCGATCCGCCGACCGGACGCCAGCTCGGCGAGCAGGCCCCCTTCGCCCTCGCAGGCGAGCAGAGCCTCGGTCGCGACGACGGCGCTCGTCAGGTACGGCACCGGAGCGACGGCGCGCCCCAACTCCTCCAGCACGACGGCGACTTCGCGGTGCGTGGCGCCCTGACCGCCCTTCTCCTCCGGGACCAGGAGCCCCGCGAGGCCCATGCCGTCGGCGAGCGCCTTCCAGGCCGCCAGGTCGTGCGGGGCGTCGGACTCGGTGCGTGCGATGACGCCGGGCGCGTCGCAGTGGTCGGCGAGCAGGTCCCGTACGGCGGCCCGCAGCGCCTCTTCCTCCTCCGAGTACAGCAGGTCGGGCTGTGTGCTCGTCGTGCTCATCGGGCGAGGTCCTTCCACGCGACGTCCTTGTCGGTGCGCGGCTCGGACGGCAGGCCCAGAACGCGCTCGGCGACGATGTTCAGCAGGACCTCGCTGGTCCCGCCCTCGATGCTGTTGCCCTTGGAACGGAGGTAGCGGTAGCCGGCGTCGCGGCCGGTGAAGTCCACCAGCTCGGGTCGGCGCATGGTCCAGTCGTCGTACAACAGGCCCTCCTCGCCGCGCAGTTCGACCTCCAGGCCGCTGATCTCCTGGTTGAGGCGGGCGAAGGCGAGCTTCATGCCGGCGCCCTCGGGGCCGGGCTGGCCGGCGACGAGTTGCTGGCGCAGCCGCTCACCGGTGAGGCGGGCGACCTCGGCCTCGACCCACAGCTTGAGCAGCCGCTGGTGCAGGTCATGGGTGCGCAGTTCGGGGCGTTCGCGCCAGGTCTTCGCGACCGGGCCGATCATTCCGCCCTCGCGGGGCAGCCGCATGCCGCCGATGGCGACGCGCTCGTTGTTCAGCGTGGTCTGTGCGACCCGCCAGCCGTCGCCGACCTCGCCGAGGCGACACGAGTCCGGGATGCGGACGTCGCTCAGGAACACCTCGTTGAACTCGGCCTCGCCGGTGATCTGACGCAGCGGCCGGACCTCGACGCCGGGGTCGGTCATGTCGCAGAGGAAGTAGGTGATGCCCGCGTGCTTGGGCACGTCCGGGTCGGTGCGGGCGATGAGGATGGCCCAGCGGGAGTTGTGCGCGCCGGACGTCCACACCTTCTGCCCGTTGACGACCCACTCGTCGCCCTCACGGACGGCCCGGGTGCCGAGCGCGGCGAGGTCGGAGCCGGCGCCGGGCTCGCTGAACAGCTGGCACCAGACCTCCTCCCCCACCCACAGCGGCCGCAGATAGCGCTGCTTCTGCTCCTCGGTGCCGTACTTGAGGATCGTCGGGGCGGCCATGCCGAGCCCGATGCCATTGCGGCGCGAGTCGTTGTCGGGGGCGCCGGCAGCCTCCAACTCGGCGTCCACGACGGCCTGGAGGGAGCGCGGGACACCCAGCCCGCCGAGACCCTCCGGGTAGTGCACCCACGCCAGACCCGCGTCGAAGCGGGCGCGGAGGAATTCCAGACGGTCGGTCGTGGCCGGCGGGTGGGCGGCCAGCAACTGGGCCGTACGGCGGCGCAGTTCGGCGGCGTCGATCATGCCGCTCCTCCTTCGGTGAGTCCCGGGATCACAGCGACGCGCCCCGTGGTGACACCGTCGGCGACCCGCTGCACGGCGGCCGCGGCCCCGCCCAGCGGTACGCGTTCGCTCACCAGCGGCTTGATGGCGCCGCGGGCGGCCAGCTCGGTGAGCTGCTCGTGGCAGTGCTGGATCAGCTTGGGGTTCTTGGTGTTGTACAGGCCCCAGTGCAGGCCGAGGATCGAGTAGTTCTTCACCAGGGCGTGGTTGAGCCCAGGGCTGGGAATCGTGCCGCTCGCGAATCCGACGACCACGATCCGCCCCTCGAAGGCGACGACCTTGGTGGACTGGGCGTAGGCCGCACCGCCGACGGGGTCGTAGATGACATCGGCGCCACGACCGCCGGTGGCCTCCTTCACGGCGGCGATGACGTCCTCGCCGCGCCGGTCGATGACGACGTCGCAGCCCAGTTCCCGGGCGACGGCCGCCTTCTCGGCGCCGCCGACGACACCGATGACGGTGGCGCCGGCGGCCTTGCCGAGCTGCACGGCCGCGCTGCCGACCCCTCCTGCGGCAGCGTGGACGAGCAGGGTCTCGCCGGCCTCCAGACCGGCCCGGCGGTGCAGACCGAACCAGCCGGTCTGGTAGCCGATGTGCAGGGCGGCGGCCTCGGCGTCGTCCAGTGCCTCCGGTGCGGGCAGGAGGGCGGCGGTGTCCGCGACGGCGTACTCGGCGAAACCGCCGTACGGCAGCGCGGGGTTGGCGAGGACGCGGCGCCCGTCCTCGGTCTCGCCGCAGATCTCCACGCCCGGCGTGAATGGCAGCGGCGGCTTGACCTGGTACTGCCCCCGGCACAGCAGCGCGTCCGGGAAGTTGATGTTGGCGGCACGCACCTTCAGCAGGACCTGGCCGTCACCGGGCGTGGGCGTCTCGATGTCCTCGAGGCGCATCACCTCGCTCGGCTCGCCGTTCTCGTGCACTTGCCATGCCTGCATGCGGGGCCTCCACGGGGGACTGCTTCGTCTGACCGGGGTCGGTTCGCATACTAAGCGGTCGCTTGCCGATCAGGGAACAGGTGGCCGCGGAACAGTGCGGAACAGTAGCGAGCGTCACGACCGCCGGGGCTTCGCCCGTACGTGCATCCGCTCCCCCTGCGGCCCGAACAGACTCAGGAACTCCGCCGGCCCCTCCCCCGTCGACCCGAACCAGTGCGGCACCCGCGTGTCGAACTCCGCCGCCTCTCCCGCCGTGAGCACCACGTCGTGCTCACCCAGCACGACCCGCAGCCGCCCGGACAGCACGTACAACCACTCGTAGCCCTCATGGGTACGGGGCTCGGGCTCTTCCCTGCGCTCCGGCACCAGCACCTTGAAGGCCTGGAGGCCGCCGGGTTGCCGGGTCAGCGGCCAGTAGGTGCGCCCGTGTCGTTCGAGGGGCTTGGCCCGCACCCGCGGGTCGCCCACCGGGGGCGTCCCGACCAACTCGTCCAGCGGCACCTGGTGCGCCTGCGCGATCGGCAGCAGCAGCTCCAGGCTGGGCTTGCGCAGGCCGGACTCCAGCCGGGACAGGGTGCTCACGGAGATCCCGGTCGTCTCGGACAGCGCCGCGAGGGTCACCTCCCGGTCCTTGCGCAGCCTCCTGAGCCGTGGCCCCACTTCGGCGAGAACGTCGTCAGCACTCATGGCCTTATTGCAGAATCGGCAAAGACGTTTGTCAATCCCGCGCCTCCGGAGCGACCGTCGTGGTGGAGGTGGTCACCATGACCGAGAAGCACACCGAGAAACACACCGGGAAGCACGCTCGGATCCACACCGAGCAGTACGAAGTCGTAGTCGTCGGAGGAGGCGCGGCCGGCCTGTCCGCCGCCCTCGTCCTGGGCCGTGCCCGGCGCCGCACCCTGGTCGTCGACGCCGGCGAGCCACGCAACGCGCCCGCCGCCCATATGCAGGGCTATCTGTCCCGGGACGGCATGCCGCCCGCCGAGTTCCTGGCCGTCGGGCGCGCGGAGATCGCACGGTACGGCGTCGAGCTGGTCCCGGACCGGGTGGTGGACGTCGAGCGCGGCGAGGGCTTCGCGGTCGCGCTGGCCGGCGGCCGGCACGTACACGCCCGCCGGCTCGTCATCGCCACCGGCCTCAAGGACGAGCTGCCGGACGTCCCCGGCGTCGCCGAGCGCTTCGGCAAGGACGTGCTGCACTGCCCGTACTGCCACGGCTGGGAGGTCCGCGACCGGGCCTTCGGCGTGCTGGCGAGCACCCCGATGAGCGTGCACCAGGCGCTCATGGTGTCGCAGTGGTCGAAGGACGTGACGTTCTTCCTGCACGAGGTGGCCGAGGAGGAGTTGTCGGACGACGATCTGCGCAGGCTCGCGGCGGCCGGGGTGAAGGTGGTACCGGGCGAGGTCGCCGGGCTGGTGATCGCGGACGACCGGCTCACCGGCGTACGGCTCGGGGACGGCACGACGCACCCGCGCGAGGTGCTGTTCGTCGCACCCCGCGCGGTCCCGCAGACCGGCCTGCTGGAGAAGCTCGGCGCCGAGCTCCAGGAGACCCCCATGGGCGCGTACCCGGTGGTCGACCCGACCGGGCTCACCTCCGTGCCGGGCGTCTGGGCGGTCGGCAACGCGATGGGCTTCTCGGAGCAGGTCATCAACGCGGCGGCGGGCGGTTACCGGGCGGGTGCCACGATCAACGGGGAGCTACTCCTGGCGGACCTCGACGCAGCACCCTAGGGCGCGGGGCTGTGTCGATATGCGGCTCCGCCGCGTGGGCGCGACCAGCCACGACGCGCCCGCAGACGAAAGACGACCCATCCTCCGGCGTGTAAACCAGCGGAGCGCGTCGCACCATGGGCTGCATGCTGCTGACCCGTCTGGCCCAGGTGTCCCAGGAGGTCGCCGCGACCTCGGCGCGGTCCCGGAAGATCGCTCTGCTGGCGGAGCTCTTCCGGGACGCCGAGGCGGACGACGTGCCGATCGTCATCCCGTATCTGGCGGGACGCCTGCCACAGGGGCGGCTCGGCATCGGCTGGAAGGTGCTGAGCCGCCCCGTCACCCCGGCCGCCGAGCCGACTCTCACCGTGCGCGAGGTGGACGCCCGGCTGACTGAGCTCGGCAAGGTGTCAGGCACCGGCTCGCAGGCCGAACGGGCCCGGCTGGTCGGTGAGTTGATGGGTACGGCCACGGAGGACGAGCAGCGCTTCCTGCTCGGGCTGATCACCGGCGAGGTGCGGCAGGGGGCGCTGGACGCCGTGGCGGTGGAGGGCCTGGCCCAGGCGACCGGGGCACCGCCGGCGGATGTCCGGCGGGCGGTGATGCTCGCCGGGTCGCTCCAGACGGTGGCCGAGGCCCTGCTCTCCGAGGGCCCCGCCGCCCTCGCCCGCTTCCGGCTCACCGTCGGCCGCCCGGTCCTGCCGATGCTGGCGCACACCGCCTCCGCGGTGGCCGAGGCAGTCGACAAGCTCGGCGCCTGCGCGGTCGAGGAGAAGCTGGACGGCATCCGTGTGCAGGTCCACCGCGACGGCGACACGGTACGGATCTACACCCGCACCCTCGACGACATCACCGACCGCCTCCCCGAACTCACCGCGACGGCCCTGGAGTTGAGGGGCGAGCGCTTCATCCTGGACGGCGAGGTCATCGCCTTCGACGACGCGGGCCGCCCCCGCTCCTTCCAGGAGACCGCCGGGCGCGTCGGCTCCCGTGTGGACGTGGCGACGGCGGCGCGGGAGGTCCCCGTCTCGCCCGTCTTCTTCGACGCCCTGTCCGTCGACGACCACGACCTGCTCGACCTGCCGTTCACCGAGCGGCACGCGGAACTGGCCCGGTTGGTCCCGGAACCGATGCGGGTGCGCCGCACGCTGGTGTCCGGCCCCGAGGACCTCGCGCAGGCCGAGGACTTCCTCGCCGAGACCCTGAGCCGCGGCCACGAGGGCGTGGTCGTCAAGGCCCTGAACGCCCCCTACAGCGCGGGCCGGCGCGGCGCCTCCTGGCTGAAGGTCAAGCCCGTCCACACCCTCGACCTGGTGGTGCTGGCCGCCGAATGGGGCCACGGCCGCAGAACCGGCAAGCTCTCCAACCTCCACCTGGGGGCTCGTACGGCGGACGGCGGTTTCGCCATGCTCGGCAAGACCTTCAAGGGCATGACCGACGCGATGCTGACCTGGCAGACCGAGCGGCTCCAGGAACTGGCCGTCGAGCACAAGGGGTGGGGCGTGACCGTACGCCCGGAACTCGTCGTCGAGATCGCCTACGACGGCCTGCAGCGCTCCACCCGCTATCCGGCCGGCGTCACCCTCCGCTTCGCGCGCGTGGTCCGCCACCGCGAGGACAAGCGGCCGGAGGAGGCCGACACGGTCGAGACCCTGCTCGCCGCCCACCCCGAGGTGAAGCCGTGACCGCGGAGGTGAAGCCGTGACGTCGTCCCGCGGGAAGCACAGCGCCGGCCTGCTCCTGTTCCGCCACACCGATGACGGCCTGGAGGTGTTGCTCGGCCATATGGGCGGCCCGTTCTTCGCCAAGCGCGACGCCGGGGCATGGACGGTCCCGAAGGGCGAGTACGACCCCGAAGAGCCCGCCTGGGAGGCGGCCCGCCGCGAGTTCCAGGAGGAGCTGGGGCTGGCGCCGCCCGACGGGGAGGCCGTACCGCTCGGCGAGGTCAGACAGACAGGCGGCAAGGTCGTCACGGTGTGGGCGGTGGAGGCCGACCTCGACCCGGCGACGGTCGTCCCCGGCACGTTCGTGATGGAGTGGCCGCCGCGCTCGGGGCGGACACGGGAGTTCCCGGAGCTGGACCGGGTGGAGTGGCTGACCGTCGGCCGGGCGCGCGAGGTGATCGTCAAGGCCCAGGCCACGTTTCTCGACCGGCTGGCGGAGCACTCGGCCTGAGCGGCCGTACACGCGTTGCGGTACCCACCGCCGCGCGCGAAGGTCGAAGCATCAGCCCGCTCCCAGGAGGTCGGTCATGCCCATCGCAACGGTGAACCCGGCGAACGGCGAGACGCTCAAGACGTACGAGGCCATGAGTGCCGAGGAGATCGAGCGCAGGCTCCAGCTCGCCGAGGCCACGTTCCGCACGTACCGGATGACGAGCTTCGTCGACCGCGGGCGCCTGCTGGTCCAGGCCGCGAACCTCCTGGAAGCCGACCAGCAGGACATCGCCCGGGTGATGACCACCGAGATGGGCAAGCCCATCAAGCAGGCGCGGGCCGAGGTCGCCAAGTGTGCCAAGGCGATGCGCTGGTACGCCGACCACGCCGAGGACCTGCTCGCCGACGAGGAGCCGGCCGAGTCCGACGTCAAGGACTCGGGCGCCTCCCGGGTGCGGGTGCGCTATCGCCCGCTGGGCCCGGTGCTCGCGGTGATGCCGTGGAACTTCCCCCTCTGGCAGGTGATCCGCTTCGCCGCCCCGGCGCTGATGGCGGGCAACGTCGGCCTCCTCAAACACGCCTCGAACGTCCCTCAGACCGCCCTCTACCTGGAGGACCTGTTCCACCGGGCGGGCTACACGGAGGGCTGCTTCCAGACCCTGCTCATCGGCTCCGGACAGGTCGACGACGTCCTGCGCGACGACCGCGTCAAGGCGGCCACACTGACCGGCAGCGAGCCGGCCGGCCGCGCGGTCGCCGCCACCGCCGGGGAGATGATCAAGAAGACGGTGCTGGAACTGGGCGGCAGCGACCCGTACGTCGTCATGCCGTCGGCCGACCTCGACCGGGCCGCGCAGACCGCGGTGACCGCGCGCGTGCAGAACACCGGGCAGTCGTGCATCGCCGCCAAGCGGTTCATCGTGCACAGGGACGTCTACGACGCCTTCGCCGAACGGTTCGTCGAGGGCATGAAGGCGCTGGTGGTCGGCGACCCGATGCGGGAGGAGACGGAGGTCGGCCCGCTGTCGACCGAGAAGGGGCGAGCCGATCTGGCGGAACTCGTCGACGACGCCCGGCGCAGTGGGGCGGCCGTGCTGTGCGGCGGTCACCAGCTCCGCCGGCCCGAACTGCCCGGCTGGTACTACGCGCCCACCGTCCTCGCCGACATCACCCGTGAGATGCGGATCCACCGGGAGGAGGCGTTCGGCCCGGTCGCCACGCTGTACCGGGCGGGCGACCTCGACGAGGCGGTGCTGATCGCCAACGACTCGCCCTTCGGGCTGAGTTCGAACGTGTGGACCCGCGACGAGGCCGAGGTCGACCGGTTCGTACGCGATCTGGAAGCCGGGAGCGTGTACGTCAACGGGATGACGGCATCCCATCCGGCGTTCCCGTTCGGCGGCGTGAAGCGGTCCGGGTACGGGCGTGAGCTGTCCGGGCACGGAATCCGGGAGTTCTGCAACATCACTACCGTTTGGCACGGTGCGTGAACGCCGCGGAGCTACGATCCCGAGTGTGAACCGCGAAGTTACTCTGCCGCTGATCGTCGATGCCCACGGGACCTTGCAGGTGGCTGCCGCCGATGTGAGCAAGCTGCTGCGGACCGTGGGTGGTCGGTGGCTGCACCTTGTCGAGGCCGGGGAGGACGGGCTCGACGAGGACACGGTGGCTGCGCTGACCATCGAGCTGGCGAAGCTCGCGGACCGCATTGACGTGGCGTGCATCGCGCACAGCAGCGGGACCACGCCATAGGGTTTCGGTGCCTTGCCGGGTGCGGACAACCCCTTGGGGGCGCGGGGAACTGCGCGACCAGCCACGAACCAGCCGCAGCCCGCATCGCGCAGCGACCCCTACGGCGCTAGCGAATCGACATCCCCGACAACGTACGGGCGATCACCAGCCGCTGAATCTCACTCGTACCCTCGAAGATCGTGTAGATCGCGGCATCACGGTGCATCCGCTCCACCGGGTACTCCCGCGTGTAGCCGTTGCCACCGAGGATCTGTATCGCCTGAGCCGTGACCTTCTTCGCCGTCTCACTCGCGAACAGCTTCGACATCGACCCCTCGGCCGCCGTGAACGGCTTCCCGTTGATCGCCATCCAGGACGCACGCCACACCAGCAGCCGCGCGGCGTCGATCTGCGTCCGCATCTCGGCCAACTGGAAGGCCACACCCTGGTTGTCGATGATCGGCCGCCCGAACTGCTCACGCGTCATCGCGTAGTCGAGGGCGACTTCGTACGCGGCACGGGCCGTTCCGACGGCCATCGCACCCACCGCCGGCCGCGAGGCCTCGAACGTGGCCATCGCCGCGTTCTTCACCCGCTCACCGCCCGCCTTGGCGCGCTCCCGAGCCCGCGCCAGGCGCTCGTCCAGCTTCTCCTTGCCGCCCAGCAGGCAGGACCCCGGCACCCGCACGTTGTCCAGGATGACCTCGGCGGTGTGCGAGGCACGGATGCCGTGCTTCTTGAACTTCTGGCCCTGGGCCAGCCCCGGCGTGTTCGGCGGGATGATGAAGGACGCGTGCCCCTTGGACCCCAGCTCCGGGTCGACGACCGCGACGACCACGTGGACGTTGGCGATGCCGCCGTTGGTCGCCCACGTCTTCGTGCCGTTGATCACCCACTCGTCCTTGGCCTCGTCGTACACGGCACGCGTCCGCATCGAGGCCACGTCCGACCCGGCGTCGGGCTCGGAGGAGCAGAACGCGGCGAGCTTGACATCGTTGGCGTCGCCGTACATCTGGGGCACCCAGGTGCCGATCTGCTCCTCGGTACCGTTGGCCAGGACGCCGACGGCGGCGAGACCGGTACCGACGATCGACAGGGCGATGCCCGCGTCACCCCAGAAGAGCTCCTCCATCGCCATGGGGATGCCGAGGCCGGTGGAGTCGAAGTACTGCTGGGCGTAGAAGTCGAGCGAGTAGATGCCGACCTTCGCGGCCTCCTGGATGACCGGCCAGGGAGTCTCCTCACGCTCGTCCCATTCGGCGGCCGCGGGGCGGATCACATCGGCGGCGAAGCCGTGCAGCCAGTCCCGGACCTCCTTCTGTTCGTCGTTGAGCTCCATGGTGAACTCGGCCATGTCCCCTCCAGCGGCGTACGTGCATGCTTGATGCTTGTTACTTGCGGTAACACTAGTTTGTTACTCATGAGTAGGGAAAGTCAACCCGATGATGCCCGATCGGCAGCCCGTTCGATGATGGAGGCAGTCTGAGTGTTAGTTTGCGCAGGCGTCACCGATTCAGGGGGAGAGCTCATGGACACCACACAGCGGACCGAACAGCAGCGGTCGGCCGACCGCCGTCGGCGCGAGCTGCTGGAGGCCGCCGACCGGGTGGTGCTGCGCGACGGCCCACAGGCCTCGATGAACGCGATCGCGGCGGAGGCGGGCATTACGAAGCCGATTCTGTATCGGCACTTCGGGGACAAGGGTGGACTTTACGCCGCGTTGGCCAAGCGTCACACGGACGCGCTGCTGGACTCACTGAGGGCGGCGTTGGATGCCCCTGCCGATCGGCGTGAGCGCGTTGAGGCCACGTTGGACACGTACCTCGCCGCCATTGAGGCGCGGCCTCAGGTGTACCGGTTCCTGATGCATCCGGCGGAGGGCGGCCAGCCGGGCGACCCGGGTTTCGACGTCGGCAAGCACAGTGCGCCGTTGCTCCGCAGGATGGGCGAGGAGCTGGCCACCGTCATCGAGGAGCGGTTGGATCTCGGGCCCGGCAGTCAGCAGCTGGCTCGGGTGTGGGGGCATGGGATCGTCGGGATGATGCATGCCGCCGGGGACTGGTGGCTGGGGGAACGGCCTTGTTCGCGTGCGGAGTTGGTGCGCAGTCTGGCCGACCTGTTGTGGGGCCGGCTTGCTGCGGCTGGAGACAAGATGGGCGGTCCGGGGTTCTGACGGTCGCATTCCGGGTGCGGCCGAGTGGGGGCTGGTCGCGCCCACGCGGCGGAGCCGCAGTTGATACAGCCCCGCGCCCCTGAAGTCGGCAAGCTCACCGGTGCCACGACGCTCGGGCCACCTGTCGCATCAAGCGTCTGTGCCGCCAGCCCGTTACGCGGTCCGCGTACACGCTGCCTTCCACGTGGTCGCACTCGTGTTGGAGGCAGCGTGCGAAGAAGCCCGTGCCGTGGATCGTCACCGGCTCTCCCGTGATCGTGAACCCCTCGACCACCGCGTGGTCGTAGCGCTCCGTACCCGCCTCCAGCCCCGGCAGGGACAGGCAGCCCTCCGGGCCGCGGATCACCACGCCGTCGGTCTCCACCAGCCGCGGGTTCACCACGTGCCCCAGGTGTCGTACGTCCTCGTCGTCCGGGCAGTCGTATACGAACACCCGCAGCGACTCCCCCACCTGGTTCGCCGCGAGGCCCACGCCCTGTGCCGCGTACATCGTCGCGAACAAGTCCTCCACCAGCGTCCCCAATTCGGGGCCGAAGTCGGTGACCTCCTCGCAGGGTGCGTGCAGCACCGGGTCGCCGAGCAGGGTGAGGGGACGGACGCGCCCGTGCGCGCCCGGAATGGAGGCGTTTCGCATGGCCGCAAGGGTACGGCGATTCGGGAGTGCGAATGGATCTCGATAGGCTGACCACCACCACGTTGCCGTAGGGCTTCAGGCGCGGCGCGTACGCAAGGAGGATCGAGAACTGATGGCAGGCAACTCGGACCCGCTCACGCCGCGGGCCAAGCTCGCCGTGACCGCGGGCAAGGCGGTCGCGGCGGCATCGCGCGCCGCAGGGCGCGGCAGTGGTTCGGTGATCGGCGGCCGGGTGGCGCTCAAGCTCGACCCCGACCTGCTCGCGCGGCTCGCGCAGAACCTGGACGTGGTCCTGGTGTCGGCGACCAATGGCAAGACCACGACCACCCGGCTCATCGCCGAGGCGCTGCGGGCCGCCGGGCCGGTCGTGTCCAACGCGCTCGGCGCCAACATGCCGGCCGGTATCACCTCGGCGCTCGCGGGCAACTCGGAGGCGCGGTACGGCGTCATCGAGGTCGACGAGAAGTACCTCGCCGGCGTCGCCCGGGACACCGACCCCAAGTGCATCGCGCTGCTCAACCTCTCCCGTGACCAGTTGGACCGCGCCGCCGAGACCCGCATGCTCGCCGAGAACTGGCGCGAGGGGCTGGCGGGTTCGAAGGCCGTGATCGTCGCCAACGCCGACGACCCGCTCGTCGTGTGGGCGGCCTCGTCGTCCCCGAATGTGATTTGGGTCGCCGCCGGGCAGATGTGGAAGGACGACGCCTGGTCCTGCCCGTCCTGCGGTGGCGTCATGCAGCGGCCGGGCGACGACTGGTTCTGCGGGGAGTGCGGGTTCCGGCGGCCTACGCCGAGCTGGGCGCTGTCCGGTGATCACGTCCTCGACCCGCACGGGTCCGCCTGGCCCATTCATCTGCAGCTGCCCGGGCGCGCCAACAAGGCCAACGCCGCGTCGTCGGCCGCCGTGGCCGCCGTGTTCGGGGTGCCGCCGCAGGTCGCCCTGGAGCGGATGTACCAGGTGCAGGCCGTGGCGGGGCGTTATGACGTCGTGCAGTTCCAGGAGCGGGATCTGCGGCTGCTGCTCGCCAAGAACCCGGCGGGCTGGCTCGAGACCTTCTCCCTCATCGACCCGCCGCCGACCCCGGTGATCCTCTCGGTGAACGCGCGCGGCGCCGACGGCACCGACACCTCCTGGCTGTGGGACGTCGACTACACGCGGCTGACCGGGCACCCGATCTGTGTCATCGGCGACCGCAAGCTCGACCTCGCGGTGCGTCTGGAGGTCGCGAACCAGCAGTTCCAGGTCTGCGACAACCTCGACCAGGCCGTGCAGATGAGCCCGCACGGCCGGATCGAGGTCATCGCCAACTACACCGCGTTCCAGGACCTGCGCCGCCGCGTCGGCAACTGAGCACGAGACTTCAGGGGACTTAAGTGAGCGACAACCAACTGCGGGTCGTCTGGATCTACCCGGACCTGCTCAGCACCTACGGCGACCAGGGCAACGTCCTCGTCGTGGAGCGCCGGGCGCGGCAGCGCGGCCTCGACGTGGCCCGCCTCGACGTGCGCAGCGACCAGCCGATCCCGACCTCCGGCGACATCTACCTGATCGGCGGTGGCGAGGACCGTCCGCAGCGGCTGGCGGCCGAGCGACTGCGCCGGGACGGCGGTCTGCAGCGGGCCGTCGAGAACGGCGCCATCGTGTTCTCCGTCTGCGCCGGCTACCAGATCCTCGGGCACGAGTTCATCAACGACCTCGGTCAGCGTGAGCCCGGCCTCGGACTGATCGACGTGGTGTCGGTGCGGGGTGAGGGCGAACGGTGCGTCGGTGACGTGCTCGCCGACATCGACCCGCGGCTCGGTCTGCCCCCGCTGACCGGCTTCGAGAACCACCAGGGCGTCACCCACCTCGGCCCCACCGCCCGCGCCTTCGCCCAGGTCCGCCTCGGCAAGGGCAACGGAACCGGTGACGGCACGGAGGGGGCGTACAACGACACCGTCTTCGGTACGTACATGCACGGTCCGGTGCTGGCGCGGAATCCGCTGATCGCCGATCTGCTGCTGAAGCTGGCGCTCGATGTGAACGCGCTGCCGCCGACCGACGACCGCTGGTACGAGGCGCTGCGGGGCGAGCGCATCGCGGCCGCGCAGCAGCCGGCGTGACCTGCCGTCCAGCCCGCGGAGAGCAGCCCGTCTGACGGCCCGTCCGCACAGGTGAGCGGGGCCGTCCAGCAGGCGGACGCGTGCTTCGGCCCCGCCCCCTGATGCCGCTAGGGTGGCGGGGATTCGAGCCGGACAGCGTGGTCCGGTCCCGGCCCACGTGGAGAAGGTTTTTCGGGCTATGCGCATTGGTGTCCTCACGTCCGGCGGCGACTGCCCCGGCCTGAACGCCGTCATCCGGTCCGTCGTGCACCGCGCCGTCGTGGACCACGGCGACGAGGTCATCGGCTTCCGGGACGGCTGGAAGGGCCTCCTGGAGTGCGACTACCTCAAGCTCGACCTCGACGCGGTGGGTGGCATCCTCGCCCGCGGCGGCACGATCCTCGGTTCCTCCCGGGTCCAGCCCTCGCATCTGCGGGACGGTGTGGAGCGGGCCAAGGGCCATGTCCAGGAGCTCGGCCTCGACGCGATCATCCCGATCGGCGGCGAGGGCACGCTGAAGGCGGCCCGGCTGATGTCGGACAGCGGTCTGCCCGTGGTGGGTGTACCGAAGACCATCGACAACGACATCGCGGTCACGGACGTCACCTTCGGTTTCGACACGGCCGTCGGTGTGGCCACCGAGGCCCTGGACCGGCTCAAGACCACCGCCGAGTCCCACCAGCGGGTGCTGGTCGTAGAGGTCATGGGGCGGCACACCGGCTGGATCGCGCTGCACTCCGGCATGGCGGCCGGCGCGCACGCCATCGTCGTACCGGAACGCCCCTTCGACATCGAGGAGTTGGCGAAGCGGGTCGGCGAGCGGTTCGAGGCGGGCAAGCGCTTCGCGATCGTCGTGGCCGCCGAGGGGGCCAAGCCGCGGCCCGGCTCCATGGAGTTCGACGAGGGCGGCAAGGACATCTACGGGCATGAGCGGTTCGCCGGGATCGCCCGTCAGCTGTCGATCGAGCTGGAGGAACGGCTCGGCAAGGAGGCCCGTCCGGTGATCCTCGGGCATGTGCAGCGTGGCGGCACGCCCACCGCGTACGACCGGGTGCTGGCGACCCGGTTCGGGTGGCATGCGGTGGAGGCCGTGCACCGGGGCGAGTTCGGTCACATGACCGCGCTGCGGGGGACGGACATCGTGATGGTGCCGCTGGCGGAGGCCGTGGAGACGTTGAAGACGGTTCCCGTGGAGCGGTACGAAGAGGCCGAGTGCGTCCTCTAGATCACGCCGTACGGAACCGAGTCGTACAGGACTGAAGAGCCTGCCCCCGGCCGCAGCTGCGGCCGGGGGCAGTTCTAGTCTGTGTGCGGACAGACTTGCACAACCCCCACGAATCAGGAGCCGCCGGAATGGATCACAGCGGGCACGGCATGATGATGGATCTGCCGCCGTTCACGCTGGGGCGGGGTCTTCAGTGGTCGGCCGACCCGTTCTTCCTCGTCGCCTGCCTGGTGGGGCTCGCGCTGTATGCGTGGGGGGTCGTGCGGCTGCGGCGGCGTGGCGACTCGTGGTCCGTCGGGCGGACCGTCTCGTATGTCGCCGGGGTGCTGTCCGTGATGCTTGTCATGTGCACCGGGCTGAACGACTACGGCATGGTCATGTTCAGCGTGCACATGGTGCAGCACATGGTGATCAGCATGCTGTCGCCGATCCTGATCCTGCTCGGCGCCCCGATCACGCTCGCACTGCGGGCGCTGCCGCCGGCGGCGCGGGGGCGCAAGGGGCTGCGGGAATTGTTGCTGGCCCTTCTGCACAGCCGGTACATGCGGATCATCACGCATCCGGCGTTCACGATTCCGCTGTTCATCGCCAGCCTCTACGCGCTGTACTTCACCCCGCTCTTCGATTTCCTGATGGGCTCCAAGACGGGGCACATCGCGATGATGGTGCACTTCCTCGCCGTGGGTGTGGTGTTCTTCTGGCCGATCATCGGCGTGGACCCCGGCCCGCATCGGCCGGGGTATCTGATGCGGATGCTGGAGCTGTTCGCGGGGATGCCGTTCCACGCGTTCTTCGGTATCGCGTTGATGATGGCGTCGGAGCCGATGGTCGAGACGTTCAAGAACCCGCCCGCCTCGCTCGGCATCGAAGCGCTCTCCGACCAGAACGCGGCCGGTGGCATCGCCTGGGCGTTCAGTGAGATTCCGTCCGTGCTGGTGCTGATCGCGCTGCTGTTCCAGTGGTACGGCTCGGAGCAGCGGCAGGCCAAGCGCAAGGACCGGGCCGCCGACCGGGACGGCGACAAGGAACTCGAGGCGTACAACGCCTATTTGGCCTCATTGAACGCACGCGGAAACTGAGGAATCCGAAAGGCGTCGCCTTTCAGTAGCATGATGCGCGTCGGGGGAACCGCCGGGGGGAGCGGTAATGGCGCTTCGCGTTTTCGTGCACAGGGCCGGGAAATCGGCGATTCGGAAGATCACCGTCCTGTCAGTGTTCGTTCTGGTGCTCAGTCTGATGCTCAGTGGGTGCGATCGGGACGCACCGTTGGCAGCGGTGAGGGCGGTGGCCTCGGGCGTTCCGTCGCTCGCGCCGTTCTTCGACGAAAGCCAGGGGCTGGGGCGGGACCAGCAGGTCAGGGCCCGGACGGCGCACGGCGGTCTGCAGCAGGGCGACACTCCTGGTCTGTACGGGGGGTCGAAACAGCCGACGATCTGTGACGTCGTGCGGCTCAAGGAGTTCCTCACCGATCCCGCCAACGCGCGGAAGGCGCAGACGTGGGCAGCGGTGCTCTCGATCACCACGAACGAGATTCCGGATTATCTCGATCGCCTCACGCCCGTACTCCTGCGTCACGACACTCTCGTGAAGAACCACGACTACAAAAAGGGCCAAGCCGCCCCCTTCAACGCACTGCTTCAGACGGGAATCGCGATTCTCGTCGATGCCGAAGGGCTTCCCGCCGTGAAGTGTTCGTGCGGAAATCCGCTGCGGCCCTTCGAGGGTGACACGACCCGGATAAAGGTCGAATTCGACGACCGTAACGAGGAGTGGAAGGGGTACGAAAAGGCGTCCGTGGTGGCCGTGCGGCCGGCCGAGCGGGAAGTGGAGCGGCTCGCTCTCGTCGACGTCCATGAACCGGACCGGGGCATCAACCGTCCCGTCGGCACCACGGGCGAGGACGACACCGCCTTCGACACGCGCGAGCGGCGCTCGGTGCCCGACCTCGCCGGGAGGACCTTCGGGCAGGCCAGTCGGCAACTGGCCGGCAAGGGGCTCGCGGTCGCCTACGACGGCGGGGGGCTGCCGCCGGACGATGCCCGGGTCACGGCGTCGGATCCACCGGCCGGGACCGAGCTGCGGTTCGGGGAGTACGTGATGTTGAGCGTGGCCGGGGGCAGCGCTTCCGGTGGCTCGTCCGGTGGAGCGTCCACTCCCCCGGGCTCGGGGACGACGCCGCCGACGAAGGATCCGTCGACCTCGACGCCGGCCCCGTCCACGTCCTCGCCCTCCACGACCTCGCCGTCCACCTCGACGCCGCCGCCCTCGTCCGACCCTCCGCCCTCGTCCTCCCCTCCGCCCTCCTCGAACCCACCGCCCACCTCCACCCCGCCGCTGTCGACCAAGGACCCCGCGTCCAGCTCACCGCCCCCGCCCGAGACGCCCGTGACCAGCTCACCGCCCCAGACCACGATCTCGCCCCCGACCAGCGCCCCGGTCACCAGCAGCGCCCCGCCGCCCGAGACGAGCGTGCCCGCCACGAGCGATCCGGCGACCGGCGCCCCGTCCACCGGCGAGCCCGCTTCGCCCACGAACGCATAGCAACCGCACGCCACCACACAGCGCCCCGCAGATCGCAGAACCCGGGAGTCACCGGATGCCTTCAGGATCATCGACGTCGGGAGTGGGCCGGGTCATCGCCGGCCGTTATCTGCTGCTGAACCGGCTGGGCAGCGGCGGGATGGGCCATGTCTGGCTCGCCCACGACCAGAGACTCGCCTGCGAGGTCGCGCTCAAGGAGATCGTGTTCCGGGACCCGGCCGAGGCCGACGAGCGCGAGGCCCGGGTGGCCCGGGCCCGTGCCGAGGCCCGGCACGCGGCGGGGCTGCGCGGGCATCCGCATGTGGTGACCGTGCACGACGTGCTGGAGCACGAGGGGCTGCCGTGGATCGTCATGGAGTACGTGGCCGGCGCCGTCAACCTGCGCGACCTCATCGACCGGCACGGCCCGCTCGCGCCCGCGGAGTGCGCCCGCGTCGGGCTCGCCGTACTCGACGCGCTGACCGCGGGACATGAGCGGGGCGTGATGCACCGGGATGTGAAACCGGCGAACATCCTGCTGGCACCGGATCGCACCGGGGCGCCGTACGGCCGGGTGCTGCTCACCGACTACGGCATCTCCGTGCAGCCGGACACCGGGGAGACGCGGTACACGCTGGCGTCGGTGCTCGTGGGTACGTCGGGCTATCTGGCGCCGGAGCGGGTCACGGGCGGGGCGCCCACGCCGGCCGCCGATCTGTTCTCGCTGGGCTGCACGCTGTACTACGGCGCCGAGGGCCGGGCTCCCTTCGACCGCGAGTCGCATCTGGCGGAGATCACGGCAGTGGTCATGGAGGAGCCCCGGCCGGCGGCGCGGGCCGGCGCCCTGGGCCCCGTTCTCGTGGCGCTGCTGGAGAAGGATCCGGAACGGCGGATGTCCGCGGCTCAGGCCGAGGAGGCGCTGTCGCGGATCGTCACGCCGGAGGTCGACGCGTACGCGCGGACCCAGACCGACCTCGGTTCGCAGCCGCACTGGGGTGGCGCGACGCCGGGGCCCGCGTCGGATCGGCCCGGCGGCGGACAGGGTCTGCGTCCCCCCTCCGGGCACCCCGAGGGACCGCATGGCCCGGCCGCCGTGGCCGGGCAGCCCGGCGAGCCGCAGGGCCTCGGCTCCCTGACCCATCAGCCCGGCGAGCCGCAGGGCTTCGTCGCCAGGCCCGGTGCACGGCGTCGTACCCGCCCCCGCGTCCGCCACGCTGTCCTCGCCGGACTCCTCGGACTGGCGCTCGCGGGGGCCGGTGTCTGGTACGCCATGGCGCAGGAGTCCGGGACCGGCGGGGCGGAGCGGCCGTACGGCGCCGCCGTCGGGCTCGGCGATCCGCTGACCGGCGGTGACTGCGTGCTCGCCGACTGGCCCGGCACGGCCCCCTTTCAGGGCACGCCCCGGCTGAGTCTGGATCCCAGCTGCGGGGCGAAGGCACCGGACGGGCAGGTGATGGCGTTCGTGGCGGCCGCGTCCGCCGCCGAGGCGCGCGAGGAGGGGCCGGCGGCGTGCGAGGAGCGGACGGCGGAGATCCGCGGGCGGCTCGCGGACGTCCGCAGCTTCGCCGTCGTACCGACTCAGGCGGGGTTCGAGGCGGCCGGGCGGCGCACCGCCTGTCTGGTGCTGGGCGCGCACGGGCCGGTGTTCGGGCCGCTGGGCGAGCACCGGAAGGCGGGGTCGGCCTTCGCCGACACGGCGACCATGCAGCGGCGGGACTGTCTGGATGTCCGGTCCCACCGGGACGCCCGCCTCGTTTCCTGCGAGGGCCCGCACGACGAGCGGGTGCTCGGATTCACCCGACTGGGCGCCGACGTCACGCTGACCGAGGCGCGCACCGAGTCGGACACGGCGTGCGCCCGGGAGGTGCCGCCGCGCGAGTACGGCTTCGACCCTTCCATGTACACGGCGGGCTCCTGGACCAGCGAGGGGTCCTGGAAGAACGGCACTCATTTCGTCGTGTGCACCGTCCGGAGGCAGAACGGGGGCACCATGGAGGGGGACGAACCATGAGGAGGGTGTCGCGATGCCCGGTTCTAGCGGTTCCAGCGGTTCTACGGATGGTTCTACGAAAGCGATGGGGGTGCTCACCGTCGGCGGACTCGTCGTGGTGACGGCCTACACGGTGGCGCTCGGGAGCAATGGCTGGCTGTGGTTCGGGTGGGTGGTACTGGGGCTGATCACGCTGGGGATGGTCGCCAGCCGCAGCACCTGAGTCTCACTCCCGGGTGAGCCGTCCTGCGGAGTGCACGCCCGGCTGGTACTTCGGCAGCCGGGTGGTGATCTTCATGCCCGCTCCCAGGGCGGTCTCGATGACGAGGCCGTAGTCGTCGCCGTACACCTGCCGGAGCCGGTCGTCGACGTTGGACAGCCCGATGCCACCCGACGGGCTGACCTCGCCGGCGAGGATGCGGCGCAGCAGGGCGGGGTCCATTCCGGCGCCGTCGTCCTCGATCACGACGAGGGCTTCGGCGCCGGCGTCCTGCGCGGTGATCTGGATGCGGCACTTGTGGGCCTTGCCCTCCAGGCCGTGCTTGACGGCGTTCTCGACGAGCGGCTGGAGGCAGAGGAAGGGCAGGGCCACCGGCAGCACCTCCGGGGCGATCTGGAGGGTGACCGACAGGCGGTCGCCGAAGCGCGCCCGGACCAGCGCCAAGTAGTGGTCGATGGCGTGGAGTTCGTCGGCGAGGGTGGTGAAGTCGCCGTGCCTGCGGAAGGAGTAGCGGGTGAAGTCGGCGAACTCCAGGAGCAGTTCGCGGGCGCGCTCGGGGTCGGTGCGGACGAAGCTGGCGATCACCGCGAGCGAGTTGAAGATGAAGTGCGGGGAGATCTGCGCGCGCAGCGCCTTGATCTCGGCCTCGATCAGACGGGTGCGGGACTGGTCGAGGTCGGCCAGTTCCAGCTGGACGGAGACCCAGCGGGCCACCTCGCCGGCCGCCCGCACCAGCACCGCCGACTCACGGGGCGCGCAGGCGACGAGCGCGCCGTGGACCCGGTCGTCGACGGTGAGCGGGGCGACGACCGCCCAGCGCACCGGGCAGTCGGGGGTGTCGCAGGTGAGCGGAAAGGCCTCGCCGCGGCCCGACTCCAGGGGGCCGGCGAGGAGTTCCATGATCTGCGTACGGTGATGTCCGCCCGCCCCGTCCCAGACCAGCACGTCCTTCTGGTCGGTCAGGCACAGCGCGTCCGTGCCGAGCAGTGAGCGGAGCCTGCGGGCCGACTTGCGAGCGGTCTCCTCGGTGAGGCCGGCCCGCAGCGGGGGTGCGGCGAGGGAGGCGGTGTGCAGGGTCTCGAAGGTGGCGTGTTCGACGGGGGTGCCGAGGTCGCCGAGGTTCTCGGGGCGGGTGGTGCGCCGGCCGAGCCAGAAGCCGGCGGCGAGCAGCGGCAGGATCGCCACGCACAGGCCCGCGATGAATCCGCTCATGCCGCAACCGCCTCGCGTCGTCCGGCGATGAGATGCCTCATGCCTTCACCTCCGCCCGCAGCTCCTCCGGCAGATGGAACCGCGCCAGGATCGCCGCCGTACCGGCCGGCACCCGGCCCGGGGTGGCCAGGGACACCAGGATCATCGTGAGGAAGCCCAGCGGCACCGACCAGAGCGCGGGCCAGGCGAGCAGCGCGTGCAGCGCCCCGGAGCCGGGGAAGCCCGCCATCGTCGCCGCTACGGCGAGCAGCGCCGAGCCGCCGCCCACCAGCATCCCGGCCGCGGCGCCGGGCGGGGTGAGCCGCCGCCACCAGATGCCGAGGACGAGCAGCGGGCAGAAGGACGATGCGGAGACCGCGAAGGCCAGGCCCACCGCGTCGGCGACCGGCAGCCCGCCGACCAGGGCGCTCGCGGCGAGCGGGACGACCATGGCGAGGACCGTGCCGAGCCGGAAGTGCCGTACGCCCCGGGACGGGAGCACGTCCTGGGTGAGGACGCCCGCGACGGCCATGGTCAGGCCCGACGCCGTGGACAGGAACGCGGCGAAGGCGCCGCCCGCGACCAGTGCGCCGAGCAGGTCGCCGCCCAGGCCGCCGATCATGCGGTCGGGCAGGAGGAGGGCTGCGGCGTCCGCGTCGCCGGTGAGGGTGAGTTCGGGGGCGTAGAGGCGGCCGAGGGCGCCGTAGACCGGGGGCAGCAGGTAGAAGGCGCCGATCAGGCCGAGCACGGCGACGGTGGTGCGGCGGGCGGCGACGCCGTGCGGGCTGGTGTAGAAGCGGACGACGACGTGCGGCAGGCCCATGGTGCCGAGGAAGGTGGCGAGGATCAGGCCGTACGTGGCGTACAGCGGGCGTTCGCCGCGGCTCTCGGCCTGCGAGGGGGACAGGTCGCCGCTGGCCGAGCGGTCGGGTTCGGGGACCTCGGCGCCCTTGGCGAAGGTCAGGCGGGTGCCGCCCGCGATGTGGTGGGTGCCGGCGGGGAGCCGCAGCTGCTTCTCGTCGTGGCTGCGGCCGTCGATCGTGCCGCTCACGGTGACGGTCAGGGGTCGTTCGAGCTTGAGGTTGAGGGTGCCGTCGACGCGGACGACGCTCTGTTCGCGGAAGGTCGCCGGTTCGTCGAAGGCGTGGCGGGGGGCGCCGTCGCCCTGCCAGGCGAGGATCAGGAAGAGGGCGGGGACGAGCAGGGCCGTGAGTTTGAGCCAGTACTGAAAGGCTTGCACGAAGGTGATGCTGCGCATGCCGCCGGCGGCGACGATGGCGACCACGACGACGGCGACGATCACTCCGCCGAGCCAGTCGGGTGCGCCCGTCAGCACGGTCAACGTCAGTCCGGCGCCCTGGAGTTGGGGCAGCAGATACAGCCAGCCGGTGCCGACGACGAAGGCGCCCGCGAGCCGCCGTACCGCCGGGGAGGACAGGCGGGCCTCGGCGAAGTCGGGGAGGGTGTAGGCGCCCGAGCGGCGCAGCGGGGCCGCGACGAACAGCAGCAGGACCAGGTATCCGGCGGTGTAGCCGACCGGGTACCAGAGCATGTCCGGGCCCTGTACGAGGACCAGGCCCGCGATGCCGAGGAAGGAGGCGGCGGAGAGGTACTCGCCACTGATCGCGGCCGCGTTGAGGCGGGGGCCCACGGTGCGGGAGGCGACGTAGAAGTCGGAGGTGGTGCGGGAGATACGCAGGCCGAAGGCGCCGACGAGGACGGTCGCGAGGACGACGAGGGCGACGGCGGGGACGACGTAGCTGGAGTTCACGGCCCTGTTGGTTCCTTTGGCTCAGCGGTCTTCGACGAGCCGTATGAAGTCCCGCTCGTTGCGCTCGGCGCGGCGCACGAACCAGCGGGCCAGCAGGACCAGCGGTGCGTAGAGGCCGAAGCCGAGGACCGCCCATTCCAGGTGGCGGGAGGCCGGCATCGCGGCGAACAGCAGGGGCAGGGGGCCGACGAGCAGGCCGAGGACGGCGAACACGGCGAGGGCGGTGCGCAGCTGGGTGCGCATCAGGGAGCGGACGTAGGTGTGGCCGAGGGTGGTCTGCTCGTCGATCTCGGTGCGCGGGCGGTAGTAGCCGGAGACGCGGCGGGTCTGCCGGGGCGGGCCGGTGACGACGACACGACGGTCGGCGGGGTTGCTGGGCATCCTCACGGCCTCCTCATGAGCAGGTCCCGCAGCTCGCGCGCGTGCCGCCGGCTGACCTGGAGTTCCTCGGAGCCGACCATGACGCTGACGGTGCCGGCGTCCAGGCGGAGTTCGCCGATGTGGCGCAGGGCGACGAGATGACGGCGGTGGATGCGGACGAAGCCGCGGGAGCGCCAGCGCTCCTCCAGGGTCGACAGGGGGATGCGGACGAGGTGGCTGCCCTTGTCGGTGTGCAGTCGGGCGTAGTCGCCCTGGGCCTCGACGTGGGTGATGTCGTCGACGGAGACGAAGCGGGTCACACCGCCGAGCTCCACGGGTATGTGGTCGGGGTCGGGCTCGCTCACGGGTATGCGGGGGGCGGTGTCGCGGAGCTCGGCGGCGCGCAGTTCGACGGCGCGCCGGACCGCCTCCGCCAGGCGCTCCTTGCGGACGGGCTTGAGGACGTAGTCGACGGCCTTGAGGTCGAAGGCCTGCACGGCGAAGTCCTCGTGGGCGGTGACGAACACGACCAGCGGCGGCTTGGCGAACCCGGTCAGCAGCCGGGCCAGGTCCAGCCCGTCCAGGCCCGGCATGTTGATGTCGAGGAAGACGACGTCGATCGCCTCGGGCCCGCCCGGCCCCGACTCCAGGGCGCGGTTGATCCGGCGCAGCGCCTCGGTCGCGTCGCCCGCGCCCTCCGCGCTGCCGATGCGGGGGTCGGCGTTCAGGAGGTAGAGGAGTTCCTCCAGCGAGGGGCGTTCGTCGTCGACAGCGAGGGCGCGCAGCATGAACCCGGAGTGTAGGAGTAATTCGCACGCTTGGACATGTGCTCCCGGTGGACGTTCGCGCTGGGTATCGCGCCGCTTACAGTGCCCTCATGAACAGCGGCGCGGCATCCTTCGACGAACTCGATCGGAAGATCATCACCGCCCTCATGGCGAACGCCAGGACGAGCTTCGCCGAGATCGGCACGAGCGTCGGGCTGTCCGCGACGGCGGTGAAGCGGCGCGTGGACCGGCTGCGCGACACCGGCGTGATCACCGGGTTCACGGCGACGGTCAGGCCGTCGGCGCTCGGCTGGCGTACGGAGGCGTACGTCGAGGTGTACTGCGAGGGCGCGGCCCCGCCGCGGCGGCTCGCGGAGGTGGTCCGCAACCATCCGGAGATCACCGCGGCGATGACGGTGACGGGTGGCGCGGACGCGTTGCTGCATGTGCGGGCACGGGATGTGGGGCACTTCGAGGAGGTGCTGGAGCGGATCCGCGTCGAGCCGTTCATCCGGAAGACGATCAGCGTGATGGTGCTGTCCCATCTGCTCCCCGAGAGCCCCGAGGCGGGCGCGAGCCAGCCGGCACCCGAGCAGACGTCACGTTAAACATTTTCGGCGCGCAGCAAGCCTGCGTCTGCCGAAGAAACTACGCAGGATTCCTGCGTGGACACGCAATATTCCTTCCTTGTCGCTCACATCCGGCACTTCCTACCTTGGTGTCAACTCTCAGTCGACACTCGCAGGAAGCGGAGGAACCCCTCTGTGCCCGACTCCCGTGTGCCGCGCCGGCGGCGGTATCTCGTCTGCGAACCCAGACACTTCGCCGTGCAGTACGCGATCAACCCCTGGATGCGGCCCGACGCCCCCGTCGACGTCGATCTCGCCCAGGCTCAGTGGCAGGCGCTGATCAGCGCCTACCGCACCCACGGCCACACCGTCGACACGGTGGAGCCCGCCCCCGGCCTGCCGGACATGGTCTTCGCCGCGAACTCGGCGGTCGTCGTGGACGGCCGTGTCTTCGGCTCCCTCTTCCACGCGCCGGAGCGGCGCCCCGAGTCCACGCACTACGACACCTGGTTCAAGACGGCGGGCTACGACGTGTACCGCCCCGAGTCCGTGTGCGAGGGCGAGGGCGATCTGGTCTGGACGGGCCGGTATGTGCTGGCCGGCACCGGATTCCGTACCACCCGTGAGGCCCATCGCGAGGTGCAGGAGTTCTTCGGCCATCCGGTGATCAGCCTGACGCTGGTGGACCCGCGCTTCTACCACCTGGACACGGCGCTGTTCGTCCTCGACGACGACAACATCGCGTACTACCCGGAGGCGTTCTCGCCGGGCAGCCGTGAGGTGCTCGCTCGGCTGTACCCGAACGCGGTGCTCGCCACCCGCGATGACGCGATGGCGTTCGGTCTGAACTCCGTGTCCGACGGACGCAACGTCTTCATCGCGCCCCAGGCCGAGGCCCTCGCCTCAGCCCTCACCGACCGCGGCTACGTCCCCGTCCCCGTCGACCTGTCGGAGTTCCGCAAGGCCGGCGGCGGCATCAAGTGCTGCACACAGGAGATCCGCTGATGACCGCTCCCGTGACCACCCGCTCGTCCGCCGACCTGATCCGCGCCGAGGAGCCGGTCCTGGCGCACAACTACCACCCGCTGCCCGTGGTCGTCGCGCGCGCCGAGGGCACCTGGGTGGAGGACGTGGAGGGCCGCCGCTACCTCGACATGCTGGCGGGTTACTCGGCCCTGAACTTCGGCCACCGCCACCCGGCGCTGATCGAGGCGGCGCATCGCCAGCTCGACCGCCTGACCCTCACCTCGCGCGCCTTCCACAACGACAAGCTGGCCGAATTCGCCGAGCGGCTCGCGGAGTTGACCGGCCTGGACATGGTGCTGCCCATGAACACGGGCGCCGAGGCGGTCGAGTCCGGCATCAAGGTGGCCCGCAAGTGGGCGTACGAGGTGAAGGGCGTCCCGGCCGACCGGGCGACGATCGTGGTCGCCGCGGAGAACTTCCATGGCCGTACGACGACGATCGTGTCGTTCTCCACGGACGAGACGGCACGGCAGGGCTTCGGCCCCTTCACGCCGGGCTTCCGGATCGTGCCGTACAACGACCTGGCGGCGCTGGAGGCGGCGGTCGACGAGACGACGGCGGCGGTGCTGCTGGAGCCGATCCAGGGCGAGGCCGGTGTGCTCATCCCGGACGAGGGCTACCTGACCGGCGTACGCGAGCTGACCCGCCGCAAGGGCTGCCTCTTCATCGCGGACGAGATCCAGTCGGGCCTCGGCCGCACGGGCCGTACCCTCGCCGTCGAGCACGAGGCGGTCGTGCCGGACGTGCTCCTGCTGGGCAAGGCGCTGGGCGGCGGCATCGTGCCGGTGTCGGCGGTGGTGGCCCGCCGTGACGTACTCGGCGTGCTGCGCCCGGGCGAGCACGGCTCCACGTTCGGCGGCAACCCGCTGGCCGCCGCGGTCGGCACGGCGGTGGTCGAACTCCTCGAAACAGGCGAGTTCCAGCGCCGGGCCACCGAGCTCGGTGTGGTCCTGCGCGGCGGCCTGTCGGCCCTGCTCGGCAAGGGCGTCGTCGGCTTCCGCGCACGGGGCCTGTGGGCGGGCGTCGACATCGACCCGGCGGCCGGCACGGGCCGGGAGATCGGCGAACGGCTCCTGCGCGAGGGCGTCCTGGTCAAGGACACCCACGGCTCCACGATCCGCCTGGCCCCACCGCTGACGATCACGGCGGAGGAGCTGACGGGGGCGCTGGGGGCGCTGGAGAAGGTACTGGCGTAGACGCCCCGGTATACCGGCACGGCATGGCGGCCCGGCCCTGGACATGGGGGCCGGGCTGTTTGCCGGGGGGAGGAGGGCAGGCGCTTCGCACCGTGCCTTGTCGGCCTGCCGTCGGCGTCCGCGCCCTCCGCCCCTCATCGTCGTCCACCGTTCCGCCGCCTCCACTCCGCCGGCCGTCACCCGCAGTGCGCAGCCCCCGCGCCCCCTCCCATCCGCGCCCCCGTCTCCCGGCTCCACCCCGTGCTCTCCCCCATCCTCAATGCGCAACCTTCCGCACCCCACCCACCGCCACCGGCCCCGCTCCCGCCATCACATCCCCCCGCACACCGCCGCCCCTTCCTCAACTTCCTCAACTTCCTCAACGCCGTCAATCCCCCCACACATGGACCGCCCCTCCCCCCATTTCCTCGCCCCCGCCCTCCCCCTCCAGCCCCCCACTCCCGCACACGCCCGGCCCCCGCAAAGAGGCAGCGTTGACCGGAAGGGTGAAGATGGGGACAAGAGGTGGTAGACCGCTCTCAGCGACAGAGAGGTCGGCCGTGGGCACACACGAGGAGCGGGGCGTTGCCCGGCAGAGGTTCGACGTGGCGGACGCCGTGCCTGTGCTGCTTGACGCGCAGGGCCGGGTGACGGGGTGGACCAGGGACGCCCAGCGGCTGCTGGCGTACCCGGCCCCCGAGGCGGTGGGCAGGAGCGTCGCCGAGCTGCTGAGCGCCGAGGACGCGGACCGGGTGCCGGAGCTGATCGAGCGGTGCCGCGTGGAGGGCGGCTGGGCGGGGCTGCTGACGGCCCTGCGCAGGGACGGGCTGCCGGTCAGGCTGATGGTGCGGATCACCGCGGCCCTGGACAGCCAGGGGCCCTCGCGGTGGCTCGCGCTCCTGTCCGAGCTAGACGAGGCGCCCGGCTGGGACATGAGCCGGGCCGTGCTGGAGCAGATGGTCGCCCGCTCCCCCGTCGGCATAGCCATCGTCGACACGGACCTGCGGTACGTCTGGTCGAACAGCGCCCTCGCCCAGTACGGCGGCGGCCCGCCGACCCGTCGGCTCGGTCTGCGGCTCGCGGACATCCAGCCCGGCCTGGACGCCGAGTCCATCGAGGCACAGATGCGCCGCGTGCTGACGACCGGCGAACCGATCGTCGGCTACGAGCACGTGGGCCACGCCCGCTCCGCACCGCTGCGCGAGACCGCGCACATGATGTCGTTCACCCGGCTCGACGACGGCCAGGGCCACCCCATGGGCGTGTACTACACGGTCGAGGACATCACCGACCGGCACCGCGCCCGGCAGCGCCTGGCCCTGCTCGACCGGGCCGGCGAGCACATCGGCCGCTCCCTGGACATCACCCGCACCGCTCAGGAGCTGGCCGACGTGGCCGTACCGGGACTGGCCGACCTGGTCACCGTGGACCTGCTGGACTGGGTGCTGCGGGGCGGGGAGCCCAGCGCCGGGCCGCTGAGCGGCACGGGTCCGGTGCCGCTGCGCCGTGCGGGGCACCGTTCGGCCACCGCGCGGGTGCCGGAGGCCGTCGTCGACATCGGCGAGGTGGTCACCTATCCGGCGGACTCGCCTCCGATCCGCTGTCTGAGGACGGCCAGGTCCTGGCGCGAGGAGAGACTGGACCCCCTCGGCGAGGCATGGACCCAGCACGCGCGCGGCGGGCGGGCCGCCATCTTCCTGGAGCTGGGCCTGCACAGCGTGATGATCGTGCCGATCCGCGCGCGGGGCGTCACCCTGGGCGTCACGACCTTCTTCCGCCGCCACCGCCAGGAGTCCTTCGAGGAGGACGACCTGAACCTGGCGGAGGACCTCGTCTCCCGGGCGGCGGTCTGTGTGGACAACGCCCGGCGCTACACCCGCGAGCGCGACGCGGCGCTGGTCCTGCAGCGCAGCCTGCTGCCGCACCAGCTGCCCGAGCAGGACGCCCTGGAGGTGTCCGCCTGCTACCGGCCGGCCGACGAGCTCACCGGCCTCGGCGGCGACTGGTACGACGTCATCCCGCTGTCGGGCGCCCGCGTCGCCCTGGTGGTGGGCGAGGTGCCCGGGCACGGCATCGACGCCGCGGCGGCGATGGGCCGGCTGCGGACCGCAGTACGGACCCTCGCCCTGCTGGATCTGCCGCCGGAGGAGGTGCTGGCCCATCTCGACGACCTGGTCGCGCGGTCGGCTCGCGAGGAGGCCGTCCAGATGGGCGCGGAGGAGGCCGCCATCGCCCAGTCCGTGGGGTCCGGGTGCGTGTATGTGATCTACGACCCGGTCGATGGGCAGTGCACCATGGCGGCCGCGGGCCATCCGGCGCCGGCGGTCGTGCGGCCCGACGGGGGCGTCACCTTCGTCGATCTGCCGCAGGGAGCGCCGCTCGGGGTGGGCGGCCCCCCGTTCGAGTCGGTCGAGCTGGCCCTGCCGGCGAACAGCACGCTCGCCCTGCACACCGACGGACTGCTGGCGCGTGGGGACGACTGGGCCATCGACGCCGACCGGGACCGGCTGCGGGCGGCCCTGGAGCGGCGCACCGACTCGCTCGACCTGCGCTGCCGGACCGTGGTCGACGCGCTGGTCCCGGACCGCCCGCACGACGACGTGGCCCTGCTGATGGCCCGCACCCGCCTTCTCGGCACCGATCAGGTCGCCGACTGGGACCTGCCGACGGACCCCGCCGCCGTCGCCGACGCGCGCAAGACGGCCGCCCGGCAACTGTCGGAATGGGACCTGGAGGAGTTCGCCTTCACGACGGAACTGGTCGTCAGCGAGCTGGTCACCAACGCGATCCGGTACGCCACCGGCCCCATCCGGCTGCGCCTGATCAGGGAGCGCGCGCTGATCTGCGAGGTCTTCGACGGCGGCGCCACCGCCCCGCATCTGCGCCATCCGCGCACCACCGACGAGGGCGGGCGCGGGCTGCTGCTGGTCTCCCAGTTCACCCAGCGGTGGGGCACCCGCTTCGTCCCCGAGGGAAAGATCATCTGGGCCGAGCAGTCCCTGACGGATCCATCGCCCTGACCAGCCCCACGCGCATAGGTGCAGCAGATCGGAACATAAGTCGTACACCGTGGGAAACTGGTCTGATCCCGGTGGTGAGGCGGGAGCCATGAACGAAAAGGCGATCGACTACGAGGCCGTGTTCCAGGGCCTGCCCGGAATGGTGGCGCTGCTGACGCCGGAGCTGGTCTACGCCGACGCCAACGAGGACTTCCAGCGCCTGTCCGGGCGCACCCGCGCACAGCTGGTGGGCCGGTACATCTTCGACGTCTTCCCCGACAACCCCAACGACCCCGCCGCCACCGGCATGCGTGACGTCCAGGCGTCGATGCTGCGCGTGGTGGCCACCGGCGAGCGCGACACCATGGCCCTGCAGCGCTACGACGTCGAGGACCCCATGCGCCCCGGCCACTGGGAGGAGCGCTACTGGAGCCCGGTCAACGCGCCCGTCTTCGGCCCCGACGGGCGGGTGGCCCTCATCGTGCACCGGGTGGAGGAGGTCACCGAGCTCATCCACCTCCGCGGCAGGCAGGGTGGCGACACCCGGGCGCGGGTCCTGGAGGCCGAGCTGTACACACGCGCCCGCGAGCTGCAGGAACTCAACGAACGGCTGCGACAGGCCCACGCTCGCGAGCGCGAGGTGGCCCTCGCCCTGCAAGAGGCGATGCTGCCCGCCGGTCGGCAGGTGCGCGACCATCGGGCGGCCGTGCGCTACCGGCCCGCCGTCGGCGCGCTGAACGTGTGCGGCGACTGGTACGACGTGGTCGATCTGGTGGGCGGCAACCGTATCGGCGTATCCGTGGGCGACGTGGTCGGCCACGGCCTGGAGGCCGCCGGTGTCATGGGTCAGCTGCGCAGCGCGCTCAGCGCCACCTCCCGCGTCGCCGACGGCCCGGCGCAGGCGCTCGATGTGCTGGGGCGGTACGCCCATGTCGTCGACGGCGCCGAATCGGCCACCGCGGTCACCACGTTCGTCGACTTCGACGCCGACACGATCACCTACAGCAGCGCGGGCCATCCACCGCCGGTGCTGGTGCACGCCGACGGCCGCGTGGAGTTCCTCGACCTGGCCACCGACCCGCCGCTGGACGCCCGCCCCGATCCGACCCCGAGGCCACAGGCCGTCACCACGTTCACCAGCGGCGCCACGCTGGCGCTGTACACCGACGGCCTGATCGAACGCCGCCGCGAGGACATCGACAGGGGCCTGGCCCGCCTCGCCGACTCACTCGTTCGCCATCGCACGGCCGACGCCGAGACTCTCGCCGACGCCGTCCTGCGGGAGTTGCTGCCGCCGGGAGGCGCGACGGACGACACGGCGCTGATCATCGTGCGGCTGTGATGAACGAGCAGATGAGCGAGCAGACGCGCGAGCAGACGAGAAGGCTCCCCGCAAGTGGGAGCGCCCTGCCACCCGGTCACCGTGATCACGCCAAACCGCGCCGTCGGGTTGCCGCACCCCTGCCCGTGACACCAGGCTGGTCCGGCGGTCCTCCCCACCCGCAAGTGACGCCGTCGGCCGATCTCCTGACCTCCACTCAGGACATTCGGTGTCGGTCGGCATCCGCACGACCCGACCCGGTTCCGGCCTGTCACCCCTGCGCCTACACTGGCAGCCCCACGGCACGCCGGTTGACCTGCCAGAACTCGGCGGTAGGAACTGATCCGCCGGAGTGAGGAGCGACCCCTTTGTTCTACTACGTACTCAAATACGTGTTGTTGGGACCTCTGCTGAGACTGGTCTTCCGCCCCCGAATAGAGGGCCTCGAGCACGTGCCGACCACCGGCGCGGCCATCGTCGCCGGCAACCACCTGTCGTTCTCCGACCACTTCCTGATGCCGGCGATGCTCAAGCGCCGCATCACCTTCCTCGCGAAGAAGGAGTACTTCACGGGCCCCGGCATCAAGGGACGTCTGACCGCGGCCTTCTTCCGCAGCGCCGGGCAGATCCCGGTCGACCGCACCGGCAAGGAGGCGGGCCAGGCCGCGATCCGCGAGGGACTCGGCGTCCTGAGCAAGGACGAACTCCTCGGCATCTACCCGGAGGGCACCCGCTCGCACGACGGCCGCCTCTACAAGGGCAAGGTCGGCGTCGCCGTGATGGCCCTCAAGGCCGGGGTCCCGGTCATCCCCTGCGCGATGATCGGCACATTCGAGGCCCAGCCGCCGGGCAAGGTCATCCCGAACCTCCACCCGGTGACGATCCGCTTCGGCGAGCCCCTCGACTTCTCCCGGTACGCCGGAATGGAGAACGAGAAGGCGATCCTGCGTGCGGTGACCGACGAGATCATGTACGCGATCCTGTCGCTCTCCGAGCAGGAGTACGTCGACGAGTACGCGGCCGTCGCCAAGGCCGAGGAGGCCGCCGCCAAGGCGGAGACGGAGCGCAAGTTCCCCAGGCTGCCCATCAGTTGACGGGACTCTACTGTCGGCGGTCCGCTCGGGCATCCGACAGGCGGGCGGCACCGCGCCCGACACCGGGCGAAGTTCGGTTGCCGCCCGCCGAGGCCCCCCGCCGAGAGCCCGCGCCGACGACTGTCCGACGGGAGCGGCAGCCGCCCCGCCAGGCCTGGCGAAAGGCGCCGGGCGAGCGGGCAACGGCTCCAGCAGGACCGCCCGAAAGAGCCGAGTAACCCGACAGGCCCGGCGAGGATCCACCCGCCCGGGCAGAACCGACGGGAGGCGCACACGGTATCGACCAAGGCATGCCTGGGCCCGAGAGACCGGCACCCACCCGACCGTGCTCAGCCGAGAAACTCAACCACCCCATCAAGCACCCTGCACAGCCACAGCGCGCCCGCCGCAACGGCGCTCACCAACGCCGCGGGCCGACAGAAGACGTACTCGGAACCGGCGCAGGAACTCACGAAAGCGTGCCTCCGCCCGAGAGACCGACACCCACCCGACCGTGCTCAGCCGAGAGACTCAAGCACCCCGTCGAGCACCCTGCGCAGCCGTAGCGCGTCCGCCGCCACGGCGCTCACCAGCGCGGCGGGTCCGGCGAGCGGTAGGACGGCGGCGTTCTCCCCCAGGACCCGAGCCGTCACCGGAGACTCGGCGAACTCGGGTCGTACGACGACGAGTTGGCCGACGGCTCGATGGCCGCCGAGCCCGGCGGGCCCGTCCCAGCCACCCGGTGCGCCGGGACCGCAGGCAAGCTCCTGATCGAGTACGACCCGACCCGCGACGCTCACCCGGATCCGACTGCTGAGCCGCCCCGGCTCCTCCCCCACCCGCCCGAGCACCTGCTCCTCACGCAGTACGAGCCGCCCCGCCGCGCCGACCTCGACGCGCGTCGTGACGTACAGATCACTGCCCCGAGCGGAGATCAACTGCTCGGGCAGCCAGTGCAGTTCGCCTCCGTCGGCGACGGAGAGCCGTACGTCGTAACGGGCCTCGCCCTTGCTCTGTCCCGGCAGCGCGATGGTGGCGGCCGCCGATCCGACGCGCAGCCGGGCGCCGGCCTGAACGTCGGCCTCCACGGTGAAGTGGTCACCGCCGAGAGGCCCGCTCATCGCCCCGACGAGCATGACCCGCGCCTCGGCACCGCTCCCCCGGGTCCGCCGCAGCGCCAGTGGCCCGTCGCCCTCCAGCACGGGCAGTGAGGTGCCGCCCCGCCCGTCGTCCAGGGCGGCGATCCGCGCGACGGCTCGGACACCACCTGCCACGGTCACGCCGTCCACGCCGTGAGCCGCGTCCGTACCCAGTCGGCGACGTCGCGCACGCCGGGCTCGCTGCGCAGCGACTGGAAGACGACCGGCAGTTCGGCCCGCTGCGTCTTGGCGTCGGCCGCCATCCGCGCCAGGTCGGAGCCGACGTACGGCGCGAGGTCGGTCTTGTTGACGACGAGGAGATCGGCGGTGGTCACCCCCGGTCCGCCCTTGCGCGGAATGTCGTCCCCACCGGCGACGTCGATCACGAAGATCTGCGCATCGACGAGCCCCTTGGAGAAGGTCGCGGTGAGATTGTCCCCGCCGGACTCGACGAGGATGAGGTCGAGGGGGCCGACCTCGTCCTCCAGATCCTCGACGGCTTCGAGGTTCGCGGAGATGTCATCCCGGATCGCGGTGTGCGGACAGGCCCCGGTCTCCACGGCGGTGATCCGCTCGGGCGGCAACACGGCCTCCCGCAGCAGGAACTCGGCGTCCTCGCGCGTGTAGATGTCGTTCGTGACGACGGCGAGGGAGAGCTCGTCCCGCAGGGCACGGCAGAGCGCGGCAACGGTGGCCGTCTTACCGGACCCGACGGGCCCTCCGAGACCGATGCGCAGCGCACGCCGCGATCCGTCGGGACGGTGAGCGTCGGCACTGACGGCGGAGGGGCCGTCGTGGGAGTGGTCGAGATGCATGGTCGGCTCCTTTGATACGCAGGCCGGCTACTCCAGCCCGTCCGGCGTTTGAGGACAAGGCCCCTTGAGGGCCGAAGCGGGGTCTGGGGCGGCAGCCCCAGCGGGGTCCAGGGGCAGCGCCCCTGGCGGGGTCGAAGGGGCAGCGCCCCTGGGGATGGGAATGGGTAGGGGCGGCGGGGGCGAAAGAACCCCTAGGAGGCGAACAGCCGCACACCCCAAGCCGCATGCACCTCCGCCCCGATCTCCAGCAACGGAGCCGAAGCGGCGGGCAACTCGCCGACTCCCCCGTCGCCGACCAGTCGCCCCGCCTCGACCGCCCGATCCACCACCCGGTCCAACTCCGACGCCAACCGAGCCAGCACCGCCGTGGCGTCGAAGGGATCAAGACTCAGCAACCGCACCGTCGCGGACGCCGGCCCACTCACACTCTCGTACGCCGCACAGTAAGCCGCCTCGACGGCCCCCAACCCCGCCACCCGGGCCACGACCCCCAGCACGACCGGCTGATGGGCCCCCTTGGGAAACCGCCGCGCAAGGTCATCCAGCTCCGGGGACGGCCACGTCGCCCGAGCGGCCCGCATCAACTGCCGCCCCAGCTTCCGCGCGGCAACCCGCAACGCGGGCGACGGCGTACGGGCATCGGCGGCCTCGTCCAAGGCCACCGCATCGACCCCGAGCGCGGCCGCCGCGGCGAGCGAGGCCGCGACCAGCCCCGCCGTGTGCAACCGCCCCCGGCAGAAGTCCTCCAGGCTCGCGGCCCCGGTGATCCGCCCCGCCTTGACGGCCTCCTCCGCCCCGCCGGAGTGCGCATGCCCTCCGGCGGGAAATCGGCCGTCGGCGAGGACGAGTAGTGCTGCCCGTGACATCGAAACCCAGCTCTCAGAACAGGAAGTAGCGCTGCGCCATGGGCAGTTCGGCGGCGGGCGTGGCCTCCACCAGCTCGCCGTCGATGTGCACGGCGAAGCTGTCGGGATCGATCCGCACGTCGGGTCGCGCGTCGTTCTGCCGCATGTCCGCCTTGGTGACCCCACGCGTCGACTCGATGGCCACGAACCGCTTCCCGAGCTGGAGCCGCTCCGCGAGCCCGTCCTCGATCGCGAGCGGCGCCACGAAGTTGACCGAGTTCGAGGCGGGCGCCCGTCCGATCGCGCCGAACATCGGCCGGGGCAGGATCGGCTGCGGTGTAGGGATGGACGCGTTGGCGTCGCCCATCTGCGCGTACGCGATCTGCCCGCCCTTGATGACGAGGTGCGGTTTGACGCCGAAGAACGCCGGCTCCCACAGCACCAGGTCGGCGAGCTTGCCGCTCTCCACGGAGCCGACCTCCCGGGAAAGCCCCTGGGCGACCGCCGGGTTGATCGTGTACTTGGCCACGTACCGCCGCACCCGCTGGTTGTCGGCCCGCCCGTCCCCCGGCAGCGCACCCCGCCGCCGCTTCATGACGTGCGCCGTCTGCCAGGTCCGCATGATGACCTCGCCCACCCGCCCCATGGCCTGCGAGTCCGAGGAGATGATCGAGATCGCGCCGAGGTCGTGCAGGATGTCCTCCGCCCCGATGGTCGACGGCCGGATCCGCGATTCGGCGAAGGCGAGGTCCTCGGGCACCGCCGGGTTGAGGTGGTGGCACACCATCAGCATGTCGAGGTGTTCCTCGGCGGTGTTGACGGTGAACGGCCGTGTCGGGTTGGTCGAACTGGGCAGCACGTGCGGCTCGGAGACCACGGTCATGATGTCCGGCGCGTGCCCGCCGCCCGCGCCCTCGGTGTGGTACGCGTGGATGCCGCGTCCGGCGATCGCGGCGAGCGTGTCGCCCACGAAGCCGGCCTCGTTCAGCGTGTCCGTGTGGATCGCGATCTGGATGCCGGTCCGGTCGGCGACGGTCAGCGAGGCGTCGATGACGGCCGGGGTGGAGCCCCAGTCCTCGTGCAGCTTGAGGCCGAGCGCGCCACCGCGGATCTGGGACAGCATCGCCTCGTGGGAGACGGTGTTGCCCTTGCCCAACAGGCCGAAGTTGACGGGGTGTTCCTCCATCGCCTCCAGCATCCGGGCCAGATGCCAAGGACCCGGCGTGACCGTGGTCGCCTTCGAGCCCTCGGCGGGGCCGGTGCCGCCGCCGATCAGCGTGGTGATGCCGGAGGCGAGCGCCTCGTCGGCGATCTGGGGGCAGATGAAGTGCACGTGCGCGTCGATGGCGCCGGCCGTGAGGATCCGCCCGTTGCCGGCGATGATCTCCGTCTCGGGGCCGATGACGAGGTCGGGGTGCACCCCGTCCATCGTGTCGGGGTTGCCCGCCTTGCCGATGCCGGTGATCCGGCCGTCGCGGATGCCGACGTCGGCCTTGACGATGCCCCAGTGGTCGATGATCACGACGCCGGTGATGACGGTGTCCGGGGTGCCGTCTGCGCGCGTAGCACGGGACTGGCCCATGGATTCGCGGATGACCTTGCCGCCGCCGAACACGGCCTCGTCCCCGGCGAGTCCGGGACCGCCGCAGCGGTCCTCGTCGATCTCGATCAGCAGGTCGGTGTCGGCGAGCCGGATGCGGTCACCGGTCGTCGGGCCGAACAGGTCGGCGTACGCGGCACGGGAGATCTCAGGCATCGAGGGCACCTCCGGTCTCCCCGCGCAGTCCGGGCACCACACGGGCGCCGGTGAGCGGGACGAGTTCGACGTCGACGGGGATCCCGGGTTCGAAGCGCACGGCGGTGCCGGCGGCGATGTTGAGCCGCTTGCCGCGCGCCGCCGCACGGTCGAACTCCAGCCCGGGGTTGGCCTCGGCGAAGTGGTAGTGGGAGCCGACCTGGACGGGCCGGTCGGCGGCGTTGAGGACGGTCAGCGAGGTGACCTCACGGCCCGCGTTGTAGACGATCGGTCCGTCGCCGAACAGGATCTCTCCGGGAATCATGGCGGCCTCCCCGTCAGACGATCGGGTCGTGGACGGTGACGAGCTTGGTGCCGTCCGGGAAGGTCGCCTCGACCTGGACGTCGTGGATCATCTCGGGGATGCCCTCCATGACGTCGTCCCGGGTGAGCAGCTTGCGCCCGGACGCCATGAGCTCGGCGACCGTACGGCCGTCACGCGCGCCCTCGAGGATGTGCGACGTGATGAGGGCGACCGCCTCGGGGTGGTTCAGCTTGAGCCCGCGGGCCCGGCGCCTTTCGGCCACGTCGGCCGCCACATGGATGAGCAGCCTCTCTTGCTCGTGCGGGGTCAGTTGCACGTCCCACCTCACAGTCCTCGCTCCGGACCGTGCGGGGTCCGGTTGCCTCAGCCGCCGGGCAAAGTCCCTGGTGGCGCAGATCGGCAGGCTAGTTGGACCGGGTTTCAAGCAAGTTAACCGAGCTGTGATCCATCAGTTCGCGGCGGGTTCGTCCCGCATGCTCATCAACGCCCGCAGACCGTCCCGGAGGATCTCGACCGGGGCGGGCCCGAAGAGGGACTGCTGGGCGAGGAAGCCCAGCACGGCGGCGATCATCGTGCGGGCCACATGGTCCGGCGCCACGTCCGCCCGCATCATCCCGGCTTCCTGGTAGGCCTCGGCGATCCGCCCCCAGGCCGCGCGCACCGAGCCGTAGCCCTCCCGCAGGACGGCCGCGAGCTCTTCGTTGCGCAGCGTCTCGGTCCAGACCTGGATGACGAGCCGCGGGAAAGCGGGCTGCCCGTCGACGACGAGGGCCTCGCGGGCGGCGAGGGTCCGGCCGAGGACCGAGGCGACGAGTTCGTCCGGTGGCGGGGGCGGGCTCTGCCGCGCCGCCTCCTCGAAGGCCGCGCGGACCGACCCGAGCACCTCCCCGACGATCGCGCCGATCAGCTCCTCCTTGCCGCTGAAGTAGCGATACACCGCGCCCGCCGAGAGGTCGACCTCCTTCAGCACGTCCTGCATGGACGTGGCGTGGAAGCCGTTGCGGGCGAAGCAGATCGCGGCGCCGTCGAGGATCTGGCGACGGCGGGCGTCGAGGTGTGCCTGGGATACGCGAGCCATGGTCCTCAAAGTAAAACGAACATTCCTTCTTGACAAGGAGCCGCGTCCGCAGGACGGTGATGACACAAGCAAAACGAACGATCCTTCTTTTTACCCGAGCTCGCACCTCAGGGAGTCCCCATGTCCACCCGCCGCCTGATCGCGGTCGTCTTCCTCGTTCCCGCCTTGGCCGCCCTCGCCCTGTGGGCCTTCGCCTGGCCGGCCGCCCGCACGGCTCCTCGGGACCTGCCGCTCGGCGTGGTCGGACCGACGGCCGCCACCGCCCAGGTGGAGAAGCAGCTGGCCTCGCACGAGGGCGCCTTCGAGATCCACCGCTACGCCGACGGGGCCGCCGCCCGGGACGCCATCGAGGACCGGACCGTATACGGCGCGGTCGTCGTCACCCCGCAGGGCCCGGAGCTGCTGACCGCGTCTGCGGCGAGCCCGATGGTGGCCCAGTTGCTGCAGCAGGCGGTGGCCCAGCAGGCCGCCGCCCAGGGCACCGGAATCAGGACGGTCGACGTGGTGCCCGCACCCGAGACGGATCCGCGCGGGGCGGCCCTCAACGCGAGCGTCCTGCCCCTCGCCCTGGCCGGCATCGCGGCCGGCGCGGCGGTGACCCTGCTCGGGCTGCGCGGAGTGCGCGCCGTGAGCGCCCTGGTCGGCGCCGCGGCCCTGATCGGGGTGACCGCGGCCGCGCTCGCGCACAGCTGGCTCGAGGTCCTCACCGGCAACTGGTGGACGGAGGCCGGGGTCTTCGCCCTGTCGACGCTGGCCGTGAGCGCTGCCGTCGCGGGGCTCGCCGCCCTCATCGGCACTGCCGGCGTCGGGATCTCGGCGGGAGTCGTGATGCTGCTGGGCAACCCCTTCTCCGGGGCACCCTCGGCACCGCAGTTGCTGCCCGAGCCGGCCGGCGCGATCGGCCAGTGGCTGCCCCCGGGCGCGGGCACGACCCTGCTGCGCTCGGTGTCCTTCTTCGACGGCGCGGCAGCCACCGGCCCCGCCCTGACACTCACCTGGTGGGCGGCGCTGGGCCTGGGCGCCGTACTGCTCGGCAGTGCGCTGAAGTCCCGTACGAAGACCGCTGAGCCCGCAGCGGAGAGGGAACTCGCTCCCGTCGGCTGACCGAGCCCGCCGGTCACACGGAACCGACCGTGCACCCCCGCCGTAGCGGACGGGGGTGCACGGTCTCGTCGTTTCTTCGCGCGGCACCCGCGACGGGGCGTCTACGAGGGGGCGGTCCCCCGGTGCTCCGCCGCGATACCGAAGCGGTGCCGTTCGCGGGGGGCGGAACCCACCTCGCGGACGCCGGAGACCGCGCTGATCACCTGCTCCTCGACGGGGCCGTCGAGGGCGTCGAGGGCGTCGAGTCGCTCCAGGTCAGCAGCGGAGACAAGGGCGACGAGGGGCTTTCCGTGCCGCGTCACGACGACGCGTTCACCGCCGTACACCACGCGGTTGATGAGGTCGGCGAGCTCAGCCCTGGCTTGCGTCACCGGAATCTCGTAGGCCATGCTCCCCACATTACGTCATGTACGTCCTGTACATTTTTTACAGGCACCCCGCCAAGGGAGCGTGAGCCATGACCCGACCGACCGCCCGCTATGTCCTGCCCGAGTTCACCGAACGCACGAGTTCCGGCACCAAGACGCAGGACCCGTACTCGAAGCTGCTGGAGGAGCGGATCGTCTTCCTCGGCACACAGGTCGACGAGACCTCGGCGAACGACGTGATGGCGCAGTTCATGTATCTGGAGCACAAGGAACCCGACCGGGACATCTCGCTGTACATCAACTCGCCCGGCGGCTCGTTCAGCGCCATGACGGCGATCTACGACACGATGCAGTACGTCACCTGCGACGTGGAGACGATCTGCCTGGGCCAGGCCGGTTCCGCCGCCGCGGTGCTGCTGGCCGGGGGCACGCCGGGGAAGCGGTTCGCGCTGCCGGGTGCCCGCATGGTGATCCACCAGCCGGCGCTGCCCGAGCCGGTCGAGGGCCAGGCGAGCGATCTCGCCATCCAGGCCGACGAGCTGACGCGCATTCGGACCCGCCTCGAGGAACTGCTCGTCCGGCACACCGGGCGCAGCCACGAGCAGGTCAGCGCCGACATCGAGCGGGACAAGATCCTGGACGCGCAGGGCGCCGTGGAGTACGGCCTGGTGGACCGGATCATCCCCAGCCGCAAGGCCACCCTCGCCCCGCCCACGGGGCGGTGATCGACCGGTGCTTCCACCCGAGTTGCCGCCGCTGCCCGCACTGACGCGTGCGGAGGGGGAGTTGATCGACCGTTATCTCGATGTGGTGGACCTGCTCGGCCGGATCAACCCGACGCGGCACGGAGACACCTACCGCGGACTGCGCGCCGCCCAGGCGCTCGTCGGCAAGGCGACCGAGCTGCGGGACGCGCTGGCGCTGATGCACCAGCGGGGCGAGACCGAGCTGCACTCCCCCACGCTGGCGCGTGCGCTGCGCGTGCTGGACGGGGAACGCCGCACGGCCCGCGTCAGGGTGTTGCCGCGCTCCGACAGTTGACGACTCGTACAGAACGATTCCGGACGCCTCGGCCCACGAGCGAGGCGTCCGGATGGACGTCGAAACGAACCAAAAGGCTTACCCACTTTCGGCGTAGCAACCTGCCCTTTTACGCGCCCTTCAGGTTGCGCAACAGGCATGACCCCAAAGCGGAATGGGACGCTCCATCGCTGGTCCGGGGCTCGTCGAGTACCTGGACACCCGGTCGAACACGGGGGTGTCCACCCGAACGGGCGAGTGGTGAGTAACGCCACAAATCCCCGGTTCCGTTGGGTTTTTCGTTCATCCGTGCGTCAAGATCCCTGTCTGACGACAAGCCCCCGCCACAGCGGCGGGGCGGTCCGGGCGGACGCCGAGTCCTGCCGCCGCCCGGATGACCGGTCGACAGGAGTGGATCGGCAGGAGTGGAGGACCCGAGCAAGACGGGTCGCCGGAGCGGACGTTCGTTCGATCCGAGCAACCCTTGGGGTGAAGCCGCGGCAACGCGGCCGGGCAACTTCGCCAGCCCGAATCCGACAGGTCATCCTTCACAGGCGGCTGACGAAGGGTTGCGCATGACTGCGCTCAATCGTGTCCCGTCGCTCATGGCCCGAGCCGGTACGGCCTCGGCTCTCACCATCGCCGCAGTGGGCGGCTCGATCGTGGCGCCCGGCTTCGCCTCGGAGGCCGAAGCCGCCACGCCGGCGACCAAGGCACTTCAGATCGCGGCCTCCAAAAAGGGCTCCCCGTACAAGTGGGGCGCCACAGGTCCGCACAGGTTCGACTGCTCCGGGCTCACGCTGTACTCGTACAAGAAGGCCGGCAAGAAGCTGCCCCGTACGGCGGCCCAGCAGTACAACAAGACCCGCCACATCTCCGCCGGCAACCGCAAGGCCGGAGACCTGGTGTTCTTCCACTCGGGGTCGAACGTCTACCACGTCGGCATCTACGCCGGGAAGGGAAAGATCTGGCACTCCCCCAAGAGCGGGGACGTCGTGCGGCTGCAGAAGATCTGGACCAGGAGCGTTTGGTACGGCCGGGTCAAGTGACCTTCCCGGGGGCGGTGACGGCAGCCTGACGCGCTGTCACCGCCCCCGGGCACCGGATGGAGGGCCAGTCGCCGGAAAGGGCGTCAGACGGCCACCAGGGGCCCTGCGAGGAGTGCCACGCCGAAGGCCGTCAGCGCGGCGCCGGTGACGGTCGTGACCGCCCGGGCGACGCGAGGTCGGCGCAGCCACCTGCCGAGCCGGTCCACCAGCAGGGCGACGACCTGGAACCAGACGAGCGCGATCGCGAGCACGATCAGCGCGAGCAGCAGCGTCCGGGGCAGCGCCGGGGCGCCCGCCGGCACGAACTGCGGCAGCACGCTGAGGAACGTGAGCGACGCCTTCGGATTGAGGGCGTTGGTGACGAAGCCCTGCCGCAGCGGTCGCGCGGTGGAATCCTCCTGCGCGCCCTCCCCTTGCGGGTGCCGCTGCCGCAGCGCCTGGACGCCCAGATAGAGCACATAGACGCCGCCCACCACCTGGAGCGCGCGCAACAGCGCCGGTACGGCGGCCAGGACCGCGGCGACTCCCACCACCGCCAGCGTCACATGGACCAGCAGCCCGGCCCCGATCCCGAGCGCACAGGCGATGCCGGCCCGGCGGGAGACGAGGGCGTTGCGTACGACGACGGTGAAGTCGGCCCCGGGCATGGCGACCAGGCCGGCGGAGACCCCGGTGAAGGCGATGAGCTGAGCGTCCATGCGGCCAGCCTGCCGTGCGGGAGCCTTCAGCAGGTATTTCGAATATTCTGGGTATGCCTTAAGCAATGCTTTAGGCAGGCATCCTTAGGCAGACAGCCTTAGGCAGACATCCTCAGGCAGTCACCCGTCGGCACCGCGCTCGAAAGGGACCCAACCATGTACGACCCGACCCGCCTCGCCGCCTTGGTGGCGGTCGCCGAGGCGGGTTCGATCACCCGGGCCGCCGAGCGCCTGGGCTACACCACGCCCGCGCTCTCCCAGCAGCTGGCCAAGCTGGAGCGCGAGGCGGGTACCGCCCTTCTGGTGCGGCACCACCGCGGGGCGCGGCTGACCGGTGCGGGCGAGTTGCTGGTGGCCCGGGCGCGGCGGGTGCTCGACGAACTCGACCGGGCCCGGCACGAACTGGCCCGGCTGACCGGCCTGACGGGCGGCACCCTCCGGCTCGGCACCTTCCAGACCGCGGGCATCCATCTGCTGCCGCCGGCCCTCAGCGCGTTCCGCCGGGCGCATCCGGAGGTGGAGCTGACGGTCGCCGACTACGAGCCGTCGGCCGGTGTCGCCGCCGTCGCGGCCGGCGAGGTCGATCTGGCGCTGACGCACGCCTACGCACCCGGCGACCCGGTCCCGCTCCCGTCCTCCGTCGGCGCCGAGCCGATCCTCGTCGAGGAGCTGGTCCTGGTGTCCGCTCCGGGCCACGCCCTCACCAGCGGGGCCGCACGGCTGCCGCTGACCGAGCTCGCGGGGCAGCCGCTGATCAGCATGGCGCCGGACGCTCCGGCCCGGCGGGGCGTCGAGGCGGTGCTGGCCCGGGCCGGGGCCACGCCCTCGGTCCTGGTCCCGACGCCGGGGTACCTCCTGGTGTGCGCGCTGGCCAGCGCGGGGCTCGGGGTCGCGGTCGTACCGGAGATGGTGGCGCGCACGTCGGTCACGCCGGTCGGGGTGCGGGCGCTGGAGGGCGGCGAGCTGCGCCGTACGATCTCGGTCGCGTTCCGCAGTGACGAGGCGGCTCCCGCCGCGGACGCCTTCCGGGCGCTGCTGCGCGGCACGTTCGGACGGGCCGGGCAGTCGCAGCAGCCGTGAGGGTTACGGCTCTTGCTGTCCCACGACCGGCACCGGCTCCGCGGCCGCCGTCCACGGCAGTTCGATGGAGACGGTCTTGCCGCCCTCGCGGGTGGGCCGCACTCTCAGCTTGCCGCCGCACTCCGCGGTCAGCCAGCGGATGATGACCAGGCCACGGCCGTTGTCCTGCTGGACGGCGGCCGGCAGCCGCTTGGGGAAGCGCGGGTGGCTGTCGGTGACGCCGATGCGCAGGTGTTCGTCACGGTCGAGTTCGAGGTCCACCGTGAAGGTGGGTGACTGTCCGAGGGTGTGCTGTACGGCGTTGGTGGTGAGTTCGGAGACGATCAGCCGGATGGTGTCGGCCGTTTCCGTGTCCGGTGGCAGTCCCCACTCCGCGAGGGTGGTGACCACATAGGCCCGGGCCGCGGAGACCGAGGCTGGATCGCTCGGCAGAGTGACGGATGCTTCCAGGTGATCTGCCATGGCGACGTCGTCCCTTTCCCAACGGGACCGCAGTCCGACACGGAGCGGATGGTTCGAGTACGGTCCCGGACTGGTGCTTCGTCGCCAGACTGCCATTACCAGGGCCGTCAGGGTGCCGATCCACCAAGATATGCATATATCTGTCGCTCGAAGCGGTGAACTCTGCGACGGCAGAGCGTATTTGGGCGGCTCGGTTGGAGTAAGGAGTTGCCCATGCAGCACGGTCCCGCGGTGCGCCGCCGGAAACTGGGCGCGGAACTGCGTGCGTTGCGCACCGGGGCCGGGCTCACCAGTGGTGAGGCGGCCCGGCTGGTGGGCTGGCACCAGTCCAAGGTGAGCCGGATCGAGACCGGCGCCAGCGGGGTGAAACCGGCCGATGTGCGGTTACTGCTCGACGCCTACGGCGTACAGGACTCCCAACTGCGGGAGTTGCTGCTGGTGTTGGCGGGATCGGACGAGGGTGGCGGGCGGCATCACTGGTGGCACGCGTACCGCGGAGTGCTGCCGCCGACGTACCGGGACTTCATCAGCCTGGAGTCCCAGGCGAGCGCGATGCGCACGCTGGAGACGTCCGTGGTGCCCGGGCTGCTTCAGACGCCGGAGTACGCCCGGGCGGTGACGCGGGCCGCAGTGGGCGGGTTGGACGACGCCGACGACGAACGGCTCGACGCGCTGGTCGCGGTCCGTCTGGCCAGGCAGGACGTGTTGCACGGCGATCCGCCGTTGCAACTGAGCGCGGTGCTCGACGAGGCGGTGTTGCGCCGGGAGATCGGCGGGCCGGCGGTGATGGCGCGGCAGCTGAGGCGGCTGATGGAGGCGGCGCGACTGCCCCAAGTCCGGCTGCAGGTCCTGCCGTTCGCGGCCGGGGAGCACATCGGCATCACCGGGCCTTTCGTTATCTTCTCATTTTCGCGCACTTCTGATCTGGATGTGGTTGTTCTCGACCACTTGACGAGTAGCCTCTACCTCGAACGGAAAGAAGACCTCCAGGCCTACACGGAGGCCTTCAACGCCCTTCGGATCCACGCCCTTTCGCCCGAGGAATCGCTGGATTGCATCGCCGCGATAGGCGGCGGCGCGTAAGGAGGCACCATGACCGCACTGCCTCGGAACGTCCCTTCCACCACCGACCTGCAAGGCGTGCGATGGCTGCGCAGCAGCTACAGCACGGGAGCGAACAACTGTGTCGAGACGGCACGGCCGCACTCCGGTCCCTGGACCGGACTGCTCGCCGTGCGCGACTCCAAGGACCCGGCCGGACCCGCGCTGCTCTTCTCCCCCGAGAGCTGGGCGGGCTTCACGACCGCGTTCCAGTCCTGACCATTCACCCTTGACCATTCCGATCAGTTCTGACCAACTCTGATCAGTTACGCCAGGTGCGGCGGCAGGGCCGTGTCACGCCGACTCATGGTCGTGTCTCGCCGATGACCCGTACAGCGCGTTCGATCTGCCCCTCGGAGAGGTCCGCGCGGGCGGTCAGCCTCAGCCGTGAGATGCCGTCGGGGACGGAAGGAGGACGGAAGCAGCCCACGGCGAGGCCTGCCGCCCGGCACTCGGCCGCCCACCGCACGGCCTCTTCGGGGGACGGCGCGCGCACGGAGACCACGGCGGCGTCCGGACGTACGGCTTCCATGCCCGCGGCTGTCAGCCGGGTGTGCAGTTCGTTCGCGACCGTGCGGGCTCGCGCCGCACGCTCGGGCTCGCGGCGCAGCAGTCTCAGTGCCGCCAGGGCCGAGCCGGCCGCGGCGGGGGCGAGGCCCGTGTCGAAGATGAACGTCCGGGCCGCGTTGACCAGGTGGTCGATCACCCGGGCCGGGCCGAGGACGGCTCCGCCCTGGCTGCCGAGCGACTTGGACAGCGTGACCGTCACGACGACGTCATCGGCGCCCGCGAGTCCCGCCGCGTGCGGGGCGCCGCGGCCGCCGTCGCCGAGCACGCCGAGGCCGTGGGCGTCGTCGACGACCAGCCCGGCACCGTGTTCCCGGCTCACCTCGGCGAGCCCGCCCAGCGGGGCGGCGTCGCCGTCGACCGAGAAGACGGTGTCGGACACGACGACGGCGGGCCCGTCGTGCGTCTGCAGCGCCTTGCGCACGGCGTCCGGTTCGGCGTGCGCGACGACCTGTGTGGTCCCGCGCGCCAGTCGGCAGCCGTCGATCAGCGAGGCGTGGTTCCCCGCGTCGGAGACGATGAACGAGCCGTGTGGCGCCAACGCCGTGACCGCGGCGAGGTTGGCCGCGTAGCCGGACGAGAAGACCAGCGCCGCCTCGAAGCCGCAGAAGTCGGCCAGCTCGCGCTCCAGCTCGGTGTGCAGCTCCGTCGTGCCGGTGACGAGCCGGGATCCGGTCGCACCGCCGCCCCATGTCCGGGCGGCCCGCGCCGCGCCCTCGGTGACCTCGGGATGGTGGGCCAGGCCCAGGTAGTCGTTGCTCGCGAGGTCGAGGAGCGGCGAGTCGGCGGGGCGGGGGCGCAGGCTCCGTACGAGTCCGGCGCGGCGGCGCAGCTCCGCCTGCTCGTCGATCCAGCCGAACGCCATGGCTCCTCCGGGCTTTTGTAGGCAGTGCACAGACACTAGTCGCACGACCGACGGCGCACGGTGTGGCAATACCCACACATCGAAGTGACAGGGTTGTCCGAAGTCTCCTTGGCTCGGAGCCCCTCCGTACGTCAGGATCAGCTCCCATGGACCTGCTGAACACGCTGGTGGACAAGGGGCTTCGGCGCGAGCTGCCGACCCGCGAGGAAGCCTTGGCCGTCCTCGCCACTTCCGACGACGACCTGCTCGATGTGGTGGCCGCGGCCGGCAAGGTACGCCGGCAGTGGTTCGGCCGACGGGTGAAACTCAACTATCTCGTCAACCTCAAGTCGGGCCTGTGCCCGGAGGACTGCTCCTACTGTTCCCAGCGGCTCGGCTCCACCGCCGGCATCCTGAAGTACACCTGGCTCAAGCCGGACGAGGCCTCGCAGGCCGCTGCCGCCGGTTTGGCGGGTGGCGCCAAGCGGGTCTGTCTGGTGGCGTCCGGGCGCGGCCCGACCGACCGTGATGTGGACCGGGTCTCCGACACCATCAAGGCGATCAAGGACCAGAACGAGGGCGTCGAGGTGTGCGCCTGTCTCGGTCTGCTCTCCGACGGCCAGGCGGAGCGGCTGCGCGAGGCGGGCGCGGATGCGTACAACCACAACCTCAACACCTCGGAGTCCACGTACGGGGACATCACGACCACGCACACCTACGCCGACCGTGTCGACACCGTGCAGAAGGCGCACGCGGCCGGTCTGTCCGCCTGCTCCGGCCTCATCGCGGGCATGGGCGAGAGCGACGAGGACCTGGTCGACGTCGTCTACTCCCTGCGTGAGCTGGACCCGGACTCGGTGCCGGTCAACTTCCTGATCCCGTTCGAGGGCACCCCGCTGGCCAAGGAGTGGAACCTCACCCCGCAGCGCTGTCTGCGGATCCTGGCGATGGTGCGGTTCGTGTGCCCGGACGTCGAGGTGCGCATCGCGGGCGGCCGTGAGGTGCATCTGCGCTCCATGCAGCCGCTCGCCCTGCACCTGGCCAACTCCATCTTCCTCGGCGACTACCTCACCAGCGAGGGCCAGGCGGGCAAGGCCGACCTGGAGATGATCGCGGACGCCGGCTTCGAGGTGGAGGGCGCCGACGAGGTGACGCTGCCGGAGCACCGGGTGACGGCCGGGGGCGGCTGCGGCTCGCACGAGAGCGCGGGCTGCGGGTCCCAGGAGAGCGCCGGGTGCGGTGGGCACGACGGTGCCGGGTGCGGGTCGCACGAGGGTGGCGGTGTGTGCGGTACGGCCGCTGCCGCGCCGGTCTCCACCGAGCCGCGCACCGACCTGGTCGCCGTACGCCGTCGGGGCGCCGGAACGGACCTCGCGCCCAATGCCTGACCCGCACCCCATGCCCGACCTGACCGTGCCCGAGCTGCTGGAGCTCGACCGGCGGCACGTCTGGCACCCGTACGGCCCCATGCCCGGCCGCATCGAGCCGCTGGTCGTGGAGTCGGCCGGCGGGGTGCGGCTGAAGTTGGCGGACGGCTCGGGCGAGCTGGTCGACGGCATGTCGTCCTGGTGGTCGGCGATCCACGGCTACAACCACCCGGTGCTCAACGAGGCCGCGCGCGAGCAGCTGTCGCGCATGAGCCACGTCATGTTCGGCGGGCTCACGCACGAGCCCGCCGTACGCCTGGCGAAGCTCCTTGTCGACATGTCGCCCGACGGCCTGGAGCATGTCTTCCTCGCCGACTCCGGGTCGGTGTCGGTCGAGGTCGCGGTCAAGATGTGCCTGCAGTACTGGCGTTCGCTGGGCCGCCCCGGCAAGCAGCGGCTGCTGACCTGGCGCGGCGGCTACCACGGGGACACCTGGCAGCCGATGTCGGTGTGCGACCCCGAGGGCGGGATGCACGAGCTGTGGACCGGCGTGCTCCAGCGCCAGGTGTTCGCGGACCCGCCGCCGACAGAGTACGAGGAGTCGTACGCCGACCATCTGCGGTCGCTGATCGCGCGGCACGCCGACGAACTGGCCGCGGTGATCGTCGAGCCGGTGGTGCAGGGCGCGGGCGGGATGCGGTTCCACTCCCCCACGTATCTGCGGGTGCTGCGGGAGGCGTGCGACGCGCACGACGTACTGCTGGTGTTCGACGAGATCGCGACCGGGTTCGGGCGCACGGGCGCGCTGTTCGCGGCGGAGCACGCGGCGGTGACGCCGGATGTGATGTGCGTGGGCAAGGCGCTGACCGGCGGCTACATGACGATGGCCGCCACCTTGTGCACGGCGCGGGTGGCCGACGGGATCTCGCGGGGCGAGGTTCCGGTGCTGGCCCACGGCCCGACCTTCATGGGCAACCCGCTGGCGGCCGCGGTCGCCTGCGCCTCGATCGAGCTGCTGCTCGGCCAGGACTGGTTGGCCGAGGTCAAACGGATCGAGGCGGGGCTGCGGGAAGGGCTGGCCGACGCGTCGGACATTCCGGGCGTGAAGGATGTCCGAGTCCTCGGCGCCATCGGGGTCGTACAACTCGATCACGACGTGGACATGCAGGCGGCGACCGCCGCCGCCGTACGTGAGGGCGTGTGGCTGCGGCCGTTCCGCGACCTCGTCTACACGATGCCGCCGTACGTCACGGGTGACGCGGACGTGGCACTGATCGCCCGCGCGGTGTGCGCGGCGGCGCGGGAGGGCTGAGATGCCGGTACTGGTGATCACGGGAACGGGCACGGAGGTCGGCAAGACGGTCACGACGGCCGCGGTCGCCGCGGCCGCCGTGGCGGCGGGCCGGTCGGTGGCGGTACTGAAGGCCGCGCAGACGGGCGTACGGCCGGACGAGCGCGGCGACGCCGAGGAGGTCGCGCGACTCGCCGGTGCCGTGACGATCGCGGAAGTCGCCCGGTATCCCGAGCCGTTGGCGCCGGCGACGGCCGCGCGCCGCGCCGGCCGCCCGCCGGTCCGGCCGCACGAGATCGCCGAGGCCGCCGCCAAGCTGGCCGCCGAGCACGACCTGGTGCTGGTGGAGGGGGCGGGCGGGCTGCTCGTCCGTTTCGACGAGGCGGGCGGCACGCTGGCGGACGCGGCCGAGCTGATGGCGGCGCCGGTCCTGGTCGTCGCGTCGGCGGGCCTGGGCACGCTGAACACGACGGAGCTGACGGCGCGTGAACTGCGCGGTCGGCGGCTGGACCTGCTCGGCGTGGTGATCGGCAGCTGGCCCGAGGCACCGGATCTGGCGTCGCGTTGCAATGTCGCGGATCTGCCGGAAGTGGCGGGGGCGCCGCTGTTGGGTGCCGTGCCGGCAGGTGCGGGGGCGCTCGCGCCCGCCGACTTCCGTGGCGCGGCACCGGCTTGGCTGGCGCCGCGATTGTTCGGCACGTGGGACGCGGACGGATTCCGGGTACGGGAAGCGCCCTGAGGCATGCCCACGAGGACGCCGGCCACGATGTCAGACCCTCGTGCCATCCTCTGATCATGGTCAATGCAGACGCGGTCGCCGAGTGGGACGTCCTGATCGGCGAGTGGGACGAGATCCGGCACGGCTACTACCTGGGCGATGCGCCTGCGAGAGTAGTGGAGTGCGCGAGGAGCCTTGAGGCGAGCGTGGCGGCGGCCGGGCCGGACACGGCGCTGTGGACCCTCGGGCTGGTGCTCATAGGCCCCTACGTGATCTACGCCTACCCGGACGCGGAGGCCGAGGCGCATGTGCTGAAGGCGATGGGTGCAATCGAGCAGGCGCTCGGGCAGACTCCCTGCGCCCATGACGAGCATCCGTGTGACGACATCGAGGCCGATGACGAGCTGGACAACTTTCGGTACGTCCTGGAAATGCTGGCCCACCCGGAGCGGGAAGCCGCCGGTGAGGCGGCCCTGACCGATGACGAGCGCCGGCCCGACGACGAGCTCTGTCCCGACGACGAGTCGGACACCTGGTTCGAACGCCGGATGACACGGGAGATCTGGGCCTGCCCCAGGAACCTCGCAGGTTTCGCCCGCGCCTTCACCGAGGCCTAGCCGGCCTCGCTCTCGTCGCTCTCGTCCCTCTCCGCGACGATCCGTACCAGTTCGATGCGCGAGCGGATTCCCAGGCGGGTGAAGACGCCGCGCAGGTGGTGGTCGATCGTGCGCGGGCTCAGGGCCAGGCGAGCGGCGATCTCCCGGTTGGTGGCGCCCTCGGCGGCCATACGGGCGACCAGCAGCTGTTGGGCCGTCAGGCGGCCGGCCGGCGCGTTGGGGCCGGGCCGCGCGACGCCGGCCGGGGTGCCCAGGGCGCGGAGTTCGGTGCGGGCCTGGTCCGCGCAGTGCGGGGCGCCGAAGGAGTCGAACGCCTCCAGGGCGCTGTGCAGGCGGTCGCGCGCCTCCGTACGGTGGCGCAGTCGGCGCAGGGCACTGCCGAACAGCAGCTCCGTGCGGGCGCGTTCGAAGTCGCGGGTGCCGTGGGAGTGCAGGTCGAGTGCCGTGCGGTAGTGGTCCACCGCTTCCTCGCCGGGTGCGAGCAGGGCGCGGCAGCGGGCGCTGAGGGCCAGGTCGTCAGGGCTGCGCACGGTGCTCGCCCAGCGGTGGTAGTCGGCGTGCGCGACACGGGCGACACGGGTGTCGCCGGTGCGGACGGCGGCCTCGACGTAGTGCGGGGTGGCCAGGTGGCGGACGGCCCGGTGGCCGTGGCCCGGGCCGAATCCGGCGAGGGCACGCAGTCGGGCGGCCGCGGCCGCGAAGTCGCCGGTGCTCAGGTCGAGGAAGGCGAGCGCCCACTGGGCGAGGGCGGCGGGCAGGCCCAGGCCGCGGGCGAGGGCGTACGACCGTGCGGTCGCGGCCCGTTCGCGGCAGACGTCGGCGTCTCCGGTGAGCGCGGCGAACATGGCGAGGGCGGCCTGCAGATGGCAGGCGCCGTTGTCCTGCCCTGTGGCGTGGGCCTGCCACAGCGCGTCCGTCGCAGTGGCCGCGCCGGCTCTGGGGCGCCCGGTCCAGAAATCGGCGTACGCACGGAACTCCATCGCCTGCGGCACGGCCACCGGAGTGCCCCGCGTCCGGGCGGAGGCCGCCGCGCGGACGGTCGCGGTGGCCGCGCGGGTGTGGTCGCCGAGGAGCAGCTCGGCGATCCCGGCGTGGATGAGGACCGTGGGGTCACTTCCCGGCTCGCACTGCCCGGCGGCCCCCTTCAGCAGGTCACGCGCGTCCTCGTACCGCCCGTCGACGGCGGCCACGAGCCCGCTCAGCGTGCCGGGCGGCGCGACGCCGAGCCGATCGGCCACGCGGGCGGCCTCGCGCAGGCGGCGAATGTCTCCGGTGTAGATGGCGGCTTCGGTGGCTCGGGCGAGGAGGTGGGCGGCGGGGTGGTCGGGGGTGGGGGCGAGGGCTGTGGCTGACGCGGCGGAGACGGGGGCGGAGGCAGATGCGGAGGCGGAGGCGGAGGCGTCAACGGCCGGCGACCGCACAGAGCGCGGGGCAGCAGGGCCAGCAGCGGCGGCCGAAGATACGGGAGCCTTGCCGACGGAGGGCGTCGTGGGTCGAGGAGCGGTGCGCGCCGGGGGCGGGCAGGTCACCGCCGTCAGCAACGCGTCGAACGCCTCCGGCGCGTTCCCCGCCCGAAGGGCGAGGACCCCGGTCAGCGCGTCGTCGGCGCCGGCGGCAGCCAACCCGCGCGCCCGGTCCCCGTCGCCCGACTGCCAGGCGTAGGCGGCGGCCCGGGCGACCAGGCGGGCCCGCTCGGACGGGTCGGGGCACAGGTCGGCCGCCCGTTCCGCCAGAGCCCGTGCCAAGGACAGCCGGCCCGCGTCACCCGCCTTGCCCGCGGCGGCGCCGAGTTCCGCCGCCAGCCGCCCGCTGGGGCCGAGCGCCCCCGCACCCCGGTGCCAGGACCGCCACGGCGTCTCCCCTTCGCCGCTGAGCACCCGGGCCAGCAGACGGTGCACGTCGCGGCGGTCGGCCGGGGAACCCGTCTCGTACGCCGCGATCCGTGTCCACGCGTCGCGGAACACGACCCCGCCCGCTCCGGCGTGCGCGAGGCCGACCGCCTCGGCGGCGTCCAGGGGCCGGATGTCGAGGCGGGCGGCCATGACGGCGCGCAGGAAGGCGTCGGTGGGGACCGGGTACTGGTCGGCCGCGGCGAGCAGCAGCAGCAGGCGGGTGTCGTCCGGCAACGCCCTTGTCTCCGCCCGGCGTTCGCGCAGCAGGGTCGGGGCCAGCTCCGCAGGTTGCGTCGGAAGCGGGTCGATGCCCGCCGCCTGCCGGCCGGTCAGGCGCGGGACCAGTTCGGCGGCGGCGCGCACATCGCCGTACACGGCACGCAGCACCCGTACGCGGACGCCCTCGGGGAGGGCGGCGGCGGGCTGTCGCCACTGGTCCGTGAAGCGCGGTGGCGAAGTGCGGTCGAGGGGCGGGGGGTTCACCGGAGTCACCACACAAATGACGTTACTGGCGAGTTAATTGAACCGTAAAGACCGGCGATTTCGCCGATGCGGCGCGCGTAGACCCGGCTCGACACTCCTGACAACCCCACACGTTTCAGGAGGCATCATGCAGCGCCACAAGCGTCGCATCGCCACGGCTCTGACGGCCTTGGCCTCTTCGCTCCTTCTGTCACTGTCCCTCTCCCCCACACCCGCGCACGCCGCCACGCACGACCCCGTCGTCTTCGTGCACGGTCTGAGCAGCTCGGCGAGCAGCTGGGACGACTGGAACGGCTACTTCAAGGCCGACGGCTACACCTCGGCCGAGCTGCACGCCGTGTCGTACGACTGGGCCAAGTCGAACGCCACCACCGCCCAGCAGCTCGCGACCGAGATCAGAAACGTGCTCGCCCGGACCGGTGCCTCGAAGGTCGACCTCGTCGTCCACTCCATGGGCGCGCTCAGCTCCCGCTACTACCTCAAGAACCTCGGCGGGACGTCGTACGTCGACGACTTCGTCTCGACGGCCGGCACGAACCACGGCACCTCCACCGCCTCATGGTGTGCCTGGCTGTACACCTCCTGCGCGGAGATGAACACCGGCAGCTCGTTCCTGGCCGCCCTGAACTCCGGTGACGAGACCCCGGGCAGTGTGTCGTACGCCAGCTACTGGTCGAACTGCGACGACGCGCTCACCCCCGACACCACCGCGATCCTCAGCGGTGCGACGAACGTCGAGGTCGGGTGCGTTTCGCACACCGACATGAACAACGACCACGGCGTGTACGAGCAGGTCAGGGACTTCATCGGCTGAGGCCGGGCCTGCCCGGACGACAGCCGTACGACAAGCCACAGCGACAGCGGGGGTGCGCCGGTCCCGTACGGGGGAGAATCGGGAGTGAGTCCCGTCCCGCCCGCCCGGGAGGTCCCCATGGCCCTACGGTCCCTTCGGTCCGCCGGTTCCGGCAAGGTGTCACGGGATGCCGTGCACCACCCGCTGTTCGCCCGCTTCTACGCCCGGATCAGCGTCAACGCCGAGACACGGATGGGCATGGGCGATGTCCGCGACCGGCTGCTGACCGGGCTGTCCGGCCGGGTGATCGAGATCGGCGCGGGCAACGGTCTGAACTTCGCCCACTATCCGCGTGCGGTCTCGGAGGTCGTCGCCATCGAACCGGAGCGGCTGCTGCGGAAGTTGGCGGTGGAGTCCGCGCTGCGGGCCGGCGTGCCCGTGGACGTGGTGCCGGGCGCGGCGGAGGCGCTGCCGGTCAAGAGCGAGGCCTTCGACGCGGTGGTGCTCTCGCTGGTGCTGTGCAGCGTGCGGGACGTGCCGCGGGCGCTCGGTGAGGTACGGCGGGTGCTGCGGCCCGGCGGTGTGGTGCGGTTCTTCGAGCACGGCCGGGGCGGCGGGCGGGCCATGCTCCTCACGCAGCGCGCGCTGGACCGGACGGTGTGGCCGTTGGTGAGCGGTGGCTGCCATGTCTCGCGCGACCCGGTCGCGGCGCTGCGCGAGGCCGGGTTCGAACTCGGCCCCCACCGACGGGTGATGATGCCGGAGAAGGGGCCGGTGCTCCCCTCGTCGTACTGCGTGCTGGGTACGGCTTGGCGGCCGGCGGAGGAGCAGGCCGGCTGATCACGGGCTCCGCTTCACGGCCTCCGCTTCACAGACTCCATTGGCGCAGTTGGCGCGCGATGTCCTCGACCGAGGCCTCACCGCTCTTGACCAGGCGTGCCAGATCGCGCACCTGCTCGGGTGAGGTGACGACCTTGAGGCCGCTGGCCACCAGGTAGGCGTAGGCCACCGCGGAGGCGAACAGCGCGTTGGAGCGCTCCAAGGCCGGGACGTGGATGAGCAGTTGGAGCAGGGCCGCGGCACGTGCCTGCGGGCTGTCGTAGACGGGGACATCGAATATCTCCGCCTGGTGGCGGGCGACGGCGGCGACGAGTGCGCCCCAGTCGGTGATCTGCGGGTCCCCCGGTGTCCTCTTCTCGGCGAGCATCAGCAGCCAGGCAAGGTCGACGTTCAGATTGCTCAAGGGATCAGCGACGACCTTCGCGCTCCGCGCCGAACTCCTCGGCGAAGACGGACTCGTACTGCTTCATGAAGTCGGCGGCGGCGTCCACGAACGTATGACCGACCTCCCCGGTGTCCCTTCGGACCAGGTCCTCGATGTAGCGGTTGACACTCATCCCGCGGGCCAAGGCACGTTCGCGTGCCGCGCGGGCCGTGCCCTCGTCGACTCTCACGTTCAACTGGGTCTTCGCCATGCTTCGAAGCTAGCGCGCCAGTGCTAGCACCGGCAAGGGGCAACCCCAGGGACGGAAGGTGCCCCTTACATCGAAATCAGGGGCCCGACCTGGGGTGGAGAACGACCGGGACCTCGGGCGGATACCGGATGTGCGGTGGATCACATTAGGCTCGGCTGGGCGAGGAGTCCGTGACGTCCGCGAGGAGGCGGCCTTGTCCACAGCAGCTGCGGAGCACGCCCCGAGCCCTGCGCCGGCCGACGGGACCGCGGCCCGCGCCCGCGGTCTGACCAAGGCGTACGGCTCGGGCGAGACGACGGTACTGGCCCTCGACGCGGTGGACGTGGACATCGCGCGCGGCCGCTTCACGGCGGTCATGGGGCCCTCGGGTTCCGGGAAGTCCACGCTGATGCACTGTCTGGCGGGCCTCGACAACGTCTCGGCGGGGCAGGTGTGGCTGGGCGACACCGAGATCACCGGGCTGAAGGAGCGCGAGCTGACCCGGCTGCGGCGGGACCGGATCGGGTTCATGTTCCAGTCGTTCAACCTCATCCCGACCCTGAACGCGGCCGAGAACATCACCCTGCCCATGGACATCGCGGGCAAGAAGCCCGATGAGAAGTGGCTGGACCAGGTCATCGACACGCTGGGCCTGCGCGACCGCCTGGGGCACCGGCCCGCGCAGCTCTCCGGCGGTCAGCAGCAGCGCGTCGCCTGCGCCCGTGCCCTGGCCTCCCGGCCCGAGCTGATCTTCGCGGACGAGCCGACCGGCAACCTCGACTCGCGGGCCGGCCTGGAGGTGCTCGGCTTCCTGCGGGAGGCCGTCGACCAACTGGGGCAGACCGTCGTCATGGTCACCCACGACCCGGGCGCCGCCGCCCATTCCGACCTGGTGCTCTTCCTGGGGGACGGGCGGATCGTGGACGAGATGGAGCGACCGACGGCGGAGGCCGTCCTCGAGCGCATGAAGCGTTTTGACGTGATCCGCGGCCAGTTCGACGACGGCGGCCCCGCACCGGGGGCGATACCGGCCGACGGCCCCTCGTCGGCGTCGCCCGAGTCGCCCGCTTCCGAGGAGCGCTGACCCCGTGCTCAGTGCGACGCTCCGCAGCTTCCTCGCCCACAAGGGGCGGCTGCTGCTCTCCGCCCTGGCGGTGATCCTGTCCGTGGCGTTCGTCGCGGGCAGCCTGATCTTCTCGGACACCGTCAGCCGCACCTTCGACCGGCTCTTCGCCTCGACCGCCGCCGACGTCACCGTCACCCCGAAGGAGACCCTCGACGAGACCGTGCCCTCTGGGCAGACCCTCACCCTGCCTGCCTCGCTCGCCGACCGGCTCGCGCGGGTCCAGGGCGTGGCGGCGGCCCGCGCGGAAGTGGACGTGGACGGCCTCACCGTCGCCGACGAGGACCGCGAGTCGGTGGGCCCGACCACGGGCGCCCCGACGATCGGCACCGCCTGGAACCCGACCGAGCGCAGCCCCGTGGAGCTGACCTCCGGCCACGCCCCCGAGGGCGACTCGCAGGTGCTGATCGACGCGGACACCGCCGACAGCAAGGACGTGCGGATCGGCGACCGCCTGACGGTCATCGGGCAGGAGGGCTCCTTCCCTGTCGAGGTCGTCGGCATCGCCACCTTCACCACCACCAACCCCGGTGCCGCACTGGTCTTCTTCGACCCCGCGACCGCCCAGACGAAACTGCTGGGCGACCCGGAGGCGGCCACGAGCATCTCGCTCGACGCGGCCGAGGGCGTCAGCGACCCGGAGCTCAAGCGGCGCGTGGCCGCCGCACTCGGCACCGACGCCGGCACCTACGAGCTGCGCACCGCCGACGAGCAGGCCGAGTCGGACGTCGAGCAGCTGGGCGGATTCCTCGACATCATCAAGTACGTCATGCTCGGCTTCGCCGGGGTCGCCGTACTGGTGGGCGTGTTCCTGATCGTCAACACGTTCTCGATGCTGATCGCCCAGCGCACCCGTGAGCTGGGCCTGCTGCGGGCGCTCGGCGCGGACCGGCGCCAGGTGCGGCGCTCGGTCCTCACCGAGGCGCTGCTGCTCGGGCTGGTCGGCTCGACGCTGGGCCTCGCGGCCGGGATCGGACTGGCCGTAGGACTCATCGAGCTGATGGGCCTGATGGGCATGAACATCAGGACGACCGAGATGGTCATCGGCTGGGGAACGCCAGTGGTCGCGTTCGTCGTCGGGCTGGGCGTCACCTTCGTCGCGGCGTACCTCCCGGCCCGGCGTGCGGCGGGTGTCTCGCCGATGGCGGCGCTCGCGGACGCCGAGATCGCCGACATCGGGCGGCCGCTGCGGCTGCGCGCGGTGGTGGGCTCGGTGGTCGGCGCGGCCGGTGCGGCGGCACTCGCGGGGTGTGCCGTGTCGTCCGAGACGTCGTCGGCGGCGTCCCTGCTGGGTCTCGGTGTCCTGCTGACTCTCATCGCGACCGTGATCGCGGGACCGCTGCTCGTACGGCCCGTGATCAGGGTCCTCGGCGGGGCCTTCCCGGCGCTGTTCGGCCCGGTCGGCCGGATGAGCCAGCGCAACGCCCTGCGCAATCCGCGCCGCACCGGTGCCACGGCCGCCGCCCTGATGGTGGGCCTCGCGCTGGTCGGCGGGATGTCGGTGGCGAGCGCCTCGATGACCAAGTCCTTCGACCAGCAGATCGACAAGACGCTGGGCGCCGACTTCGTGGTGCAGAACAGCAACTTCGTGCCGTTCCCACGGGAGGTCACCGACAAGATCCGTGACACCGAGGGCGTGGGGCTCGTCGTACGTTCGCAGTTCACCACCATCGCCGTGCGCCTGCCGGACGGCGACCGCGTGAAGACGACCGCCGCGGGCTACGAACCCGAGCTCGACGAGGTCGCCAACATCACCTACGCGCAGGGCGATTCCGCGACCGCGCTCGCGGACGGGCGCCTCGCCATGGACAAGGACTTCGCCGAGGACCATGGCGTACGCGTCGGCAGCACCCTTCCCGTCGAGTTCCAGGGCGATCGCCGGGCCGAGCTGACGGTGGGTGCCCTGACCGACCAGGAGTCCGCCGAGGGGTTCGGCGCGCAGGGCGGGATCTACTTCGGCCTGGGCACGCTGGACGAGTACGCGCCGGGCGGGCAGGACGCGGCCGTGTACGTCAACGCCGCCTCCGGCACGAGCGCGGACGACCTGCGCGGCAACCTGGAGGAGGCGCTGGATCCGTATCCCCAGGTGCAGGTCCGGGACATCGCCGACTACAAGGAGCTGGTGCACGACCAGATCGCCGTGCTGCTCTACCTCGTCTACGCCCTGCTCGGGCTCGCGATCATCATCGCGGTGCTCGGCGTCGTCAACACCCTCGCGCTGTCGGTCGTCGAGCGCACCCGGGAGATCGGGCTGCTCAGGGCCATCGGGCTGGCACGGCGGCAGCTGCGCCGAATGATCCGGCTGGAGTCGGTGGTGATCGCCGTGTTCGGCGCGGTCCTGGGCCTCGCGCTGGGGCTGGTGTGGGGCGTGTGCACCCAGCAGGTGCTGGCCCTGCAGGGCACGACGGCGCTGGCGATTCCCTGGGGCACGATCGTGGCGGTGGTGATCGGCTCGGCGGTCGTGGGCATCGTGGCGGCGCTGCTGCCCGCGCTGCGTGCATCACGCATGAATGTGCTGGCCGCCATCGCGCACGAGTGATGGAATCGCGGCAAGTGCTCAAGTCCCTTGGGGCTCAAGCCCCTTGAGGATGAGGAGAGTTCATGTCGCGCCCGGTGAGCCCGCGTCCGTTCCGCTTCGGCGTCAACCTGCTGACCCCCGCACCGGCCGACGAGTGGCGGGCCAAGTGCCGCCGGGCCGAGGAGCTCGGCTACGACGTGATCCTGGTGCCCGACCACCTGGGCATGCCCGCGCCGTTCCCGGCCCTGGTCGCGGCGGCCGAGGCGACGGAGCGGCCGCGCCTGGGCACGCTCGTGCTCAACGCGGGCTTCTGGAACCCGGCCCTGCTCGCCCGGGAGGTGGCGACGACCGACGCCCTGACGGGCGGGCGGCTCGAACTGGGGCTCGGTGCGGGCTACGTACAGGCCGAGCACGACACCGCGGGGCTGCCCTTCGGCACTCCTCGCGAGCGCGTCGACCATCTGCGGCGCACGGTCGAGGAGCTGGAGCGGCTGCTCGGCGCGGAGGAACACCGACCGCAGCCGGCACAGAAGCCGCGCGTACCGCTGCTGATCGGCGGAAACGGCGACCGCGTCCTGCGGCTGACCGCCCAGCACGCCGACATCGCGGCGTTCGGAGGCGCGTACCCGGACCCGGAGAGCACGACCGGTCGGCTCCTCCCCGTCACGGCCGAGCAGCTCGACGAACGGGTGGCCCGTTACCGGAAGTTCGCGGAGGGCCGGGAGGACCCGGCGGAGCTGAACCTGCTGCTGCAGATGGTGGCCGTCACACAGGACCGTGCGGGCGTGGTCCAGCCCCTCCTCGACCGTGTTCCGGAACTGACCCTGGAGCAGGTCCTGGAGCTGCCGATCCTCCTGGTCGGGGCCTTGGAGCAGATCGTCGACCAGGTGCTGGCCCAGCGGGAGCGGTACGGGTTCTCGTATCTGACCGTCCTGGAGCCGTACATGGAGGCGTTCGCGCCGGTGATCGAGCGGCTGCGCGGCAAGTAGCCGTCCGGATAGTGGAATTCCGCGTCCCGCTCCGTCGCCCGTGATGGGATCACGGCATGACTGATCTGCGTATACGGGCCGCGACGGCCGACGACCTCGACACCGTGCTGGCCTTCTGGAAGACGGCCGCCGAGGGTACGAGCATCAGCGACGACCGGGACGGCGTGGAGCGACTGGTCGCCCGCGACCCGGAGGCGCTGATCCTGGCGGAACTCGACGGCGAGCTGGTCGGCACGGTGATCGCGGGCTTCGACGGCTGGCGCTGTCATCTGTACCGGCTGGCGGTGCACCCCGAGCGGCGCCGCCGGGGCATCGGCTCGGCACTGCTGGCCGCAGCGGACGAGAGGTTCGTACGGCTCGGCGGACGCCGCGGCGACGCGATGGTGTTGCAGCGCAACGAGACGGCGCACCATGCGTGGCGCGCGGCTGGGTACACGCCCCAGGAACAGTGGCGGCGGTGGGTGAAGCAGCTCACGGACTGATCGCCGGGTGATCACCCACTGATCACCGGCAGGAGCACTTTGCCCATCCTTTACTATTGGAGGGTCACTTCGGTCCTCCAATGAAAGGTGTGAGCGTCCGCCCATGGGCGAGCCTCCCAGTACCCGACATCGCGCAATCCTCGCCACCCTGTCCGACCATGGGACGGAGGTGACCCGATGACCGAAGTGATCCTCCTGCTGGTGGCGATCCTGCTGTCGCTCGCCTGCGGTGCCTTCGTCGCGGCCGAGTTCTCGCTGACCACGGTCGAGCGCAGCGAGCTGGAACAGGCCGCGGAGCGCGGCGAGCGGGGCGCTGTCGGCGCCCTGAGGGCCGTACGGAATCTGACGTTCCAGCTCTCCGGCGCCCAGCTCGGCATCACGGTCACCAACCTGGTCGTCGGCATGCTCGCCGAACCGTCGATCGCCGCGCTGCTCGCGGGCCCGCTGGAGTCGATCGGCATCTCCCGCTCGACGGCGAGTTCGATCGCGCTGGTGATCGGTACGGCCCTGTCGACCATCGTGCTGATGGTGGTCGGCGAGCTGGTGCCCAAGAACTGGGCGATCTCCTCGCCCCTGGCCGTGGCGAAGACGGTCGGGAACGCGCAGCGCTGGTTCAGCGCGATCTTCCGCCCCTTCATCACCCACCTCAACAACACGGCGAACCGCATAGTGCGCCGCTTCGGCGTGGAACCCACCGAGGAGCTGGCCGCCGCGCGCGGCCCCCAGGAGCTCGCCGCCCTCGCCCGGCACTCCGCCCGGGAGGGCGCCCTGGAGGCGGACACCGCCGAGCTCTTCGTACGGACCCTGAACCTGGCCGATCTGACCGCGGAGAACGTCATGACCCCCCGCGTCCAGGTCATCGCCCTGGAAGCCCAGGCGACCTGCGAGGACGTGGCGAACGCGACGCGCGCGACCGGGCTGTCCCGGTTCCCCGTCTACCGCGGCACCCTCGACGCGGTCGTGGGCACCGCGCACATCAAGGACATCCTGACGGTGCCCGCCGAGAGCCGGGCCCGCGTCTGTGTCGCCGAGCTGATGCGCGAGCCGCTCCTCGTCCCCGAGACGCTCACCGTCGACCGGCTCCTCGACCGGCTGTCCGGCAAGCGCACCATGGCCGTGGTCATCGACGAGTACGGCGGTACGGCGGGCGTGGCCACGCTGGAGGACATCGTCGAGGAGGTCGTCGGCGAGGTGCGCGACGAGCACGACCCGCACGAGACGCCCGACCTCGCCCACGCCGGAAGCGACGACGACGGCCGGGCCCTGTACTCGGCCGACGGGTCGGCGCGGCTGGACCAGCTCGCGCGCGTCGGGCTGAGGGCGCCCGAGGGGCCCTACGAGACGCTGGCCGGGCTGGTCGCGACCGAGCTCGGACGCATTCCCGAGGTCGGTGACCTTGTCGAGGTCGCCGGCTGGCGGCTCGACGTGGTGGACGCCGCGGGCCGCAGGGCCGCGCGGGTGCTGCTGCACGCGCCGCTCGACGACGAGGCGACCGACCACGAGAAGGAGGGCGGGCGATGACCGCCGTACAGCTGCTCATCGGTTTCGCAACGCTGGTCGTCAACGCCTTCTTCGTGGGCGCCGAGTTCGCGCTGATCTCGGTGCGCCGCTCGCAGATCGAGCCGTACGCCGACCAGGGCGACCGGCGCGCCAAGAGCGTGCTGTGGGGTCTGCAGCACGTGTCGGCCCTGATGGCGGCCGCGCAGCTCGGCATCACGCTGTGCACGCTGGTGCTCGGTGTGGTCGCGGAACCCGCGATCGAGCACCTGCTGGAGCCGGTGTTCCACGCCGTGGGCGTGCCGGAGAGTGCCGGGCACGCGGTGTCGTTCGTGATCGCGCTGGCGCTGGCCACGTATCTGCACATGCTGCTCGGTGAGATGGTGCCGAAGAACATCGCGCTGGCCGAGCCGGTGCGCAGCGCCCTGCTGCTCGGTCCGCCGCTGGTCGCGCTGTCCCGGGCGCTGCGGCCGGTGATCTTCACGATCAATGCCTTCGCCAACACACTGCTGAAGCTGCTGCGCGTCGAGACCAAGGACGAGGTCACCGCGACCTTCTCGGACGCCGAGCTGGCCCGCCTGGTGCGGGACTCCGGCGAGGCCGGCCTCATCGACGAGCGCGCGCGGGAGCGGCTGCACGACGCTCTGGAACTGGGCCGCCGGCCGGTGCGTGACGTGGTGCTTCCGCTGGAACGTGTCGTCTACGCGCGCGTGGGCGTCACGCCGGCGGAGCTGGAGCGACTGTCGGCCGAGTCGGGCTTCTCCCGGTTCCCGGTCGTCGACGAGGCCCGCCGCATCGTGGGCTATCTGCATGTGAAGGACGCGCTGGACGCCTCCCCGCGGGACCTGCCGTTCCAGGTGCGGGACATGCGGCCCATCGCGCGCGTGCGGGAGAGCACGCCGCTGGACGACGTGCTCACGGCGATGCGGGGCAGCCGTACACATCTGGCGGCCGCGCTCGGCGGCGACGGCCGACTGGCGGGGCTCGTGACCATGGAGGACGTGCTGCGGGAGCTGTTCGGACAGCGGGCCTGACGGCTGGGTTCCGCCTGGGTGCCGGGCTCCGCCCGAGTGCCGGTCCAGGCGGGTTCCGGGCCGACCGACCGATGGGTATGGAGCCGGGTTACCATCTCTGTCGCCATGCAGACGAACCCCACGCACACCAGCCTGGTCGCGGTCGGCGACTCCTTCACCGAGGGCATGTCGGACCTGCTCCCGGACGGCTCCTACCGGGGCTGGGCCGACCTCCTCGCCGGACGGATGGCCGCGCGCACGCCCGACTTCCGGTACGCCAACCTCGCGGTGCGCGGGAAGCTGATCCGGCAGATCGTCGAGGAGCAGGTCGACGTGGCGGCCGCGATGGGCGCCGATGTGATCACACTGGTCGGCGGGCTCAACGACACGCTGCGGCCCAAGTGCGACATGGGGCGGGTGCGCGGACTCCTGGAGGAGGCCGTGGAGAAGCTCGCCCCGTCGTGCCGGCAGCTGGTGCTGATGCGCAGCCCGGGGCGGCAGGGGCCGGTCCTGGAGCGGTTCCGGCCGCGCATGGAGGAGCTGTTCGCGTGCGTCGACGAGCTGGCCGAGCGGCACGGAGCGATCGTCGTCGACCTGTACGGGGCACCGTCGCTCGGCGACCCCCGCCTGTGGGACGTGGACCGGCTGCATCTGACGGCCGAGGGGCATCGCCGGGTCGCGGAGGCGGTGTGGCAGGCGCTCGGCTACGACCCCGAGGACACCGAGTGGCGCACGCCGATGCCGGCCACGCTGCCGCCGGGGTGGGTCGCCCGGCGGGTCGCGGACGCGCGGTTCGCCCGGCGGCATCTGCTGCCGTGGATCGGACGGCGGCTCACGGGACGCTCGTCCGGAGACGGACTGCCGCCGAAGCGGCCGGAACTGCAGCCCTACGAGGGCCTGGGGGCGTAGCCGCGGACAGGGGAAAGCGCCCGGTGGTCCCTGGTGGGGTACCGGGCGCTGTCACAGGTGTGCGCTACTGCTGACGCGCGGCCCGGCTTCGTCGGTACAGGAAGGCTCCGCCGACCAGCAGCGCCCCACTGCCGACAATGCCTCCGACGATGGCTCCGGTGTTGGTGCCGGTCTCGGGCATCTGGGGGTGATCCGGCTTCGCGGGCGGCGCCTTGGGCGGAGGCGTCGGCTCCGGCTTGTGGGGCGGCGGCGTCTTGCTGGGCGAGGGTTCGGGTGAGTCGCCGTAGCAGGAGCCGTAGCCGCATTCGTCCGGCTCCTCGGAGCCGTAGCCGCTCGGCTCTTCCTTGCCGTAGCCGTAGCCGCTCGGCTCCTCCTCGCCGTAGCCGTAGCCGCTCGACTCTTCCTTGCCGTAGCCGCTCGGCTCTTCCTTGCCGTAGCCGCTCGGCTCTTCCTTGCCGTAGCCGTGGCCCTTCGGCTCCTCCTTGCCGTAGCCGTGGCCCTTCGACTCCTCCTTGCCGTAGCCGTGGCCCTTCGGCTCCTCCTTGCCGTAGCCGTGATCCTTCGGCTCCTCCTTGCCGTAGCCGTAGCCGCTCGGCTTCTCGGCGCCGTAGCCAGAGTTGCCATATCCGGAGGTGTCGTGTTCGGAAGCGGGCTCCGGGTAATCCGGCGAGTTGAACTTGTCATTCAGCTCATAGAATTTGTCCCGCATCGCGCCGAACTTTTCCTGCATCTGGCCGAATTTCTCATCCAGCCCTTCCAGCCCGTCCGGGTCCCATGGATCCGTACGGCCCGGCAGTGCGGCCGCGGAGTTCACCACGGTCCCCTGCATGCGTGGGGCCGCGGACGCCCACGTACCGGATAGTGACAGGGCGCTCGTCGCGGCGGCAGCCACGATCAATCCCCTGGTCAGGGCCTGTCGCATTCTCGTTGTCTTTCTCTCAGGCGGAATGGGGAAGCCAACGTCGGTCATTGACGCGATCTTGTCGATTGCCGGGATTTGCGAGGTCATCGCAGGAGCCGTGATGCCGCACGTTCACACTCGCCACGACCTGCAGACTATGAACGAGACAGGCGGGCCCCAGAAACCAGGACGCGTCGATGGCCAGGGAATTCACCCGATCGCCCTGTATACGGCCGACGGCCTCACTCCGACGGCGACAGCCTGACCTGGGGCGCTCCGGACCGTATGCGCGATCCGGGGCCTCGGGGCGCCGGGTAAACTCCGTACACGTGACTTCTGCGCCCGCCAAGCCCCGCATCCCGAACGTCCTCGCCGGACGCTACGCCTCCACCGAGCTCGCCACGCTCTGGTCCCCCGAGCAGAAGGTGAAGCTCGAGCGGCAGCTCTGGCTCGCCGTGCTGCGGGCCCAGAAGGACCTCGGGATCGAGGTTCCGGACGAGGCGATCGCCGACTACGAGCGTGTCCTTGACACCGTCGATCTGGCCTCCATCGCCGAGCGCGAGAAGGTCACGCGGCACGACGTGAAGGCGCGGATCGAGGAGTTCAACGACCTCGCCGGGCACGAGCACGTGCACAAGGGCATGACGTCCCGCGACCTCACGGAGAACGTCGAGCAGCTGCAGATCCGGCTCTCGCTGGAGCTGATGCGCGACCGTACGGTGGCCGTCCTGGCCCGCCTCGGCAAGCTGGCCGGCGAGTACGGCGAGCTGGTCATGGCCGGCCGCTCGCACAACGTCGCCGCGCAGGCCACGACGCTGGGCAAGCGCTTCGCGACCGCCGCCGACGAGCTGCTCGTCGCGTACGGCCGGGTCGAGGAGCTGCTCGGCCGCTACCCCCTGCGCGGCATCAAGGGCCCGGTGGGCACGGCTCAGGACATGCTGGACCTGCTGGGTGGGGACGCGTCGAAGCTGGCGGACCTGGAGGGCCGGATCGCCGGACACCTGGGCTTCTCGCAGGCGTTCACCTCGGTCGGCCAGGTCTACCCGCGCTCGCTGGACTACGAGGTCGTGACCGCGCTGGTGCAGCTGGCGGCGGCGCCGTCGTCGCTGGCGAAGACGATCCGGCTGATGGCCGGGCACGAGCTGGTGACCGAGGGCTTCAAGCCGGGCCAGGTCGGCTCCTCCGCGATGCCGCACAAGATGAACACCCGCTCCTGTGAGCGCGTCAACGGCCTGATGGTGATCCTGCGCGGCTACGCCTCGATGACGGGCGAGCTGGCGGGCGACCAGTGGAACGAGGGCGACGTGTCCTGCTCGGTGGTGCGCCGGGTCGCGCTGCCGGACGCGTTCTTCGCGCTGGACGGGCTGCTGGAGACCTTCCTGACGGTGCTGGACGAGTTCGGTGCTTTCCCGGCGGTCGTGGCGCGTGAGCTGGACCGTTACCTGCCGTTCCTCGCCACCACCAAGGTGCTGATGGGCGCGGTGCGCGCGGGCGTGGGCCGTGAGCTGGCGCACGAGGCGATCAAGGAGAACGCCGTCGCCTCCGCGCTGGCCATGCGCGAGCAGGGCGCCGAGCGCAACGAGTTGCTCGACAAGCTCGCCGCCGACGAGCGCATCCCGCTCGACCGCGCTCAGCTGGACGCGCTGATGGCCGACAAGCTGTCCTTCACGGGGGCCGCGGCCGACCAGGTCGGCGTCGTCGTGGGCCGCGTCGAGGAGATCGTGAAGCAGCGCCCGGAGGCCGCCGGTTACACGCCCGGGGCCATCCTCTAGCGCGTCGCTCAGCATGGCGCGCTTCACCGCCGAGCAGCTGGAGGCCGCTCGCGACCGTCTGGTACCGGACGTCGTCGCGGACGGTCTCCATGTGCTGTTCTGTGGCATCAACCCCGGTCTGATGACGGCTGCGACGGGCCATCACTTCGCCCGCCCCGGCAACCGCTTCTGGCCGGTGCTGCACCTGTCCGGCTTCACGCCGAAACTCATGAAACCGTCGCAACAGCAGGAGTTGCTGTCCTACGGACTCGGCATCACGAACGTCGTGGCACGGGCGACGGCACGGGCCGACGAGCTGAGCGCGGAGGAGTACCGCGAGGGCGGGCGGCTGCTGGCGACGAAGGTGGCGCGGTTGCGGCCACGTTGGCTGGCCGTGGTGGGCGTCACCGCGTACCGGGCCGCCTTCGACGACCGCAAGGCTCAGGTGGGCCCGCAGGAGCGGGTGATCGGGGGCACGCGCGTGTGGGTGCTGCCGAATCCGAGCGGGCTGAACGCGCACTGGACGGCGGCGACGATGGCGGAGGAGTTCGGGCGGTTGCGGGTGGCGGCGGAAGAGTCCTGACGCCGCTAGGGTCACGGCGGGTCGACTTCCGTGACCACGGCGAGGAGCTGCACGTCGTCGGTCTCGTCTCGGTCGGCCACGGCCACCGCGACCCAACGGCCCGTCCCTTCCGCTTCCCAGAGGTAGGCCAGGCGGGCGCGGGCGCTGAGGGAGACCCAGGGCTGGGGTATCTCCTCCTGCGCGGTGCGCAGCACTACGGTCTGCAGGTTGTACGGATCCGTCTCTCCCCAGCGGGACGCGAACTGCTCGTACAGGGCGTCGCGGCACTTCTCGTGCTGCTCCACCGTCGCCGCACGCGTCCCGCAGTCGCCGCGGCTGCTCTCTAACACCACGGCGTGGTAACCGGGTCCGCTGTCGCCTCCGTCCCACGAGGTGTGCTCCGCCACGAACGGGCGGAAGCACAGCTCGTCGATGAGAGCGAGGTGCCGTGCGATGTTCATGTCGTCCAGTAAACCCGGCCCCACTGACAATTGGCGTCCTGTCAGGCGTCCCGTCGCCGCACGCTCCACGCCCCCGCCACCAGCGCGGCAGCCGTCCACAGTGCGGTCACCGTCAGGCCCGACCATGGCCCGAGCGTGCCGTCGTAGGTCTGGTGGATCACGATCTGCCCCGCCTTGTCCGGCAGGAAGTCCGCGATGGTGCCCGCGGCATCGCCGATCACGAACGACACCACGAGGATGAACGGGATCAGGATGGACAGCGTGGCGACACCGCTGCGCAGCAGGACGGTGAGACCGGCCGCGAACAAGGCCATCAGCATGAGGTAGATCCCGCAGCCCACGACCCCGCGCACCTGCTCGGCCACGGTGAGCCCACTCGCCGCGGAGCCGAGTCCCGCGCGTCCCGCGACGAGCGCGGTGAAGGCGGTGACCAGCCCGACGAGGAGAGTCGGCACGGCGATCGCCGTCACCTTGGCGGCGAACCATCGTCCACGCTGGGGGACCGCGGCGAGCGACAGTCGAAGCGCACCCCCGTGATACTCCGACGACACAGCCATCGCGCCGAACGAGATGGCTGCGATCTGGCCCGGCAGCACACCGGACAGCGCGGTGAAGAGCGGGTCGAAATCCGGCTCGGAGGCCCCGGATGCGCCGGCCAGCGCGGAGAACGCCGTGGTCGCGGCGAACAGTGCGAGCAGCGCTCCCGGCAGCGAGCGGAGCGTACGGATCTTGAGCCACTCCGAGTGGAGTACGGGCACGAATGCCATGGTTCAGGCCTCCTGGGGCTGTGCGGTGAACTCGGCCTCGGTCGCGGTCAGATCGAGATAGGCCTGCTCCAACGTGCCTTCCTCGGCGGCGAGTTCGAGTACGGGGACACCTGCCTGGGAAATCAGGCGGCCGATGTCGTCCACGCGCGCGTGATGCACGATCCAGTGCCCGTCCTCGTGCTGGACGGCATCGTGGCCGTGTCGGGCGAGGGCGGTCTTGAGGGCGGTGGTGTCCGTGGTGCGGATGCGGACGCGGGGTTCCACGCGTGCGTGGATGAACTCCCGCATCGGGGTGTCGGCCAGCAGGCGCCCTCGGCCGAGGACCACGAGGTGGTCGGCGAAGGACGCGGTCTCGTTCATGAGGTGGCTGGAGACCAGGACCGTGCGCCCCTCCCCCGCGAGGCGACGCAGCAACTGGCGTATCCAGATGATGCCTTCGGGGTCGAGGCCGTTGGACGGCTCGTCGAGCATGACCACCTCCGGGTCGCCGAGGAGGGCGGCGGCGATACCGAGCCGCTGGCGCATGCCCAGGGAGTACGTCTTCACCCGGCGGCGTGCGACCGACGCGATTCCTGTCTCCTCCAGCACCTCGTCGACCCTGCGGTTCGGGATGCGGTTGCTCGCGGCCAGGCCACGCAGATGGTCGCGAGCGGTCCGGGAGCCGTGCGCGGCCTGGGCGTCGAGCAACGCGCCCACCTGGCGCAGAGGTTCGTGGAGCGTCGCGTAGGCGCGGCCGCCGATCGTCGCGGTTCCGGAGGTCGGCCGGCCGAGGCCGAGCACCAGTCGCATGGTGGTGGACTTTCCGGCGCCGTTGGGGCCGAGGAAGCCGGTGACGCGGCCGGGCTCGATGCGGAAGGTGAGGTGGTCCACGGCCCGGCGGGTGCCGTACTCCTTGGTGAGGTCTTGGACGTCGATGCTGGTCATGGCAGCAGCCTGGCCGTCCGGGACGGGTCGGGGCCTCCCCCGCCCGAGGAGTTCGTCTCCCCCGTGCGGGGGAGGCTCGTTGTCAGTGGCGGCTGGCACGATGACGAAATGGTCCGCTTGCTGCGCCCGTTCGGCCGGGCGGTGACGTACACACGATTGCTGCATCTGTTCATCGCCATCGTGTGGCCGTCGATGCTGCTCTTCATCGAGGAAGCGTGGTGGACCTGGGCGCTGGCGGCCGTGCTGCTCGCCCCCGCCGGGCTGGTGCCCGCGATGCGCACCGTGGAGGGGATGCAGGCAAGGCTGCTGCTGACCGGTCACCGGCACGACAGTGCGAGCACCGACATCGTCGTCGCCCCGTCCGCCTCCTGGAGCGACCGGGGGCGGCTCGTCGTGTGGCTGGAGGCGCGGCTCCTGCTCGGCTGCGCGACCTCGATGTTCACCGTCCAACTGCTGCTCGCCTCAGTGGACTTGGTGTTGTCGGCTCTCGGCCTCGGCGGCGAGGGGGGCGTGCTGCTCCACCTCGCCGGCCACCACTGGTGGCACGCCCTGCTCGCGCCCGTGTCACTGGTCGCGCTGGCGCTGACCGTGGTCGGCTCGGGCCGGCTCATCACCGCCTTGGCCCACCGGCTCCTGGGCCCTTCCCCCGCCGAGCGCCTCGCAGCGATGGAGGAGCGCACCGAGCAGCTCCTGGAGCGCACCCGCATCGCCCGCGAACTGCACGACTCCATCGGCCATGCCCTGACGGTGGCCGTGGTGCAGGCGGGTGCCGCGCGCGCGGCGGGCGACCCCGCCTTCACGGACCGGGCCTTGGACGCCATCGAGGAGACCGGCCGGGCCGCGCTGGAGGACCTGGAGCGGGTCCTCGGCATCCTGCGTGAGTCCGAGCGGCCGGTCAGCAGCAGGCCGACACTCACGGACGCCGACCGGCTGCTGGAGTCCGCGCGTGCCTCCGGCGCGAAGGTCGACGTCGACATGAGGGGGCCCTTGGACACCGTGCCGGGCCCGGTCTCCCGGGAGGGCTACCGCATCCTCCAGGAGTCGCTGACCAATGTGCTGCGGCACGCGGGCGCCGTCCCGGTACGGATCCGCATCGAGGTCGCGGACGGCACCCTCGGCCTGGAGGTCCGCAATCCGCTCGGTGCCGACATACCCGGGCCCGGCAGAGGCAGCGGCTTGCGCGGCATACGCGAGCGCGCGGCACTGCTGGGCGGACGCGCGCGGACCGGGCCGGATCAAGGTGACTGGCAGGTGCATGCAGAACTGCCGCTGCGCTGATCTACGCTGACCGGATGCCGGTCACCGTTCTCCTAGTCGACGACGAACCCCTCGTACGCGCCGGTCTGCGGGCCGTGTTGGAGGCGCAGCCCGACATCGAGGTCGTCGGGGAGGCGGCGGACGGGGCAGCGGTGATTCCGCTGGTCCGGCAGCTGCGGCCGGACGTGGTCGCCATGGATGTGCGGATGCCGTTGCTGGACGGGATCGAGGCCACGCGCGCGGTGCTGCGGACGGTCGACGAGCCGCCGAAGATCGTCGTCATCACGACCTTCGAGAACGACGAGTACGTGTACGAGGCGCTGCGGGCCGGTGCCGACGGGTTCCTGCTGAAGCGGGCCCGGCCTGCCGAGATCGTGCACGCGGTGCGGCTGGTAGCCGAGGGCGAGTCGCTGCTGTTCCCCGCCTCGGTGCGACAGCTTGCCGCGCAGTACGGAGACGACGGCGGGAACCGGGCGGCGCGCGCCGTGCTGGAGCGGGCCCGGCTGACCGAGCGGGAGGCCGAGGTGCTGCGGCTGATGGCGCGCGGTCTGTCGAACGCGGAGATCGCCGCCCGCCTGGTCGTCGGGACGGAGACGGTGAAGTCGCATGTGAGCGCCGTCCTGGCGAAACTCGGGGCGCGGGATCGTACGCAGGCGGTGATCACGGCGTACGAGTCGGGGTTCGTGGCGCCGGGGTGAGCCTGGCGGGGGTTCCGGCCGGAGGGATCCGAGCGGGCGGGCGGCCTGGCGGCCTGACCCGGCGGCCGGCCCGGTGGTTGCGGGTAAACGGACCGGTCAGTAGGCCGGCAGGTGCCCACCCCTCGCCCGCGTCCGTCCCGGCGAGTAGCATCCGCCCAACATGCGCACGAGCTGGGAGGACGGACGTTGGGGCGGCTGACCGGCGGGGATCCCTCGCTGCTGCGAAGGATCAATTCCGCGGTGGTGCTGCACGCGCTGCGTGCCACGGACGCCGCGACGCTGACGGAGATCACCCGGGTCACCGGCCTGTCCCGCCCGACCGTGGAGGGCGTCGTCGAGGGCCTCATCGAGGCGGGTTACGTCGTCGAGAAGGCCGCCGACGAGAGTGTCGTCCGGCGTCAGGGGCGCCCGGCGCGGCGGTTCCGGTTCCGGGCGGAGGCGGGGCATCTGCTGGGCCTGGACATCGGGTCGCATCGGGTCGCCGCGCTCCTCGCCGACCTGGACGGCCGGGTGCTCGGCTCCATCGCGAAGGACGTCGACGAGACGGCCCAGGCCGACGAGCGGCTGGAACGGCTGCGTACGGCGGTCGCCGAACTGTTGCGCCGGGCCGGTGTCGCACGTGGCTCGCTGCGGGCCGTGGGTGTGGCGACGCCGGGCATCGTCGATGCGGACGGCACCGTGCGGCTGGGCGCCGCGCTGCCCGAGTGGACGGGGCTGCGGCTGGGCGAGCGGCTGAGCCGGTCCTTCAAGTGCCCGGTCCTGGTGGAGAACGACGCCAACGCGGCGGCGGTCGCCGAGCACTGGAAGGGATCGGCCACCGAGTCCGACGACGTGGTGTTCGTGCTGGCGGGGCTGAGCCCGGGCGCCGGTGCGCTGATCGGCGGGCAGCTGCACCGGGGATTCGGCGGGGCGGCCGGCGAGATCGGCGCGTTGCATCTGCTGGGCCGCGAGGCGACTCCGGAGACCCTGCTGTCCACCACGGACGAGCCCCTGCGGCCCCTCGACGAGCACGCTGTCGCCGAGGTCTTCGCGCAGGCCCGCAAGGGCGACGAGGGGGCCCGCGCGGCCGTCGACCGCTTCATCCAGCGCCTCGTCCACGACGTGGCCGCCCTCGTCCTCGCGCTCGACCCCGAGCTGGTCGTCGTCGGCGGCTGGGCGGCCGGCCTGGACGGCGTGTTGGAGCCGCTCCGGCGCGAGCTGGCCCGCTACTGCCTGCGCCCGCCGAAGGTCGCCCTGTCCCTCCTCGGCGAGGCGGCGGTGGCGACGGGAGCGCTGCGGCTCGCTCTCGACCATGTGGAGGAGCAGCTCTTCGCGGTGGAGGGCACGGTGACGGGGCGGCGCTGACGCTCAGCGGTCCGTCGCCAATCCCTCGCGGTGCAGTGCCGTGTGCCGTGAACGCGTCGCGCCCCGGAGCGGATCCGGGGCGCGGGGTATGTACCGGTACGGCGGTCAGGACGCCCGGCGTTCCGGGTCCTGGTGGATCTCCACGCCGCCGAAGTCGCCGAAGGTCAGCCGGCACGTGTCCGCGCGGTACGTGGCGACGGAGAGCGCCGCGGTGCGGCCCCCGGCGATGTAGCGGGTGGTGACGACGAGGACGGGCGCCCCCGGCAGACGGTCCAGCTCCTTGGCGTCGTCCGCGCGGGCCGAGCCCAGCTCGACGGCGTTCTCCTGGCCCTCGAGGTCCAGGCGCTGCAGCTCGCGCAGCACGGCACGCGCGCGTGCCGCTGCGGACGGGGCGTCGATGGCGGTGAGGTCGGGCACCGACGACTGCGGGACGTAGAGCAGCTCGGCGGCGACGGGCTGGCCGTGCGTCACGCGGGAGCGGCGCACGATGTGCACGGCCTCGTCCCGCCCGCTCCCCAGGGCATCGGCGACGGACGCGGGCGGGACCGCCCGTGTGCAGTCCGCGGGCTGCCAGACGTCGTCGGCCGTACCCGGCCAGGCGTGCTGCTCGGTGCCGACGGCCACACCCACGCGCGGCGGCGCGACGGTCGTACCGACACCGCGGCGGCGCTGCAGCCGGCCTTCCAGTTCGAGCTGTTCCAGTGCCTGGCGGAGCGTGGCCCGGGCGACGCCGAAGCGGGCGGCCAGGTCGCGCTCGTTGGGCAGGATCTCGCCCACGGAGAACTCGGATTCCAATGCCTCACTGAGCACGGTCCTCAGGTGCCAGTACTTCGGTTCCGGCACCGATTCCAGCTGCGTGGTCCCCACCCTGTCCTCCGCAATCGCCGTGGCCCGTCGGCGTTTTAGCGCCCTTGTTTATTAAAGGTTGTTGCACTTCTCTGCGACCATAGGGCGGCCCTCACCCTTGGTCAATACCAATCGCCGGGAACGTTCACGGCACGGGCTGGAGCCGCCACGCCCGCGACCCGGCGGCGGGAGCTACGCCGTCGCCAGGGACGTCAGCTTGTCAGGGTTGCGGATGATGTAGACCGACTGGATCCGCCCGTCCAGGACGTCCAGCTGGAAGACGCTGTCGGGCTTGTCGCCGGACCGCACCAGCACCGCGGGGCCGCCGTTGAGTTCCAGGAACCGGAAGGACACATCGGCGACGCCCTTCTGCGCGGCGCCGATGAGGAAGCGGCCCACCTTGTCGGCCGTCTCCAGGACCCGCACCGGCGCCTTGGCCTTGCCGCCGCTGTCGCCGACGAGGCGGACGTCGGGGGCCAGCAGCGACATGAGCCCCTCCAGGTCGCCCTCGGCCGCCGCGGCCAGGAACCGTTCGGTGAGATCGCGGCGCTGGACGGGGTCGACCTCGTAGCGCGGCCGCCGCTCGTCGACGTGCTTGCGGGCCCGCCCCGCCAGCTGCCGCACCGCCGCCTCGCCGCGGTCGAGCATGGCGGCGATCTCGGCGTACGGGTAGCCGAAGGCCTCCCTGAGGACGAACACCGCCCGCTCCAGGGGCGACAGCGACTCCAGGACGACGAGGACGGCGAGGGAGACGGAGTCGGCGAGCACGGCACGTTCCGCGCTGTCCGGGACGGTGTGCCCGAAGTCGGTGGCGTACGGCTCCGGCAGCCAGGGGCCGATGTAGGTCTCGCCCCGCGCCTTGACCTGGCGCAGCCGGTCGATGGCGAGGCGGGTGGTGATGCGCACCAGGTAGCCGCGCGGTTCGCGCACCTGCGACCGGTCGGCGCCGGACCAGCGCAGCCACGCCTCCTGCACCACGTCCTCCGCGTCGGCCACGCGGCCGAGCATGCGGTAGGCGACCCCCAGGAGAACGGGGCGGTGCTCTTCGAAGACGTCGGTCTCGGTGTCGGTGGTCACCTCACCATCCCAGCCGACGCGTCCGGGTGTGTCCAGGCGAATTCGGCGGTGCCGGGCTGTGGAGTTCAACGCCGGGGCCGACGGGAGGCGTTGAGGGACTTTCCGGCCTCCAGGTCGACGACCGCCAGGGGCTACCCGCCGGTAGCAATTGCTGACAAGGTGTCTACGTCGTCCGTCAGCGTGTCCCAGCCCGTGTCCCAGACGAGGAGCGCCCATGTCCGCCACTGTCTCCTTCAAGGTTTCCTCTCCCCACGGCCCGCAGAGTGTGACCGTCGACTACGCGCGCGTGGGGCGCGGCGAACCGTTGCTCCTGCTGCACGGCATCGGTCACCACCGGCAGGTCTGGGACCCGGTGGTACACATACTGGCGGCCGAGCGGGAGGTGATCTCCGTGGACCTGCCCGGCTTCGGCGCGTCTCCGGGCCTGCCGGACAGCCTCAGCTACGACCTGGCCACGACGACCGCCGTGTTCGCGGCCTTCTGCGAGGCCATGGAGCTCGACCGGCCGCATGTCGTGGGCAACTCCCTGGGCGGGCTCATCGCGCTGGAGCTCGGCCGCGAGAAGCTCGTGCGGTCCGTCACCGCCCTGTCCCCGGCGGGGTTCTGGTCCGAGGCCGAGCGACGCTATGCCTTCGGTGTGCTGCTGGCGATGCGGCACATCTCCCGGCGGCTGCCGGTGCCGCTGGTGGAGCAGCTGTCCCGGTCGGCGGCCGGTCGCACGGTCCTCACGAGCACGATCTACGCCCGCCCCGGCCGCCGTTCACCCGAGGCCGTGGTCGCCGAGACCCTCGCGCTGGCGCGGGCCACGGGCTTCGACCGGACTCTCCGGGCCGGCCGGGCCGTCCGGTTCGCCGACGACATCCCCGGGATCCCGGTCACCGTGGCGTGGGGCACCAGGGACCGGCTGCTGGTGCGCCGGCAAGGGGTGCGCGCCAAGCAGATCATTCCCCGGGCGCGCCTCGTCCGGCTGCCCGGCTGCGGCCACTGCCCGATGAACGACGACCCGGCCCTGGTCGCGCGCGTCATCCTCGACGGCAGCCGCTGACCCGCGCGGGGCACGCGTCAACGCGCCGGAGCCCAGGGCGACTCCGGCGCCGACGAGGGCGCTGCCCAGGGCCTGGACGGCGCCGTAGGAGCCGGTTCCGACGAGCGGGGCGGTGCAGGCGGCGGCGACCGGGATGAGGCCGGAGAAGAGCGTGGCGCGCTCGGCGCCGATCCGTTGCATGCCCATGTACCAGCACACGAAGCCGACGACGGTCACGACCACCGCCTGCCACAGCAGCGCGACGGTCTCCGTGGCGTCGGGACGCCGCAGCCACGCGGTGCCGTCCAGCAGCAGCCCGGCCGCCGCGGACTCGACGGCGGCGACCCCGCACACGGTGGCGGACAGCAACCGCGGTCCCAGCGGCCGCAGCACGGGCACCGCGAGGACCGCGAAACCGACCTCGCCCACCAGCGCGCACGCGGAGAAGGCGATGCCCGCGCCGTCCGTACGCCCCCAGCCCTGGACCGCGAACGCGCCCGCGGCGACGAGCAACGCCCCGTACAGGACGGTGCGTTGGGGTCGGCGTCCGTCCAGCAGAGGAACGACGACGGCCACGACCACGGGCGCACAGCCGACGAAGACACCGGGAACCGCCGGTTCGGCGGTGCGCTCGGCTGCGATGACGGCGAGGTTGAAGCCGACCATGCCGACGGCCGCCAGCACCGCGAGACGGGCCCACTGACCGGCGGCCAGTGCCCGCAGCCGGACCGTGGCGTCCCGTCCCGCCAGCGGGACCAGCAGGAGAAAGGCGAGGCCGTAGCGCAGGAACTGGCCGCCCGCGTAGGGGTAGTCGCCCAGGAGGCTGTTGGCGGTGAAGGACCCTCCGACGAGGACACAGGCGAGCGCGGCGAGCAGGGCACCGCGCGTGGTGGTGGCGTTCATGGCAGCGACGCTAGGAACCGCCGCGGTCCCGATTAAGGTCCACTTTCATGACTCCATCGGAGACCAATTCCGCCGGGCGGCCGACGCGGCCCACCGCGACACCGGGCGCCGCCGAGCCCGCGGGCAACGCCGAGCGTCGGGTCCCCTCCCCCGCCTGGGAGTTGCTGCTGCCCGCCGCGTCGGCACCGGCACGCGCGCGTGGGCGTTCGCTGCAGGCGGCGCTCCGTGAGGCGGTGCGGTCGGGGCGGCTCGCACCGGGTACGCGGCTGCCGTCGAGCCGCGATCTCGCCGCCGACCTCGGTGTGTCGCGCGGGCTGGTCACCGAGGCGTACGAGCAGTTGACGGCGGAGGGCTATCTGCGCAGCGGCCGGGGTGCCGGGACCTGGGTGGGCGATGCGGCACGGGCCGCCGGGCCACGCGCGCGCGACCTCGCACCGCGCGCCACCGACGCCAGGGCCGACTTCGTGCCCGGGACGCCGGACATGTCGCTGTTCCCGCGTGCCGCGTGGGCGGCGGCCCAGCGCGGGGTGCTGGCCGAGCTGCCGCACCACGAGCTCGGCTATCCCGACCCGCGCGGGCTGCCCCGGCTGCGTACGGCGCTCGCCGAGCTGCTCGCTCGCCGCCGCGGCGTGGTCGCGGACCCCGAGCGCATCGTGGTCGTCTCCGGGGTGGCGCAGGCGACGACGCTGCTCGGCTTCGTGCTGCACGCGCGCGGGATGCGCGAAGTCGGCGTCGAGGACCCGGGAAGCCCGCAGCACGACGCCCTGTATGCCGCCGCCGGCGTCACCACCCTGCCGCTGCCGCTGGACGAGGAGGGGCTCGCCATGGGCCCGCTGCGGGAGTCGGACTTACGGTCCGTCGTCACGACCCCGGCCCACCAGTTCCCCACCGGCATCGCCTACTCCGCCCGTCGCCGCACCGAGCTGCTCGACTGGGCGCGGTCCGTCGAGGGCGTCGTCCTCGAGGACGACTACGACGGGGACTTCCGGTACGACCGCGCCCCCGTCGGCGCGCTCCAGGGCCTGGACCCGGAACGCGTCGCCTACACGGGCTCGGTCAGCAAGTCCCTCGCTCCGGGCCTGCGCCTCGGCTGGCTGCTCGTGCCGGAGTCGCTGGCCGAGGACGTCGTCGAGCGCAAACGGACCATGGACCTCGGTCATCCGGCCCTGGACCAGGCGCTGTTCGCCCGGTTCCTGGAGCGTGGCGACTACGACCGCCAGCTGCGCCGCTGCCAGCGGGCGTACCGGGAGCGTCGTGACACCCTCGTCGCCGCTCTGGAGGAGCACTTTCCGGGCGCGGAGGTGACCGGGATCGCCGCGGGGCTGCACGTCATCGCCGCCCTGCCGGAACGGTACGGGCCTCAGGAGCGGTTCCTCGCGCGCGTGGCCGCGGCCGGGGTCGCGGTGCGTCCACTGACGGACTACGCACACGCGCGTGCCGGTGACGGGGACCGGCCGGGCGTGCGGCTGGTCCTGGGATACGCGCACCTGTCCCCCGCGCGGATCCGGGCGGGGGTACGGCTGATGGCCGAGGCGGTCGCCGGCCGCCGGGGGACTGCTTCCACCGGTAGGTGACCGGAACCGTACGTCCGTCTGTCTCCCGCCTGACTGCCCCGTTCCCTTGCCGATGCGGTCAGTTGTTCACTTGTGGTTTCCGTGTGCGCTGCGGCGCACCAGTAGTTGTGGCACTGCACACTGGCCGGATCCCGCCCCTGGAGGCCTCCATGTCACACCGTCCGCTCCCGGGCCGTCGCAGCGTCCTGCGCGGCTCGCTCGCCGCCTCGGCGGCACTCACCCTGCCCACGGCACTCGGCTCGGCACCGGCGTTCGCCCTGTCCGGACGCCCCAAGGCAGGCTGGGGCGTGCAGACGGGAGACGTGACCTGCGACTCGGGGCTGGTGTGGGTGCGGTCGGACCGCCCGGCCCGGATGGTCGTCGAGACGTCCGCGACCGAGTCGTTCCGCAACCCGCGCAGATGGCAGGGCCCGCTGCTCGACGCCGGTACGGACTTCACCGGCACGACCCGGCTGCGCGGTCTGCCGTCCGGCGAGCAGATCCACTACCGCGTACTGCTCGCCGACCCGGACGACCCGCGTCGCACCGGCGAGCCGGTCACCGGCACCTTCCGTACGGCCTCCGCGCGGCGGCGCGACGGGGTGCGCTTCGTCTGGTCGGGCGACCTCGCCGGTCAGGGCTGGGGAATCAACCCGGACTTCGGCGGCTACCGGATCTACAACGCGATGGCCGCGCTGGACCCGGACTTCTTCCTCTGCAGCGGCGACAACGTCTACGCCGACGGCCCGATCTCGGCCTCGGTCGCCCTGCCCGACGGCAGCACCTGGCGGAACATCACCACCGAGGAGAAGTCCAAGGTCGCCGAGACGCTGGCCGAGTTCCGCGGCAACTTCCGCTACAACCTGCTCGACGACAACCTCAAGCGGTTCAACGCCCAGGTCCCGTCCATCATCCAGTGGGACGACCACGAGGTGACCAACAACTGGTACCCCGGCGAGATCCTGGCCGACGCCCGCTACACCGAGAAGAACGTCGACGTCCTCGCTTCTCGCGCCCGGCAGGCGTTCTCGGAGTACTTCCCCATCTCCACGCTGCGCCGCCCCGACGGCCGGGTCTACCGGGTGATCAACCACGGTCCGCTGCTGGACGTGTTCGTACTGGACATGCGCACCTACCGCAACGCCAACTCGACGGACGACCAGGCCACCGACGCGCAGGGCATCCTCGGCGCCGAGCAGCTGGCCTGGCTCAAGCGCGAGCTGTCCCGCTCCCGGGCGGTGTGGAAGGTGATCGCCTCCGACATGCCGCTCGGCCTGGTGGTACCGGACACCGGCGACGGCAAGCCGAACATCGAGGCCGTCGCCCAGGGCGACCCGGGGGCGCCGCTGGGGCGGGAGCTGCAGATCGCCGAGCTGCTGCGGTTCATCAAGCACCGCAGGATCACGGGCACGGTGTGGCTGACCGCGGACGTGCACTACACCTCGGCCCAGCACTACCAGCCGTCGCGGGCGGCCTTCACCGACTTCGAGCCGTTCTGGGAGTTCGTCTCCGGCCCGCTCAACGCGGGCGCGTTCCCGGCGAACACCCTGGACAACACCTTCGGCCCGGAGCGGGTGTTCATCAAGGCGCCGACGACCGCGAACGTCTCGCCCGCCGGGGGCTACCAGTTCTTCGGCGAGGTCGACATCGACGGCGGCAGCGGCGAGCTGACGGTACGCCTGCGCGAGTCGGACGGCACCGTGCTGTTCACGCAGGTGCTGCAGCCGGGCCGGGTCGGTCAGTAGATCCCGTAGCCTGAAATCCGTGCCGCGCACCGGTGTCATCCCCCGGTGCGCGGCACGGTCGTACCGGTCGGACACCGGAACGTAGTTGAAAAACCCACAAATTAGACATAAGCGTTCTTTACCGCCCGGTCACAAAGCGTTCGTGATCACGCAACACCGTTCCTTCACAGTGGGTGCATGAGTCGAGACATGTCTGATGTGACGCGTGCGAAGCACGGACGTCCTGTACACCACTGGCGGCGTGACGTCATCGAACTCGCCGCGCTCTTCACGGCGGTGGCGGTGGCCGACGCCGTGGCGAACCTGATCGGGCACGGGCCCGACGGACCGACGCTGCTGCTGATCTCGGCGGCCGCCCTGATCGCCACGGCGGGGTTCCACACATGGTGGGCACGGCGCCACGGTCACGCACCGCCGACAGGCGATACCAGTGCCCGGCCGCGCTCCGAGGAGCGGGCCGGGCGGTCGGACGCCGGACCGTCGGGCCAGGCGCGGGATGTGGCCGCGACGGTGCCCGGGGACAGTGTGCTGTGGCGGATGCGGACGACGGTGAAGGACGAACCGGGATCGCTGGCCGCGCTGTGCACGGTCCTCGCCGAGCTGCGGGTGGACATCCTGAGCCTGCAGACGCATCCGCTGGCCGAGGGCACGGTGGACGAGTTCCTGCTGCGTGCGCCCGACGGGCTCACGGCGGCCGAGATCACCCGGGCGGTCTCCGTGGCCGGCGGTGCCGAGACCTGGATCGAGCGGGCCGACGCCCATGACCTCGTGGACGCGCCGACCCGGGTGCTCGGCCTCGCCACCCGTACCGCCCTGGACGCGGCGGAACTTCCGCTGGCGCTGCGGCAGTTGCTGGGCCGGTGCACCATCCGGTCGCTGCCCGCCACGCCGGCCGGAGGCGGCCGGGGGCCGGAGCCGGTACCGATGGAAGGGGCCCTGGAGGAGACCGTGATGCGGCTGCGGGCGCCGGAAGGCGGAGTGATCACTGTGGAGCGGCCGTATCTGCCGTTCACGCCGACCGAGTTCGCGCGGGCGCGGACGCTGGTGGAGCTGGACGCGCGGCTCGGCCCGCGCGTGCCGCGCAGCCAGGACGTGTTGACGTTGCCCGAGGGCAACGACATCACCGTGCGCCGGGCGGACACCGGTGATCTTCGGGCCGCCAGGGAGATGCACGAGCGGTGCTCGGCGCGGACGCTCGGGATGCGGTACCACGGTCCGGTCGGTGACGCGGACCGCTATCTCAACCATCTGCTCAGTCCGCGGTTCGGGCGGACGCTCGCCGTGCAGACCGTGTCGGGGCGCGTCGTCGGGCTCGGTCATCTGCTGTGGGACGGTGACGAGACGGAGGTCGCGCTGCTCGTCGAGGACGCGTGGCAGCGGCGCGGCATCGGCAGCGAGTTGCTGCGCAGGCTGGTGGGGATGGCCGTCGAGGCGGGCTGCGAGAGTGTGTACGCCGTGACGCAGTCGGCCAACACCGGGATGGTCGCGGCGATGCGGGGGCTGGGGCTCCCCCTCGACTATCAGATCGAGGAGGGGACCCTCGTCATCACGGCTCGTCTGGATGGTTCGTTGGACAAGCCGGTTACGGAACGGCTTTCGCGTGCGGGTGAGTTGGGTAAGGCCTGAGCGCCATGGAGGCTAGGGCTGTGTGGTGAGTGCGGGCTTGCTGTGGCTTGTCGCGCAGTTCCCCACCCGGGGGCGTCCCAGCGCGGCGTCCAGATCTGACCACAGGTCCTCCACGTCCTCCAGGCCCACCGACATCCGCAGCAACCGGTCACTCACCCCGGCGTCGCGTCGGTCGTCCGCGTCCACGATGCGGTGGCTGATGGACGCCGGGTGCTGAATCAGGGTGTCGACGCTGCCGAGGCTGACGGCGGGGGTGATCAGGCGGACGCCGGCGATGACCTCGTGCGGGTCGCCGTGGACCTCGAAGGCGATCATCGCGCCGCCGATGCGGGGGTAGTGGACGCGGGCGACGCGCGGGTCGGCGGCGAGGCGGCGGACGAGTTCGGCGGCGGTCGCGGAGGCGGCCCGGACGCGTACCGGCAGGGTGGACAGGCCGCGCAGCAGCAGGTATCCGGCCAGCGGGTGCAGGACGCCGCCCGTGGCGAACCGTATCTGCCGCAGCCGCCCTGCGAACTCCTCGTCGCAGGCCACCACGCCCGCCATCACGTCCCCGTGCCCGCCGAGGTACTTGGTGGCGCTGTGCAGCACCAGCCGTGCGCCCTGTTCGGCGGGGCGCTGGAGCACCGGCGTGGCGAAGGTGTTGTCCGCGAGCAGCGGGACCGAGCCGCAGGCATGGGCCACCGCCCGAAGGTCCGCCTCGGCGAGGGTCGGATTCGCCGGGGACTCCACCATCACCAGACCGGTGTCCGGGCGCAGCGCCTCCGCGATCCCGGCCGGGTCGGTCCAGGTCACCTCCGAGCCCAGCAGTCCGGCGGTCAGCAGGTGGTCGCTGCAGCCGTACAGCGGACGTACGGCGACGACGTGGCGCAGGCCCATCGAGGCCCGTACGAGAAGAACCGCGCTCAGTGCCGCCATCCCGCTGGCGAACGCGACCGCCGCCTCGGTGCCCTCGAGGCGGGCGAGGGCGGTCTCGAAGCGGGCGACGGTCGGATTGCCCAGGCGGCCGTAGACGGGCGGGCCGTCCGGCTCCGCGCCGGTCGTGGCGAACGCGTCGATGCGGGCGGCCTCGCCGCGGCTGTCGTAGGACGGGTAGGTGGTCGACAGGTCGATCGGCGGGGCGTGCAGTCCCTGCCGGGCGAGGTCGTCGCGGCCGGCGTGCACGGCCTCGGTGGCGAGTGCTCTGGGTGCGGGGCGGCGTACGGCGTCGTACGCCGGCGTGTCCAGGGGCGTGTCCATGACGGAAGGGTGAACACCGACCGGGCCACAGTGGCGATGCCCCGTGCTACGTTCGGCCAATGGCCGAATCTGTCGTACTGGACCCGGTGGATCTCCAGCTGCTGAGACTTCTGCAGAACGACGCCCGGACCACTTACCGCGACCTCGCCGCGCAGGTCGGGGTCGCGCCGTCGACATGCCTGGACCGGGTGACGCGGCTGCGCCGGTCGGGCGTGATCCTCGGCCACCGGCTTCAGCTCGATCCGGCGAAACTCGGGCGCGGGTTGCAAGCGCTGCTGTCCGTGCAGGTCAGGCCGCACCGACGGGAGTTGGTGGGGCCGTTCGTGGAGCGGATCCGCGCCCTGCCGGAGGCGCTGACCGTCTTCCACCTCACCGGTCCCGACGACTACCTCGTCCATGTCGCGGTGGCGGACATGGCGGATCTGCAGCGCCTGGTCCTGGACGAGTTCACCGCCCGCCGGGAGGTCGCCCGGGTGGAGACCAGGTTGATCTTCCAGCAGTGGGACTGCGGCCCCATGCTGCCGCCTTCGCCCTCAGCTCAATCCGAGTGACGTACCGCGGCCCTCGTATGAGGATGGACCGCATGTCTGAGACCAAGAGCCCGCTGCCCCGTGAGGTCGCCGACGCCTATGTCGACGAACTCATCGCCCTCGACCCGGTCACCGGTACGTATCTCGGCGTGAAGGAGAGTTCGAGCAGGCTTCCCGATCTCTCGCCCGCGGGCCAGGAGGCGCTCGCGGACCTCGCGCGGGCCACGCTCGCGCGGCTCGACGAGGCCGAACGCCGGCCCGGCGCGGACAGTGACATCGAGCGCCGGTGTGCGCGCCTGCTGCGCGAGCGGCTGACCGCTGAACTCGCCGTGCACGAGGCCGACGAGGGCCTGCGCTCGGTCGGCAACATGGCCACCGCCGCGCACTCGGTGCGCGAGGTCTTCACCGTCACACCGAGCCAGTCCGACGAGGACTGGGCGGCGATCGCCGAGCGGCTGCGCGCGGTGCCGGCCGCGTACGCGGGGTACCGCGAGTCCCTCGCGCTGGGTCTGGAGCGCAAGCTGTACGCGGCTCCGCGCCCGACCGCCACCTTCGTCGAGCAGCTCACCGAGTGGTCCGGCTCCGGCGAGGACCGTGGCTGGTTCGAGGACTTCGCCTCGGCCGGTCCCGAGTCGCTGCGCGCGGAGCTGGACGACGCCGCCCGCGGCGCGACGGCCGCCGTGGTGGAGCTGCGGGACTGGATGCGCGAGGTGTACGTACCGGCGATCGAGGGCGCGCCGAACACGGTGGGCCGCGAGCGCTATGCCCGCTCGGCCCGTTTCTTCAACGGCATCGACCTCGACCTCGACGAGGCGTACGCGTACGGCTGGTCCGAATTCCACCGGCTGCTCGGTGAGATGAAGAAGGAGGCCGAGAAGATCCTTCCGGGGGCCGCGACGCCGTGGGTGGCGCTCGCTCACCTCGACGAGCACGGCAAGCACATCGAGGGCGTCGACGAGGTCCGCGACTGGCTCCAGGGCCTGATGGACGAGGCGATCGAGAAGCTGGACGGCACGCACTTCGAACTCGCCGAGCGGGTCCGGAAGGTGGAGTCGTGCATCGCCCCGCCCGGCGGTGCGGCGGCGCCGTACTACACGCCCCCGTCGGAGGACTTCTCGCGTCCGGGCCGCACCTGGCTGCCGACGATGGGCCAGACCCGGTTCCCGGTCTACGACCTCGTCTCGACCTGGTACCACGAGGGCGTCCCCGGCCATCACCTCCAGCTCGCGCAGTGGGCGCACGTCGCACAGGACCTCTCCCGCTACCAGGCCACCGTCGGCCATGTCAGCGCCAACTGCGAGGGCTGGGCGCTGTACGCGGAGCGGCTCATGGACGAGCTCGGTTTCCTCACGGACCCGGAGCACCGGCTCGGTTACCTCGACGCGCAGATGATGCGGGCCGCCCGTGTCATCGTCGACATCGGCATGCATCTGGAGCTGGAGATCCCGGCCGACTCCCCCTTCCACCCCGGCGAGCGCTGGACCCCGGAGCTGGCCCAGGAGTTCTTCGGCTCGCACAGCAGCCGTCCGGCGGACTTCGTGGAGAGCGAGCTGACCCGCTATCTGACGATCCCGGGCCAGGCCATCGGCTACAAGCTCGGCGAGCGGGCATGGCTGTTGGGCCGCGACAAGGCGCGCGAGCGGCACGGCGCCGCCTTCGACCTCAAGGCCTGGCACATGGCGGCGCTGTCGCAGGGTTCTCTGGGCCTGGACGACCTGGTGGACGAGCTGTCCGCGCTCTGACCGTCACCTTGTGATCAGCGCCGGAATCCACCCTCGGAGTCGATGACCTGACCGGTGATCCAGCCCGCCTCGTCCGTCGCCAGCCAGGCGATGAGGCGGGCCGGGTCGTCCGGCATGCCCCACCGGCCGGCGGGAAAGCAGGCCGCCACGGCCTCGTACGCCTCGCCGGTCAGGTAGTCCGTGTCCACGGGACCGGGGTTGACGGTGTTCACCGTGATCCCCTGCTCGGCGAGCGTGGTCGACAGGGAGCGGGTGATCGAGGCGAGGGCGCCCTTCTGGAGGGCGTAGGCGATCTCGCCGGGCATGCCGCCCGCGATGTCCTGGCCGGAGGTCATCATCACGACGCGGCCGCCGGGGCCCGCCGGCCTCAGCCGGGCGTGGGCCTGGACGAGCAACAGCACCGAGCGGGTGTCGACCGCCCAGTGCGCGTCGAGCATCGCGGCGTCGATGTCGTCGAGGGTGCCGTCGGAGCCGCTCAGCGCGTGGTTGGCGATCAGGATGTCGAGCTGTCCGCCGAGCGCCGATGCGGCCGTGGCGACGAGTTCGGCGGGCGCGGCCGGGTCGGAGAGGTCGCCGGGGCCCGCGAGGACCAGGGCATCCGGATCGCCGAGCGCCTCGCGCACGGAGGTGACGACGTCCTCGGGCCGGTCCGCTCCCCACGGCATGGCGGCGTCGTGCGGCACATGGTGGTGCAGATAGACGCTCGCCCCGTACGCGGCGAGCCGCCGGGCCACGGCATGACCGATGCCGGCCCGTCTGCTGGCGCCTGTGACCAGGGCGGTCCGGCCGCGCAGGGGCAGGGGGTCGCGGCGCAGGGCTCCGGGGGCGGGGTGCGGAAGTCGGGGCATGGCAGTTCATGATGGGGAACCGCCAGGTCCGGCGCACCTGGTTATTCGCGCGGGCCCCACAGGGTCAGTGCGGCAGCCGTCGGAGCTGGACGAGACCCAGCCAGGTTTCCGGGCCGGGCTGCACCTGGGCGGCACGGACCGCGTACGGCCCCGGCTCCAGGGCCACCCGCAGGTGTTCGGTCCGTTGCGTCTCCGGTCCCGGCCAGGCCGAGTCGAACAGGATCACCGTTCCCGGCACGTTCCAGCGCACCTCGTGTTCCCAGACCGCCGTGGCGAGGGCGGCCGGAACCCGGGCCAGCAGTTCCTCTTCGGAGTCGGCCGCGCACCAGCGTACGAAGACACCGTGGTCGGGCAGGTAGGAGGTCGAGGCGGGCTCGTCACCGAACACCAGCGCCGCGCTGTCGCCCACGGGCAGGAGTCCGACCGACCCGTCGACCTCGCAGGCCCGGTCGTAGTCCGAGGCCGTCTCGTCGCCGTCGGCGCCCGCCCAGAACGGCAGCACCGTCTCGGGTACGGCTATCAGGGGGCCGCCGCCCGACTCCACCCACTCCACCGCGCCCGGTTCCGCGTATCGCACCATGGCAGCAGAACCTACACGCACCGCGGGCCCGCCCTCTCACCGCGCCCGACCTGCCCCTCAGCAACCGCAGTTGTCGGAGTCCACCGGTGCCGTGAGCGGATCGGCGCTGCGGCCCTCGCGGCCCTGCCAGGTCTCGAACTCGAAGCCCTCGCGCACCCAGTACTCGAAGCCGCCGAGCATCTCCTTGACCTGGTAGCCGAGTTCGGCGAGGGCGAGGGCGGCGCGGGTCGCGCCGTTGCAGCCGGGGCCCCAGCAGTACGTCACGATGGGCACGGACTTGTCGAGGAGCTGCTCGGCCTGCTCGGGGATGAGGGAGGTGGGCAGGTGGATCGCGCCCGGGATGTGGCCCTGGTCCCAGGACTCGGTGGAACGGGAGTCCAGGACCACGAACCCCGGGTCGCCGTCGGCCGCGAGCGCTGCGGCGACGTCGGACACGTCGGCGTGGAAGACGAGGCTCGCACGGAAGTAGGCGGCGGCCTCGGCCGGCGCGGCGGGCGCGACCCGCAGTACGGGGTTCATGGTGGTGGCGGTCATGATCTGGTTCCCTCCCCGGCGGATCTCGATCCCTGGCGGATCTCGATGACCAGAAATCTACGGGCGATGATCCCCTTCCTGAAGGGCCATTCCACTGCCCGAACCTTGATCCACCGGGAATACCCCTGCTATTCCTCGGACATGACCGCGTATTCCCCGGACGCCACCGACTGGCGCATCCTCGACGTCCTCCAGCGCGAAGGCCGCGCCAGCTTCGCCGAGCTGGCCCGTGCCGTGTCCATGTCCGCGAGCGCGGTCACGGAACGGGTGCGGCGGCTGGAGGAAGCGGGCGTCATCCAGGGCTACGCGGCGGTCGTCGACCCCGAGCGGCTGGGCCTGCCGATCCTGGCCTTCGTACGCCTTCGCTATCCGAACGCAAACTACAAGCCGTTCCACGACCTGGTCGCCGCTACACCGGAGATCCTGGAGGCGCACCACGTGACGGGCGACGACTGCTTCGTCATCAAGGTCGCCGCGCGCTCGATGCGGCACCTGGAGGAGGTGTCCGGCAAGATCGGCACGCTGGGCTCGGTGACGACGAGCGTCGTCTACTCGTCCCCGCTGCCCCGCCGGCCGCTGGGGCACTGACGTCACCTGGCGGGCCCTCGCTCAGGAGAGACGGCGCCGGACGCCGACACGGACTTGCCTCGGTTCACAACCGCTGGGCGTCATCCACTGCTCCCAATCGGTTGAGGGCCTCGCGCTGTGCGGCGCTGAGTCCGAGTGCGCCGGTGAGGTTCATGCGCTCGTAGGGGCGGTCGGGGACAAGCATCCCTCTGGACGTGCCGTCGCCGGTGTCCCACAGGCGGACCGTGCCGTCGATCCCGGCCGACACCAGCGTCGTGGTGCCGGCCAGGAAGTCGACCGAGGTCACTGCCCCTGGATGTCCTCGCAGGACGCGGACGCAGCGGCCCTCTTCGAGATCCCACACGTGGACACTGCGGTCCTCGCCGCCACTCGCTGCCAGAAGGCCTGTCGGGTCGACCGCCACGCACGTGACCCGGTTGCCGTGGCCGGCCAGTTGATGTACAAGGCCGGTGGAGATCAAGTCCCATACGTTGACGTACCCGTCGACACCTGCGGTGACGAGGCGCCGACAGTCGGACGTGACGGCGAGCGAGGTGACAGCACCGATGTGGCCGGCCAGCGTCGCCAGATGATCTCCTGTCTGCGCATCCCACAGTTTGACCTGCGCGCGGTGATCGTGCCCACCACTGACCAGCAGCCGGCCGTCCGAGGTGAAGCCCACGGCACCGACACTGGAGTCGTAGGCGTCGATGACCATGATCGACCGGCCGGTCGCGGTGTCCCACACCCGTATTTTGCTGTGGCCACCGCCACTCGCCAGGCGAGTGCCGTCCGCGCTGAAAGCGACATCCGCGACCCAGCTGGTATGCCCGTGCAGCACGTGCAGGCAATGTCCGCTTGCCACGTCCCAGACCCGCACGGTGCGGTCGTCGCCGGTGCTGGCCAGCAGACGCGCGTCCGGGCTGAACGCGAGGGCCTGCACCCAGTGCTGGTGTCCACGGAGCGCACGGGCACGGTGGGTGGGACGGGTCGTCCACAGCCGTATGTCGGTGTCGTCTCCGGCGCTGGCGATCAGTGAGTTGTCGGATGCGCACACCACGGCTCGCACCGGCTGTTCGTGACCGCGGACGACAGTCAGGCACTCGCCCCGCTCCGCGTCCCACACCCGTAGTGTCTGGTCGTCACCGCCGCTGACCAACTGCCGGCTGCCGGGCACGAACGCCGCGCCGGAGACTCCGAGTTCGTGACCGGTCAACACGTGCACCCTGCGTCCCGTGGTGATGTCCCACACGCGCACGGTGCGGTCTCCGCTCGCCGAGGCAAGCAGCCCGTCGTGGGCGCCGAAGGAGAGCGAGAGCACCCGGTCGGTGTGGGCCCGTAAGGTGTGCAGCGGGTGGCCGGTGTGCCAGTCCCAGATGCGGATGATGCCGTCGGCGCCGCCGGCGGCCACGTGCCGGCCGTCGGGTGACATCGCGACGCTTCGGAAACTGTCCGTCCGGTCCTCCAGGACCGTCAGGCATTCGCCGCCGGCGGTGTCCCAGATCCGGACCGTGCCATCCATGCTGCTCGTGGCCAGCACCGAGCCGTCCGGGCTGTACGCCACCCCGGTCACCCAGTTGCCGTGACCGGTCAGCACATGTATCTGATGTCCCGTCAATCCATGCCAGAGGCGGGCGGTGTTGTCGTGGCCCGCGCTGGCAATCAGTGGTTCCGTGGGGTGGCAGGCCACATCGACCACGGCCTCCGTATGGCCGTGGCAGATCTGGACGCACCGATGGGTACGCAGGTCCCACACGCGAATGGTGCGGTCCATGCTGGCGCTGACCAGAATCTCGTCCTGCCGCCCAAAAGCGACCGCCCACACAGCGCCGGCGTGTTCGTGCCAGGCGACGACGGGACGAGTTCCTGCCACCTGCCATACGCGCACATCCCCGCCGGCGGTCCCAGCGGCCACGAGGGTTCCGCCTGCTGACGCGGCCACGGCGCGAATCACGCCGAACGTGTCCGTGAAGACCGTGCGCTCGAACGAGGTGCGGCTGAAGTTCACGTCCCGCAGATCCACCCCGCGCAGATCCGCTTCCCGGACCGTCAGGTCGGAGAAGTCGAAGCGCGCGGGCGTCAGCCCCTGCTGGAGCGCGATCTGCAGAACATTCGCTGCGGTGTAGCCGACGGCCTGAACGCCACTGCCGTGCCGGACCGTCTCCAGGAGATCCGCGAGCAGACGCTCGATCTGCGCGTGCCCGACCGTGCCCGCCAACCGTTCGCACAAGGGGGTCAGCAGGACGCGAATCTGCGCCTCCCTGATGTACTGCTTGGCAGTGGCAAGCGTCAGCGCGTGCTCGGCCAGCAGGTCCGGTTCGCCGTTGACGATCTCGTGGAGGAGACCCTCCAGCACACGCTCCAGGACGAACTCGAGGATCACCGGCTGAGCGGTGAAGAAGCCGGGTCGTGCGCTCACCGCCATCGAGCGTCGGGTCAAGGACTCCAGGGCAGCGATGAGTTCCCGTCGAGTGACGGGAGGCACGACGTCACTCACGAGCTCCGTCAAGGAGACCGGCTCGCGGTGTATGGCGAACCAGTGCATGACAGCCCGCTCCAGGTCGGACATGCGTTCGAACTGCCCGCTGAGCAGGTGATGTGTGTCTCCGACGACACCCGTCTCTTCACGGAGGAAGGCATCCACATCACCCTGGAAAACCCTCAGCACGGTGTCGCAGGCGAGCTTCAGCTCCAGGGGGTTGCCCGAATAGACGTCTATGAGCCGTGACCAGGCCTCGGTCGGTGAGCCGAGTCCGCGATCGGTCATCAACTCACGTCCGGCGTCGGCCGTGAGACCGTCGAGGTTCATCACCCGCACCGGGCCGCTGCGCGACGCATGGCGCACCAGTTCCCTCGGCGTCTCGCGGCTCGTGAGGAGCAGGCAGCTGCTGTGCTCGCTGGTGGCCACCATCTCGAACAGCGCCCCGTAGTCGGCAAGCCCTGGCAGGTAGTTCCCCGCCACACCGCCGCTCTCGAACAGGGACTCGGCGTTGTCCAGGACGATCAGGCAGCGTCGACGCCTCATCAGGTCGCGTACCGCCAGCAGTCGTTCCTCATGCCCGGACGGCAGTTCCGTCTGATCACCGCCCGACGCATGACGGACGAATGCATGCAGGACATCGGAGAGTGGCTGTGCATTGAACAGTGAGCGCCAGACAACGCAGTCGAACCCGCGGGTCACCTCGGCCGCCACATGAGCCGCGAGGGTGGTCTTGCCCATCCCACCACGCCCCAGAATCGCGATGAGGCGGCAGCCGTCGTCGGCGAGCCAACGCCGCAAGATCTGGACTTCCGACGTACGGCCGAAGAGCACGGGGACGTTCGGAGCCTCCCGCAGATCCACCCGTTCCCGTCGATCAGGTTCGTCCAGGCCGGGCGGCAGCGCGCTCCGGGAACCCGGGTCGGCGGAAGCGGACGGACCGCCCGGTCGCGTACTCGAAGGGGCGGGCAAGGCCGTGGAGGATGCCCCGAGTGCTTGATAGAGCGTCAGTGCCGTGCCCAAGGCGGTCAGTACGGCCACTGGGGCCACCGCTGCCGCGCCCTGAACAATCCATACAACGGCAGCGCACGCGATCACCAGGAACGCGGTGATTCCCATCGCTCGGCGGCCGTGCGCGCTGCCGCGAAAGCGTCGACGTCCGCTCATTTCCGCCTCACTCCGTCCCAAGCCGCCCCCGTCGGCAGGCCACGTCGGCGAATCAGCTCCTATGGTGCCGACTGTCCCTGCCGGCTTCGCGGTGATTGTCGAAATCCACCGCGCGGGCAGGACCAGGCGTCCGGCGCGGGAGGTCGTCGCTTCCGGAGCAGCTGGTCAGGTACGCGGCGGCGGCCGGGGGCTGGTGCGGAGGTTCCGCTCCGCACCAGCCCCCGGCCGCTTCCGGCGCTCGTTTCACCACCCGACCCGGCTCAGCACTGGCTGAGTCCCCCCGCGGCCGGATCTTCCTGGAGCGCGGTGGCCGTGACCCAGCCGAACTCCCCCGACCTGAGGTTGAGTTGCACCCATATGTCACTTTCAGAGCCGTGGGCGTCGCTTGGCTCGCCGACGCCGTAGCAGGTCGCCGGATACTGGCCTCCCGCTGCGACGTGGCTGACCTGGGTGCTGGTGGAGGAAGGCGACTCGCGAACCGGTGCGTCCGCGAGGACGATCACCATGGTCGTACCGGTGTCCTCAGTGGGCGAGGGAGTCGGGGACGGCGACTCCGTCACCGCGGGCAGGTCCGCGTCCGGTGCCACAGTGAGCGTCACGACGGTGCCTTTGGCGACTTGCTCGGAGGCGGCCGGGTCCTGCCCGAGGACGGTGCCCAGGGCCGTGGCGGGGGCCGTGCCGGGGGCGGCGCTGCTGGAAGGCTCGTCGTTCGCCTGTACCCGGAGCCCCTGCGCCGAGAGGGTCTGCGTAGCCTCCTGGACGGACATGCCCGTCACCGTCGGAACGACGACCTCGGCGTCCTGGGTGCCGGGGTCGTCCGGAAGCGGTTCATCCCGCGTGCCATCGGTTCCGGGCACACGTACGATTCCGGCGTCCTTCTTGTCGACGTCGACCAGTTGATAGCTCTTCACCTCGTCCTTCACCTCCGGGCGCTCGACCTTGACGATCTTCTCGGGGGCGTACGACCGCCACTTCCTGCTCTTGCCCTTGAACGTCACGTCGACGCGGTCGACATCGTGCTCGAAAGCGTCGAGCGGGTTGCCGCAGCTGCACTGCACGACCGGCTGTCCGTACAGGTCGACCAAGACAGCGATGCCCGCTTCGAGCAGGGCGTCGAAAGGCACTGCCTTGCCCTTCTTGTAGTCGTGGTTCTTCACCAGGGTGTCGTTGCGCAGCACCACGGGCGTGAGCTTCTTCACGAAGCCCTCGATCTCGTCGATGCCTATGCCCTGCGCCCTGGCCCACTCCACGGCCTTCTCCCGGTGAGCGGGGTCCATGAGGAAACGGACGAGTTTGTTCTTGGCGCAGCCCTTGTTGGTCCGGGAGCCGCCGTACAAGCCGGGCTGGTCGCCCTTCTTCGCACCGCCCTCAAGAGCGAGGTCCCCGCCGACCAGTGCGTCTGTCCCCAGGCGGAGCGTCTCTCGGAAGAAGGGCGCGGCGGCCGGCGCTCCGCGGGCAACCGCCTTCACGGCCACCTTGGTCAACACGCCTGTGCAGGCGGTGGTCGTCAGGCCGAGAGAGATCGTGATGAGGATCGCCGCCAAGGCGACGGACGCACGGGTCCCCCGTACAGGTTTCATGGTCATCCCTCTTCTTGTGAGGCTGTGGCCTCGAGTCAGCGGGTGCTGGCCGAGAGCGTCCAGCCCTGGCGGCACGTCGATCCGAAGGTGCCGTCGTCGCAGCCCTCGACGATGAAGCGGTAGCTGCCCGTCGTGTGCTTCCGCACCCACGCGCGGCCAGAGGTGCCGCCGCGCAGTTCGCGCTGTTCTCCCCGGGGCTCGTAGGAGCTGTAGTAGCGCAGGAGGAAACGGTCGTAGCTGTACGGCGCGGTCGTTCCCCAGTCGGCGAAGGCGTAGCCGCGCCATTCCCAGGCGGCGATGACCATCCGCGTGCCCTGACCGGGTGACCAGGTGATCTGGCCGTTCTCGAAGGTCTGGCGCTTGCCCTTCCACACCCCGCCGACGGTGACGTTCTTCGTGGTGTTGATCGGGCATCCGAGCCAGCCGTTCGCGCCTCCGAGGTCCTGCCAGCGGTCGGCGATGTACTCGTTGCGGCTGATGGGCTCGCACACGTCCGCCGACGACGAGTCCGCGGCGGCGGGAACGGTGACGGTGAGCACGGCGGCGAGCGCGACAGCCGCGGCGGCGAGAGAGCGGCGGGCGGTGACAGTACGCATGGTGGTCTCCCAGCTGTGGGTGCGTGAAGGTCCCGGCGAAGGCCGGAGTCAAGGTCCGTCCGGCGGTCCACCCGTCCGAGTGGATGCCGGTCCCTGGACTGTCCCGGAGCAGCCGCTGTCACCGCATCCAAGCTGGCACGGGAGCAACTCTGCGTGTCAGCACGGATACCGAGGGCCCCGCTCCGCCTCTACCGTTGGGCCATGCCCTGGCCCCGTCGCCTCTCCCTGGCAACCGCCCTGCTGACCGCGGTGCTGCTCGTGGCGTGCTGCGCTCTGACGGCCGCCGCCTCGGCCGTCTCGGCCGGGGTCCTGTTCGGGCTGGTCTCGGCCGTGGTCGCGGGCGCGCTCTCTACCGGCCTCGGCGTGTTCGTCTCGCGCCGTCGCCCCGCCAACGTGGTGGGATTCCTGCTCACGTTCATCGGCCTGGTACCGCCGCTGGAAACCCTCCTCGACACCTACGCTCAGGTGAGCCTCACCCGCCCGCTGCCGGGTGCCGAGACGGTCCATCAGCTGTCCGCGGGGCTGTGGACACTCTGGTATGTGCCGGTTCTGCTGCTGATGCTGTTCTTCCCCGCCGGCCGACTGCCCCCGGGCCGTTTCCCGCAGTTGGTGCTGTACGGCGTTCTGGTCGTCACGCCCGTCTTCATCCTCCTGGCCGCCCTCGACCCGACCCCGTACGACCCGCCGTTCGAGGAGTTCGGGCATCCCCTGCCCACCCTGCCCGACTCCGTGATCTGGCTCCTGCTGCTGCCGCTGCTCGGGCTGTTCATGGCTCTGCTGGTCTCGTCGGCGCTGGTGATGCGCCACCGCTACCGCGCGTCCGACCCGGTCCAGCGGGCCCAGCTCAAATGGTTCGGGCTGGGTGTCGTGGCGCTGCCCGGCACGCTGTTGCTGTGCTGGGCCAACTACCTGCTGTTCGGCGAGCTCACCGCTCTGATGTGGGTGGGCCTGGCCGCGCTCGCTCTCGGTGTGCCCTCGCTCACCGCGCTCGCGATCCTGCACCACGACCTGTACGACGTGGACCGTGCCACGAGCGCCGTCGTGACGTGGGGCCTGGTGACCGCCGGGCTGCTCGCGGTCTACAGCGCCGCGTCCTTCACCGGCGGCCTGGCGCTGGGGCGGGGCAGTGCGGTGGTGACGGCCGGCGTGACGGCACTGGTCGCCGTTGTCCTCGTGCCGGCGAAGAACCGGGTGCGCCGGTGGGTGGACCGGCGGTTCTACCCCGTACGGCAGCGGGCGCTGGCGGCTGTCGCGGCGCTGGAGCGTGAGGTGCATGCCGGGCGGGCACGGCCCGAGCAACTGGAGGAAGTGCTGCGGGACGCGCTGCGCGAGCCCCGGCTGCGGGTCGGCTTTCTGCTGCCGGGCGGCACGCGATTCCATGACACGGTCGGCACACTGGTGGCGGGAGGTACCGAGGTACGGCTCGCCGGGCGCCCCATCGGGATCATCGACGGACCCTGCCCACGCGAGGTGGCCGCCGCCAGCGCGCTGCTCGTCGAGACCGTACGGTTGCGGCTCGAACTCCGCCAGGCCCTCAGCGAGGTGGAGGCCAGCCGCGGTCGGCTGCTGCGGACCGGATACCGCGAACGGCGCCGCCTGGAGCGGGACCTGCACGACGGTGCCCAGTCGCGGCTGGTCAGCCTCGGCATGGCGCTACGGCTCGCGCAGCGCCATCTCGACGACGGCAGCGTCGACGTCGACGGACTCCTCGACCAGGCCGTGGCCGAACTGGGTACGGCGGTCGCGGAGTTGCGTGAACTGGCGCACGGGCTGCGGCCCAGCTCCCTCGACGACGGGCTGGGCCCCGCCCTGGAGTCCCTGGCGATCCGCGCCCCGGTGCGGCTCGACTGGCGGCTCGACGGACGCGTGCTGCCCGACGACGTCGCCACCACCGCGTACTACGTCGCGAGCGAGGCCGTCACCAACGCCGTCAAGCATGCCGAGGCCACGAGCATCGGAGTCGTCGTCGGCGAGAACGGCGACGGGGCGCTGCGCGTGGTCATCCGCGACGACGGGCGCGGCGGGGCCGACCCCCGCGGGGGCTCGGGGCTCTCGGGGCTCAAGGACCGAGTCGGCGCGCTCGGCGGACTGCTGCACATCAGGAGCAGCCCCGGCGGCGGGACGACCGTGGAGGCGGTGCTGCCATGCGTATCGTGATCGGTGAGGACTCCGCACTGTTCCGGGAGGGCCTGGCACGGCTGCTCGCGGACGCCGGCCACGACATCGTCGCCCGCGCCGCCGACGCGCCCGCGCTCGTCGCCGCCGTCACCGAGAACCGCCCCGACCTGGCCGTGATCGACATTCGTATGCCGCCGGACCTGACCGACGACGGCGCCCGCGCCGCGCGGCGGATCCGGGAGGGCTTTCCCGAACTCGGCATCGTGCTGCTCTCGCAGCACATCGAGACGCGCAATGCCGTGGAACTGGTGGCCCAGGGCCGTTTCGGCTACCTCCTCAAGGACCGTGTCTTCGATGTCGAGGACTTCCTGGACGCTCTGCTCCGCGTCGCCGGGGGTGGCTCCGCCCTGGACCCGGAAGTCGTCGCCCGCATGATCGGCGCCCACCGCGACCCCCTCGCCGCGCTCACCCCCCGCGAGCTGGAAGTCCTGGCCCTGATGGCCGAAGGCCACACCAACCTGGGCGTCGCACGACGCCTGTGGCTGACCGAGCGGACCGTGGAGACCCATGTCGCCTCGATCATGGCGAAGCTGGGCCTCGGCATCGGTGCGGAACACAACCGCCGCGTCCTGGCAGTCCTCGCCTACCTCACGGCCCGAGGCGGCCGGTAGGCGTGGAGAGCGGCCGGTACGGGATGCTGTCGTTCACGAGCCTTACACACCCCGCTGCCGCAGCACCGACCCCGATCTCCCCTTGACGACCTCCAACTGTGCATGGATCCGCCGCCGCAGATCGGCGACATGGCTGACGATCCCGACGCTGCGGTCGCGCTCGCGCAGGGAGTCGAGGACGTCGAGCACCTCGTCGAGGGTCTGGTCGTCGAGGCTGCCGAAGCCCTCGTCGATGAAGAGGGTGTCGAGGCGGACCCCGCCGGCCTCGTCGGTGACGACGTCCGCGAGGCCGAGGGCCAGGGCGAGGGAGGCGAAGAACGTCTCGCCACCCGACAGCGTCGCCGTGTCCCGCTCGCGCCCGGTCCAGGCGTCGACGACATGCAGCCCGAGCCCGCTGCGGCCGCGGCCGGCCCGGTCGTCGGAGTGGACGAGGGTGTAGCGGCCGGACGACATGCGCTGCAACCGCACGGTCGCGGCGGCGGCGACCTGTTCGAGGCGGGCCGCGAGCACGTACGACTCCAGGCGCATCTTGCGTTCGTTGTCCGCCGAGGTGCCCGCGGTGAGAGACGCCAGGCGGGCCACGCGGTCGTACTCCTCGCGCAGCGGGGCGAGTTGGCGTACGGCGGCGGTCGCGCGCGCGGACAGCCGGTCGAGCTCGGTGCAGCGTCGGGCCGCCGCGTCGCGCGCGGAGGCGACGTCGCGGACGCGCTGCGCCGCCGCGGCGGCGGCCCCCTCCGCGGAAACGAGGTCGGCGGGCGGCTGCTCGGCGGCGGCCGCGGTGTCGGCCTCGGCGAGGACGGCGCGTACGGCGGCCTCCTCGGACTGCCAGGCGTCCAGTCGTCGTTGGAGCTCGCGGTGCGCGGCGTCGTCGAGGAGCGCGGCGGCCGCGGCCTGCGGGGTGTCGAAGCCCGCGCGGAAGGCGGCGTCGGCCAGGCGGGCGTCGGCGTCCTTGAGCCGCTGGGCGGTGTCCTCGGCGGCGCGCGCGGTGTCGGCGGCGTCGGTGAGCAGGGTGACCTGCCGCTCCAGCTGTGCGGCCCGCGCGGCCACGCTGTCGGCGGCGCCACGGGCTTGGTCCAACTCCGCTTCCAGGGCGCCCTTTTCGCGGTCCAGTCGCTCGCGGTGGCCGACCCGGGCGGCGGCGCGGACGGCGGCCTGCTGGTGGGCGGCGGTGCGCCGCTCGTGTTCCGCCTCGGCCCGTCGCAGCTCCTCGTGGACGGAGTGCAGCGCGGAGGCGTCCCTGCGGGCCTGGCTGAACAGCCGCTCCAACTTGTCGGCGGCTTCCGCGAGTTGACTTGTCGGCAGGTCACCGGCCTCGGCACTGGCGGCGGCGAGGGCTTCCCGTACGACGCCCAGGCGCCGTTCGTGCTCGGCGTGCCGTTCCTCTGCCTGCTGGTAGGCGACCAGCGCCTGCTCCTCGGCTTCCCGGTCGACGTGTCCGACGTCCTTGCGGGCGGGTGCGGGGTGGGTGGTGGCGCCGCAGACGGCGCAGGGTGCGCCGTCCTCGAGCTGCGCGGCGAGTTCGGCGGCGATGCCGTTCAGCCGCTGCTCCTTGACGTCCAGCCAGTGCGCCTTGGCCTTCAGCGCCGACTGCTGGGCGTCGGAGGCCTGCCGGGCGGCCGTTTCCGTGTCGCCGGCCAACTGGTCACGCATCCGTGCGGCGGCGAGCCGCTGGCGCGCGGGCTCGCGCTGCACGGCCAGTTGTTCGGCGCGGCTCGCGGCCTCCTGCGCGGACTCGATACGGGCGTGCAGTGTGGTCCGGGTCTCCTCCCACCCGGCGAGCCAGGCCTCCGCCTCCAGCCGGACGTCGTCGTCCGCCCGCTCCTGACGGTCCAGCTCCGCGCGCTCCGCGACGAGTTCGGCCAGCCGCTGCTCGCCGCGACGGGCCGACTCCAGCCCGCCCAGCTCCTCGGCGACCCGACGCGCGGCGGCGGCGAGCCCGGCGGCACCGGCGTCGGCGAGGGTGTCCGGCGTCCGGGCCCCGCCCCGGCCGCCGGTCGTGTCTCCGGCGTCCGTCTCACCGAAGGCGCCTCGCAGCAGCGCACGCGCGCGTGCCTCCGCCACGGCCGCCCGCCGGTGTTCGGCTTCGGTGGCCTCCCGCAGGTCCAGCGCCGGTGCCACGGCCTCGGCCTTGCGGGCCCGCTCCATGCGCGTCTGCGCCTCCCGGTGCGCGTCGGCCCGCTCCTGAAGCAACCGGGCGCGCTCGCGCGCTTCGGCGAACCGCCGCTGCAGTCGGGCCACTTCGCGTACGTCGGCCAGGGCGTGGTCGGCGGCGGCCTGGGCGGACTCGGCGGCCAGGAGGCGGCAGTGGGCGACGGTCAGCTGCTCACGGGCGGTGCTGCGGGCGACGGCGGCGGCGCCGAGGACGGCGTCGGCCAGGCCCGGCTCGCCCGGTGCGAGGTCGGGCAACGGCATGGCATCGCCCGCGGCCTGCTGCATCCGGTGGGCGTCGGCCAGCAGCGCGGCGTCGCCGTCCCGCACCTGGGCCTCGGCCGCTCGCCGGCGCTCGGCGAGGCGCTTTTCGACCTCGGCGAAGCGGTGGGTGTCGAAGAGGCGGCCCAGCAGCTTGCCGCGGGCCTCGGCGTCGGCGCGCAGGAAGCGGGCGAAGTCGCCCTGGGGCAGCAGCACGACCTGGCAGAACTGCTCGCGGCTCATGCCGAGCAGCTGGGTGACCTCCTCGCCGATCTCCTGGTGCGAGCGGCTGAGGTCCTTCCAGGTCCCGGCCTGTGGGTCGTACTCGCGCAGCCAGCTCTGCGCCTTGTCGAGCGTCGTACCCGAGCCGCGCTTCTTGGGGCGCTCCCAGGGCGGCTGTCGCGTAACCTCCAACCGGCGTCCGGCGACGGTGAGTTCGAGGCGGACCTCCGTGCGCGTGCCGGCCGCGGCGTGGTCGCTGCGCAGGGCCATGCCCTGGCCGCTCTGGCGGGCGCCCGGCACGGAGCCGTACAGCGCGTAGCAGACGGCGTCCAGGACGGAGGTCTTGCCTGCGCCGGTCGGTCCGTGCAGCAGGAAGAGCCCGGCCGCCGACAGCGCGTCGAAGTCGACGGTCTGCGAGCCGCCGAAGGGCCCGAAGGCCGTCACATCGAGGCGATGCAGCCTCATCGCGCCACCTCCCGCACGGTCTCGTCGGCCCGCACCGCGTCGAAGGCGTCCCGCAGCACGCCCTGTTCGTCCTCGTCAGGCCCGGCCCCGCGCACATGCGCGACGAAGTCCTCCGCGATCTCCTGCTCGCTGCGGCCCGCGAGCCGCTGCGCATAGGACACCTCGGGATCGTCCGGTGCCCGCTCGGGGTCGAAGACCAGGCTGAGCGTGTGCGGGAAGCGTTCGGCGAGGCGGGCCATGGGGTCCGCGGGGCGCACCGCGTCCGTGAGCGTCGCCTCGACCCACGCCTCCTCGTGCCGCGCGAGATCGGGATCGGCGAGCAGATCCTCCAGCGCCCCGCGGATCCGGGCCAGCGCACGTGGCACCGGGCAGTCGACGCGCTCGGCGGTGACCGCGCCGTCGGCGTCCAGGTCGACGAGCCACATGCTCTTGCGGTGGTCGGCCTCCGAGAAGGAGTACGGCAGCGGCGAGCCCGAGTAGCGGACGCGCTCGGTGATGGTCTGGCAGCCGTGCAGATGACCCAGCGCCGCGTAGTCGACGCCGTCGAAGACGCCGGCGGGTACCGCGGCCACCCCGCCGACGGTGATGTCCCGCTCGCTGTCGCTGGCCTCGCCCCCGGTGACGAAGGCGTGCGCGAGGACGACCGACCGCGTGCCACGCGCGCGTGTGGCGAGGTCGGCGCGCACCCGGTCCATGGCGGCGGCGAGCACGGCCTCGTGGCCGGGCCTGTCGACGCCGAACTCGTCCTTCACCAGGGCGGGTTCGAGATAGGGCAGGCCGTAGAAGGCCACGTCGCCGAAGTCGTCCTGGAGCACGACCGGTGTGCCGCACGCCGACGGGTCGGTCCGCAGATGGATGCCCGCACGCCCGATCAGCCCCGCGCCCACACCGAGCCGGCGGGCCGAGTCGTGGTTCCCGGAGATCATCACCGTCGGCACGCCGAGGTCGGCGAGCCGGTGCAGGGCGTCATCGAACAGCTCGACCGCGGCGAGCGGCGGCACCGCCCGGTCGTACACGTCTCCCGACACGACCACCGCGTCCACGCCGCGCTCGCGCACGGTCGTGACGAGATGGCCGATGAACTCGGACTGGGCGCCGAGCATGGTGACCCGGTGGAACGCCCGGCCGAGATGCCAGTCGGAAGTGTGCAGCAGCCTCATGATCCCCGAGACTAACGGCCGGGTCTGACAGCACGGGCGGTTACTCCCGTATCGCCCCGTCATGACAGGCTCGCCATATGCCCGTTACGGACATTTCACCCCTGCTGCCCGTCTGACCCGGCGCGGCTGTCGCCCGGCCGTCACGCGTCCCCGTACGCCTCTCCCCCGAGCTCGAACCCCGCCGTCCCCGCCGTCACATCCGCGAGCCACGCCCGGAACGCGTCCACATCGGCGTCCGGCAGACCGATCTCGATCGTGACCGCCTCCCCGTACCGCACGTCCCGCACCTCGCGGCCGGTCGACCTCAGGTCGTTCTGCACCTTGCCCGCGCGCTGGTGGTCGACGGTCACCGTGGCCAGCCGGAAGCGGCGCCGGGTGATCGTGCCGAGCGTGTCCAGGGCCTCGCCGACCGCTCCGCCGTACGCCCGGATCAGCCCGCCCGCGCCGAGCTTGACGCCGCCGTAGTAGCGGGTGACGACGGCGACGACGTACCGCATGTCGCGGCGCAGCAGCATCTGGAGCATGGGGACGCCGGCCGTGCCGCCCGGTTCGCCGTCGTCGCTGGCCTTCTGGATCGCGGCGTCGGCGCCGATGACGTAGGCCCAGCAGTTGTGGGTGGCGTCCGCGTACTCCTTGCGGCGGGCGGCGACGAAGGCCTGGGCCTCCTGTTCGGTGGCCGCCGGGGCGAGCGCACAGATGAAGCGTGAGCGGTTGACCTCGGTCTCGTGCACGCCCGCGTGGGCGACCGTGCGGTACTCGTCCTGCATCCGGCCAGCCTATGCGCAGCCCCTTCGGCCGCCCGCGCGGGAGGCACTCACGTCTTCTTGCCCCGCGCCACCATCACGCCCGTCAGCAGCGCCGTGCCGGGCGCGAGGGCCCGCCAGGTGGTGCCGTGCCAGGCCAGGACGGCGATGGCCGATGTGGGGAACTTCGTACGGACCCGGTCCAGGGCGTCGTCGAGACCGTCCCCGGCGAGTTCGAGGACGAGCTCCTCCAGGCCGGGGTTGTGCCCGACCAGCAGCAGCGTCTCGACCTCGGAGGGGACCTCCCGCACGACCTCCAGCAGGTCGGGGACGTCCGCCGCGTACAGCCGCGGCTCGTGGCGCACCGGCGGCGGCGTGCCCCACTGGGCGGCGGCCAGTTCCCAGGTTTCACGCGCGCGTACCGCGGTCGAGCACAGGGCGAGGTCCGGCAGACAGTCGGCCTCGGCCAGCGTCCGGCCCACGACCGGGGCGTCCCGGCGGCCGCGCGGGGCAAGTGGGCGTTCGTGGTCGGCGACACCGTCCGGCCAGGCGGACTTGGCGTGCCGCAGGACGACCAGACGGCGCAGCGGGCCCGCTCCGATGCGCGCGCTCATGCCGGGGTTCCCAGGTCGCGGGTCAGTTCGAGGCCGAGGAGGCGGTCGGCGTAGGCGTACGTCTCGAAGCGGGCGCCCTCCGGCAGGTCCGGCGAGGTCTCCACCCGGCGCAGGACTCCCAGCACCCCGGGCACGTCGAGGTCGTCCTCCCAGGCGGTGCGGAGGTCGGCCCGCACCTCGTCGGGGATGGGCCGCGACGGCCCCTGCGCCCAGGCGGCGACGGCAGCGCGCCAGCGCACGAGCGTGTCGTGGGCGTCGGTGAGTGCGGCCATGTCGAGCCGTACGGGCACGCCGGTGCGCCGGGAGAGCAGCGCGAGACGCAGGGCGGCGGGGTCGGCCTCCTCGGGAGGCGCCTGCGCGTGCACGGGCGCGACGGCGACCCGTACTCCGTCGGGCTCCGGGCCTGCCTCCCGCACGACGTGGATGACCTGTGCCTCGCCCAGTCCCGACGCGGCGTCCCGGCCGTCCTCGAAGGGCCGGATGCCGAGCGCCGCGGCCCCGGCCCGCAGCTCCGCCTGCTGCCGCTCCTCGTCGAGCAGCGCCCAGACCGGAGTACCGCCGAGTTCCAGGGCACGGACGAGGAGATCGGCGACCAGCAGGATCCGCAGGGCGGTGATGTCGAAGCCTTCCGTATGCGCCTCGATCCGGGTCAGGCCCCGGCGGGCGGGGGCGGCGTCGACAGGCTCGCCGGTTCGGGCGTCGGTGATGCGCAGCACGGAGCGAGCGTAGGCGGACGGACCGCCGTGCGCAGCCATCCGGCCCGCTTTCCGGACATCGTGGCGGACCTCGCGGCTACCGTGAGTTCGCTGGTCATCCATGGTTGTACGGCCCACTCACCCGCGGGTACGGGCCGCCCACGCGCGCGTAGCGCCCACTCACGCGCCCGGCGCGCATGTCGTACCCCGGCATCGCCACCCCCTGCCGTGCGGACTGCCCGCACGGTACTGCGCAGCGGCCCGCCCGGACAGCAGTTCGGGCCGCGGCTACTGGAGTTGTCCCTCGCCGACCGTGCGGGAAGCGCGGCCTCGCCGCAGCAGGGCCGCCGTGTAGACGTCCGCCGTCGCCGTCGCGGCCGTGGCCCAGCCGAAGGACCGGGCGTGCCGGACCGCGACCTCGCTCATCCGGGCCGAGCGGGCCGGGTCGTCGACGAAGCCGTAGAGCGCCCGCGCGTAGTCCGCCGGGTCGTGCCCGGGTACGAGAACGCCGCTCACGCCGTCTCGTACGGCCACCGGCAGCCCGCCGACCTTGGCGGCGATCACCGGGGTGCCGCAGGCCTGTGCCTCGACGGCCACCAGTCCGAAGGACTCACTGTGGGACGGCATGACCAGGACGGAGGCCGCCCGATACCAATCGGCGAGCCGGTCCTGCCCGACCGGCGGCCGGAACAGCACGACGTCACCGATGCCGAGCCGGGCCGCCAGCTTCTGCAGCCCCTCCGGCTTGGCCAGGCCGCTGCCGCTGGGCCCGCCCACGACCGGCACCACGATCCGCTCCCGCAGCCACGGCCGCTCCGCCAGCAGCCGGGCCACCGCGCGCAGCAGGACATCGGGCGCCTTCAGCGGCTGTATGCGCCCTACGAACAGCGGGATCAGCGCGTCCTGCGGGAGGCCGAGGCGGGACCGGGCGGCGGCACGTCCGGCCTCGACACCCCGGGCGTCGGGGCGGAAGCACTCGAGGTTGACACCGGGATGGACGACGGCGACCCGGGCGGTGTCGGCGTCGTAGTGACGGAGAAGTTCGTCCGCCTCCTTGTCGGTGTTGGCTATCAACCGGTCGGCGGCCCGTACGACTTGGGTCTCGCCGAGCACACGGGCGGCGGGCTCGGGGGGGGTCGCCGTCGGCCAGGTTGGCGTTCTTGACCTTGGCCATGGTGTGCATGGCGTGGACGAGCGGGACGCCCCAGCGCTCGGCGGCGAGCCGGCCGACGTGGCCGGAGAGCCAGTAGTGGGAGTGGACGAGGTCGTAGTGGCCTGGACGGTGGTCGGCCCAGGCCTGCGTGACGCCGTGCGTGAAGGCGCAGAGCTGCGCCGGGAGGTCCTCCTTGGCCAGGCCTTCGTAGGGTCCGGCGGCCACGTGCCGTACGAGGACCCCGGGCGCGAGTTCGACGGTGGGCGGGAGTGCGGCGGAGGTGGCCCGGGTGAAGATCTCCACCTCGATGTCGATGGCGGCGAGGCGCTTGGCCAGTTCGACGATGTAGACGTTCATGCCGCCCGCGTCGCCGGTTCCGGGCTGGTGCAGCGGCGAGGTGTGCACGCTGAGCATGGCGACGCGGCGGGGGCGGTCGTGGGCGCCGGGGCGCCGCGGGCGGGGCGGGGCGACGAGAGTGCTGCCGTGGGTGCGGCTGCGCTGGATCCCCTCGAGCCGGGTCACGTATCGGCCCCTGCCGTTGCCCGCGCACGCAGGTCGAGGCGCTGCTCGCCCGCGTACACGTTCATGGAACTGCCACGCAGGAAGCCGACGAGGGTGAGCCCCGTCTCCGCCGCCAGGTCCACGGCGAGGGAGGACGGCGCCGAGACCGCCGCCAGCACCGGGATGCCCGCCATGACCGCCTTCTGCGCCAGCTCGAAGGACGCCCGCCCGGACACGAGCAGGATGGCGTGGGACAGCGGCAGTTCGCCGTTCCGCAGCGCGCGGCCGATCAGCTTGTCGACGGCGTTGTGCCGGCCGACGTCCTCGCGCAGGTCGAGGAGCTCGCCCTCGGGCGAGAACAGCGCGGCGGCGTGCAGACCGCCCGTGCGGTCGAACACCCGCTGCGCCGCCCGGAGTTGACCGGGCAGCTCGGCCAGCAGTTCCGGGGTGACCCGGACCGGGGGTGTATCGGCGATCGGCCAGCGTGCCGTGGTGCGTACGGCGTCCAGGCTGGCCTTTCCGCACAGGCCGCACGACGATGTGGTGTACACGTTGCGTTCGAGCGTGATGTCGGGCAGCGGTACGCCGGGGGCGAGTTGCACGTCGACGACGTTGTACGTGTTCGAGCCGTCCTGGGTGGCGCCCGCGCAGTACACGATGTTCGCCACGTCCTCGGCGCGGCTCACGACGCCCTCGCTGACCAGGAAGCCGGCGGCGAGCGCGAAGTCGTCCCCGGGAGTGCGCATGGTGATCGCCAGGGGCTTGCCGCCGAGCCGGATCTCCAGTGGCTCCTCCGCCACCAGCGTGTCCGGGCGCGTGTTCAGCGCGCCGTCCCGGATGCGCACCACGCGCCGTCGCTCGGTGACCCGTCCCATGGCCTCACTCCCAGTTCTGTCGGTGGACGTCGTTCCCCCCTGCGGGCTCGGGCGTCAGCCCCCGATGGCCGACATGGGCCGGTCGGGCTGCCGGAAGGAGGGCTCGTCGAGTCCGGAGCCGGCCTTCTTCCCCCACATCGCGCGCTTCCACAGCCCCGCGATCTCCTCGTCCGCCGCCCCGGAGCGCAGTGCCGCGCGCAGGTCGGACTCCTCCCGGGCGAACAGACAGTCACGCACCTGACCGTCGGCGGTGAGCCGGGTGCGGTCGCAGGCGCGGCAGAAGGGGCGGGTCACGGAGGCGATGACGCCGACCCGGGCCGGGCCGCCGTCGACGAGCCGGCGCTCGGCGGGTGCGGAGCCGCGAGCCTCGTCCGGCTCGGGGGTGAGCGTGAAACGGGTGCGCGGGCTCTCCAGGACGGCCCCGGCGGTGATCATGCCGTCGCTGCCAGCCGTGCTGGGCGTCGAGCGGCATCTGCTCGATGAACCGGAGTTCGTAGTCGTTGTGCAGGGCCCAGGCGAGCAGTTCGGGCGCTTCGTCGTCGTTGAGGCCGGGCATCAGGACGGCGTTGACCTTCGCCGGGGTGAGCCCGGCGGCGCGGGCCGCCGCAAGGCCCGCCAGCACGTCTCGGTGGCGGTCGCGCCGGGTCAGGGCCTTGAAGACGGCGGGGCGCAGCAGCGGCTCACCGCCGGTGAACCGGACCTCGTCCACGCCGAGTTCGGTGACCGCGATCCGGACGAGCCGTACGACCTCGTCGTCCGTGAGCAGGTCGGGCCCGGCCAGCCGGCGCAGGCCCTCCTCCGGCATGCAGTACGTGCAGCGCAGGTTGCACCGGTCGGTGAACGAGACCCGCAGGTCGGTGGCGACTCGGCCGTAGGTGTCGATGAGCATGGCTGCGGCCCTTTCCCCTGTTCCGTCCGTCTCTCTCCTCAGCACTCGATGACGTTGACGGCGAGGCCGCCGCGAGCGGTCTCCTTGTACTTGACCTTCATGTCGGCGCCGGTCTCCTTCATGGTCTTGATGACCTTGTCGAGGGAGACGTGGTGGCGGCCGTCGCCGCGCAGGGCCATGCGGGCGGCGGTGACGGCCTTGACCGCGGCCATGCCGTTGCGCTCGATGCACGGGATCTGGACGAGGCCGCCGACCGGGTCGCAGGTGAGGCCGAGGTTGTGTTCCATGCCGATCTCGGCGGCGTTCTCGACCTGTTCGGGGCTGCCACCGAGGACCTCGGCGAGAGCACCGGCGGCCATCGAGCAGGCCGAGCCGACCTCGCCCTGGCAGCCGACCTCGGCGCCGGAGATGGACGCGTTCTCCTTGAAGAGCAGGCCGATGGCGCCCGCCGCGAGGAGGAAGCGCACGATGCCGTCCTCGTCGGCACCCGGCACGAAGTCGAGGAAGTACTGCAGGACGGCGGGAATGATGCCGGCCGCACCGTTCGTCGGGGCGGTGACGACCCGGCCCCCGGCCGCGTTCTCCTCGTTCACGGCCATCGCGTAAAGGGTCACCCACTCCATGGCGCGGCCCGCCGGGTCGCCCTCGCTGCGCAGTGCCCGGGCTGCCGCCGCGGCCCGCCGACGGACCTTCAGACCGCCGGGGAGGATGCCCTCGCGGCCCAGCCCGCGTGCCACACAGGCCTCCATGACCCGCCAGATCTCCAGCAGGCCCGCGCGGATCTCCTCCTCGGTGCGCCAGGCCTTCTCGTTCTCCAGCATCAGCGCGGAGATCGACAGACCGGTCTCCCTCGTCAGACGCAGCAGTTCGTCGCCGGTGCTGAACGAGTGGGTCAGCACCGTGTCGTCGGGCTTGATCCGGTCCGCGCCGACCGCGTCCTCGTCGACCACGAAACCGCCGCCGACCGAGTAGTACGTCTTCTCCAGCAGCGGTACGCCGTCGCCGTCGTAAGCGAAGAGGATCATGCCGTTGGCGTGGTACGGCAGCGACCGTCGGCGGTGCAGGACCAGTTGCGTCGAGGCGTCGAAGTCGATCTCGTGGGCCGGGCCGATCTCGGCACCGAGGAGGCGGATGCGTCCGGTGCTGCGGATCCGCTCGACGTCCAGGTCGGCCTGGGCGACGTCGACCGTGTGCGGCTCGTAGCCCTCCAGGCCGAGCAGTACCGCCTTGGGGGTGCCGTGGCCGTGGCCGGTCGCGCCGAGGGAGCCGAACAACTCGGCCCGTACGGCGGCGGTCTGGGCGAGCACGCCGTCCTGCTTCAGCCGGGCCACGAACATCCCCGCGGCGCGCATCGGACCGACGGTGTGCGAACTGGACGGGCCGATGCCTATGGAGAACAGGTCGAAGACGCTGATTGCCACGCCATACTCCGTGGGATTGGAGGGGCGTGCCGAGCGGTCACGGCACGCCCCTGCGGGAGGGGGTCGGTTACAGGCCGGGGTACAGCGGGTGCTTGTCGGCCAGCGCCTTGACCCGGGCCTTGAGGGCGACCGTGTCGTACGACGGCTTCAGCGCTTCGGCGATGACGTCGGCGACCTCGGCGAAGTCCTCGGCCGCAAAGCCGCGGGTGGCCAGGGCCGGGGTGCCGATGCGCAGACCCGAGGTCACCATCGGCGGGCGCGGGTCGTTCGGGACGGCGTTGCGGTTGACCGTGATGCCGACCTCGTGGAGCCGGTCCTCGGCCTGCTGCCCGTCCAGCTCGGAGTTGCGCAGGTCGACCAGGATCAGGTGCACGTCCGTGCCGCCGGAGAGCACGTTCACCCCGGCCTCACGGGCGTCGTCGGCCGTCAGCCGCTCGGCGAGGATCTTCGCACCCTCGACCGTACGACGCTGACGCTCCTTGAACTCCTCGCTGGCGGCGACCTTGAAGGAGACCGCCTTGGCCGCGATCACATGCTCCAGCGGACCGCCCTGGAAGCCCGGGAAGACGGACGAGTTCAGCTTCTTCGTGAAGGCCTGCCTGGCGAGGATGATGCCGCCGCGCGGCCCGCCCAGCGTCTTGTGCGTCGTGGACGTGACGACATCCGCGTACTCGACGGGGTTCGGGTGCAGGCCCGCCGCGACCAGACCGGCGAAGTGCGCCATGTCCACCCACAGGTACGCCTCGACCTCGTCCGCGATCCGCCGGAACTCGGCGAAGTCCAGCTGCCGCGGGTACGCCGACCACCCGGCGATGATCACCTTCGGCCGGTGCTCCTTGGCGAGCCGCTCCAGCTCCGCCATGTCCACGAGACCTGACTCGGAGTCCACGTGGTACGGGACGACGTTGAACTGCTTGCCCGAGAAGTTGATCTTCATGCCGTGGGTGAGGTGGCCACCGTGCGCCAGGTCCAGACCCAGGATCGTGTCGCCGGGCTGGGCCAGCGCGAACAGCGCGGCCTGGTTGGCCGAAGCACCGGAATGAGGCTGCACGTTGGCGTACTCGGCGCCGAACAGCTCCTTGACCCGGTCGATGGCGATCTGCTCGGCGACGTCGACGTGCTCACAGCCACCGTAGTAACGACGGCCCGGATAGCCCTCGGCGTACTTGTTGGTCAGAACCGAACCCTGCGCCTCCAGCACTGCGACCGGCGCGAAGTTCTCGGAGGCGATCATCTCCAGGGTCGACTGCTGGCGCTCCAGCTCGGCGCCGACCGCGGCGGCTACCTCCGGGTCGAGCTCGTGCAGGGGCTGGTTGAACAGGGTCATCGGCGGTCTCCTTGGGTGTGGGCACAGTGGGCGGCGTAGGCATCGGCGGACAGCGCGCCGGCGATGTTCTCGACGCGCAGCCGGAACAGCCAGCCGCCGGTGTAGGGGGCGGCATTGACGACGCCGGGGTCGTCGGCCAGCGCGGTGTTGACTTCCAGGACCCGGCCCGAGGCGGGTGCGTACAGGCCGCTGACGGCGGTCCGTGACGAGATCCGCCCGCAGCTCTCCCCCGCCTCGACCCAGGAACCGACCGCGGGCAGCCGGAGGTCGACCACGTCACCGAGGGCCTTCGCCGCGAACGCGGTGATGCCGACGGTGGCGTTGCCCTCGTCCACGACCAGCCACTCGTGGTCCCAGGTGTAACGCAGGTGGCGCGGAATGCTCGGGGCGGTCTCCCCTGCGGATTCCAGGGAGAGGCGGGGCGCGGAGGTCATGACACGACGGCCGCGGCGGCGGGGACGAGAGTGCGGCGGAGCCGGTTGAAGAACTTCGGCTGGTTGAGGGAGAGCACGGCGACGGGGGTGCCCTCGCGCCGGTAGACGGCCGTGAAGGTACGGCTGCCGAGGTCGCCCTCGACGACCTCGGGCTCGGCGCCGGGGGCGACGTATCCGGCGACCTGGATGCGCGACTGGTACTGGTCGGACCAGAAGTACGGCGCGGTGAGCGGGGCGGGGGCCGACAAACCGGTCAGCAGGGTGCGGGCGGCGGTCTTCGCCTGCTCGGTGGCGCTGCTCCAGTGCTCGATGCGGGCGTGCCGTCCGGTGAACGGGTTGGGGCAGCGGGCGACGTCACCGACGGCGACCACGCCCGGGACGCCGGTCGAGCAGCCGGCGTCGCACACCACGCCGTCGTCCACCTGCACACCGGAGCCGGCGAGCCAGTCGGTGTTGGGCCGCACGCCCACGCCGGCCACGACGATGTCGGCGGGCAGCACCCGCCCGTCCGTCAGCCGTACGCCCGTGACCCGGCCCTCGCCGATCAGTTCCGCCACGCCGGTTCCGCACAGCAGCTGAACCCCGTGATCACTGTGGAGCGAGGAGACCACCAGCCCCATCTCGCGGCCGAGTTGGCGCTCCAGGGGTACGGGGAGTGCCTCGACGACGGTGACGTGGAGCCCGAGCCGGTGCGCGGTGGAGGCCACCTCGGCGCCGATGAACCCGGCGCCGATGACGACGACCCTGGGCAGGCCGTCGAGCAGTTCGGCGCGCAGGGCCTGGGCGTCGTCCAGGGTGCGCAGGGTGTGGACACCGGCCAGCCCGTCGGCGCCGGGGAGGGTGCGGGGGCTGGCGCCGGTCGCGATGACGATGCCGTCGGTGCGCACATGGCGTCCTTTGGCCAGGGTCACGGTGCGGGCGACGGGGTCGAGCCGCACGGCGCGCTCGCCGAGCAGCCACTGCGCGTCCAGGACCTCGTACTCGTCGGCGTCGCCGAGCGCGAGCCCCTCGGCGTCGATGTCTCCCTTGAGGAAGTCCTTGGACAGCGGGGGCCGGTCATAGGGGGTGTGGCGCTCCTCCCCCACGACGACGATCTCGCCGTCATAGCCCTCTGCGCGCAGCGCGCGGACCGTGCTCAGTCCTGCCAGCGACGCTCCGACGACGGTGATGCTCCTCATGCCGACTCCAGACGGGAGTTGTCTCGCATAACACAACGATATTCGCTATACGCAACATGCTTTCCGCGCGGTGCGGGCGTTGTCAAGGGAGGCGTCGCATATCAATTTCCGATGACGCTCAATGTTGCACTATGCGCAACCCGTACAGCGGGGCAGCCCAATGGCCCGCCCACCTGCCGGAGGGGCCGCAACAGCAGGTGGGCGGGCGTTCTGGGGTGGGGTCAGTGCGTGGGACGCACCTCGAGCTTGTTCTGCAGCCAGGTGTGGAACTCGCCGATGTGGTGCTCGCTGGGCACCAGCACGCCGCCCTTGGAGTACGCCTTCGAGCTCATCGCCGGCTGGGTGCGCTCACAGGCGTCGAAGTCCTGCTGGTTGACCCGGTGGAACAGCTCCACCGAACGCTCCACGTCCTTGCCGCTCTCTACGACGTGCGGCAGGTACAGCCAGTCGCACTCGACGACCGTGCGGTCGGGTGCCAGCGGGTACATCCGGTGGAAGATCACGTGGTCGGGCACGAGATTGATGAAGACCTGCGGCCGGACGGTGATGGCGTAGTAGCGGCGGTCCTGGTCCTCGGCGACGCCCGGGATGCGGTCCAGGCCCTCGGAGCCGTCCACCGTGAAGCCCTGGACGTCCTCGCCGAACTCGGCGCCGTGGCCGACGTAGTACTGGGCGGCGTAGCCGTCCGCGAACTCCGGGAGCACCTCGGTGAGTTCGGGGTGGATCGTGGCGCAGTGGTAGCACTCCATGAAGTTCTCGATGATGAGCTTCCAGTTGGCCTTCACGTCGTAGGTGATACGGCGGCCCACCTTCAGATCGTCGATGCCGTAGCGCTCGATCGACTCGACGTCGCCGAGCCGCTCGACGACCGCGCCCATCACCTCGGCCTCGAAGGACGGCGGCTCGTCGGCGAGGCACACCCACACATAGCCGAGCCACTCCCGCACATGGACGTTGATCAGGCCGTACTCGGTCCGGTCGATGTCCGGCATGGACGTCAGGTTGGGGGCGGCGACCAGCTTGCCGTCCAGGCCGTAGGTCCAGGCGTGGTAAGGGCACTGGAAGGCGCGCTTGACCTCGCCGGACTCCTCGGTGCACAGCTTGGCGCCGCGGTGCCGGCAGATGTTGAGGAACGCCTTGATCGAGCCGTCCCGCGAGCGGGAGACGAGCACGCTCTCACGTCCGACCTGGTACGTGCCGAAGGCGCCGGGCTTGGCCAGCTCGGGGGCTCGGGCCACGCAGAACCACATGGCCTCGAAGACCCGCTCCTGCTCCTGGGCGAAGACCTCGGGGTCGGTGTAGTACTCGCCGGACAGCGTGGGGATCAGGCTGGGCGGCAGGTTCGTGATGGTCATCGTGTCACCTTCGGAAGATGCAGATTCGGAAGATTCGGATTCGGGAGACTCGGATTCGGGAGACTCGGACGCGCACGCGGCGGGCGGTCACGGGCACGAACTTCGATGAGGTGGCGTTCGGTCCGCGCTCGTCGCCGGTTCAGCGCCGGATGCGGGACATCTCGGGGTCGAAGAGCGGCTCGGCGGCGGTGACGGCCGGGACCTTGGCGCCGAAGTACTCAATCTCCACCGGGGTTCCGGGGGCGGCGTGTTCGGCGGGCAGCCAGGCGTAGGCGATAGGCGCACCGATGGTGTAGCCGTAGGCGGCGCTGGTCACGTAGCCGACCGGGCGACCGGCCACGTACACCGGTTCGTGCCCCATGACCACGGACTGCTCGTCCTGGACGACCAGCGGGGTGAGCCGGCGAGTGACCGTCTCGTCGCTGGTGCCCTCCAGGGCGGCCTTGCCGGTGAAGTGGTCCTTGTCGCGGCGGACGGCGAAGCCGAGTCCGGCCTCGTAGGGGTTGTGCTCGGTGGTCATGTCATGACCCCAGGAGCGGTAACCCTTCTCCAGGCGCAGGCTGTTGAAGGCGCCGCGGCCGGCGGCGATGATGCCCAGCTCCTGCCCGGCCTCCCACAGGGTGTCCCACAGTCTGGCGCCGAGGTCGGCGGTGGTGTAGATCTCCCAGCCCAGCTCCCCGACGTAGCTCAGCCGCATCGCCGTGACCGGGACGTCGCCCAGGTAGGCCTGCTTGGCCTTGAAGTAGCCGAAGCCCTTGTGCGAGAAGTCGGTGTCGGTGAGCGGCTGGACGAGGTCGCGGGCGCGCGGGCCCCAGAGGCCGAGGCAGCAGGTGCCGGCGGTGATGTCCCGTACCTGCACGGAGCCGTCACTCGGCAGTCGCCGGAGCAGCCAGTCCAGGTCGAGGTTGCCGTTGGCGCCGATCTGGAAGCGCTCGGTCTCCAGGCGGGCGATGGTCAGGTCGCTGCGGACACCGCCGGCGGCATCGAGCAGCAGGGTATAGGTGACCGAGCCGACCGGCTTGTCCAGCTGATTGGTGGTCAGTCTCTGGAGGAAGGCGAGCGCTTCGGGGCCCGTGACCTCCAGCCGCTTCAGCGGGGTCATGTCGTACAGGGCCACGCGCTCACGCGTGACCAGGGCCTCGGCACCGGCGATCGGCGACCAGTAGCGGGACGCCCAGTCGTTACGGCCGGGGACGCGGGCCACCTCGGGCAGGTCGGCGTTGGCCTCGTACCAGTGCGGGCGTTCCCAGCCGCCGCCCTCCAGGAACACCGCGCCGAGGGCCTCCTGACGGGCGTGGAAGGGGCTGGTCCGCAGCGGGCGTGGGCGCTGCGCGGGCTGCAGCGGGTGCAGGATGTCGTACACCTCGGCGAAGCTCTGGCAGCTGCGCTCCATGACGTACGACGGGGCCAGTTGGACCTCCTCGAAGCGGTTGACGTCGCACTCGTGGACGTCGGTGCCGGGGCGGCCGTCGACCAGCCACTCGGCCATCGCCTTGGCCACGCCGGCCGAGTGGGTGACCCAGACGGCCTCCGCGAGCCAGAAACCCTGCACCTTCGGCGACTCGCCCATCAGCGGCATGCCGTCGGAGGTGAAGGAGAAGATGCCGTTGAAGCCCTCCTCGATCTTCGTGTCGGCGAGGGAGGGCAGCAGCGCGAGGGAGTCGGCCCAGGCGCCCTCGAAGTCGGCCTCGGTGAAGTGCAGGGACGAGGGCATCGCGGATTCGCTGGGGTGCGCCACCTCGTCCAGGGAGACGGGCATGGGGCGGTGGGCGTAGGAGCCGATGCCGATGCGGTCGACGAGTTCGCGGTAGTAGAGGCCGGCGTCCTGGTTGCGCAGGATCGGCAGGGAGGCCTCCGTGCGCTCGTCGTTGCGGACGGCGAGCAGCGGGAGTTCGGTGGTGCGGGCGTACTGGTGGGCCATGGGCACCAGGGGCACCGGCTGCCCGGCCATCCGCCCGATCCTCGGCCCCCAGAACCCGGCGCACGAGACCACGATGTCGGCCGGGAAGGTGCCCTGGTCGGTGACGACCGCGCTGACCCGGTCGCCGGTCGTCTCGATGCCGGTCACCGTGTGGTGGGGGTGGAAGCGGGCGCCGCGGGCCGCGGCCAGGCGGGCCTGGGCCTCGCTCGCCCGGAGCGCCTTGGCCAGGCCGTCGCTGGGGATGTGGAAGCCGCCGAGGATTCGCTCGGGGTCCAGCAGGGGGTGCAGTGCGGCGGACTCCTCGGGCGTGAGCAGGCGGCTTTCCACGCCCCAGGAGTTCAGCCAGCCGTGCCGGCGCTGGATCTCCGCGAGGCGCTCGGGGCTGGTGGCCACCTCCAGGCCGCCGACCTGGTTGAAGCACCACTGCCCGTCCAGGGTCAGCGCGCTGTACTTCTCGACCGTGTACCGGGCGAACTCGGTCATCGTCTTGGAGCCGTTGGTCTGGAACACCAGACCGGGGGCGTGTGAGGTGGAGCCGCCCGTGGCGAAGAGCGGGCCCTGCTCCAGAACGGTGACGTCCGTCCAGCCCCGTGCGGCCAGTTCGTCGCTGAGGGCGCACCCGACGATGCCGGCGCCGATGATGACCACCTTCGGCTGTGCCGCCATGGTCTTCCTCCAGGTTCGTAGTGCGGTGACAGGCCTTGGTACTGAGGCGACGGACGGGATCAGTGGCCGCGGGCGATCCACTCGTCGAGGTGGGGTGCCTCGACCCCGATCGTGGTGGTGGGGCCGTGGCCGGTATGGACGGTGGTGTCGGCGGGGAGCGTGAGCAGCCGTTCCTGGAGGGAGGCGATGATCGTGTCGAAGTCGGAGAAGGAGCGGCCGGTGGCTCCGGGGCCGCCCTGGAAGAGGGTGTCGCCGGAGAACAGGGCGCCCAGTTCCGGCGCGTACAGGCAGACGGAGCCGGGCGAGTGGCCGGGGGTGTGCAGCACCTGGAGTGCGGTGCCGGCGACGGTCAGCTCCTCGCCGTCGATCAGCTCCCAGAAGTCGGGCACCCGCATGCCGTGCACCGTCTTCCACAGCACCGCGTCGGCCGGGTGCAGCAGGATGGGCGCGCCGTAGCGGGCGGCCAGGGCGGGAGCGGCGCCCACGTGGTCGTTGTGGGCGTGGGTGCACACGACGGCGACCAGGCGGCGGTCGCCGACGGCGGCGGCGATCACGTCGGAGTCGTGCGCGGCGTCGATGACGAGGACTTCGTCGTCGTTGCCGATCAGCCAGACGTTGTTGTCCACCTCCCAGCTGCCGCCGTCCAGTTCGAAGGTGCCGGAGGTGACGAGTCGTTCGATGCGCGCGGTCACAGGAGCACCACCGAGCGCAGGACGTCGCCGTGGTGCATCTTGGCGAACGCGGCCTCGACGTCGTTCAGGGCGATGGTCTCGGTGACGAACTCGCCCAGGTCGAAGCGGCCCTGGAGGTAGAGGTCGATCAGGGCGGGGAAGTCCCGGGAGGGCAGGCAGTCGCCGTACCAGGACGACTTCAGCGCCCCGCCGCGGCCGAAGACGTCCAGCAGGGGCAGCTCGAGGGTCAGCTCCGGAGTGGGGACGCCGACCAGGACGGCGGTGCCGGCCAGGTCGCGGGCGTAGAAGGCCTGCTTGAAGGTCTCGGGGCGGCCCACCGCGTCCACCACGACGTCGGCGCCGAAGCCACCGGTCAGCTCACGGATCGCCTCGACGGCGTCGGTCCGGGAGGAGTCGACGGTGTCGGTGGCGCCGAACTGCTCGGCCCACTTCAGCTTCCGCTCGTCGAGGTCCACTGCGATGATCCGGCTCGCACCGGCCACCTTGGCGCCCGCGATCGCGGCCATGCCCACGCCGCCGCAGCCAATCACCGCGATCGAGTCACCGCGGCCCACGCCGCCGGTGTTGACCGCGGCGCCGAACCCGGCCATCACCCCGCAGCCGAGCAGGCCGGCCGCGGCGGGCCGGGCGGCCGGGTCGACCTTGGTGCACTGGCCGGCGGCAACCAGGGTCTTCTCGGCGAAGGCGCCGACGCCGAGGGCTGGGGAGAGCGGGGTGCCGTCGGCCAGGGTCATCGGCTGGGTGGCGTTGTGCGTGGCGAAGCAGTACCACGGCTCGCCCTTGCCGCACGCCCGGCAAGTGCCGCAGACGGCACGCCAGTTGAGGACGACGAAGTCGCCGGGCGCGACGTCGGTGACGCCCTCGCCGACCGACTCGACGACACCGGCCGCCTCGTGGCCGAGCAGGAAGGGGAACTCGTCGTTGATCCCGCCCTCCCGGTAGTGCAGATCGGTGTGGCAGACGCCGCAGGCCTGCACCCGCACCAGGGCCTCACCGGGGCCGGGGTCCGGCACCAGGATGGTCTCCAACGAGACCGGTGCGCCCTTCTGCCGGGCGACGACGGCGCGTACCTCGTGTGTCACGGTCGATCTCCTCGTCGAGGGGACGGCCGAATGCGATCTTCGGGATCTTCGGGATCTTCGGCCTGATGTTCTGGATGGCGGGAGGACGTCGATCGCTCCCCGGAGCGATCGACGAGGGAGGGAGGGAGGGAGGGAACTTCACCCCAGCCCGGGCGAGACCCGGGGGGCCAAGCCGCCACTTGAGTTGCGCATTACGCAACTCTCTTCGCTATAAGCAACGACCGACCAAACTGTCTCCCTGCGGACACCCACTGTCAAGAGGTTGGTCGCGCGAAGTTGCCATCCCGCCGGAAAACGGACTCCGGGCGCCCACAGACATGCAGCCGGCCGGCCTCCGAGAAGGCCGGCCGGCTGCATGTCGCCCGGTGCTGTGCGCTATCCGGTCAGAACCGCCCGAGACCGCTTTCGCGCAGGCTGTCGTGCCGCTCCCCGCCTGCCGTCGCGGGCCGCACGGAGCCGGGCAGGGCGCTGGTCTCCGCCAGGGTGCGGCCCCGCGTCTCCTCGGCCCAGGCGAAGGACACCAGCCACCCCACCCCGGTGATGCCGGCGCCGATCAACATGGTCGTACCGATGCCCAGCCGGTCCAGGGAGATCGGCAGCAGATAGGTACCGGCAGCGGCACCGATACGGCTGATCGAGGTCGCCACGCCTCCCGCGGTGGCCCGGATGCCGGTGGGGAACAGCTCGTTGGGATACGTCCACTCCAGCACCGTCGGGCCGCCCGACAGGAGCGCGTAGGCACAGAAGCACACGACGACCACCGCGATGGGCAGCGCGTTGCCGCCGCCGAGCACCGCGAGCGGCACCACCATCAGGGCGAATGACCACACGATGACGGGACGGCGTCCCACCCGGTCCACCAGACGGAGCGCGGGGATACAGCCCAGCACGAAGACGACGCTGATCAGCGCCGAGCCCAGGTTGCTCTCATTGCCCTCCCCGAGCCCGAAGGAGCCCAGGATGGAGGGGCCGAAGGTGTAGAGGGCGAACATCGGCGTGATCTGACACATGTAGAACAGGCCGCAGAACAGGGTTCGCCTCAGATAGGTGCCCTGGAACAGGTCACGGACCCGGCTCTGCTCCACCGACTGTTCGACCGCCGAGGCCGCCAACAGTTCTTCGACGGGGACGGTGCGGTCGAGCGCTTTCTTGATCGCTTTCTGGGCATCGGCGGTACGGCCCTTGTTGACCAGCCAGAGCGGCGACTCCGGCGTACCGATGCGCATCAGCAGGATCAGGGCGCTCAGTACGGCACCCGAGGCGAGCATCCACCGCCAGGAGCCGTTGCCCGCGATCTCGGCCATCACATAGCCGACCACATAGGCGGCCGCCGCACCGACGTACCAGGCCAGGATGAGGATGCCCAGCAGTCGGCCCCGGTGTTTGTTCGGCACCCATTCGGCGAGCAGCGACGTCGCGATCGGATAGTCGGCCCCGATGGCCATGCCCAGCACGAAGCGCAGGACGACGAACTGCCAGGTCTCGGTGGCGAACACCGACAGCACCGAGCCGACGACGAGCACCGCCAGGTCGATGGTGTACATCGCCTCACGGCCGAGCCTGTCGGTGACGGGTCCGAAGAACAGACCTCCCACGAAGATGCCGACCAGGGCGGCGGCACCGATGAGGCTCTCGTCCCCGGTGCTCAGGTTCAGCTCGTTGCTCATGCCGATGAGCGCGACGCCGATGATGCTGAGCAGGTAACCGTCCAGGAACGGGCCGCCGGCGCAGGCCCAGGTGAGTTTTCGGTGGAACTTGTTCAGGGGTGCCTCGTCGACGGCACGGATGGACATCTGAGCTCCCGGAATGGGGGACAGGGGGCCTTGAGCGCGTTGCGTTTGAAAGAACGCGTTTCTTCATACGCAACCGAACATCGATAGCGTGTCGACGTCAAGACGGGGCACTGAACCTCTTACGACTTCCACGTGCGCCACCCAGCACCCTCATCTCGCGGCCACCTCCGCCCCCTTGACGATGCCTCACCTCGTCCACATGATGTTGCACATTGCGAAGAATGTTTTACATAGGGAAACTTCGCATCGATAAGGTGCTCAGCCCCTCGACGCGGTGGCGGCGCCGGTCTTCACCTTCGACGGAGAGGTGGCGGCGGAGCTCAGCACCTGCGGGCCGCCCTTCCGGCTGTCCGAGCAGCGGCCACCGGAGGCCTCCGCCGCGGTTCGGGCCGCCGCCGACAAGATCTCGGGGCGCCTGGGCCACTTCCGCCGGACCACCCCTTGACCACTTGGTCACCCGCGCTCAATCATGTTGCGCATAGCTCACCGTGTTGCGTAATTCGCACCACCCGACGACGGAGGAAGGCAATGTCTCCTCGACCGCAGCCCGGCCGTGAGTTCATCCTCACCCTTTCCTGCCCTGACCAGGCCGGTCTCGTCCACGCCGTGACCACCTTTCTCATCAGCCACTCCGGCAACATCCTGGAGAGCCGGCAGTTCGACGACCGCCTGCAGGACCGCTTCTTCATGCGGGTCCACTTCGACGTCACGGACCCCGGCATCTCCCTGGAGGACCTGCGCACCGGCTTCGGCCCCGTCGGCCAGGCGTACGGGATCACCTGGCAGCTGCACGACGCCTCTACCCCGACGCGCGCGCTGATCATGGTGTCGAAGTTCGGCCACTGCCTGAACGACCTGCTCTTCCGCAAGTCCACCGGCGCGCTCAACATCGAGATCCCGGCGATCGTCTCCAACCACCGTGACTTCGAGCCCCTGGCGCAGAGCTACGGCATCCCCTTCCACCATGTCCCGGTGACCAAGGAGACCAAGGACCAGGCCGAGGCACGGCTGCTGGAGCTCGTGCGCGAGCTGGACATCGACCTGGTGGTACTGGCCCGCTACATGCAGATCCTCTCCGACGACCTGTGCAAGCAGCTCGACGGCAAGGCCATCAACATCCACCACTCGTTCCTGCCGAGCTTCAAGGGGGCCCGGCCGTACGTCCAGGCGCACCGGCGCGGTGTGAAGCTCGTCGGGGCCACGGCCCACTACGTCACGCCCGACCTCGACGAAGGCCCGATCATCGAGCAGGCCGTCGTCCGCGTGGACCACTCGCGCGACCCCGACGAGCTGGTCACCATCGGCCGCGACGTCGAGGCCCAGGTGCTCGCCCGCGCCGTGGAGTGGCACAGCGAGAGCCGGGTGCTGGTGAACGGGAACTGCACAGTGGTCTTCCGTTGACGAGGCGGGCCGTGCGAGCATGCGGGCGGCCGGATCCGGCCATTCCCGCCGTCTTCCACGGCCTCCGCGGGATGCACAAAGGCCCATGGAACCCGTGAAGACCCATGCGTATAGTTGCGCCATGAGCAACTACACCGCAGATAGCGAAACAGCGGGTCCCGCGGTGAACGGGGTGCAGTCCGTCGACCGCGCCGTCAGCGTCCTGGAGATCCTCGCCCAGCGCGGCGAGGCGGGCGTCAGCGAGGTGGCCGCCGAGATCGACGTGCACAAGTCCACCGCGTTCCGTCTGCTCGGGGCCCTGGAAGCGCGCGGCCTGGTCGAGCAGACGGCCGAGCGGGGCAAGTACCGGCTGGGCTTCGGGATCGTACGGCTGGCCGGCGCCGTCACGGGCCGCCTCGACATCACCCAGCAAGGCCGCACCGTGTGCGAGCGGCTCAGCGAGGAGGTCGGCGAGACGGTCAACATCGCCGTCCTCCAGGAGCACTACGCGGTCAACCTGTATCAGGTACGCGGCCCGGGCGCGGTCGGCACCCACAACTGGGTCGGCCAGCTCACCCCGGTGCACGCCACGTCGAGCGGCAAGATCCTGCTGGCCCACCTGACGGAGAAGGAGCGCGCCGACGTGCTCGCGGCGTCGGGGACGCAGAAGCTGACACCGCACACCCTGACCTCGCGGGCCAAGCTGGAGAAGAACCTGGCCGAGGCGCGCGAGCGCGGATACGCCGTGGCACTGGAGGAACTCGAGATCGGGCTGCACGCCATGGCGGCCCCCATCCGCTCCCGCGACGGCGAAGTGATCGCCGCCCTCAGCGCCTCCGGCCCCACATACCGCTTCACCGAGGAACGCATCCACGAGCTCGCACCCGCGCTGATCAGCGGCGCGGACGAGATCAGCCGCCGCATGGGCTACCTCGGCTGAGGCCTCACAGGGGCGCCCGGCCCGACGGCACTTCGGCCATTGCGGCACTCGGCCCGACGGCGCTCGGCCACTGCGGCACTCGGCCGCTGCGGCGCCCGGCCCGACGGCGTTCGGCTGCTGAGGCGCACGGCCCGCCGTGGTGCTCAGTCCCGCGGCGACCGTGCCGACGGCGCCGCCTCGACGCCCCAGCGGGCCGTCACGCGCACCGCGTCCGCCGTGGACGCGACATCGTGTACGCGCAGGCACCAGACGCCCTGTGCGGCGGCGAGCACGGACACGGCGGTGGTCGCGGCATCGCGCAGCCGCGCGGGACGGGGCTGTCCCGTCGTCCGGTCCGCCAGCAGGCTGCCCAGGAACGACTTGCGTGACGCGCCCACGAGGACGGGATGTCCCAGGGCCATGACGTCCCCTAGGCGGCCGAGCAGCGCCCAGTTGTGGTCGGGCGTCTTGGCGAAGCCCAGCCCGGGGTCGACGACCAGGCAGCCCGGCGGTATCCCCGCCTCCAGCGCGGCGTCGATCCTCAGCCGCAGCTCGTCGAGCACATCGGTGACGACGTCGTCGTAGACGGCGTTCGCCTGCATGCGGGCGGAGTGTCCACGCCAGTGCATCAGCACGTACGGCATGCCCGCCCGGGCCATCAGCGGCAGCATCCCGGGGTCGGCGAGCCCCCCCGAGACGTCGTTGACCAGCCGCGCACCCGCGTCCAGCGCACGTGCGGCGACCTCCGCCCGCATGGTGTCGACGCTCACGATCGCGCCCGCCGCGGAGAGATCCCGGACGACGGGCAGGACGCGCCGCAGCTCCTCCTCGACCGTCGGGCGTGCCGCGCCGGGGCGGGTCGACTCGCCGCCCACGTCCACGATGTCCGCGCCCTGTTCGAGCAGCGCGAGCCCGTGTGCGACGGCGGCGTCGGCGGCGAACGCCAGCCCGCCGTCGGAGAACGAGTCCGGCGTCACGTTCACGACACCCATGACCAGCGTCCGTCCGGGGCCCGGCAGGCCGTGCGCGTGGAGTACCGGTGTTCCCGGCTGCCGTACCGGTGTTCGCGGGTCGAGTGGTGTGGTGGCGTGGGCGGTGGCGGTCACAGGCGTTCGACTTTCGATGCGTATGACGGAACATGCTGCGCAAAGCCCTGTGGGAGCTCCTGAGCGGAGCTCCCACAGGGGCCGGCGGGGTGCGGGCCCGCCGGGCTTTCTCAGAGGTACTCGGTCGCCGCGTCGAGCAGCCAGTCCGCCAGATAGCCGGCGAACGTCGAGCGCACCAGGACCCAGAATCCGGCCCTGGGTTCGTCCCGGGCGACCAGGACGACCTGGGTGCGGCCCAGGGTCGTCTGGGCACAGCGGCCGGAGCCGAAGGCCCTCGGATGCAGGTCCAGCGGACAGCCGTGGGCCAGCAGGTCATGGGCGCGCGGGCCCGTGACCAGGAGCGTGGTGCGCTGTGCGGAGACATCGGTGACGGAGACGTGCTCGTCGCCGGCGGCCTCCCGGATCCGGCTCTCCAGGTCCCGCTCGCTCCCCGGCGGTCCCACCAGCAGCCACTCGTCCGGGCCGAGCCACAGCGCGGTCAACTCCCCCGCGCGGACGGCGGTGTTCGGCTGGAGCGGCAGCTGGAGGTCCAGTGCGAGCCCGACGGCCGCCGCCGCCGCTCCCTTGGCGTCCAGGCGCACGTTGAGCTGGGCCAGGAAGGGGAGTTCGGACAGCCGGATCGCACCCCCGGACGAGCGAGTCGCGGCGGCCAGGCGGTCCGCGACCTGCGACAGCGGGCTGCGGAGCGGGACGGTAAGGGCGGTGTCAGCCATCGCGGCGAGCTCCCTCGGGGTCGTAGAGGACGGGGCCGGCGACGGTCACCGGCACCAGTTGGTCGCCGACGGGGGCGTACAGCCGCTCACCGATGCGGTCCCGGCCGCCCTTGATCAGGGCGAGCGCGAACGTCCGGCCGAGGGCGGCGCTGCGGTAGCTGGAGGTGACATGGCCGAGCATGGGGACGGGCGGGGCCGGCAGCACACCGTCGGCGACGAGGTGGGTGCCCTCCGGGAGGAAGGTGCCGGGGTCCTCGGGGAGCAGGCCGACCAGGTGCTTGCGGTCGGGGCGGGAGGTGTCCGCGCGGGCGTAGGACCGCTTGCCGACGAAGTCCGGCTTCTTCTTCGACACCACCCAGCTCATGCCGAGGTCCTGCGGGGTGACGGTGCCGTCGGTGTCCTGGCCGATGATCGGGTAGCCCTTCTCGGCACGCAGGACGTGCATGGTCTCCGTGCCGTACGGGGTGATGCCGTACGGGGCACCGGCCTCGTACACGGCCTCCCACAGGGCGAGGCCCTGCCACGGGGACACGTTGATCTCGAAGGCGAGTTCGCCGGAGAAGCTGATCCGGCAGACCCGGGCCTCGATGCCCGCGACGGTCGTCTCCCGCCACGCCATGAACGGGAAGTCGTCGTTGGCGACGGCCAGTTGGGGCGCGAGCGAGGCGAGGACCTCACGGGACTTCGGACCGACGAGCGCGACCGTCGACCACTGCTCGGTCACGGAGGTGCAGTGCACCTTCAGCTCGGGCCACTCGGTCTGGTGCCACTCCTCCATCCAGTCGAGTACGGCGGCGGCGTTGCCCGTCGTCGTGGTGACCAGGAAGCGTTCCGGGGCCACGCGGATGACCGTGCCGTCGTCGAAGACCATGCCGTCCGGGCGGCACATGACGCCGTAGCGGATCATGCCGACCTTCAGGGTGCTCATCATGTTGGTGTAGAGCCGGTCGAGGAACACGCCGGCGTCCGGGCCCTGCACGTCGATCTTGCCGAGGGTGGAGGCGTCCATGAAGCCGACGCTCTCGCGGGTGGCGGCGCACTCGCGCAGCACGGCGGCCTCCATGTCCTCGCCGCCTCGCGGGTAGTACCAGGGGCGCTTCCACTGGCCGACGTTCTCGAACAGGGCGCCGTGCGCGACATGCCACTCGTGGATGGCGGTCGTGCGCACCGGGTCGCTCAGCACGCCCCGGTCGCGGCCCGCGAGGGCGGCGAAGGAGACCGGCGTGTACGGCGGGCGGAACGTGGTCGTGCCGAGCGCCGAGATGTCCACGCCGAGCAGTTCGGCGACGACGCCGCTGGCCAGGATGCCGGAGGTCTTGCCCTGGTCGTTGGCGGTGCCGGCCGTGGTGTAGCGCTTGGTGTGCTCGACCGAGCGCAGACCGGCGCCGGTCGCGCGGGCCAGGTCGTCGACGGTGACGTCGCGTTGGAGGTCGACGAAACGGGGGGCTTCGTCCGTGCCACCCGGGACGACGTATACGTGCATGGGGGGCGTCTGCCGTGGCTGTGCGGCCACCTGCGGCAGGCGCGGCGCCTCGGGTGTGTAGCCCTCGGCCTCGACGGCACGGGCACCGGCGGCCGCGCCCTGTGCCAGCACCGTTGCCGGGTCGAGGACACCGCTCGCGCTGCCCGCGACCTCGACCTGCTGGTGGCAGGTGTCGGGGACGAAGGAGCCCAGCGTCTCGTCGTGGCGCAGCTTGCCGCCGGACTGGCTGAACAGGTGCGCCACCGGGTTCCAGCCGCCGGAGACCAGCAGCAGGTCGGCGGCGAACTCGCGCCGCCCCGCGGACTCTCCGTACGGTGCGACGGTCACGGCGGTGAGGCGTGCCTCGCCGCCTTCCGTGCCGGTGACGGCGTGACCGGGCAGGACTTCGATACCCGCCGCCCTCGCGCGCTCGGCCCACTCCCCCGGTTCGGGCCGGGTGTCGACGATCGCCGTGATGGCGAGGCCCGCCGAGGCGAGGTCCAGGGCCGCCTCGTACGCGCTGTCGTTGGTCGTGAAGACGACCGCGTGGCGGCCGGGCAGGGCGCCGTGGCGGTTGACGTGGGTGCGGGCCGAGGAGGCCAGCATCACGCCGGGGCGGTCGTTGTTCGCGAAGGCCAGCGAGCGCTCGTGGGCGCCGGTGGCGAGGACGACCCGGCGGGCGCGGATGCGCCAGACGCGTTCGCGGGAGACGTTCTCGGGGGCGGCGGCGCCGAGGTGGTTGGTGCGGCGCTCGACGGCGAGGAGGTGGTTGTCGTCGTAGTAGCCGAAGACGGTGGTGCGGGGCAGGACGCGAACCTCGGGGGCGGCGTCGAGCTGCTCCGTCACCTCCCCTACCCAGTCGAGGTGTTGGGCCGTGCCGAGGAGGCTGCCGCCGAGTTCCGGCTGGTCGTCGGCGAGGATGACGCGGGCGCCGCTCTTCGCTGCCGCCGCGGCTGCCGCGAGGCCGGCCGGGCCGGCGCCGACGATCAGCAGATCGCAGTGGGCGTGTACGGCGTCGTAGCGGGCGGGGTCCGGGTCGGTGGCGAGGCGGCCCTGGCCGGGGAGGCTGGTCGCGACCAGGCCGTCGTAGAGCTCGACGGTCGTGGCGGGGAGCATGGGCTCCGGGAAGGGTTCCTCGATCTGGATGACCGCGTTGGGTTCTTCGACGCCGGCGGAGAAGATGCCCCGGGGGCGGCCGAGCTTGATGCTGGTGCCGGCCTGGATGACGCCGTTGGCGAGGAGGGCGGAGGCGAGGGTGTCGCCTCGGTAGCCCTGGTATTCGGTGCCGTCGAAGGTGAAGGTGAGGGGGGTGTCGCGGTCCACTCGGCCGCGCGTGGTGTGGCGGAACGGCTGGCCCGCGGCGGAGCCGCTGATGGATGCAGCGCCCCCGCCGCCCCTACCCGTCCCATCCTGAAGAGGCTCCGCCCCTTCGACCCCGCCAGGGGGCTCCGCCCCCTGGACCCCCGTCGGCCCTGAACGGGCCTCGTCCTCAAACGCCGGACAGGCTGAAAACACTGGCCTCGGCTCAACAGGTGCCGGGCGTTCCTCTCCCGTCCTGTACACCGTCAGGATCTCGTTCGTCGACGTGTCCCGTACCGCGTTGAACCAGCGGCGGCAGCCCGCCGCGTGGCTCCAGCGTTCGGCGAAGGGGCCCTTGGGGTTGTCGCGGAAGAAGAGGTAGCGGGCCCAGTCCTCGTCGGAGAGGGACGCCGGGTCCTCCGGGTACGGCACATGGGCCTGGCCGCCGTAGTGGAACTCGGCCTCGTCGCGGGGCCCGCACCACGGGCAGGGGATGAGCAGCATGGGTTCGGCTCCCTAGTGGGCCACCGCGGCAGCGCCGTGCTCGTCGACGAGCGCGCCGGTGGTGAAACGGTCGAGCGAGAAGGGGGCGTTGAGGGCGTGCGGGGTGTCGTGGGCGATGGTGTGGGCGTAGACCCAGCCGACGCCCGGGGTGGCCTTGAAACCGCCCGTTCCCCAGCCGCAGTTGAGATAGAGGTTGTCGACGGGGCTGAGCCCGATGATCGGTGAGGCGTCGGGGCTGGTGTCGACGATGCCGCCCCAGGTGCGCAGCACATGGGCGCGGGCGAAGACGGGGAACAGCTCCAGGGCCGCCGCCATCTGCTCCTCGATGATGTGGAAGGCACCGCGCTGGGTGTACGAGTTGTACGCGTCGATGCCCGCGCCCATCACCAGCTCGCCCTTGTGCGCCTGGCTGACGTACACGTGGACGGCGTTGGACATGACGACCGTGGGGTGCACCGGCTCCAGCAGCTCGGAGACCAGGGCCTGCAACGGGTGGCTCTGGATGGGGAGTTCGATGCCCGCCATCGCCGCGAGGACCGAGGTGTGGCCCGCCGAGCAGAGCGCAACCTTGCCGGCCGCGATGGGGCCCAGGTTCGTCTGGACGCCGACCACCCGGCCACCGATCACGTCGAGGCCCGTGACCTCGCAGTTCTGGATGATGTCGATGCCTGCCGCATCCGCCGAGCGGGCCAGGCCCCAGGCGACGTAGTCGTGCTTGGCGATGCCCGCGCGCGGCTGGTACGTCGCGCCCAGGACCGGGTAGCGCACGTCCTGCGAGATGTTGACGATCGGGCAGACTTCCTTGACGCCGTCCGCGTCGAGCCACTCCGCGTCCACGCCGTTGAGGCGGTTCGCCTCGACGCGGCGGACGCTGTCGCGGACGTCCTGGAGGCTGTGGGCCAGGTTCAGCACGCCGCGCTGTGAGAAGAGGATCGGGTAGTCGAGCTCCTCCGCCAGGCCCTCCCAGAGCTTGAGGGCGTGCTCGTAGATGCCGGCGCTCTCGTCCCACAGGTAGTTGGAGCGGATGATCGTGGTGTTGCGGGCCATGTTGCCGCCCGCGAGCCAGCCCTTCTCCAGCACCGCGACATTGGTGATGCCGTGGTTCCTGGCGAGGTAGTGCGCGGTGGCCAGGCCGTGTCCGCCGCCTCCGACGATCACCACGTCGTACGACTTCTTGGGCTCGGGGTTGCGCCACAGGAAGTCGGGGTGGTCGGGGAGGTCGGCGCCTGGGGTACGGGAGCTCATCGGACGTCTCCGTCTTCTGAAAGGGCTTCTGCGAGGTGCGAGTACTGCGGGTGCTTGGGGACGTTCGCGTTCATACGGCGGTGGCGTTCCTCTCGGCGGCCTCGACGACGTTGGCCAGCAACATCGCTCGGGTCATGGGGCCCACGCCGCCGGGCATCGGCGCGATCCAGCCGGCGATCTGGGCGGCGTCCGGGTGGATGTCGCCGACCAGGCCCTCGTCGGTGCGGGTGATGCCGACGTCCAGAACCGCGGCGCCGGGGCGCAGCATGTCCTTGGTGACCAGTCCGGGCGAGCCGGCGGCGGCGATGACGATGTCGGCCTCGCGGGTGTGCCAGGCCAGACCCTTGGTTCCGGTGTGGCACAGGGTGACGGTGGCGTTCTCGGAGCGGCGGGTGAGCAGGAGGCCGATCGGGCGGCCCACCGTGATGCCCCGGCCGATCACACAGACGCGTGCTCCGGCGAGCGGTACGTCGTGGCGGCGGAGCAGCTCCACGATGCCGCGTGGGGTGCACGGCAGCGGTGCCTCGACGCCCAGGGTGAGCCGGCCGAGGTTGACGGGGTGCAGGCCGTCGGCGTCCTTGGCCGGGTCCATGCGTTCCAGTACGGCGTTGGCGTCCAGGTGGCGCGGCAGCGGGAGCTGGACGATGTAGCCGGTGCAGGCCGGGTCGGCGTTGAGCTCGTCGATCGTCTCCTCGACCTGCTCCTGTGAGGCGTCGGCGGGCAGGTCCCGGCGGATGGAGGCGATGCCGACCTGGGCGCAGTCGCGGTGCTTTCCGCCGACGTAGGCACGGCTGCCCGGGTCGTCGCCGACCAGGACCGTGCCGAGGCCCGGCGGGCGACCGTTCGTGGCCGTCAACTTGGCGACGCGCTCCGCGAGTTCGCGGCGGATGTCGGCGGCGGTCGCCTTGCCGTCGAGCAGCTGTGCGTTCACCGGCGGTGTTCCTTCCATCGGGGTCGACGCTGGGTGTCAGCCGCGGAGGCGGGACATGGTGGGGTCGAACAGGGGCTCCTCGGCGACGACCGCCTCGACGCGCTGGTCGAAGTAGCCGATCTGTACGGGCGTGCCGGGAGTGGTGAGCTCGGCCGGGAGCCAGGCGTAGGCGATGCCCTTGCCGATGGTGTAGCCGTAGGCGGCGCTGGTGACGTAGCCGACCGCCTGGTCACCGTCGTACACCGGCTCCTTGCCGAGGACGACCGACTGCGGGTCGTCGATTGTGAGGCAGGTCAGCTTGCGCCGGACGTCGGACTTACGGCGCTCCAGCGCCGCCTTGCCGATGAAGTCGCCCTTGTCGAGCTTGACGGCGAAGCCGACGCCGGCCTCGTAGGGGTCGTGCTCGTAGGTCATGTCGGTGCCGAAGGATCGGTAGCCCTTCTCCAGGCGGAGGCTGTTGAAGGCGCCGCGGCCGGCGATGACGCCGCCGAGGGGCCTCGCCGCCTGCCACAGGGTGTCCCACAGCTTCTGGCCCTGGTCGGCGGTGGTGTACAGCTCCCAGCCGAGTTCGCCGACGTACGACAGCCGCATCGCGGTCACCGGGACGCTGCCGATGTAGGCGCGCTTGGCGCGGAAGTACTTGAGGCCGTCGTTGGTGAAGTCCTCGTCCGTCAGCGGCTGGAGGACCTTGCGGGCCAGCGGGCCCCACAGGCCGATGCAGCAGGTGCCGGCGGTGATGTCGCGGACCTGGACGGTGCCGTCGGCGGGGAGGTGGCGGCTGAGCCAGTCGAGGTCCAGGTTGCCGTTGGCGCCGATCTGGAAGAGGTCGCGGGCGAGACGGGCGACGGTGACGTCGCTGCGGATGCCGCCGTCGTGGTCGAGGAACAGGGTGTACGTGACCGAGCCGACCGACTTGGCGACCTTGCCGGTGCACAGGCGCTCCAGGAACTCGGCGGAGCCGGGGCCACTCACCTCCAGGCGCTTGAGAGCCGTCATGTCGTACATCGCGACGGTCTCGCGGGTGGCCTGTGCCTCGGCGCCGACGATGGGCGACCAGAACTGCGCGGCCCAGTCGTTGGGGGTGGGGATGGTGCGGCCCTCGACCAGTTTCGCGTTGGCCTCGTACCAGTGCGGGCGCTCCCAGCCGCTCGCTTCCAGGAAGAAGGCGCCGTGCTCCTGCTGGCGGGCGTGGAAGGGGCTGGTGCGGATCGGGCGCGGGTCGCCGGACGGCTGGAGGGGGTGGAGGATGTCGTAGACCTCGACGAAGTTCTGGCAGTCGCGGGCGAGGACGTACTCCGGGGACAGCTGGTGCGGCTCGAAGCGGTTGACGTCGCACTCGTGCAGGTCGAAGGACGAGCAGTGGCCGTCGACCAGCCATTCGGACATGGCCCGGCCGACGCCCGCGGAGTGGGTGACCCAGACGGCCTCGGCGACCCAGAAGCCCTTGACGTCCCTCGACTCGCCGAGGAGCGGGAAGTTGTCGGTGGTGAAGGAGAAGAGGCCGTTGATGCCCTCCTCGATCTTCGCCTCGCGCGTCGAGGGGAGCAGGGACTGGGTCTCGCTCCAGGCCGGCTCGAAGTCCTCCTCGGTGAACTTCAGGATCGAGGGCATCTCGTCGGCCTCGTCCACGGAGAGGATGTCGTCGGCGGAGATCGGCATCGGACGGTGGCCGTAGTAGCCGATGCCGATGCCGTCGAAGCGGTCGCGGTAGTAGAGGTCCGCGTCCTGGTGACGCAGGATCGGGCGGACCGCCTCCTGCGTCTGGCCGGCGAGGGCCGGGACGGGGCCGGTCCAGGCGAGCTGGTGGGCGAGCGGGGTCAGCGGCAGGTTCATGCCGACCATGCGGGCGATCTTCGGGCCCCAGATGCCGGCGCAGCACACGACGATGTCGGCGGGGATCTCGCCCTGGTCGGTCAGGACGCCGGTCACCTCGCCGTCGGCCTTGAGGACATCGAGGACCTCGTGGCGGGCCAGGAAGCGCACGCCGCGCTCGGCGGCCCGGCGGATCTGCGCCTCGACGGCGAGGACGGCCTTGGCGAGGCCGTCGGTCGGGACGAGGAGGCCGCCGAGGACCTTGTCACGGTCGAGAAGCGGGTGCTTGTCGACGCACTCGTCGGCGGTCAGGATCCGGGACTCGATGCCCCAGGCGGTGATCCACCCGTGCCGGCGGTGCAGTTCCGCGAGGCGCTCCGGCGTGGTCGCCACTTCGAGGCCGCCGACCTGGAGGAAGCAGGGCTTGCCGTCGACGTCGAGGGAGCAGAACTTCTCGACGGTGTAGCGGGCCAGCTCCGTCATGGTCTTGGAGGAGTTCGTCTGGAAGACCAGGCCGGGGGCGTGCGAGGTCGAGCCTCCGGTGGCCGGGAGCGGCCCCTGGTCGACCACGGTCACCTCGGTCCAGCCCCGCGCCGAGATCTCGTCCGCGAGCGCCGCGCCAACGACTCCCGCTCCGATGATGACCACACGCGGTCCCGCCATCGCCGCACCTCCGGTTGAGTTGCTTTCTGCGCAACATGATTCAGGTTGCGCAACTCAATGTGCCTGCCGTCCAGGTGGGTGTCAAGAGGTCCGGTGACCTCGGAGAGTGGCTTGGGAAATGGCTTGAGAAACAGGAATGCCCGGTGGGCGGTGCGCGTCCGTACGCACCGCCCACCGGGCATCCGTGAAGGGCCTACTTGATCCAGGCCTCCACCTTGTCGCGGTTGGCCTCGACCCACTTCTTGGCCGCCGCCTCGGGGGTCATCTTGTCCACCGCGATGTACTTCGCCACGACGTTCTGGTCGTCGTTGGTCCAGGTGAAGTTCTTCACCAGGTCATAGGCCGGGCTGCCCGACTTGGCGAACTTCGCGCTGACGATCTTGTCCAGCTTGTACACGGGGTAGTCGCAGTTGACCTTCTCCGGATCGGCGTCGCAGCCCTCCTTGTACTCGGGCAGCTTGACCTTCTTCAGCTGCACCTCGGACATGAACCACTGCGGCTCGTAGAAGTAGCCGATCACCCACTCCTTGTCCTTCTCCGCCTTGCGGAAGGCCTGGATGAGGGCGGTCTCGCTGCCCGCGTACACGACCTTGAAGTCCAGCTTCAGGTTCTTCACCAGCGCCTCGTCGTTGGTGACGAACGACGGGTCGCCGTCGAGGAGCTGGCCCTTGCCGCCGGACTCGGAGGTCTTGAACTTCGCCGCGTACTTGTTGAGGTTGTTCCAGTCGAGGATGTCCGGGTGCGCCTTGGCCAGCCACGGCGGCACGTACCAGCCGATGAGGCCTTCGTTGCCGGTCGGGCCGGCGTCGACGGCGGTCTTCTGGTCGGTGATGTACTTCTTCTTCAGGTCGTCGTGGCCCCAGTTCTCCACGACGGCGTCGACCTCGCCCGTCCCGAAGCCCTGCCAGGCGATCTCCTCCTTCAGATCCTTCTGGGTGACCTTGCAGCCGAGGTCGTGCTCCGCGACGTACGCGATGACCGCCGCATTGGCCTCATAGCCCACCCAAGGGTTGACCGCGAGGTTGAAGGTGCCGCACTTGCCGTCGCCGCCCGAGCCGCCGGCGTCCGAGGAGCTGTCACCGACCTTCGCACCGCCGCAGGCGGTGAGGGTGATCGCGAGGGCAGCCACGCCCGCTATGCCGGCCGCGCCGACTCTCCACTGTCTTGCTTGCCTTGCCATGGTCAGTTGCTCCTTACGCGCTGGTACGCCGCGCCGCTGCCTGAGTGATCCGGTCGAACATGACTCCGAGAAGGACGATGGCGAGCCCTGCGGCGAGCCCCTTCCCGAACAGTTGTCCCTGCGAGAAGCCGGCCACGACGTCGTAGCCGAGGGCGCCGGCGCCTACCAGGCCGCCGACCACAACCATCGACAGCACATAGATCAGGCCCTGGTTGGTCGCGAGAGTCAGGGCGCCGCGTGCCATCGGCAGTTGAACCTTGGTGATGATCTGCCAGGTGTTGCACCCGGCGGAGGTGGCCGCCTCCACGGTCGTCGCGGGCACGTTCCGTACGCCGTCCGCGATGATCTTCATGGCGACGGGAGCCGCGTAGACGACGGCGGCGACGATCGCTGTGAAGCGGGTCGCGCCGAACAGTGCGAGGAACGGCACGAGGTAGACGAACGGCGGCATGACCTGGGCCGCGTCCAGGGTGGGCCGGATCAGCCGGTCCACCAGCGCGCTGCGTCCCATCCAGACGCCGAAGACGACGCCGAGCAGCATCACGAGCACCGTGGCGACGAGGGTGGACGCCAGGGTCGTCATGCCGTCCGACCACACGCCGGTGCCGACCAGCAGACCCACGCAGACGGCCGTGGTGACACCGGCGCGCCAGCCGCCGAGGACGACGGCGAGCGCGATCAGTGCCGCGCCGACGAGCCACCACGGGGAGTCCGTGAGCAGCGCCTGGAACGGGTTGAGCAGACTGTTGGTGAGGGCGTCCCGGAAGGCGTTGGTGACGCCCGAGAGGTTGTCCTGCACCCAGGTGGTCACACTGTCCGCCGTGCTCCTGATGGTGCTGCCGGTGCTCCCCTCGCCGGGGAACTCCGCCGCCCACAGATAGGTGTGGGACAGATAGGCCAGGACCGCCGTGACCGCCGCACCTGCCGCCAGCAGCGGGCGTCGCCAGGTGATGAAGCGGTTCTTCGAGAGGCGGGCGGCCTCCTGGCGTGCGCTCGCCGCGGTGGTGACCCGGTCCAGCACGATGGCCATGACGACGATGGCCAGGCCCGCGTTGAAGGCCGTGCCGACGTCGAGGGTCTGGAGCGCCTGGACGACGGTCTTGCCGAGGCCGGGCGCGTCGATCAGGGCGGCGATGGTCACCATGGCCAGGGCGGCCATGATGGTCTGGTTGACGCCCATCACCACGGTCCGCTTGGACATCGGCAGCAGCACCTTCATGAGGGACTGCCGTCGCGTGGCACCCAGCGAGTCGGCCGCCTCCACCGTCGTCTCCGGGACGGAGCGGATGGCGTGCGCGGTGATGCGGATCGTCGGCGGCGCCGCGTAGATCAGCGTGGCGATCGTGGCGGAGGCCGGGCCGATCTGGAAGAACAGCGTCAGTGGGGCCAGGTAGACGAAGGTCGGCATGGTCTGCATGAGGTCCAGGAAGGGCGTCACGAACCGGTTGAACCGGTCGGACAGCCCCGCCCACACACCCAGCGGGATCGCGAACACCAGCGCCACGAAGACGGCGGAGACGGTGAGCGCCAGGGTGTCCATGCTCTCCTGCCACAGGCCCTGCAGGCCGAGGAAGGTGAAGCCGGCCACTGCCAGCAGAGCGACCCGCCAGTTGCCCACGGCCCAGGAGACATAGCCGGCGATGCCGACGACACCGAGCCAGCCGATCTGCGGGACGGGCCGGCCGACGGACGGCTGTGAGATCAGCTCCTGGACGAAGGTCACCAGGGAGTCGATGACCAGGCGGATCTCGTTGAAGAAGTAGAGGAAGAGCGGGTTGGAGTTGCGGTTCGCGCCGATCGAGTCGTTGACGTCGTTGAACCAACGGTGCAGGTCGGTCAGGTCGGCCGCCCCCAGGGCGAGGGTCTGCTTGCCGCGCAGTACGACGAACAGCACCAGCCAGACGACCAGGATCGCGCCGACCACCATGGACCGGCTGACCTTGCGCACGTTCTTGACGGGAGCGGGCGGCTCGACGGCCCCGGTCTTCTGCGGTTTCTCGGTCTTCTCCACGGCGACGGTCATCACGCGCCGCCTTCCTGCCCGGCGACCACCGCGAGGATCTCCTCGTCGCCGACGATGCCGAGCAGCTTGCCGTTCTCGACGACCTTGACCGGCTTGTCGGCCGCGAGCACCGCCCGGGTGGCCTCCTTCACCACGACGTCGGGGCCCAGCTCGGGACCGTCCAGAGCGTCGCCGTCCGCCGGCGGGCGCATGATCCAGCGCAGGGTGAGCACGTCGCCGCGCGGGACGTCCTTGACGAACTCGCGGACGTAGTCGTCGGCGGGGGCGCCCACGAGTTCGTCGCCGGTGCCGCACTGGACCATCTTGCCGTCGCGCATGATGAGGATGCGGTCGCCCAGTTTGAGGGCCTCGGAGAGGTCGTGGGTGATGAACACCATCGTCTTGCCGACCTCGTGGTGCAGGCGGATGACCTCGTTCTGCATGTCACGGCGGATCAGCGGGTCGAGCGCCGAGAAGGGCTCGTCGAAGAAGAGCACGTCCGGGTCGCCGGCCAGCGCGCGGGCCAGGCCGACGCGCTGCTGCATACCGCCGGACAGCTGGTCGGGGTAGGAGTTCTCGTATCCCGCGAGGCCGACCAGATCGACGACTTCCTGGGCCCGCCTGGTGCGCTCGGCCCTGCCCATGCCGCGGATCTCCAGACCGAACGCCACGTTGTCGACGACGCGGCGGTGGGGCAGCAGACCGAAGTGCTGGAAGACCATGGAGAACTTGCGGCGCCGCAGATCGCGCAGGCGCTTGTCGTCGGCCTGGCGGATGTCCTCGCCCTCGAAGACGATCTCTCCCGCGGTGGGTTCGATCAGCCGGGTCAGACATCGCACCAGCGTGGACTTGCCGGAGCCGGACAGACCCATGACGACGAAGACCTCGCCGGGCGAGACGTCGAAGTGGACGTCGCGTACGGCGGCGGTGCAGCCGGTGCGGTCCATGAGCTCGCGGCGGGTGAGGCCGCGCAGCTCCTCGGAGTCCGGCACCTGGTCGGCCTTCGGCCCGAACACCTTCCACAGCCTGCGCACGGAGATGACCGGGGTGGAGCCCGAGTCCTGGGGCGTGCCGCGCCGCTGCGGCACCTCGGTCTGTGTGGTCACGTTCGACCTTCTTTCGGCGTTCAGCCGCGGAACCAGTGTTGCGGCCGGGGTTGGATGTTCTGCCAGATGTGCTTGGGCTCTCGGTACTCGTTCAGGCCGGTCGGTCCCAGCTCCCGGCCCACCCCCGAATGCCCGAAGCCACCCCATTCCGCTTGCGGCACATAGGGGTGGTAGTCGTTGATCCACACCGTGCCGTGGCGCAGCCGCCGGGCGACCCGCTGGGCCTTGCCGGCGTCCTGCGTCCACACGGCGCCGGCGAGTCCGTACTCGGTGTCGTTGGCGATGCGTACGGCATCGTCCTCGTCGGTGAAGCGCTCCACGGTGAGCACGGGCCCGAAGGACTCCTCGTGCACCACGCGCATGTCCTGCCGGCACTCGTCGAGGACGGTCGGCGGGTAGTAGTGGCCGTCTCCCAGCGCGGGGTCGTCGGGCCGGGCGCCGCCGCAGCGCAGTACGGCGCCCTCGGCGATCCCCGCGGCGACGTACGCCTCGACCTTCTCCAGGTGCTGGGCGGAGATCAGTGCTCCGGTGTCGGCCTCGGGGTCGAAGGGGCCGCCGAGGCGGATCTGCCGGGCCCTGCGGACGACCTCGTCGACGAAGCGGTCGTGCAGGGAGTCCTCGACGATCAGCCGGGCCCCGGCCGAGCAGACCTGTCCCGAGTGCAGGAAGACGGCCGTGAGGGCGAAGTCGACGGCCGTCTCGAAGTCGGCGTCGGCGAAGACCACGTTGGGGTTCTTGCCGCCGAGCTCCAGCGCGACCTTCTTCACGCTCGCCGCGGCGGTGGCCATGATCCGCTTGCCGGTCTCCAGGCCCCCGGTGAAGGAGACCATGTCCACGGCCGTGTCCTCGGAGAGCGGTGCGCCCACCTCGGGCCCGGTGCCCAGGACCAGGTTCGCGACGCCCGCCGGGAGCCCCGCCTCCTGAAGTGCCTTCATCAGCAGGATGGAGGTGGAGGGGGTGAGCTCGCTGGGCTTCAGAACAATCGTGTTGCCGGCGAGCAGCGCCGGGGCGACCTTCCAACTGGCTTGCAGGAGCGGGTAGTTCCAGGGGGTGATGAGCCCGCACACACCGACGGGCTCGTACACGACGCGGCTGACGGCGTCGTCGCGGCCGGTGTCGATCGCGCGGCCGGCGTCGGTGCCCGCGAGGCCGCCGTAGTAGCGGAAGCAGGAGACGACGTCGGCGATGTCGTACTCGCTCTCCACCAGCCGCTTGCCGGTGTCGAGGGACTCGGCGCGGGCGAACACCTTGGCGTCGCGCTCAAGAATGTCGGCGGTGCGCAGGAGCAGGGCGCCGCGCTCACGCTCGGGGGTGTTCGGCCAGTGCCCCGCGTCGAAGGCGCGGCGGGCCGCGGCGATCGCGGCCTCGGTGTCGGGGCGGGTCGCCTCCGATACGGTCGCCGCGAGCGTGCCGTCGGCAGGACATCGGATGTCCCGGTGCCCACCGGCGACCGGATCCCGCCATTCGCCATCCACGTACAGGTCTGCCACGCGACGAGCCTTTCAATGGAAATTCGTTGCGCATCGTGCACCCGATTGCTTGTGGTGGAACACAGTGTCGAATGGACAGACCGGCGTCAAGAGGTTGGCTGATGACGATTTCACCATGCGCACCTTTACCCACCTGCCCTTGACCACAAGCGGCGCCGAGCCGACCATGTTGCGTATCGCTCACCATGTTGTGCATTACGCACCGACGGAGGCCGCACATGTCCCCTCGACCGCACCCTGGCCGCGAGTACGTCCTGACCCTCTCCTGTCCCGACAGCGCGGGACTGGTGCACGCCGTGAGCGGCTTTCTCGTCAGGAACTCCGGCAACATCCTGGAAAGCCAGCAGTTCGACGACCGACTTCAGGGTCGCTTCTTCATGAGGGTCCACTTCGACGTTTCCGATCCCGACGTCGATCTCGAACAGCTGCGTTACCGGTTCGGTCCCGTGGCCCAGGCCTACGGCATCACCTGGGCGCTGAGCGGCGCGGCCACACCGACCCGGACGCTGATCATGGTGTCCAAGTTCGGCCACTGCCTGAACGACCTGCTCTTCCGCCGGCGCACCGGCGCCCTCAACATCGAGATCCCGGCGATCGTCTCCAACCACCGGGACTTCGAGAAGCTGGCGGAGACGTACGGCATCCCCTTCCACCACATCCCGGTGACCAAGGACACCAAGCCCGAAGCCGAGGCACTGCTGCTGGAGCTCGTGCGTGAGCTGGACGTCGACCTGGTCGTGCTGGCCCGCTACATGCAGGTCCTCTCCGACGACCTGTGCAAGGAGCTGGAGGGCCGCGCCATCAACATCCACCACTCCTTCCTCCCCAGCTTCAAGGGCGCACGCCCCTACGAGCAGGCCTACCGGCGCGGAGTGAAGCTCGTCGGCGCGACGGCGCACTATGTGACGCCGGACCTGGACGAGGGACAGATCATCGAGCAGGACGTGGTCCGGGTGGACCACTCGCTCGACCCCGGCGACCTGGTCACGGTCGGGCGGGACGTGGAGGCGCAGGTGCTCGCGCATGCGGTGAAGTGGCACAGCGAGAGCCGCGTGATGGTGGACGGCAACCGCACGGTGGTCTTCCGCTGAGCACACCCACGAAGGGGCGGGACCGGCTACCGGTCCCGCCCTTTTCGCATCCGGGCCGTCCAGCCAGGGCTCGATGAGTCGACTGCGGGGCCGGCAACCGCCCTTGAGGGACGCGGGACCGTATCGACATGCGGCTACCGCCGCGCGGGCGCGACCAGCCACGACGAGCCCGCAGACGATGGACGACCCTTCCGTCTCAGCCGCCCAACCGGTCAAGCACAGCGCAGCGCCACCGCTCCGTCTCGGCGATCTGGTTGAACGTGAACAGGTGCAGTCCGGCCACTCCCGCCGAGGGTGCGGTGAGGGCCTTCTCCGTGCGGGTCAGCAGCCGCTCGGGCGCATACCCACCGGGGGCCGCGAAACGCACGAACCACGAGGCGTGCTTCGTCAGGAAACGCGTCGACTCGCCCACCCCGATCTTCGTGGCCATCGCCAGCAGCTTCGCCCGCTGCACGGGCCCCGCGACGCCCACATGGACCGGCAGAGTGATGTCCCGGCGCCGTATACGAACGAGCCACTCCCCCAGCACCCGCGGGTCGAAGCACAGATTGCTCACGATGTACGTGGCGTGCTCACGCTTGTCCCACATCGCCTGGACGGTGACGTCGTCGTGGATGAGCGGATGGCTCTCGGGGTAGCCGGTGACCCCGACGCGGGCGAAGGGGCTGCCCAGCTCGCTCAGCCTGTGCAGCACGGGAAGCGCCCCGTCGTAGACCCCGGCCGGCGGGTCCGAGTCACCTGCGGGGACGAAGACGTCGTCCACACCGGCCTCCCGGAGCCGGCCCGTCACCTCTTTCAGGTGTACGTCGTCCCGCAGCAGCCGCGCAGGCACGTGCGGGACGACCCGGTAGCCGTGTGCCGCGAGCCGGGCGGCGAGGTCGAGGGTCGGTTCCAGGCCCTTGACCGGCGACGCCGTCACGGTGACGACGACGTCGCGCGGGACATGGGCGAGGACCTTGTCCTCGGTCGCCTTCGCGGGCAGCACCTCGTAGCGGACGCTTCGCAGCAGCGCCCTCAGCCCTGTCGCACTCAACACCTACTCCGTTTGCTTCTGGACGTCTCGATGGCGGTAGTACGCGGCCTCGGACGGCGCCAGCGGCTCCTTGCCGAGGATCAGGTCGGCGGCCTTCTCGGCGACCATCATCACCGGGGCGTAGATGTTGCCGTTGGTGACGTACGGCATCACCGACGCGTCGACCACGCGCAGGCCCTCGACGCCGTGCACCCGCATGCTGGCGGGGTCGACGACGGACATCTCGTCGGTGCCCATCTTGCAGGTGCAGGACGGGTGCAGGGCGGTCTCGCCGTCCTTGGCCACCCACGCGAGGATCTCCTCGTCGGTCTCCACCGAGGGGCCGGGCGAGATCTCCCCGTCGTTGTAGGGGGCGAGCGCGGGCTGGTTGAGCAGCCTGCGGGCCACCCTGATCGCCTCGACCCACTCGCGGCGGTCCTGCTCGGTGGAGAGGTAGTTGAAGCGCAGTGCCGGGTGCTCGCGCGGGTCCTTGCTCTTGATCTTCACGGAGCCGATGGCGTCGGAGTACATGGGTCCGACGTGCACCTGGTAGCCGTGGCCGCCGGCGGGCACGGAGCCGTCGTAACGGACCGCGATCGGCAGGAAGTGGAACATCAGGTTGGGGTAGTCCACGTCCTCGTTGCTGCGGGCGAAGCCGCCGGCCTCGAAGTGGTTGGTCGCGGCCGGGCCCTTCCTGAACAGCCACTGCAGGCCGATGAACGGGGCCCGCCACTTCGCCAGGTACGGCTGCATGGAGACGGGCTGCTTGCAGGCGTACTGGATGTACACCTCCAAGTGGTCCTGCATGTTCTCGCCGACGCCGGGGAGGTCGTGCACGACGTCGATGCCCAGCGCCCGCAGTTCCTCGGCGTTGCCGACGCCGGAGAGCTGGAGCAGCTGCGGGGAGTTGATGGCGCCGCCGCAGAGGATGACTTCCTTGGCGCGGACTTGCTGAAGCGCTCCCCGGCCGCGCTGGAACTCGACACCGACGGCGCGCTTGCCTTCGAAGAGGACGCGGGTGACGAGGGCACGGGTCTTGACGGTGAGGTTCGGCCGCTTCATCGCGGGCTTGAGGTACGCCTTGGAGGCCGACAGCCGACGCCCGCGATGGACGTTCCGGTCGAACTTGGCGAAACCTTCCTGCCGATAGCCGTTGACGTCGTCCGTGGGTGCGTAGCCCGCCTCCTCGGTGGCCTTGAGGAAGGCGTTGAAGAGGGGGTTGGTCGCGGGGCCGCGTTCGAGGACGAGTGGGCCGTCATGGCCGCGGAACTCGTCGTCCGGGTCGGCCGCCAGGCAGTTCTCCATGCGCCGGAAGTACGGCAGACAGTGCGCGTAGTCCCAGGTCTCCATGCCCGCATCGGCGGCCCAGCGCTCGTAGTCCATGGGGTTGCCGCGCTGGAAGATCATGCCGTTGATGCTGCTGGAGCCGCCCAGCACCTTGCCGCGCGCGTGGTAGACGCGGCGGCCGCCCATGTGGGGCTCGGGCTCGGACTCGTACTTCCAGTCGTAGAACCGACTGCCGATCGGGTAGGTCAGCGCCGCGGGCATGTGGATGAAGACGTCCCACGGGTAGTCCGACCGGCCCGCCTCCAGGACCAGGACCCGGTTGGCCGGGTCGGCGGAGAGTCTGTTCGCCAGTGCACTGCCGGCCGAACCGCCGCCGACGATGACGAAGTCGTACTGCAAGGGAGCCATGGTGCCTCGTCTCGCTCGCGCCGTAGATGTGCGAGGCATGCTAGACCCAGTCGCGCCATACGCACCAGGTTGCGAACGGCGCAACTTCCGGGCCGTCGTTTCGGCGGCGTTACTTGCAGTGACGTTGTTTACTACGCGTATAGTTTCACTGTGAGCAACTACAGCCCTGACACAGAAACGTCGAATTCGCAAACGGGCGGCGTCCAGTCGGTCGACCGCGCCATCAGCGTCCTGGAGATCCTCGCTCAGCGTGGCGAAGCGGGCGTCAGCGAGGTGGCGGGCGAGATCGAGGTGCACAAGTCCACCGCCTTCCGCCTGCTCGGCGCCCTGGAGGCACGCGGTCTGGTGGAGCAGGCCGGCGAGCGCGGCAAGTACCGGCTCGGCTTCGGCATCGTTCGCCTGGCGGGAGCGGTCACCAGCCGTATCGACATCACCCAGCAGGGCCGGCCGGTCTGCGAACGTCTGGCCGAGGAGCTCGGCGAGACCGTCAACATCGCGGTCATGCAGGAGCACTACGCGATCAACCTCTACCAGGTGCGGGGGCCGGGAGCCATCACCGCGCACAACTGGGTCGGCCAGCTCACCCCCCTGCACGCCACCTCCAGCGGCAAGATCCTGCTGGCGTATCTGCCCGCCAAGGAGCGCGCCGCGCTGCTGTCCGAGGCCGGTATGAAGAAGGTCACCCCGCGCACCATCACCGCGAAGACGAAGCTCGAGAAGAACCTCGCCGAGGCCCGGGAGCGGGGCTACTCCTTCACCCTGGAGGAGCTGGAGGTCGGTCTGCACGCGATGGCCGCCCCGGTCCGCAACCGGGACGGCGAGGTCATCGCGGCACTCAGCGCCTCCGGGCCGGGCTACCGGTTGACCGAGGAGCGCCTGCACGAGCTCTCCCCGGTGCTCCTCAAGGGCGCCCAGGAGATCAGCCACCGGATGGGCTACCTGGGCTGAGCCACCGGCGGATTCACCCCTGAGGGGTACCCAGGCGCTCGTTCACCCAGTCGTGGAACGCGCCGATGTGGTGCTCGCTGGGCACCAGCACACCACCCTTGGCATACATACGGGAGCTCATTCCGGGCTGCGTTCGCTCACAGGCGTCGAAGTCCTGCTGGTTGACCCGGTGGAAGAGTTCCACGGACCGGCTGACGTCCTTGCCGCTCTCGACGACATGCGGCAGATACAGCCAGTCGCACTCGACGATCGTGCGGTCCACCGCCACCGGGTACATCCGGTGGAAGATCACGTGGTCGGGCACGAGATTGATGAACACCTGGGGCTTGACGGTGATCGCGTAGTAGCGGCGGTCCTGGTCGTCCGCGACCCCGGGAATGCGGTCCAGGCCCGCGGACCCATCGACGGTGAAGCCCTGGACCTCCTCGCCGAACTCCGCGCCGTGGCCCACGTAGTACTGGGCGGCGTAACCGTCCGCGAACTCCGGGAGCACCTCGGTGAGTTCGGGGTGGATCGTGGCGCAGTGGTAGCACTCCATGAAGTTCTCGATGATGAGCTTCCAGTTCGACTTCACGTCGTATGTGATCCGCTTGCCGACGGAGAGGTTGTCGATGTCGTAGCGCTCGATCGACTCGACGTCGCCGAGGCGGGAGACGACCTCACCGACGACGTCCTCCTCGAAGGAGGGCGGGTTCTCCGCGAGGCAGACCCAGACGTAGCCGAGCCATTCGCGTACGGCCACGCTCACCAGGCCGTACTCGGTACGGCCGACGTCGGGCATCTTGGTGAGGTTGGGGGCCGCGACGAGCTTGCCGTTGAGGTCGTACGTCCAGGCGTGGTACGGGCATTGGAAGGCCCGCTTCACCTCGCCGGTCTCCTCGGTGCAGAGCTTGGCTCCGCGGTGCCGGCACACATTGAAGTACGCGCGGATGCTGTTGTCCCTCGCCCGGGTGATGAGGATGCTCTCGCGGCCCACGTCGACGGTGCGGAAGGCACCGGGCTTCGCCAGTTCGGAGGCGCGCGCCACGCAGAACCACATGGTCTCGAATATGCGCTCCTGCTCCTGGGCGAAGATCCCCGGGTCCGTGTAGGAGGAGCCGGGAAGAGTGGCGATCAGGCTGTCCGGCAGGCTGGTCGAGGTCACGGTGCACTCCTCGGGAGAACGTCGGGGAGGGGTCATTCACGCGCCGGGAAGAGCGACTCCGGACGGTGTTGTGCATGAAGCAACGCTGCGTGCTATATGCAACCGCAGCATGGGATGCCGCTGGGGCGGTGTCAAGATGCGGGCGGCGCCAGGATGCAGGTGGCGTCAGGACGCGGTGGCGGCGAGTTGCTTGCGCCAGCGCGTGAACAGCCGCGGCTGGTTCATCCCGAGTACGGCGACCGGGTCCCCGGCCCGCCGGTAGACGGCGAGGACGTCGCGGTCGTCCGCGGCACCCGCCTCGATGGTGACGCTGTCGGCGCCGGCCGCGTGACCGGCGAACTGGATCTTCACGCCGTACTGGTCGGACCAGAAGTACGGCGGCCGGGGCACACCCGGTTCCACCGCACCGCCCGCAAGCAGTGTGGCGACCGCGGCGTCGGGGCGCTCGCGCGCACCGGTCCAGTGCTCGACGCGGCGATGGAACCCCGCGCGCGGGTCGTACCAGTTGGCGCAGTCACCGACCGCGACCACCCCGGCCAGGCTGGTGCGGCCGTCGGAGCCGCACTTGACGCCGTTGTCGAGAGCGATGCCGGAGTCCGCCAGCCACTCGACGTTCGGGCGGGCGCCCACACCCACCACCACGATGTCGGCGGGGATGCTACGGCCGTCCTCCAGCAGGACGGCGTCGATGCGGGTCTCCCCGCTCAGCCCCTTGACGCCCACACCGCACTCCAGCCGCACGCCGTGGTCGGCGTGCAGGGCGGAGACGATGGCGCCCATCGTCTCGCCGAGCGGTCCGGCGAGCGGGGTCGGGGCCGCCTCCACGACGGTCACGTCGAGACCGAGGGCGTACGCGGTGGAGGCGACCTCTGCTCCGATGAAGCCTCCGCCGATCACCACCAGGCGTCCGCCGCGGGTCAGTTCGTCCCGCAGGGCGCGGGCATCGTCCAGGGTGCGCAGCGTGTGCACTCCGGCCAGGCCCTCGGACCCGGGGAGGGTGCGTGCCGCTGCGCCCGTCGCGATGACGACGCCGTCGGCCTGCACCTCCCGCCCGTCACCGAGCCGGACGACACGCCGCGCGTGGTCGAGTCCGGTGGCCCGGACGCCGAGCAGCCACTCCGCCTGAAGGTCCTCGTCGTCGGACTCCAGGGCGAGTTCGGCTTCGCCGAGCGTGCCGGACAGGAACTCCTTGGACAGCGGGGGCCTGTCGTACGGGCGGTGGAGCTCGTCCCCGATGACGACCAGCCGGCCGCCGTAGCCCTGCTTGCGCAGTGAGCGCGCCGCCGACAGCCCGGCCAGCGAGGCGCCGACCACGGCGACCGTCCTCACGCGGGACCCCCGGCGAGCCGGGCCGAGATGCAGGGCGGCAGATTGGGCGCGTCCATGGACAGACGGACGTGGATCATGCCGTCCTCGACGACGACCTCGTGCGTCCGGACCGGGAGCTTGGCCGGCGGGGCGTCGACCGCGCCGGTCCTCAGGTCGAACTTGGAAGCATGCAGCGGGCATTCCACCTCGCAGCCCTCCAGCCAGCCGTCGGCGAGCGACGCGTCCTGGTGGGTGCAGGTGTCGTCGATGGCGAAGAGTTCGCCGTCGTCGGTGTGGAACACCGAAACCGGCGGATCGATGTCGAGCCGGTGGGCCTCGCCTCGCGGAAGGTCCTCGAGACGGCACGCGGGAATCATCATGACACCTCGGTGCGTATAACGAAACGGATTGCGGTAAGCGCAACATCAGTCTGGGGCGGCCCAGAACCCTTGTCAAGGCGTTCAGAGGCCCCTCTGAGGCCATTCATCGTGTTGCGCCATAAAAAACTAGGCTCACATAGAACAACAGCAGCCCGCCGCTTCGGCTCGCGGTGACCGCGAGCCGAGGGCGGGCGTGTGAGGGTCGCAGGCGGGCGTCAGAAGCCGCGGTCGACCCACTCCTGCAGGTGCGGGGCCTCGGCCGCGACGGTGGTCGTGTCACCGTGCCCCGTGTGCACGACGGTGTCTCCCGGCAGCGTCAGCAGCCGGTCCCGGATCGAGTCGATGATGGTCGGGAAATGGCTGTACGACCGCCCTGTCGCGCCCGGCCCGCCGGCGAACAGGGTGTCGCCGCTGAAGAGCGCCTTCAGAGCCGGTGCGTACAGACAGACCGCCCCGGGGGCGTGGCCGGGTGTGTGCAGCACGGTCAGCTCGACGCCGGCCACCGTGAGGCCCTGGCCGTCGGTCAGTTCGGCGTCCGGCGCCCGGTCGGGGTGGGTCTGTTTCCACAGCGGCAGGTCGTCCGGATGCAGCAGGACCGGGGCGCCGGTGCGGGCCGCGAGTTCGGGCGCGGCGTCGATGTGGTCGTTGTGCGCGTGGGTGCTCACGATCGCGATGAGGCGCCGGTCGCCGACGGCCTCGGCGATGGCGTCGGCGTCGTGCGCGGCGTCGATGACGATCGCCTCGGTGTCGTCACCGACGATCCACACGTTGTTGTCGACGTCCCAGGTGCCGCCGTCCAGGGAGAACGTCCCCGAGGTGACGAGGTGTTCGATGCGGGCCGCCATCAGAGGACCACCACCGAGCGCAGCACGTCGCCGTGGTGCATCCGCTCGAAGGCCTTCTCGACCTCGTCCAGCGCGATGGTCTCCGTGACGAAGGCGTCGAGGTCCAGGCGGCCCTGGAGGTAGAGGTCGATCAGCATCGGGAAGTCACGGCTCGGCAGGCAGTCGCCGTACCAGGAGGACTTCAGGGAGCCGCCGCGGCCGAAGACGTCCAGCAGCGGCAGTTCGAGCTTCATCTCGGGGGTGGGCACGCCGACGAGGACGACCGTGCCGGCGAGGTCGCGGGCGTAGAACGCCTGCTTGTACGTCTCCGGGCGGCCGACCGCCTCGATGACGACGTCGGCGCCGTGGCCGCCGGTCAGCTCGCGGATCGCCTCGACCGCGTCGGCGGACTTGGAGTTGACGGTGTGGGTCGCGCCCAGCTTCGAGGCGGTCTCCAGCTTGCGGTCGTCGATGTCGACCGCGATGACCTTCGCCGCGCCGGCCAGGTTCGCCCCGGCGATCGCCGCGGCCCCGACGCCGCCGCAGCCGATGACGGCGACCGAGTCGCCCCGGCCGACGTTGCCGGTGTTGATCGCGGCACCGATGCCCGCCATCACGCCGCAGCCCAGCAGACCGGCGGCGGCCGCCGACGCGGACGGGTCGACCTTGGTGCACTGCCCGGCCGCGACCAGCGTCTTCTCCGCGAACGCGCCGATACCGAGGGCGGGCGACAACTCGGTGCCGTCGAGCAAGGTCATCTTCTGCTTGGCGTTGTGGGTGTTGAAGCAGTACCACGCCTCCCCACGCTGACAGGCGCGGCACTGGCCGCACACCGCACGCCAGTTGAGGATCACGAAGTCGCCGGGCGCGACATCGGTGACGCCCTCCCCCACCGACTCCACGATGCCCGCGGCCTCATGGCCCAGCAGGAACGGGAAGTCGTCGTTGATGCCGCCCTCGCGATAGTGCAGATCGGTGTGGCAGACCCCGCAGGCCTCGATCTTCACCAGCGCCTCACCCGGACCCGGGTCAGGCACGACGATCGTTTCCAGGCTGACGGGGGCGCCCTTGCCCCGCGCGACGACAGCACGGACCTGGTGCGTCATGGCCACTCCTCGGCTGGTGGAGACTTGAATCGGATGTTGCTCATTACGGCACACATCTCACGTGTCGCAACACAGCATCGTTGAGCGCCGACCGGGGGTCAAGGAGCGCGACGAGGTTCCCTCGGCCGGGCGGGATCGCGGTGGGAGCAGCACGAACGCCCGGCGGGGCCGTGGCCGACCATGTCGGTGCCACGACCCCGCCGGGCGCGGATCTGCCGCTCTCAGCGAGCGGAGGTGGAGGGCTCCGTGGGGTGCACGGGGTCCTGGGACTGCTGGGGCTGCGGGGACTCCGCGCCGTCGTTGCACGCCACGGGGCCGATGCGCAGCTCGAAGTCGCCGTCGTACTTCTCGTGACCGGCGATGACGGCCGTTTCGATGGCCTCCTTGCCGATCCGCCCGCGGATGATGAGCGGGTCCTGGCGCAGATCGCGGGTGAGGGCGATACAGAGGCCGACCATCACCAGGGTGAAGGGCGCCGCCGCGAGAATGGTCAGGTTCTGCAGTCCGGTGAGCGCGTCACCCTTGCCGCCGCCGATGAGCAGCATGATCGCGGCTACCGCACCGGTCAGCACGCCCCAGAAGACGACGACACCGCGGGTGGGTTCCAGGGACCCGCGCTGCGAGAGCGTGCCCATCACGATCGAGGCGGCGTCGGCGCCGGAGACGAAGAAGATGCCGACGAGGATCATCACCACCACGCTCGTGATCGTGGCGACCGGGTACTGCTGGAGCACGTCGAAGAGCTGGCCCTGGGCGGTCGAGGCGTCACTGAGCTTCTTCTCGTCCTGCAGATGCATCGCCGAGCCACCGAAGACGGCGAACCACAGCAGGCTGACGGTGCTGGGGACCAGGATGACGCCGCCGACGAACTGCCGGATGGTCCGGCCACGGCTGATGCGCGCGATGAACATGCCGACGAAGGGCGTCCAGGAGATCCACCAGGCCCAGTAGAAGACCGTCCAGCCGGCCAGCCAGTCGGCGACGCCTTCACCGCTCGACGCCTCGGTCCGCCCGGCCATCTGGGCCAGGTCCCCGAAGAAGGCGCCTATGGAGGTGGGCAGCAGGTCGAGGATGAAGATGGTCGGGCCGACGAGGAACACGAAGACCGCCAGGCTCACCGCCAGCACCATGTTGATGTTGGACAGCCACTGGATGCCCTTCTCGATCCCGGACACCGCCGAGGCGACGAACGCCACGGTCAGCACCGCGATCACGGCGACCAGCAGGCCGGTGCCGACGGATCCCAGCCAGCCGAGTCCGGTGAAGCCGCTGCCGATCTGCAGGGCACCGAGGCCCAGGGAGGCAGCGGAGCCGAAGAGGGTGGCGAAGATGGCGAGGATGTCGATGACCCGGCCGCCCCAGCCGTTCGCCCGCTTCTCGCCGATCAGCGGGGTGAACACGGCACTGATCAGCTGCCGGCGGCCGCGCCGGAAGGTGCTGTAGGCGATCGCGAGACCCACCACCGCGTACATCGCCCACGGATGCAGCGTCCAGTGGAAGAGGGTGGTGGCCATGGCGGTCTCCATGGCCTCGTTGGCGTCGGCCGGGTCGGTGCCCGGCGGTGGCGTGACGAAGTGCGAGAGCGGTTCGCTCACGCCGTAGAACATCAGGCCGATGCCCATGCCCGCGCTGAACATCATGGCGATCCATGAGACGGTGCGGAACTCGGGCTGCTCGCCCTCCTCGCCCAGGGTGATCCGCCCGTACCGGCTGATCGCCAGCCAGAGGGCGAAGACCACGAAGCCCGAGGCCGCGAGGACGAAGGCCCAGCCACCGTTGCGGATGGTCCCGTCCAGGAGCTTTCCGGACACGCTCTCCAGCGTGTCGGTCGCGGTGGCTCCCCAGACGACGAAGGCGAGGGTGAGGGCCGCGGCGACGCCGAAGACGATCAGGTCGGTGCGGGGACCGGCGGACACCGCCGGGCTTCCTGGGAGATCCGCGGCAACGGGATGGCTGTGCCTCCCGTCCCTTTCGCGGGTTTTACTCATCAGCTCGTCCTTTCCACAGACGGCAGTGGAGTCTTTGTCGCGGACGACGACGGGGGAACTCGTCGGTGATTCCGCCTGGCCGACCGGCACGCCGGAGCGGATGGGAGAACGACGAGAGAAGGGGAGGCGGAGCGGCCGCCATGGTGCGTCGTTGCGAATAATGCATCTGAATTCACTATGGGCAACAACCATCTGGGCGCCCGGGAGGGCTGTCAAGGGGTCGGACGTGCTGAGTTGCCCGACCGCGATCGACCCGTGACCACGAACGCCCGCGGGCGCGGTTACCCCGACCCGACGAACCGTCAGCCGTCTGCCCGGGAGGGCATGCGGGAGCCGCGCCGGTACGCACCCGACGCCACCGTCAGCAGCCGCCGCGCTTTGAGCCGCGTCTCGGCCCACTCGCGCTCGGGGTCGGATCCCCAGGTGATCCCGGCCCCGGTACCGAAACGCAGTAACGGACCGCCGGGAGCGGGGCGGTCGATCCAGAACGTGCGGATGCCGACGGCGAGTTGACCCGTGCCGCGATCGGCGTCGACCCAGCCCACGCCACCGCAGTACGGGCCGCGGGGCGCCGTTTCCAGCGCCGCGATGATGCGCAGCGCGCTGGACTTGGGGGCGCCCGTGACGGAGCCGGGCGGGAAGGTGCCGGCGAGCAGCTCGGGCCATCCGGCGCCTTCGGCCAGTTCGCCACGCACCGTGGACACCAGATGCACCAGGCCGGGGTGTGCCTCGACGGCGCACAGCTCGGGGACGGTCACGGAGCCGGTGGCGCAGACGCGCCCCAGGTCGTTGCGGACCAGGTCCACGATCATGACGTTCTCGGCGTGGTCCTTGTCGAGGAGGTCCGCGGCGGTACGGCCGGTGCCCTTGATGGGGCCGGAGACGACCGTACGGCCGTCCCGGCGCAGGAAGAGCTCGGGCGAGGCCGTGGCGATCTCCACGCCGTGCGCGGGCAGGCGCACGGTGCCGGCATAGGGCGCGGGGTTGCCGCGCGCCAGCAGGGTGGTGAGGGCGTCGACGTCCGCGCGCTCCGGGTCGGGCAGCGGCGCGGACAGCACCCGGCACAGGTTGGCCTGGTAGACCTCGCCGGCCGCGATGTGCTCGCGGATGCGCCGCACCCCGGCGATGTAGGCGGCCCGGTCGAGGGAGGAGGTCCAGTCGTCCGGGGCCGGGCCACGCCACGTACCGGGCTCGACAGCGGGCACGGTTTCCCGCCGTACGTCCCCGAAGCGCGCGCACACCAGGCGCCCCTCGAAGTCGGCGACCACGGCCCAGAACCCGGTGGAGTCCAAGGCCGCGGGATCGCTGGTCACGTCCCGGAGGTCGGTGGCGACGAGACCGCCGAAGCGGGCCAGCGGTGCGAGGTCGTCAGGGCGTCCACTCATCGGTCACCACCTCTGCGGAAGGGAACGGACGAACGGCAGGGGAATACGTCCCCGCCGTTCAGCGGCTGGGCTACGCGCCGGCTGACGCCTGTTCCACTCGGGCCTGTTCCGCTCGGACCTGTTCGGCTCGGACCTGTTCCAGTCGGACGACGATGGACTTCGACGTGGGGGTGTTGCTGATGGCCGCCGTGGAGTCCAGTGGTACGAGGACGTTGGTCTCGGGGAAGTAGGCGGCGCAGCAGCCCCGGGGGGTCGGGTACGACACGGCCCGGAAGGCCGGTGCCCTGCGCTCCACTCCGTCGCCGTACTCACTGACGATGTCGACCATGTCCCCGTCGGCGAGGCCGCGCTCGGTGAGGTCGTCGGGGTGCAGGAAGAGGACCCGGCGGCCCTGCTGGATGCCGCGGTAGCGGTCGTCCAGGCCGTAGATGGTGGTGTTGTACTGGTCGTGGGAGCGCAGCGTCTGCAACAGCAGTCGGCCCGGCGGGACCTTGGGGCTCTCCAGCGCGTTGGCGGTGAAGTTGGCCAGGCCGGTGCTCGTCGTGAACCGGCGCTCGTCGCGGGGCGGGTGGGGCAGGGCGAAGCCGCCCGGCTGCCGTACCCGGGCGTTGAAGTCCTCGAAGCCTGGGATGACGCGTTCGATGCGGTCGCGGATGCGGTCGTAGTCCGACTCGAACTCCTCCCACGGCACCTGCGGGCCCGCTTCGCCGAGGGTGGCCCGGGCCGTCCGGCAGATGATCGCGACTTCGCTCAGCAGGTGCTCGGACGCGGGTGTCAGCCGGCCCCGCGACAGGTGCACCATGCCCATGGAGTCCTCCACCGTGACCAGTTGGGGCCCGGCCGGCCGCAGGTCGGCCTCGGTGCGACCGAGGCACGGCAGGATGAGGGCCTGCTCCCCGGCGATGACGTGCGAGCGATTGAGCTTGGTGGAGATCTGGACGGTGAGCCGGCACCTGCGCAGGGCCTGCTCGGTCAGGTCGGTGTCGGGGGCCGCGGCGACGAAGTTGCCGCCCAGCGCGATGAAGACCTTCACGTCGCCGTCGCGCATGGCGCGGATGCTGTCGACCGCGTCGTGGCCGTGGCGGCGCGGGGGCGTGAAGGCGAACTCGGCGCCGAGCCGGTCCAGGAAGGCGGCGTCCGGCTTCTCGTAGATGCCCATCGTGCGGTCGCCCTGCACGTTGGAGTGGCCGCGCACCGGGCAGAGACCGGCGCCGGGGCGGCCGATGTTGCCGCGCAGCAGAAGGAAGTTGACGACGTCCCGGATGGTGGGCACGGAGTGCTTGTGCTGGGTCAGTCCCATCGCCCAGCAGACGACGATCTTCTTGGCGGCCAGCACATGGCCGAACGCGGTCCGGATCTCGTCCTCGGGCAGACCGGTGGCCTGGAGGATCTCCTCCCACGACGCCTTGCGGGCGTGCTCGGCGAACTCCTCGAAGCCATGCGTGTACCGCTCGATGAAGGAGGTGTCCAGGCAACTGCCGGGCGACTCGTCCTCCGCCTCCAGCAGCATGCGGCTGAAGGCCTGGAAGAGCGCCTGGTCGCCGCCCAGCCTGATCTGCAGGAACTGGTCCGCCAGCTTGGTGCCGCCGCCGATGACGCCGGACGGCTTCTGGGGGTTCTTGAACCGGAGCAGGCCCGCCTCGGGCAGCGGGTTGACCGCGATGACGCGCGCGCCCTGCTGCTTGGCCCGCTCCAGCGCGGAGAGCATCCGGGGGTGGTTGGTGCCCGGGTTCTGGCCGACCACGAGAATCAGATCGGCCTCGTAGAGGTCCTCCAGACTGACGCTGCCCTTGCCGATGCCGATGGTCTCCACCAGGGCCGAGCCGCTGGACTCGTGGCACATGTTGGAGCAGTCCGGCAGGTTGTTGGTGCCGAAGCCGCGGACGAAGAGCTGGTAGAGGAACGCGGCCTCGTTGCTCGCCCGTCCGGAGGTGTAGAAGGCGGCCTGGTCCGGGTGGTCGAGCGCGCCGAGCTCGCGGGCGATCACGGCGAACGCCTCGTCCCAGGAGATCGGCTCGTAGCGGTCGGCGCCGGCCGGGCGGTACATGGGGTGGGTGAGGCGCCCCTGCTGTCCGAGCCAGTAGTCGCTGCGCGGAAGCAGGTCCTCCAGGGTGTGCTCGGCGAAGAAGTCCGGGGTCACCCGGCGTACGGTGGCCTCCTCGGCGACGGCCTTGGCGCCGTTCTCACAGAACTCCGCCTTGTGCCGGTGGTCGGGCTCCGGCCAGGCGCACCCCGGACAGTCGAAGCCCTCCTTCTGATTCACCCGGAGCAGCGTGAGCAGGCTGCGGCGGGCCCCCATCTGTTCGCCGGCGTGCCGCAGCGAGGAGGTGACCGCGGGGAGGCCGGCGGCGTACTCCTTCGGGGGGCCGACCCGCAGACGGGCGTCGCCGGGGTCCTCAGCAGGTGGCTTGCGAGTCATCTGTAGCGCTGCTCCGCGGTGTAGGGAATAGGCTCAGTTGCGCAGCACACAACAGTACCGCCATACGCAACACCCCTAAGGAAGCCCGACCGGCGACCTCCTGTCAAGCGCCGAGGAGGCGCCAGATCTACCACTGCTGGTACCGGGCGCCGCCGACGGTGGCGAAGTCGATGGTGACGCTGGTGCCCGCGGCCTGTGACGGGGCGGCGGACACCTCATCGACCGACTCAGGGGTGCGCCCTACGCGTGGGAGGTGCGATGAGGTGAACACCACCGGCGACCCCCGCCGCCGATGCCACAAGCAGGCGCCCGGGTCGGTCACGCTCCGCCGCTCGAAGAGGAACCGGCTCGTCGGGCCCGGGAACACGGCATGATCATGGGATGAATGGCGTGGAGGACCTGACAGGCGGTGGGGACGTGGGTGAGCAGGCGGAGATCTCGTCGCCGAAAGATGCGGCGGACAACGCGCTGGTGCTGGCGTTCGGGCGGCTGCAGGGGGCCGCGAACAGGCTGGAGTACATCCTGGGGCGGGCCCTGGAGCGGGAGTGCGGCATCAGCCACCTGATGTTCGAGGTGCTGCTGATCCTCGGGCGGACCGGCGAACCGGGGATGCCGATGCGGGCCATCGCCCAGGAGCAGGTGCTGACCACGGGCGGTGTGACACGTCTCGTGGACCGGATGGAGGCGGCCGGGCTGGTCGAGCGCACCGAGGACCCCGGCGACCGGCGCGGTCGGCTGGTGCGCCTGACCCCGTTGGGCGAGGAGACCACCGTGCGCGCGTCCCGGCTGCACGTGGAGAACATCCGCCGCTACTTCCTGGCGCCGCTGCCGCCCGAGGACCGAGAGCGGTTCGCCGAGAACCTGCGCCTCCTCAGCCACTCAGCCCGGGACGAGCTGCCCCGCCTGCCCTGAGGCGCCCCCACCGGGCAGCGGCCGATCGGCAGCGCGACGCGCTGAGCAGAGCGGACAGAGGTGTGACCACAGTCACACGCACAAGGAAATATCTGACTCGTCAGCTACTGTTCTGTCAGATGAACCGCTCGCATCCGGCGGGCGCCGTGCCGAGGATCTCCATGCAGCTCGTCTACGTCTTCGATGCCTACTGCGGCTGGTCGCACGGGTTCTCCGGCACCCTGCGCGAGGTCGCCTCCCGCCACCCGGAGCTGCCGGTGGTGGTGGTCTCCGGCGGCCTGTTCACCGGAACCCGCCGGCTGCCGATCGGTGAGTTCGGCTATGTGCAGGGCGCGAACGCCCAGATCGCCGAACAGACCGGCGCCGAGTTCGGCGACGCGTACGAGCGGCTGATCGCCGACGGGTCGTTCGTGATGGACTCCGAGGACGCCGCGCGGGGAGTCGCCGCCCTGCGGCGGATCTCCCCCGACCGTGCGGCCGAGCTGGTCATGGCCATGCAGCGGGCCTTCTACGTCGACGGGCTGAGCCTCTCCGCCCCCGCGACCTACCGGAAGCTCGCCGAACAGGCCGGGCTGGACGCCGACGCCGTGGTCACCGCCTTCGAAGCCCCCGAGGCTCGGACGGCGGCACAGGCCGACTTCCGCCTCGGGGCCGAACTGGGCGTCACCGGCTTCCCCACCCTCCTCGCCGTCGACGGCGACCGTGTCACCCCCCTGGCCTACGGCCACGCCACCGCCGACGAGGTCGAGGCACGGCTCACGGCCGTACTCACCCCCTGAACCTCTCCCCCGTCCCCACCCACCACGTCCCGTCAAGGAGCCACCGATGAGCACCCTGTCCTTCAAGGTCCTGGACCTGGACTTCCCGGCAGGCAGCAAGAACAAGACCGCCACCCTCGTCACCGGCGAGAACGAGGCCCTGCTCGTGGACGCCGCCTTCACCCGCGCCGACGGCCACCGCCTGGCCGCCGAGATCCTCGACTCCGGCAAGACGCTGACGACGGTCTTCATCAGCCACGGCGACCCCGACTTCTACTTCGGCGCCGAGGTCATCGCCGACGCCTTCCCCGAGGCGCGGTTCGTCGCCACCCGGCAGACGATCGAGCACATCCAGCACTCCTACGAGGGCAAGCTCAAGGCATGGGCGGCCCTGGGCCAGAACCTGCCCACCCGCCTGGTCGACCTCGAGCCGCTGACCGGTGACCTCACCCTCGAAGGCCACCTCTTCGAGCTCAAGGGCGGTCCGGCCGCGCTGCCCGACCGTCACTACCTGTGGCAGGCCGAGCAGCGCGCGCTCCTCGGCGGCGTTCTGCTCTTCCAGCAGGAGCACGTCTGGGTCGCCGACACGGCCACACCGGCCGACCGCGCCGCCTGGATCGACCTGCTCGACGAGATGGCCGCCCTCCAGCCGGAGCTGGTCGTCCCCGGCCACCGTCTGCCCGATACCGCCGCCGACGCCTCCGCGATCACCGCGACCCGTGACTACCTCGTCGCCTTCGAGGAGGAGCTCGGCAAGGCCGCCGACGGTGCCGCCCTGACGGACGCCCTCGTCAAGCGCTACCCGGGCAACGGCATGGTCATCGCCGCGCAGATCGGCGCGAAGGTCGCCAAGGGCGAGATGAAGTGGGGCTGACCTCCATGGCCCACGACAGCACCGACTTCGCGACCTCCACCGCTCCCGCCGACGTCGTACGCCGCCAGTACCTGGCCTCGGCCAACCGTGACCTGGCAGCCCTGCGCGCCACCCTCGCCCCCGACGTCGAGTGGACGGAGATGGCCGGCTTCCCCCTCGCCGGCACCTATCGCACCCCCGACGGTGTCACCAGCAACGTCATGGAGAAGCTCGGCCAGGAGTGGGATGACTGGATCGCCCACGACGACACCTATGTCACCGAGGGCGAGAACGTCGTCGTCCTCGCCCGGTACACCGCGACCAACAAGGCGACCGGCAAGGCGATCGACGTGCGCGTCGCCCACCACTTCACCGTCCGCGGCGGGCTGATCGTCCGCTTCGAGCAGTTCGTCGACACGGCCCTGGTCCGCGAGGCCATGGCCGACTGACTCAAATCCCGTTCCAGACAAGGTAGTTCGTCGCTCGGCGGGAGATCGCAGGGCACCACCGGCCGTCCGTCGTGGCGCACGAGGGCGGCCGCACCCGCTGCGGCCGCCGCATGACGGACGGGAAGCCCGCCACCGCCGGGAATCACCGCACACCACCCGCTGTTGTCCGGGACAGCAGCCCCTGCCCGAATCCCAAGGAGGCCGAGCGTGTACGGCGACCCGGCGACAGTCCGCAAGATCCTCACCGAGCTCGGTGACACCTGGGCGATCGTGGGTCTGTCCACGAACGAGCGGCGTGCGGCATACGGGGTCGCCGACGTCCTCCAGCGCTACGGCAAGCGCATCGTGCCCGTGCACCCGAAGGCGGAGACGGTCCACGGGGAGCCGGGATACCCCTCTTTGGACGCGATCCCCTTCGAGGTCGACGTCGTCGACGTGTTCGTCAACAGCGACCTCGCCGGTGCCGTCGCCGACGAGGCCGCGGCCATCGGCGCCAAGGCCGTCTGGTTCCAGCTCGGCGTCATCGACGAGGCCGCGTACGACCGCGCCCGCGCCGCCGGCGTCGACATGGTGATGGACCGCTGCCCGGCGATCGAGATCCCACGCCTGGGCTGACCGGACGGCGACGACACGTCGATTCTCCGCCGATCCACCGAGCCACCCCGGAGCCCTCCCCTCCCCACGTCAGCCGCCCCATAATGCTCGGGTGACTTCCACCTCCCCCCACACCAACTCCGGTGCCCCGCAAGGCTTCCCGGTCGTCATCGTCGGCGCCGGACCGGCCGGTCTCACCATCGGCAACATCCTGCGGGCGGCGTCCGTCGACTGTCTGGTCCTGGAGACCGAGACACGCCAGTTCATCGAGCAGCGGCCGCGGGCGGGGGTCCTGGAGGACTGGGCCGTGCGCGGACTCCAGCGGCGGGGCCTCGCGGACACCTTGCTGGAGCGGGCGCAGCGGCACACCGAGTGCGAGTTCCGGTTCGCCGGGGAGCGCTACCGGTTCGAGTACGGCGAACTCACAGGGGTTCATCACTGGGTCTACCCCCAGCAGTTCCTGGTCACGGACCTGGTGCGCGAGTACGCGGACGTGCGCGGCGGCACCGTGCGCTTCGGCGTGCGGGACGTGGAGCTGCACGACCTCGACACCGACCGCCCCTGGGTGTCGTACACCTGCCCGCAGACGGGTCAACGGGAGGTCGTGCACTGCGAATTCGTGGCGGGTTGCGACGGGGCGCGCGGGGTGACGCGCACCGCGCTGCCGACCGACCGTGCCCACATCTCCCGCAGCGACTACGGCATCGGCTGGCTGGCCCTGCTCGCCGAGGCGCCGCCGTCCTCCGACTGCGTCCTGTTCGGCATGCATCCGAACGGGTTCGCCGGGCACATGCCGCGCAGCGCCGAGGTGACCCGCTACTACCTCGAGTGCCCGCCCGGCGACGACCCGGACAACTGGTCACACGACAGGGTCTGGACGGAGCTGCAGCAGCGGCTCGGGGCGAACGGCGCGCCACCGCTGACGGAGGGGCGGCTGATCGAGAAGCGCGTCCTCGACATGCACAACTACGTGGTCGAGCCCATGGTCTTCGGCCGCCTCTTCCTGGCCGGCGACGCCGCTCACCTGACCGCCCCCATCGCCGCCAAGGGCATGAACCTCGCCCTGCACGACGCCTTCCTGCTGGGCGACGGACTCGTCGCCCACCTCACGAAGGGCGACGGCACCGGCCTCGACGGCTACTCGGCGGCCTGCCTCGGCCGGGTGTGGGACTACCAGGAGTTCTCCCACTGGCTCTCCGAGGTCTACCACGGCACATCATCGGGCGACCCCTACCGCGCGGGCACCACCCTGGCCCGCCTCCGCCGCATCTTCGGCTCCCCGACGGCGGCCAGGGCGTTCGCGGAGCAGTACCTGGGCAAGAACGCGGACTACTGACCACGCTCGGGATCCACCCCTCGGTCAGTCGTGCAGGGGCCGGTCGCTGAGCCGGTGGTCCGCCACGTTCAGCGCCTCGTCGACGAGGCGGCGCAGATGGCCGTCGCGCAGGGAGTAGATCACCCGGCGCCCCTTCTTGCGCGTGTTCACCAGGCCCGCGAGCCGCAGCCGGGCGAGGTGCTGGCTGACGGCGGGCCGGGCAGCCCCGCAGGCCTCGGTGAGCGTCGTGACGTCGGCCTCTCCCGCCGTCAGGGCGTGCAGCAGCGTGAGGCGGGTGCGGTCGCCGAGCAGGGCGAGGAGTTCGGCGGCGAGCGCGAACTGTTCCTCGCCGGGGGTGCGCGGGTGCGCATCGTGCGCAGGTGACAGGTGCATGCGTGCGCTCATACGCACATAATGGCGTCGTGGGCGGTCACGCGTCCACTCCCATCGCACCTGAAGGGGATCGCTGTGAGCGACGGGCACTCGCACGAGCACGACGACCACCACGCCGATCACAGGCACACGCACGAGCACCACGCGCACGAGCACCGACCCGGACACGGACACCCGCACGGGCACGGGCACGGACATGGGCACACCCCGTCCCCCCTCCGCCACCGCCTCACCCACCTCCTCAAACCCCACTCCCACGAGACCGCCGACAAACTCGACTCCGCCCTGGAGTCCTCGGCCCGCGGCATGCGCGCGCTGTGGGTCTCGCTGGCCGTGCTCGGCGTGACGGCGCTGGCTCAGGCGGTCGTGGTGGTCGCCTCCGGTTCGGTGGCGCTGCTCGGCGACACGGTGCACAACACCGCGGACGCGCTCACCGCCGTACCGCTCGGGATCGCCTTCATACTGGGCCGGCGCGCGGCGACGCGGCGCTTCACCTACGGCTACGGGCGGGCCGAGGACCTCGCGGGCATCGTCATCGTGCTGACGATCGCCGCGTCCGCGGCCTTCGCGGCGTGGACGGCCGTCGACCGCCTCCTCGATCCGCGCCCGGTGGAGCAGATCCCGGCCGTCGCCGTGGCCGCGCTCGTCGGGTTCGCGGGCAACGAGTGGGTGGCCCGCTACCGGATCCGGGTGGGCCGGGCGATCGGCTCGGCCGCGCTGGTCGCGGACGGACTGCATGCCCGGACGGACGGATTCACCTCACTGGCCGTCCTGGTGAGCGCGGGCGGCGCGGCGCTGGGGTGGCAACTCGCCGACCCGATCGTGGGGTTGGCGATCACGGCCGCGATCGTCCTGGTGCTGCGGGACGCCGCGCGCGAGGTGTTCCGGCGGGTGATGGACGCCGTGGACCCGGCCTTGGTGGACCGGGCCGAACAGGCGCTGCGGGAGGTCGCGGGCGTACGCGAGGTGGGCGAGCTTCGGTTGCGCTGGATCGGGCACCGGCTGCGCGCCGAGGTGGCGGTCGTCGTGGACGGCGAAGCGACGGTACGGCAGGCGCACGCCATCGCCGTCGACGCCGAACACGCCCTGCTGCACGCCGTACCCCGGCTCACCGCGGCCCTGGTCCACGCGGATCCGGCACCGGTGCCGGGCGAGGCGGATCCGCATCTCGCCCTGGCGCACCACACCGCGGGATGAGCTGAACCGACGGGCTCAGGCGACGCCGAGCCCCTCCAGTACGACCGCCCCCGGCAGCTCCGCGAACGCCTTCCCCGGCACCAGCAGCTTGCCGCGCCGGCGCCCGCTGCCGACCAGGACGTAGGGGAGGTCGACGACGGCCGAGTCCACCAACACCGGCCAGCCGTCGGGCAGTCCGATCGGGGTGATGCCGCCGTACTCCATGCCGGTCTCACCGGTCGCCGTGTCCATCGAGGCGAACGACGCCTTGCGGGCGCCGAGTTGACGGCGTACGACGCCGTTCACGTCGACCCGGGTGGTGGAGAGCACGACGCACGCGGCCAGCGTCGCCTCACCGCCGCGCTTGCCCGCGACGACCACGCAGTTCGCGGACTGTTCGAGCAGTTCCCGGCCGTAGTGCTCCACGAAGACGGCGGTGTCGGCCCACTGGGGGTCGCTCTCGACGTAGATGATTTGGTCGGCGGGGACGCTGCCGCTCCAGTGGCGTACGGCGTCGGCGACCGGGCGGGTGAGCTCGTCGAGGCAGTCGGGGGCTGGGGTGGCGTTGTCGAAGTGACCGATGGGTGCGTCCATGAGCGCACGCTAACAGCACCGGACCGGCGGTCGGCCGGGAGTCTCAGCGGACGGGCGGCACCGACACCGCGAGCACCCATTCCGCCGGGACGTCGCCCTGATTGCCGTACGTGTGGGGGGCGTTGGCGTCGAAGGTGGCGCTCGCGCCGGCCGGGACGCGGTACTCCGCATCCTCGACGGTGAGGGTCAGCTCGCCCGTCGTGACGTGGACGATCTCGAAGGTGCCGGCGGGGTGCGGGTCCGAGCTGCTGCTCTCGCCCGGCATCATCCGCCACTCCCACATCTCCAGCGGGCCCGGCGCCTCGGTGCCCGCGAGGAGCCTGCTGTAGCTGCCCGCGTCGGTGTGCCACAGCCGTACCACCTGGTCGGCCGAGACGACGCGTACCTTCGGGCCCTGCTCGTAGTCCAGCAGGGTGGTGATGCTGATCCCGAGCGCGTCGCCGATCTTGATCACCGTGCCGAGGCTGGGGTTGGTGCGCGCCTGCTCGATCTGGATGAGCATGCCGCGGCTGACGCCCGCCCTGGCCGCGAGCACGTCCAGGGTGAAGCCGCGCACCGAGCGCCAGTGCTTGACGTTGCGCGCCAGGGACTGGGTCAGCAGGTCGAGGTCCGCCACGTTCCGCCCCTCGTCGTTCCGGCCATCGCTGCTCCGTCCACCACTTCCGAAGTCAAATATTCTGGATGACGGGGTCCAGTGCACTGCACTACGGTGAGGTGCACCCCATCGTGCACCGAACTGTACTGCGAGGCTCCCGTGACAGCACTCTTCGCCCTGGCCACCAGCCTGCTGTGGGGGCTGGCCGACTTCGGCGGCGGACTGCTGACCCGGCGCACCCCGGCACTCACGGTGGTGGTCGTCTCGCAGGCCATCGCCGCGGCCGTGCTCGGCGTGGTCGTGGTGGCCACCGGCGGCTGGAGCGAGGCCGGTGATCAGCTGTGGTTCGCGGTCGCCGCCGGGGTGGTGGGCCCGGTCGCCCTGCTCTGCTTCTACAAGGCACTCGCGCTGGGCCCGATGGGCGTGGTCTCCCCGCTCGGCACGGTGGGAGTGGCGGTCCCCGTCGGGGTGGGCGTCTTCGTCGGTGAGCGGCCCGGCCTGATGCAGATCGCGGGGATCGCGGTCGCCGTGCTCGGGGTGCTGCTGGCGGGCGGACCGCAGCTGCGGGGCGCACCCGTGCAGCGGCAGGCCATCCTGCTCACGCTGATCGCGGCCTTCGGTTTCGGTGCGGTGTTCGCGCTGATCGCGGAGGCGTCGACCACCGTCACCGGCCTGTTCCTCGCCCTCTTCGTCCAGCGCGTGGTCAACGTCGCGGCGGGCGGCCTCGCGCTGTGCATCTCCGTGCGGCGGGGCGGCACCGCCCTCCCGGACGGCGGCTTCCCCTGGCGTTCGCTGCCGGCGCTCGCCTTCGTCGGCCTCGCCGATGTCGCGGCGAACGGCACCTACGTGGTCGCCGCCCAGCACGGCCCGGTCACCGTGGCCGCCGTACTCGCCTCGCTCTACCCGGTGGTGACCGCGTTGGCCGCGCGCGGCATCCTCAGGGAGCGGTTGCGGGGGGTGCAGGCCGCGGGTGCGGGGCTCGCGCTGGTCGGCACACTGCTGCTGGCGGCCGGCTGACTCAGGTCTCCGCGTCGACCTGGGCCAGTCGAGCAGCGGCTTGCTCGTCCAACGCCGCGAGTTTCGCCGCCGTCTCCTCGTCCAGCCCGGCCAGCGCCTGTAGCTGCTCGGGGGTGACGCCGTCGGGGATCGGCACCGGCGCCGGGGTCCGCAGCGGCGGCTGCCAGCCGTCGTCGGGCGTCCAGCGCCGTACGACACGGGCGGGAGCCCCCGCCACGACGGCATGGTCGGGCACTACGCCCCGGACCACCGCACCGGCCGCGACCACCACGTTCCGCCCGATCCGCGCGCCGGGCAGGATCACGGCCCCGGTGCCGATCCAGCACCCCGGGCCGATCTCGACCGGCTCCATGCGCGGCCACTGCTTGCCGATGGGCTCGTGGGGATCGTCGTAGGAGTGGTTCGTGGACGTGACGTAGACGTACGGCCCGAAGTAGCAGTCGCTGCCGATGGTGACCGTCGTGTCGGCGATGACATGGCTGCCGCGGCCCAGGACGACGCCGTCCCCTATACGCAGGATCGGCTCCGGGCCGAGGTCGAGGTCGGGCATCAGACCGGCGGTCAGCGTCACCTGCTCGCCGACGATGCAGTGGGAGCCGAGGTGGATCCAGGGTTCGCCGAAGACGGTGCCGAGCGGGAAGGCGAGCCGGGTGGCTTCGCCGATCGAGCCGAAGCGGAAACGGCCGGGATGCTCGGCGGTCACCGAACCCGTGCGCTGCGCCCAGGCCCAGCCCACGTGGAGGGCGCGCTGCGCGAGGCTGCGCCGCCAGGACGAGAACGTGTTCTTGCGCTTGAGCACCCGCTTACCGTACTGACCGTTCGGCGCCCTCATGAGGTGCGGGGGCTGTGATCTTCGCCCCACCGGGTGGCGGTAGCGTTCCGGTGTACCGCGGACGACAGGAGACGGTGATGACGCACAAGGCGCTGATCAAGGGCATCGGCGGCAGGGAGCCGAAGATCGACACGGAGGCTTTCGTGGCGCCCACGTCCGCGGTGATCGGGGATGTGACGCTGGAGGCCGGGGCGAGCATCTGGTACGGCGCGGTGGTGCGCGGTGACGTCGAGCGGATCTCCGTCGGGGCTCAGTCCAATATCCAGGACAACTGCACGCTGCATGCCGACCCCGGTTTTCCGGTCAGCATCGGGGCGCGGGTGTCGGTCGGGCACAACGCCGTGGTGCACGGGGCGACCGTCGGGGACGACTGTCTGATCGGGATGGGCGCGACCGTGCTGAATGGCGCGGTGATCGGGGCGGGGTCCTTGGTCGCCGCGCAGGCGTTGGTGCCGCAGGGGATGCAGGTGCCGCCCGGGTCGCTTGTCGCGGGGGTGCCGGCGAAGGTGAAGCGGGAGCTGACTGAGGAAGAGCGGCAGGGCGTGACGCTCAACGGAACGATGTACGCCGCGCTGGCTCAGGCGCACCGGGAAGAGCACGAGGGCTAGAGGTCGTACGCGGTCTGCGGGCCGTATGCGGCTGGTCGCGCCCACGCGGCGGAGCCGTATATCGATACAGCCCCGCCCCTTGAGGCGTCTTACTCCCCGGCTCCGACCGGTACTGGCTCCCGGTGTGCCGTCTGGGCCTTCTTCGCCTTGCGCTTGAGGATCAGCATGGACGTCAGGCCGATCAGGACCGCCGCCACCAGGCCCAGCCACGAGAAGCGCTTCAGCCAGGACTCGGCGACCACTCCGACGTAGTAGATGACCGCGGTCGTGCCGCCCGCCCACAGGATGCCGCCGAAGACGTTGGCGATCAGGAACTTCCAGTACGGCATCCGCAGGACGCCCGCGAGGGGGCCGGCGAAGATGCGGAGGAGGGCGACGAAGCGGCCGAAGAAGACGGCCCACATGCCCCACTTCTGGAAGGACCGTTCGGCGGTGGCGATGTGGCCCTCGCTGAAGTGCTTGGGGAATTTCCCGCCGAGCCAGGCCAGGAGTGGGCGGCCGCCCTTGCGGCCGATGGCGTAGCCGATGGAGTCGCCGATGATCGCGCCCGCGGTGGCGCAGGCGCCGAGCACGAAGGGGTCGATCTCACCGTGCTGTGAGGCGAGCAGCGCCGAGGAGACCAGAATGATCTCGCCGGGCAGCGGGATGCCCAGGCTCTCCAGACCGATGACCACGCCGACCAGCAGATAGATGGCGAGCGGGGGCACCGTTTCGAGCCATTCCTGGACGTGCAACGCCGCTTCCTCTCATTGCCTGGACTCTGTGTTTCCCGGCGCACGCTCGACGGTGAGCGTGCGCCGGGGCAGCCTACCCGTTCTGAGTGACGGTCTCTGAGTCCCACAGGTTGCACTGGTGCTCACGGTGCACGGCAGTACTCAGTGTGTTACCGCCCGCGGAGGCGGTGCGCAGTGTCAGCACCGTCCCGGGCCGGGTCGGCATCACGGGCTGGCCGGTGGCCCGCGGCACCCCTTCCCGGACGAAGGAGCCCCAGTACTGGATCATCTGCCGCGCCAGCGTCCGCTGCTCGGCGTTCAGCGGTGACGGAAGGCCGAAGTGCTTGAAGAGGTACTGCACCTCGTTGACGTGGGTCGCGCCGAAGTCGAAGTCGGTTTCGAGGTTGCGCAGGGAGGCGAAGGGCGGGGAGGTGCGGTCGGCGAACTCGTACGCGTAGACCTTGCCGCGTCCGGCGAGCGTGCCGTCGAGGCGGAGGGCCGGGCAGGCGAAGAGTTGGTCGCCCTGGGCCGTGGCGTAGGCGATGGTCGGGGAGGGGTACGACGACAGGGGGTAGCGCGCGAGCGCCTCGTCTCCGTAGTCCGCCCGCATGACCGTCGGGTACTGGTCGGCGGTGAGCGGGCTGCCGTTCAGGTCGAAACGGGCCCAGGCGAACAGCCGGCCCTCGTCCTGGTTGGCCCCGTTCATGACCGGCACGCCGGCCGCGGCTCCCTGCGCGAACGCCTCCTCCGGCTGCCTCGGCAGGAAGTCGCCGCCGACCACCGGCGCCCAGTCGAAGCCGCTCTGGGCGGCCAGGATCTCGGCGGCCGGCTTGGCGCGCAGACAGGCCAGGTCGGCACAGCCGAGCTTCTGCGCGAAGGCGGCGCCCTGGGTCAGGGCCGTCTCGTGCGTACGCGCCCCGCAGTCGCCGTACGCCCCGCTCTGGATGATCCCGGCCCGGAACAAGCCCTTCGCCGTCGGCGAGGCCAGCTGGGTGCAGACCGAGCGGCCGCCCGCCGACTCGCCCGCGATGGTCACCCGGCCCGGATCGCCGCCGAAGCGGCCGATGTTGGCGCGCACCCAGCGCAGGGCGGCCTGCTGGTCGAGCATGCCGAAGTTGCCGGAGACCCCGTCGCGGGCCTCGCCGTCGAGACCCGTCGTGGCGAGGAAACCCATCGCCCCGAGGCGGTAGTTGACGGTCACGACGACGGTACCGGTCTGCCGTGCGAAGGTGTCGGGGACGACGTCCTGACCGGCCCCGGCGGTGAGGCCTCCGCCGTGGAACCAGACCAGTACGGCCCGGCGTGCGGCGCCTTCGGGGACGTACACATTGAGGTCGAGACAGTCCTCGGTGTGGCTGGGCCGCTCATAGCCGGGGTCCCAACTGGCGCCCTGCACACACGTGTTGCCGAATTCCCCTGCCGTACGCACCCCTTGCCAGGGCCGGACCGGCCGCGGCTCCTTCCAGCGAAGCCTTCCTACCGGCGGTTCGGCGTAGGGGATGCCGAGGAACTGCCGTCCCTCGGCCGTGGTTTCGCCTCTCACCCAGCCCGCTTCGGTACGGACCACAGGGGGGCCGGCGGCCTGCGCCGGTACGGGAGTGATGAGCGCGGCCGCGAGGGCCAACAGCGCGACGGACATACGACGTATCACCGGTCCACCTCCAGCTGCTGTGTGCGGCGGGAAAACTATGAGCGTCGGTGACTCGTGTCAATGAAGTGAACGAGAAACGGCTGAATGGCGCCAGGAGTCGCAGGAGGGGCCACCCCGGCGGAGTGGCCCCTGAGCTCCTTGACTAGTGAAGGGCGGAATCGACCGTTGTCGTGGCGGCGCCGACGGCGGCGGACACAGTGCCCGGCGCCTCGGCCGGGAGAGCCACGACGGCATCGACACGGGTGGCGGGCTCGACCTGGCCGCCGGAGAGGGAGCCCGAGCCGGAGTCGGAGCCGGAGCCGGAGTCGGAGTCGTCTTGGACGTAGCGCGTCTCGTACTGCGGCTCCGCTTCCTCCTCCAGTTGGCCGGACTCGCCCCACGGGGAATCGGCCTCGGGCGGCTCGGGGGCGTCGGCGTCGGGGGACGCGCGCTCGGGCTCTACAGGCGTGCCGTGCGTCCCCTTCCCATCCGGCTTCTCCCTCTTCTCCCCGGGCCCGGTCTTGCGTACGTCCGCGAGGCCGCCGTCGAGCAGCCAGCGCTGCGCCGTGGAACCGTCCCGTTCGATGACGACCACGCTCTCGTCCTTGCCGCATGCGACCGCCAGCCCTTCGGACCGGCGCAGGAGAAGCTCCCCGTGGACGGTGAGGTCGTAGCTCACCTCGCCGGCGTGCGCGAGGCAGTTGGCCAGGACGACCGTGCCCGCGCCGGGGTCGGAGTCGAGGCAGAGGGCGGGGGCGGCGGCGCTGCGCAGCAGACCGTTGCCCTGGTACGACCACTGCTGGGACGCGGCGGACGAGCACTCGGCCAACTGGGCTCGGGCGCCGCTGCGGACCTTGCCGTCGTGGAGGTCCAGGCACAGGCCGCGGTCGAGGTTGCGGAGCCTGCCCTGGGCGATCGCGAGGGGTTCCTCGGCCGAGGCGGCCGACGGTGATCCGCCGGACGAGGGCGAGGGCGGGGAGACGGCGCCGGGGTGGACGGTCTGACCGCTGGGCGCGCCCCAGGTGGCCCCCGGATCGGGAGCGCCGTTCTCCTCGGACCAGCCCTTGGCGGTGAGCACGGTCACGAGCAGGGCGAGGGAGGCCACGCCGACGCCCACCGCGACGGCCTTCGTGCGTGCGCGCGGCAAGGCGAGAGGTGCCGGGCGGTGCCGTCCGCCGCGGCGCGGGCGTGCGTCCGGCGCCGATCCCAAGCCGCCTCGCCCGGGCCGGGAGTCGAGATAGCGCCGGGCGCCCCAGCCGAGCACGGTTTCGGCGAGGAGCACTTCGAGGCCGCCCTCGAAATGGCTGAGCTGCTCCGCGGCATGCCGGCAGTAACGGCACCCCATCAGATGCTGCTGGACATCGGGCAGCAGGGCGCCGCCCCGGCGAATGGGGACGTCGAGGAGACGGTTGTAGTAGCGGCATTCCCGGGTGGGCGCGAGTTCACCGTGGGCACCGACGCAACCGCGCCTGAATTGCTCTCGCACTCCCTCCAGCGTGGCCGACGCGGTGGCCGCGTCCACCCCCAGCAGACCAGCGGGTATGGTTATTGGTTCCGCCTCGACCTCGGTGTGCCAGAGGAGGCATTGCGAAGCCCCCGACAGATCCCGGAATGCGCGCTCGGCGATTTGCCGCCTTTCGGGCGTCACTGACCGGGCGGCGCGCAGGCCGCGCCCTCCGGTCGGTTTGCCGAGTTCCGGCAGGAGGGCGGAAATACCGTCGTCGGCGGCCCACTCCTTCACCATGTCCCGTACGGCGGCGAGGAGTTGGGGACGCAGTGCGCCGGGGGCGGGCTTGCCGAGCACACGATGGAACGCCGCGGCGGCCACCATGGAGGCCGAACTCGCCGTGGATGCCAGGCAGATGGACGCGTAGTCGTACGTGGCGCGCCAGTGCCGGGCCATCAGCAGGGCGACGGCGTGGGGGGCCGGCCCGGCCTGTCCCAGGCTCGCGAGGAGATTGCGGTCGGACTCTCCGGGGCTCGCCCCGGGTCGTGGCGGGTACGGCGGTCGTGGGGGGTAAGGGGATTGCACTGAACCATTTCCTTCCCAGCCGCAGAACGGCATGCGAAATGCACGTCCGTCGGAAAAGCAGGCGCCTGATTGGTGCATACCTATGCCGCGTCACCTGTGGACCGGCTATCCGGTCGCTCACTTTCGCACAAGCGAAGCACAGGAAACAAGAAGTTCGAGTGACCGACGTTCAAAAGGCGGGGAATTCAGGAAAGTTACCGGCGGTATCGGTGCCAGCTTTCGACATCACCGACGAACCGGCGCCAAGTTGTGTGCGACCGAGGACCATTGGTCCACGGAATCTTCAACTCCGCTTGTCGCACAGCAAGCTCCGAGGTTTCTCCCGGCGCACTCTCATCCCCGTGTACCAGCATGAGCCGCATGATCGTCCCCCACACGACACCCACCCCGGATGCGGGCGGTACGGCCCGTACCTCCCGCGGAGTCCGCAAGGCGGTCGTCCCGGCCGCCGGCCTCGGCACGCGGTTCCTGCCCGCGACGAAGGCGACGCCCAAGGAGATGCTGCCGGTCGTCGACAAGCCGGCCATCCAGTACGTCGTCGAGGAGGCCGCGGCGGCCGGGCTCGACGACGTCCTGATGATCACGGGCCGGCACAAGCGGGCCATCGAGGACCACTTCGACAACGCCTTCGAGCTGGAGCAGGCGCTCGCCGCCAAGGGCGACTCCGTACGGCTGGACGCGGTGCGCGACCCGGCCCGGCTCGCCGACATCCACCACATCCGCCAGGGCGACCCGCTCGGCCTCGGTCACGCCGTGCTGTGCGCCCGTCATCACGTCGGCGACCAGCCGTTCGCCGTCCTTCTCGGCGACGACCTCATCGACCCGCGCGAGACGTTGCTCAGCCGGATGCTGGAGGTCCGCGACCGCTACGAGGGCAGCGTGGTCGCCCTCATGGAGGTCCCGCCGGAGCAGATCCACCTCTACGGCTGCGCGGCCGTCGAACCGTCCGGCGAGGACGGCGTGGTCCGCGTGACCGGCCTGGTGGAGAAGCCGTCGCGCGAGCAGGCGCCGAGCCACTACGCGGTCATCGGCCGCTATGTCCTCGACCCGGCCGTCTTCGGCGTCCTGGAGCGCACCGCGCCCCGCCGCGGCGGCGAGATCCAGCTCACCGACGCCCTCCAGGAACTGGCGACGGGCGCAGCGGTCCACGGAGTCGTGTTCGACGGGCTGCGCTACGACACCGGTGACAAGGCGGACTACCTGCGCACGGTGGTACGGCTGGCGTGCGGCCGGGCGGACCTGGGACCGGAGTTCACGGCCTGGCTGAAGGAGTTCGTGGCGAGACTGGAGGAGGGCGGCGAGCAGGAGCGGAACCGGCTCGCTGCTTGAGCGTCCTCCGGGCCGCCGTGCGCGGTACGAAGAGGCCGTTCGCGGCCCGAAATGGCACAGGGGCCCCACATGGGGCCCCTTCCTACTGCCGTACGGCCGGCTCAGCCGTTCGGGCGCAGGGTCCAGACGACCGTCATCTCCCCGGTCACGGCCCCGTCGCCGCGCTGGATCTCGATCGCCACGGGGAACTCGGGCCGCTCCCCCGCGTCCAGCTCCGCGACAACCTCGGCGGCCGGGCGGCCCAGCGTCGCGGTGGCGGTGACGGCGCCCATGGCGAGCTTCTTGTAGGCGATCTCGGCGCGCACCGCGAGCGGCACGGCACGCGAGAGCTGGTCGCCGAACGCGGCCAGCACGATCGCGCCACTGGCGGACTCACCGAGCGTGAACATCGCGCCGGCGTGCGGCCCGCCCACGTGGTTGTGGTACTCACCCTGGTCCGGCAGAGCCACCACGGCCTTCTCCGGCGTGGTCTCCAGGAACTCGAGGTTCAGGGTCCGGGCCATCGGCACGGTGGCGGCGAGCATCTCGCCGATCGACATCTGGTCTGCGCTCATGGCGGTCATGTTACCCACGAGTAGGATCCGGGGACAGACCTATGTGACGAGCGTCGTGTCACATGCGACGAGCTTCGTGGGCGGCCGCCTCTCCCCCCAGCCGGAACCCGGCTCGACTCAGCCGATGCTGAAAGCCCCGTCGGGGGGCTCGGGTGACGGTACGGCGTCCTCGTCCCGCACCGGCCGCGCGCCGCCGATGAACTGTCGCAGGGCCGGCCCGTGTTCGACGCGCGCCGGAAAGGCGTCGGAGGCGGTGAGCCGGGCCAGGGCGGCCGTGTCGAGGGGCCGGTGCGCGGCGATGAGCACGGCGTTGCCGAAGCGCCGCCCGCGCAGGACGCCCGGCTCGGCGATCAGCACGAGCTCCTCGAACAGCGTGGCGTAGGTGGCGAGTTGGGAGCGCAGGAAGGCGAAGGGCGCCGCATCGGCGAGGTTGGCCAGATAGACGCCGCTCCCCCGCAGCACGCGCGCCGCGTGCCGGACGTACTCCACCGACGTCAGATGCGCCGGCACCCGTGACCCACCGAAGACATCGGCGACGAGCACGTCGGCCGAGTCGGCCTGAGCCGCCTCCAGCCAGGCACGGGCGTCCCCGGCGTGCAGCCGGATGCCGGCCCCGGCCGGGACCGGCAGATGCTCGGCGACCAGCTCCATCAGCCCACGATCGGCCTCGACGACGTCCTGCCGCGAGCCGGGCCGGGTCACGGCCAGATACCGGGGGAGGGTGAGCGCCCCGCCCCCGAGATGCAGCACATCGAGCGCGCGGCCCGGCTCGGCGACGGTGTCGAGCACATGCCCCAGCCGGCGGGCGTACTCGAATTCCAGATACGAAGGGTCGTCCAGATCGACATACGACTGAGGCGCTCCGTCGACGGTGAGCAACCAGGCCCGCTTTCGATCGACGTCGGGCATCAGCTTGGCGGTGCCGTAGTCGACGGACCGGGTGACGGGTATGGGATCGCTCACGACCCCATTGTGCCGGTGGCGGTCCTTTTCCGACGCCGGGGAGGGACACGCCCCCAGGGGCGCGGGGCTGTGTCGATATGCGGCTCCGCCACGTGGGCGCTACCAGCCACAACGGCCTCGCAGTCCCACGCGGCGAACCACCCTCACACGACGGCAGTCACGGTCCCCGCCCCGACGGTCCGCCCGCCCTCGCGGATGGCGAACCCGAGCCCCGGCTCCAGTGGAACGTCCCGCCCCAGCTCAACAGTCATCGTGACCGTCTCCCCGGGCCGCGCGACACCCACCTCACCAAGGTCGATGTCCCCGACCACATCCGCCGTACGGATATAGAACTGCGGCCGGTACCCACTGGAAACCGCCGTAGTACGACCTCCCTCACGCGCGGACAGCACATAGACCTGCGCGGTGAAGCGCCGACTCGGCAGGACACTCCCCGGCGCGACGACCACATGCCCCCGCCGGACGGCGTCCCGAGGAACCCCGCGCAGCAGCAACGCCACGTTGTCCCCGGCCTGCGCCTCGTCCATCGGCTTGCCGAACGTCTCCAGGCCGGTGACCACGCTCTCCAGCCCGGCCCCGAGCACTTCGACCCGGTCACCCACCCGCACGGTGCCCCGCTCGACGGCCCCGGTCACCACCGTCCCCCGGCCGGTGATGGTGAGCACGTTCTCGACGGGCAGCAGGAACGGCGCGTCCACATACCGCTCCGGCATCGGAACGTAGGTGTCCACCGCGTCGAGCAGCGCCTCGATCGACGCCGTCCACTTCGGGTCGCCCTCCAGCGCCTTCAGCCCCGAGACCCGTACGACGGGCGCGGCGTCGCCGCCGTAGCCGTGCTCGCTGAGCAGGTCACGGACCTCCAGCTCGACGAGGTCCATGAGCTCCCCGTCGCCCGCGTCGGCGTGCGTGAGGGCGACGACGATGTGGTCGACGCCCACCTGCCGGGCGAGCAGCACGTGTTCGGCGGTCTGCGGCATGATCCCGTCGAGCGCGGAGACGACGAGGATCGCCCCGTCGAGCTGCGCGGCGCCGGTGACCATGTTCTTGACGTAGTCGGCGTGGCCCGGCATGTCGACGTGCGCGTAGTGACGGGTGTCGGTCTCGTACTCGACGTGCGCGATGTTGATGGTGATGCCGCGCGCGGCCTCCTCCGGCGCCCGGTCGATGCGGTCGAAGGGCACGAACGTGCCGGACCCGCGCTCGGCGAGGACCTTGGTGATGGCGGCGGTCAACGTGGTCTTGCCGTGGTCGACATGACCCATCGTGCCGATGTTCAGATGCGGTTTGGTGCGCACGTATGCCGTCTTGGACATGGCTGTACCTCGAAGTCTCTACAGATGTCTCTGCGTAGGAGAGGGAGGAGAGGGGACCCCAAGGACTTGCCGACCCTCCCCCTGCGGGGTCCGCCGGACTGTCCGGGGAGGGTCAGCTTCGGGCGCCGTCGACGGCAGCCAGGAAGACGAGAACGGCAGCCTTCGGGGCATCCGCGACCGCGGATGCTGCGAAGAGGAAGGCGTGCCGGAACATGAGGTCGATCATCGTCGACGCTTTGCCCGACGTCGAATGGTTTTTCGCGGTACGGGACTTCAGTCGCTGATGTTCTTCAGCGCCTCCCGCACCGACAGCGGCGCGAACCGCCCCCGCTCCCGCGCCAGAAAGGCCCGTACGGCCTCCGGGTCGGTCTTGGCGTACTCGCGCAGGCACCAGCCGATGGCCTTGCGGATGAAGAAGTCGGGGTGTCCGGACTGGCGCATGCAGTAGGTGAAGAGGCGTTCGGTGTCGGTGCGTTCCTTGTAACGCAGCTGGTGGAGCAGGGCGGTGCGGGCCACCCACAGGTCGTCGTCGACGATCCACGCGTCCATGTCGGCCGTGAGCTTCGGGTCGGCCGCGACGAGCCCGCCGACGACATGCGCGGCGAGCGCGTCGACGGTGTCCCACCAGGAGACGGTGGTGACGAGGTGCCGGGCCACCGGCAGGAAGCCGGAGGAGCAGCGCCCCACGTGGCGGCGGAGATAGTCCACGGCGAAGTAGTGGTACTCGCGCTCGGGCAGCTGCCAGCAGCGCAGCGCGACGGCGGTGCAGTCGGTCTCGTCGGGGCGCGGTGTGCCCTGCAGGACGGTGCGGGACAGGGCGCGGCGCTCAGGAGTGGGGATGCCGAGGAAGGGGGCCACGTCCTTCATGTACGCCCGGGCGGTGGCGGCCCGCCTCGGATCCGCCGCGGCGGCGTACGCGGCGGTGAGCCGCTCCAGGACTGTGTCGGCAAGAACACTGCGGGGAACTTCCCAGGTTCCCGCACCTGTGACGCGCATGAGACGAACCATACGGCGATCACACATCTTTGTCGGTTACTGTCGCCGAATGCTCGACGATGCCACCACCCGCTCTGGGGGCACCGCCACTGCCTCTCCCCGGGCCACCGCCACGCAACTCGCCGTCCCCGCGCCGATGCCGGCGCCCGTACCCGTCCCCGCAGGTTTCGCCACGCGCTGCTCGAGAGCGCTGCTCTCCCCGTGGTCACGGCTGTCCCTGCTGGTGGTCCTGCTCGCGGCGGCCGCGTCGTCCGTGCTGCTCTTCGAACCGCAGAAGCTCCTGGCGAACGGCTGGCCGCCGCACGTTGAGGGCTCGGCCGCGATCGTGTTGTTCGCCGTGGCGTACGGGCTGGTCACGGTGGCGTTCGTGCCAAGGCCGCTGCTGAACCTCGCGGCGGGCGCGCTCTTCGGTTCCGGGTGGGGCATCGGCGCGGCCCTGGCGGGCACGGTGCTGGGGGCCGGCCTCGCCTTCGGGCTGGGCCGACTGCTCGGCCAGGACGCGCTGCGGCCGTTGCTGCGGGGCCGGTGGCTGAAGGCCGCGGACGGCCAGTTCAGCCGGCACGGTTTCCGCTCGATGCTGGCGGTGCGGCTGTTCCCCGGTGTGCCGTTCTGGGCGGCGAACTACGCCGCGGCCGTCTCCCGCATGGGCTACGTCCCGTTCCTGCTCGCGACGGCGCTCGGGTCGATCCCCAACACCGCCGCGTACGTAGTCGCCGGCGCCCGTGCCTCCGCGCCGACCTCACCGGCCTTTCTGATCGCGCTGGCCTGCATCGCCCTGCCGGCGCTGGCGGGCGTGGTGGTGGCCTGGCGCAAGCGCCACCACCTGCGGGGCCGCTGAACCGTAGCGCCGCCTGCGGGACCTGCCACCGGTCACCGGCTTCCGGCAATCGGCTATCGGCTATCGGCTATCGGCTATCGGCTATCGGCTATCGGCACCCGACTACCGACTACACCGTCTCCAGGATCATCGCGTTGGCGAGGCCGCCCGCCTCGCACATCGTCTGCAGGGCGTAGCGCGCGCCGCGCTCGCGCATCGCGTGGACCAGGGTCGTCGTCAGTCGGGTTCCGCTCGCGCCGAGCGGGTGGCCGATCGCGATCGCACCGCCGTGCACGTTGACCTTGGCGAGGTCGGCGCCGGTCTCCTGCTGCCAGGCCAGGACGACCGTGGAGAAGGCCTCGTTGACCTCGAAGAGGTCGATGTCGTCGAGGCTCAGCTGTGCCCTGCGCAGCACCTTCTCGGTCGCCGGGATGACTCCCGTGAGCATCAGCAGCGGGTCGGATCCGGTGACGGCGAAGCTGTGCAACCGGGCGAGCGGGCGCAGGCCGAGCCTGGCCGCGGTCTCGCTGGAGGTGATGAGCACCGCGGAGGCGCCGTCGTTGACGGGGCTGGCGTTGCCCGCGGTGACGTTCCACTCGATCTGCGGGAAGCGCTCGGCGAAGGCCGGGTCGTAGTAGGCGGGCTTGAGACCGGCCAGGATCTCGGGAGTGCTGCCGGGGCGGACGCACTCGTCGCGCGAGAGGCCTTGCAGCGGCGCGACTTCGGCGTCGAACAGGCCCTTGTCCCAGGCCTCGGCCGCCTTGTGGTGCGAGGAGACGGCGAACGCGTCCATCTGCTCGCGGGTGATCGACCACTTGGCGGCGATGAGCTCGGCACTGATGCCCTGCGGGACGAGGCCCTCCGGGTAGCGCTCGGCGATACCGGGGCCGAAGGGATCCTTGCCGGGCGGCACGTTCGACCACATCGGCACGCGGCTCATCGACTCCACGCCACAGGCGACGACCACGTCGTACGCGCCCGAGATGACGCCCTGGGCGGCGAAGTGCACGGCCTGCTGGGAGGAGCCGCACTGGCGGTCCACGGTGGTGGCCGGGACCGTCTCCGGGAATCCCGCCGACAGGGCGGCGTAGCGGGTGGTGTTCATGGCCTGCTCGCCGACCTGGTCGACGGTGCCGCCGATGACGTCGTCGATGAGCGCCGGGTCGACGCCTGAGCGTTCGACGAGGGTGCGCAGGGTGTGAGCGAGGAGTTCGACGGGGTGGACGTGCGCCAGGGAGCCGTTCGGCTTGCCCTTGCCCATCGGGGTGCGTACGGCTTCGACGATGACTGCGTCACGCATGGTGCGGGCCTCCTTGGCCGCCGGGGCGATGACCGGAGCGCCGACCCGGGTGAGGGGTGGCCGCCGCCGATTACCGGTGAGTAGGAAATCCGAACTCACCATAGCCCGGTCAGTTGGAAAATCAAACCCATTCAGTTGGAAACCCGAACCCTCCCCTAAACTGAGCGCCATGGCCGCCACCAAAGACCCGCGCCCCTGTTCCATCGCCGACGCCCTGGCGCTCGTCGGCGAGAAGTACTCCCTGCTCGTCCTGCGCGAGGTGTGCCTCGGCAACGGCCGCTTCGACCAGCTCGTACGCAACATCGGCGCCCCGCGCGACATCCTGGCCACCCGGCTGCGCCGCCTCGTCGACGCCGGGATCCTGACCAAGCGCGCCTACAGCGAGCGCCCGCAGCGCTACGAGTACCGGCCCACGCAGGCCGGGCTCGAACTGGAGCCGGTCCTGATGACGCTCATGGCGTGGGGCGACCGCCATCTCCGCACGGACGACGACCGCCCCATGGTGATCGAGCACATCTGCGGCAACGAACTGGTCCCGGTCGTCACCTGCCGGGCGTGCGGCGACCCAGTGCGCAACGAGGACCTCACGGCCCACCCCCAGGCACCCGGATGGACGGTGGCGGGGCCGTCGGCGGCGTGAAGCCCTCCGCGCCGTCACACGGCCGCGCTCAGCACCACGGATGCGTGTCCAGATACTTGGCGATCTCTTCCCGGTCCCAAGCCCCGTCGGCCACGACGACCCGGTAGCGGCGGGTGAGGGTGTCACCGGGGGCGAGCTCCAGCTCGTCGTGGAACGCCCAGGAGGGGGCCACTCCGGCGAAGGGCTCGTTGCGTACGAACCAGTGGGCCGGGTGGGCGCCCCGCTCGCCGGCGTGGTCGTTCTCGGGGGCGTGCGCGAAGACGAGGGTCGCGTGGCCGTCGGTGCCGTCGTGCTCCCCGGAGTAGGCGACCCAGGGCGCCTGCTCGCCCATCAGACCGGGGCCCTCGGCGTCCGGGGCGATGATCCGGCCGCCCTGGAAGGCGCGTGGGCCGCGCCAGAACAGGCCCGTGTAGCCGGCCATTTCCCGTCCGGCGGTGGTGGGGCTGCCGAACCGCAGCGGCTCGTCGCGCCGGTTGGTCACGGCGCTCGTCCAGGTCAGGGCCCACGACCCCGACTCCGGCTCGATGTCGTGCACCTCGATCCGACGCCGCTCCTCGGCCCACCGCTCACCGCTGTGGGGATGCCAGGTCAGCCGCTCGGCGATGACAACGCGGTCACCGTCCGAGGCGACCTCGTCGAACCCGACGTGCGCCATCGACCCGACGCGCTCGGGCAGTTCGAGATACCCCTGCCCATGGACGTAGGTGTTGCCGCCCCACAGGTTCGCCCCCGACAGATGTGAGGCCGTCAGCGACAGGCCCTTGTGCCACCGGTGGTCGTGGGGCCGGTAGTCGGTGACGATGTCACCGGCGAGGGTCCGCAGCGGGTGGACGTACGGCTTAGGGGCCTCCCAGGCGGCCTCCGGCCCGTAGACGTAGGCGAGCAGTTCGACACCGGTGAGCGGCTCGGTCACCGTGATGCGGTCGCCGTGCGCATGGACGATACGCAGCCCGCTCACGCGGCGGCCTCCTCGCCGGAGGCGGTCTGATCGCCGGAGGCCGCCTGCTCCCCCACGCCGGGCGCCCAGCCGGGCGCACCGCCGTGCATCGCCGCATAAAAGGGGTCGCCGGGACCGATCTCCCCCGCCTTCACCGTCGTATCGGTGAACGCGGACTTGTACAGCGCGGCGATCAGCTCCAGGCTCGTACGCCCGTCCGCGCCGCTGCTGCGCGGCCGCTCCCCCGCGCGCATGCTCGCGATCAGTTCCCGCAGCTGCTCCAGATGCGAACTGGGCACGTCCGCGCCGAAGTCCTGCCACGCCTCGGCCTCGGCGGCCGGCACGTCCCGGGCCGGGGTGATGGTCCAGTTGTCGTTGCGGTGGCCGTAGAGGTGGGTGAGTTCGACGGTGGCACGCTCGCAGTCGATGCGGATGCGGCTGACCTCGTCGGGGCTCAGCACGCTGTTCACTACGGTCGCCATCGCGCCGTTCGCGAACCGCACGAGCGCGGTCGAGACATCCTCCGTCTCCACGTCGTGCACCAGACGCCCGGCCATGGCCCGCACCTCGCTCCACGGTCCGAGCAGGTCGAGCAGCAGATCCATCTGATGGATCCCGTGCCCCATCGCGGGACCGCCGCCCTCGGTCCCCCAGCGCCCGCGCCAGGGCACGGCGTAGTAGGCGGTGTCGCGGTACCAGGTGGTCTGGCAGTGCGCGACGAGCGGCCGGCCCATGGCCTGCTCGGCGAGCAGCCGGCGTACGTGCCGGGTGCCCGAGCCGAAGCGGTGCTGGAAGACGATCGAGGCGTACGGTCCGCCGTCCTTGCCCTCCTGCGCCTCGACGGCGTCGAAGTCGGCGAGGCTCGGCACCGGCGGCTTCTCGCACCACACCCAGGCACCGGCGCGCAGCGCGGCGACGGTCTGGTCGCGGTGCAGGGTCGGCGGCGTGCAGATGGTGACCAGGTCGGGCCGCTGCTCCCGGAGCATCCGGTCCAGGTCGGTGAAGGGGCGGGGCGTCCCGGCCGCGGTCGCGGCCACGTCCGCGCAGAAGCCCTCGGCCGACTCCGCGTCGATGTCGACCGCGGCGACGAGCTCGGTCTCGCCCTCCTCGGCGAGCCTGGCGAGCGCGGGCAGGTGGGAGTCGCGTGCGATGGCACCGGTGCCGATCACGGCGACCCTGATGCGGCGGCCGGTGAGCGGGGCGGGGTGGCAGTGGTGCGTCCCGGGAGCGGTCTCGGATGTGGCCATGGACGTGATCGGACTCCTCCGGGACGCGGGCACGCGCGGAACCAGACAGCAAGCGCTTTCGGCTCGCAGCAACGTAAGCGGCGGCGCCTGTGCAGGTCAACACCGGTTTGGCCGGGATGGGCGAGCCCTCCGCCGAACCCCCGTGCCGGAGGCGTCGTCGCGGGACGCTACGCTGCCCCTCGACACCCGCGATCACTGCGCCGCCGACGCGGTGTCCCCGTCGCCTCTTCCACCATCAGCACTTGGACTCCGTAACTTCATGTCTTGGTTTGAATCGCTCATCCTCGGACTCGTCCAAGGGCTGACCGAGTTCCTCCCTGTGTCCTCCAGCGCGCACCTGCGGCTGACCGCGGCGTTCTCGGGCTGGGAGGACCCCGGTGCGGCCTTCACGGCGATCACCCAGATCGGCACGGAGACCGCGGTGCTGATCTACTTCCGCAAGGACATCGGGCGGATCATCTCGGCGTGGGCGCGGTCGCTGACCAACAAGGAGATGCGGCAGGACCACGACGCGCAGATGGGCTGGCTGGTGATCGTCGGCTCGATCCCGATCGGCGTGCTCGGCCTGACGCTCAAGGACCAGATCGAGGGCCCGTTCCGCGACCTGCGCATCACGGCGACGATGCTGATCGTGGTCGGCATCATCATCGGCATCGCCGACCGGCTGGCCGCACGCGACGAGTCCGGCGGCCGGCACCGCGCCGCCAAGCAGCGCAAGGGCCTCGAGGACCTGGGCGTCAAGGACGGCCTGATCTTCGGCCTGTGCCAGTCCGCGGCACTCATCCCCGGAGTCTCCCGCTCCGGCGCCACCATCAGCGGCGGCCTCTTCATGGGCTACACACGCGAGTCCGCGGCCCGTTACTCGTTCCTCCTCGCGATCCCGGCCGTCCTCGCCTCCGGCCTCTTCGAGCTCAAGGACGCGATGGAGAGCGACCACGTCTCCTGGGGCCCGACGATCTTCGCGACGGTGATCGCCTTCGCGTCCGGCTACGCGGTCATCGCATGGTTCATGAAGTTCATCTCGACCAAGAGCTTCATGCCGTTCGTCTGGTACCGCATCGCGCTCGGCATCGTCATCATCGTCCTCGTGGCAACCGGCGCTCTCAGCCCGCACGCGGCGGAATCCGCGGGCTGACCGGGCGGGCACCCGAGCCCGTGACCAATCACATACGTTGTGCGTAGCCGTCCGGTAGCGCACTGTCAGTCCTTGCCCCTAGGCTTGTCCGCATGTCCCCCCATTCCTTAGGCCCTGGTTCCGTGCGGTCTGCTGCCGAGGTGAACGAGGAGATACGCGCCCTGTGGCTGCGCGCGGGCGGCTCCCTGTCGGCCCAGGAGCGCGCGGAGTACGAGCTGTTGGTGGTCGAGTGGGCGGCCGCCATCCGCGGTGAGGTCATCGAGGCGGCCTGACGCCGAGACGCCGGGGCGGCGAGAGACCGGGGCGGCGAGAGACCGGGGCGGGCAGCCCCCCGGTTGATGATCCTCCGCCGGCTCTGGGCTCGTGGTCGTCTCTGAGCTCGTGGTCGTCTTCAGGCTCGCAGATGCGCGAGGACCTCGTCCTCCAGCGGATACGGCCGCTCCGGTGGCAACAGCTCGGCCGCACGGTCCAGTTCACCCGCCCGCACGCGCGCGTGGATCTCCGCGGCGAGCGGTGTCACGTCCTCGATGCCGACGATCCATTCGTCCGCGTACCGGGCGGCCGCCTCCCCGGTGAGCCCCAGTTGCAGGGACCGGTGCGGCAAAGGGTTGAGGTGCAGATCGCGCTCCGGATCCCACTGCACGCGCGCGGGTGCCGTCCTCAACTGCCGCTTCCAGGTGCCCTGGTCGCCGTGCAGGACGGGGACGTAGTGCGAGAGGCACGCGTGGCGCAGTGCCCACGCGAAGCCGTCCCGGCTGATCTCGACCGCGAGGACGGTCTCCTGGTTCTCCTTCGTGGCCCAGCCGCAGCGGTACATCATCCAGAGGAACGACGGCTTGATCCATGTCATGCGGTCACGGCTCCAGGACGGCGGAAAGCGGCCGTCGCGGGCGGCTGCCCGGCCGATCTTGGGGCGGTAGGCCTGGTAGACGGTCACCGTGGACTCGGTGTGGTGGGCGCGTATGCGGAACCTGGGTTCCTGCTGTGCCGGCTGCACGGGTCGGTCGTCCTGACCGTTCGGGTCGTTCGGGTCGATCGGGTCGTTCTGATTCTTCGGGTCGTTCTGGTCATTCACGGGGAACAGCCTCGCCCCCCGCCCCCGCCGACATCCACCGAATATCGCCGCACGCCCTCTTGGCTCCGCCCACCTCATGCCCAACACTGAGCCGATGACGCAGCGTGTGGAACTCGCCACCCTGAGGGACCGGCTCGCGGTCGACGAACTGATCACCGACTATGCCGTGGCCGTCGACGACGGGGACTGGGCGGCGTACCGCAGCCTGTTCGCCCCCGGCGGACGCGCGGACTACCGCTCGGCCGGTGGCATCGAGGGGGACGCCGGACAGGTCGCCGTTTGGCTCGCGGAGAGCATGCGGGTCTTCTCGATGCGGCAGCATCTCATCGTCAACCGCCGGGTGCGCTTCGGGATCCTCGAGCAGGACGACGGCGACACGGCCCGGGTCCAGGCCGAGTACATCAATCCGATGCGGTTCGCCGAGCACGGCGACGGCTGTGCCGCGCCCGATTTCGTGTGCGGCGGCCGGTACGCCTTCGGGCTGCTGCGGACGTACGACGGCTGGCGGCTGCGCGAGGTGGTCGTGCAGGAGAAGTGGCGTCGGCTGCCCGACCGGATCGCGCCGGCGGTGATCGACTGAGCGGAGACCCACTGTCCGTTGTCAGTGCCGACGAGCACACTGGAAAGACCACGAGGCAGGGAGGCCACCGCATGAAGACGATCAGCCACTGGCTCGCCTCGCCGTGGCGGCGCTCGGCCGCCGCCGCGCTGGCCGGTGCGCTGCCCGTGCTCGCCTATCCGGAGCCGTCGCTGTGGTGGTTCGCGTACGTCGCCCTGGTCCCGTGGATCGCGCTGCTGCGCTCCGCGCCGACCGCGAGGCGGGCGCTGTACGACGGCTGGTGGGGCGGGTTCGGCTTCATGCTGGCGATGCACCACTGGCTGCTGCCGAACCTGCATGTGTTCACGTTCGTCCTCGCCGCCCTGCTCGGCGCTCTGTGGGCCCCCTGGGGCTGGCTGGTGCGGCGTTTCCTCGCCGGGAAGCCGTCCGCGGGCCGGGTCGCGGCGGCCCTTGCCGTCCTGCCGTCGGGCTGGCTGCTGATCGAGCTCGTCCGTTCCTGGCAGGGGCTCGGCGGGCCGTGGGGTGTGCTGGGCTCCAGCCAGTGGCAGGTGGAGCCCGCGCTCCGGCTGGCGTCGGTGGGCGGGGTGTGGCTGATCAGCTTCCTGGCGGTGGCCGTCAATGTCGCGGTCGCCGTGCTGGCGGCGGTGCGCAGGTGCCGGGTGCCCGCGGTGGCCGGGCTCCTCGCCACGGCCGTCGCCACCTCGGCCGTATGGGTGTGGTCACCGCGCCCCGACGCCGACGACCGGGTCCGGATAGCTGTCGTACAGCCCGGCGTGATCCAGGGCGTCGGCGGCCCCGACCGCCGGTTCGACCGGGAGGAGCAGCTCACCCGCGAGCTGGCCGGCCAGGATGTCGACCTGGTCGTCTGGGGCGAGAGCAGCGTCGGCTACGACCTCGGCGACCGGCCCGACTTCGCCCGGCGGCTCGCCGCGCTCTCCGGCGAGACGGGGGCGAACATCCTGGTCAACGTGGATGCGCGGCGCTCCGACAAGCCCGGCATCTACAAGAGCTCGATCCTCGTGGGCCCGGACGGCCCGACCGGCGCCCGCTACGACAAGATGCGGCTGGTCCCCTTCGGGGAGTACATACCGCTGCGCTCGATGCTGGGCTGGGCGACCTCCGTGGGCGAGGCGGCGGCCGAGGATCGCAGGCGCGGCACGGAGCAGGTCGTGATGGACGCCGGACACGGGCTGCGGATCGGCCCGATGGTCTGCTTCGAGTCGGCGTTCGCCGACATGAGCCGCAACCTCGCCGACAACGGCGCCCAGGTGCTGATCGCCCAGTCGGCGACGTCGACGTTCCAGCAGAGCTGGGCCCCTGAGCAGCACGCCTCGCTCGCCGCGCTGCGCGCCGCCGAGACCGGCCGGCCGATGGTGCACGCGACGCTGACCGGCGTCTCCGCCGTGTATGGCCCCGGCGGGCAGCGCATCGGTTCCTGGCTGGGCACGGACGCGAGCAGGAGCGCGGTCTACGAGGTGCCGCTGGCCGACGGTGTCACGCCGTACGTCCGCTTCGGCGACTGGCCGGTGCAGGCGGCGCTGCTGATCGTCGCCGTCTGGGGCGCGAGCGAGGGCATACGGACGCTGCGGCTGCGGCTCAGGCGGCCCGCTCCTGAACCGCGTGTACAACCCGCTCGCACAGCTCATGGGTCGCCAGCGCGTCCCGGGCGCTGAGCACCTTGCCCGCGCGCACGGCGTCGAGAAAGGCCAGCACCGCCTGCTCGATGCCGCGCTGCCGGGCCACCGGCACCCAGTCCCCGCGCCGCCGCACGGTCGGCTGGCCCTTGTGGTCGACGACCTCGGCGAGGTTGAGCACCTGACGCTTGGTGTCCTGCCCGGACACCTCCAGGATCTCCTCGGCCGAACCGCTGAGCCGGTTCATCACGCCGAGGGCGGTGAAGCCGTCCCCGGCGAGCTGCAGCACGACGTGGTGCAGCAGCCCGTCCTCGACGCGGGCGCGCACGGTCACGTCGTCGACGGGGCCCGGCACCAGGAAGCGCAGGGTGTCCACGACGTGGATGAAGTCGTCCAGGATCATCGAGCGCGGCTCTTCCGGCAGCCCGATCCGGTTCTTCTGCATCAGGATCAGCTCGCGCGGATGGTCGGCGCACTGCGTGTAGCCAGGGGCGTAACGCCGGTTGAAGCCGACGGCGAGGCTCACGTTCCGCCGCTCGGCGAGCGCCACCAGCCGCTCGGAGTCGGCGAGATGGTAGGCGAGCGGCTTGTCGACATACGTCGGCACGCCCGCCTCCAGCAGCCGGGTCACGATCTCCGGGTGCGCGACGGTGGGCGCGTGCACGAAGGCGGCGTCGAGGCCCTGGGCGAGGAGCGAGTCGAGGTCCGCGTGCCGCCGCTCCGAGGGCAGGTGGAGGCTGTCGGCGACCCGGGCGAGCGTCGCGGGCGTACGGGTCTGCAGATGCAGTTCGACCCCGGGCTGTACGCCGAGCACCGGCAAATAGGCCTTCTGCGCGATGTCACCGAGTCCGATGCAGCCGACCTTCACGGGGTGTTCTCCTCTGGTGGTTGCCTGCCGGGGCCTTCCCGGCAGCATACGGCGCCTGCGGGGGCCGCCGGTCGGCGATGCCCGCCAAGCCCCTCGGGGACGGCAGGGCCCGGCCTGGGACCGCGCCGCGGTCACCGTCACCTTGACGGCCTGGCGGGCTACGACGCGTCGACGCGCCCAGGCCGGCTCGCGTGTACGGCGAGATCGTCGGCGTAGGCAGCGGACGGCCACCTCGATGGCGGTTGCCACAACGCCCCGGCGTCGGCGGTCTGGCGCGCGGCATCGCCCACCAGGGCGACGCTTGAGCGCGGGCCCTGGCGACCGCGCTGAGTCGACGGACCCGGCACGTGCCGTCCCGGCGCGGAGGCGCGGGCAGGGCCGCGCGGGCTGCCGGTCGGCTGCCCGGCCGACGACACCGGGCACTCGGGCACTCGGGCACTCGGACACTCGGACACTCGGGCAACTCCTGGCACCCGCCGCGGGCGTAAAACTCCTGGTGGCCTCACGGGAGTTGAGCGAGGATTCGGGAATGACCACAGAACGCAATGAGCCCTCCACCACCGCCGACGAACGCACCATGCTGGAGGGCTGGCTGGACTACCACCGGCAGACCCTCGCCTGGAAGTGCGAAGGCCTGACCGAAACCCAGCTCAAAACCGCCTCCGTGGAGCCGTCCGAGCTGACCCTGCTGGGGCTGGTGCGGCACATGGCTTTGGTGGAGCGGTACTGGTTCCACGAGATCCTCCTGGGCGAGGACCTCGGGGTGCTCTACTCGACCGAGGAGGACCCGGACGGCGACTTCCACTTCACCGAGGCCGACACCTGGGAAGAGGCGCACGCCACCTGGCAGGCCGAGATCGAGAACGCCCGGCGCAACGCGGCCGGCGTCGGTCTCGACAGCATCTCCAAGGGGCGGAGCCGACGCACCGGCGAGGAGTTCAACCTGCGCTGGATCATCACCCACATGATCGAGGAGTACGCCCGCCACAACGGCCACGCCGACCTGATCCGCGAGCGCCTCGACGGCGCCACCGGCGACTGACGTCAGCCGCGCGGGGCCCACGCCGCCCGTACGGGGACAGAGATCACCCGTGCGGAGCAACCTCTGCTTGTCCGCTGTCCCAACGGCCGCCGGACCCAGCAGAGTTGCGCGGGTGCATCGAACGACGACCACCGCAACACTCCTGGTCACCGTGGCCGTCTCGGCCCTCGCGGGCTGCGTGACGGTCCCCCGCTCACCGTCGCCCGGCCCGCCGACGGCACCGGCCCAGCCGCCGGCGACCCACCCGGGCGAGGAGGCGGACCCACGGATCGTGCAGGCACCGGCTCGCGAGGCTCTGGCGCACACCGGACCGTCCCCCAGCCCGGCCCCCACCACGCCCGCCGCACGGGCCGCGTCCCCCACCGCCCCGCCGGCGGCGCACACACCAGGAGCCCCGCGCTCGCACGCCCATCCCCGTCCGCATCCCCACCCCCGTCCCCAGCACCGGGAACCCCACCGCCCCGCTGTCGACACCCCGAAACGGCCGCACCCCGAGATCCCCGACATGTCCGAGTCGGTCCGCAACGAGGTCCCGAGAGGGAACGCGGACCTCTGCACGCTGGGCAGGAAGTACGGCGGCTGGCGGGCGGACAGCCCCGAGTCGAGGATCTGCGAGCAGACGTACGGCCACTGAGCTCCGCGGCCGCTACGGCCCCTCCCCCAGCCACACCTCCAGTCGCCGCAGCTCCGCCCGCACCCCGTCGCCGTAGCTGTCGTCCCGCAACGCCCCCACGGCTCCCCGCGCCCGGCGAAGATGCACCCGGGCGGCCTCGGCGCGGTCGAGCTTCACATAGTCGGCGGCCAGATTCAGATGCAGCGAGGGGTACAGGGCCCGTACGGCGAGCGCACCGCCGGCGCCCTCGGCCTCGGTCAACGCCCGCAGATCCCAGGCAAGTTCGTCCGAGGGGTCGTCCTGTGTGTCCGCCAGGTAGTGCGCCAGCGTGCAGCGGTGCAGTGGGTCGCCGTCCTCGCCGAGCTCGGTCCACAGGTCCAGCAACCGGCGCCGGGCCTCCTCGCGGTCCCCGGCGTGATGCAGAATGACGACCTGCCCGATCCGCGTCAGCACCGTGTCCGGCGCCGCCTGCTCCTGTTGCTCCGCCACCGCGTCCTCCGGGCCCTCGTCGGCTGGTCCCTCCCGACGCTAACGGCCCGCAACGGCAATCCCGGTCAGGCGGCTCCGTACGGCACCGGGCCGGTCCGGCGAAGGACCGGCCCGGTGGAACGGATCAGCCCAGGTCGGGGATCCGCCAGTCGATCGGCTCGTGCCCCTGCCGGGCCACCGCCTCGTTGATCTGCGTGAACGGGCGGGACCCGAAGAACTTCTTCGCCGACAGCGGCGAGGGGTGCGCCCCCTTGACCACGACATGCCGCGTCTCGTCGATGAGCGGGAGCTTCTTCTGCGCGTAGTTCCCCCACAGCACGAACACCGCCGGGTCGGGCCGGTGGGCCACGGCGCGGATCACCGCGTCGGTGAACTTCTCCCAGCCCTTGCCCTTGTGCGAGTTGGCCTCACCGCCGCGGACGGTGAGCACGGCGTTGAGCAGCAGGACGCCCTGCTGGGCCCAGGGCATCAGATAGCCGTTGTCGGGGACGGGGAGGCCGAGCTCCTCCTTCATCTCCTTGTAGATGTTGCGCAGCGACGGCGGCGTCTTCACTCCGGGACGGACCGAGAAGCACAGGCCGTGTCCCTGGCCCTCGCCGTGATACGGGTCCTGGCCGAGGATCAGGACCTTCACCTGCTCGTACGGCGTCGCGTCCAGCGCGGCGAAGACCTCCTCGCGCGGCGGGTAGACGGGACCCTTCGCCCGCTCCTCCTCGACGAACTCCGTCAGCTCCTTGAAATAGGGCTGCTGCAGCTCGTCACCCAGAACCCCGCGCCAGGACTCGGGCAGCATGGCGATGTCGGTCACGTCAACTTCCTTACGATGTGCGGCGAACGGTGGGAGGTGACCGCCGCGCGGTCACTTCCAGGCCTCCGAACCTACAGGCGGGCACTGACAATCGCCCCGCCCACCGCACATCCCGCCGCTACCAGCTGGTCTTGCGGTACAGCTCCCCCACCATCATGATCGTCGACGGGTCCAGCGCCCGCTCCGCGCCCGAGATCTCCGCGCTCGCGGCCACGTACTGCCGGCCCTGCCACAGCGGCAGCAGTCGCGCGTCCTCGACGAGGATCCGCTGGGCCTCCTCGAAGTCCTTGACCACGTTGGCACGGTCGCTCTGGGAGCGGGAGTTGGGCAGCAGCGTCTCGGTGATCTTGGGCGTCACATACGGCGTACCGAGCGCGTTCTGCTTGCCGACGAACGGCGCGATGAAGTTGTCCGCGTCCGGGAAGTCGGGGAACCAGCCGCGTCCGAACACGGGGTACTCGCCGTTCTGGTAGCCCGTGACGTACGTCTTCCAGGGGCGGCTCTTGAGGGTGACCTCGAAGAGACCGGACGCCTCGAGCTGGCTCTTCAGCTCCTGGAACTCCGCCTTGGTGGCGGAGCCGTAGCGGTCGCTGGTGTACCAGAGCTCAAGCGGGACGGGCGTCGTGATGCCGGCGTCGGTGAGGATCTTGGCGGCCTTGGCCTTGCTGGGCTCGCCGTAGTCGTCGAAGAAGCCCGTGGTGTGTCCGGTCAGGCCCTTGGGGACCATGGAGTACAGCGGCTCGACGGTGTCCTTGTAGACCTTGTGGGCGATCGCGGGGCGGTCGACGACCTGGGCGATGGCCTTGCGGACGGCGGACTTGCCCGCCATGGGGTCCTTGGGGTTGAAGACCAGGTAGTTGATCTCGGTGCCGGAGCCCTCGATCAGCTGGAGCTCGTCATCGTCGTCGGCCTGGATGTCGACGATGTCGTCGGCGGCGAGGCCACGGAAGGCGACGTCGAGCTCCTTGTCGCGCAGCGCGGCGACCATGGTGGGCGAGTCCTGGAAGTAACGGATGGTCACCGCATCGTTCTTGCGCTCCGCGTATCCCTGGTAGCCGTCGTACTTGACGAGCTCGGCCTGCTGGCCCTCGTCGTAGGACTCAAGGGTGTACGGCCCGGAACCGACGACGGTGGCGTCGTCCTCGCGCAGCTTGTCGGCCGGGTAGTCGTCGGGGTCGACGATCGACATGGCGGGTGTGGCGAGCACGAACGGGAAGGTCGCGTCGGCCTTGTTGAGGTGGAAGACGACCTCGCGGTCGTTGAGCACCTGGACCCGGTTGAGGCTGCCCAGCAGACCGGCCGGGCCGCCGTTGACGTTGATCTTCCGGATGCGGTCGATGGAGTACTTGACCGCCTGCGCGTCGAGGGCGTGTCCGTCGGAGAACTTCAGGCCCTCGCGCAGCTCGCACTTGTACTTCGTATTCGAGCTGTCGGTGAACTGGCAGCTCTCGGCGGCGTCGGGCTCGGGCGCGCTCGCGCCGGAGGGGTAGCTCAGCAGCGTCTGGTAAATGTTCCGGAACAGTTCCCAGGAGCTGTCCCAGGACGCGGCGGGATCAAGGGTGCTGGGGGCGGCGGTCGTCCCCACGACGATCGCGCCCTCCTCCTCCGTCGAATCGGACGAGAGGACGCCGCACCCTGCCACCAGGGACGATATGGACGCGATGGCCGCCACCTGCCGCAGGCGTCGGATCCGGTTGAACACGCGCACGCTCCTCGATCTGCCATGCCAAGGGTCGGCAAAACATACCGCAGTGTTCCGGCCGGTGGACCTCCGGTCTCAGGAGCGCTTGCTCACCTCTGCGGTGACTACGTTGTCAAGGGCTGTTGATCCCCCGATACGCCGACACGGGCGCCGCTGGTGTCCAGCAGCGCCCGTGTCGCCGAGTCCCGTGTCCTGAGTCCCCTGCGTCAGCCGACGCCGGCGTTGAGGAAGATGCCGCCGTCGACGACGAGCGTCTGCCCGGTGACCCAGTCGGACTGGTCCGAGGTGAGGAACGCGGCGGCGCCGCCGATGTCGGACGGCACGCCGAGCCGGCCCAGCGGGTAGGACGCGGCGGCCTCCGCCTCCCGGCCCTCGTACAGGGCCTGGGCGAACTTGGTCTTCACCACGGCCGGGGCGATCGCGTTGACCCGCACCTTGGGCGCGAACTCGTGCGCGAGCTGCTGGGTGAGGTTGATCAGCGCGGCCTTGCTGACGCCGTAGGCGGCGATGAACGGCGAGGGCGCGATGCCCGCGACGGAGGCGATGTTGACGATCGCGCCGCCGTTGTCCTTCTGCCAGGCGTGCCAGGTCTTCTGCGCGAAGCCGAGCGCCGAGATCACGTTGGTCTCGAAGACCTTGCGGGCCACGTTCAGGTCGAGGTCGGCGATGGGGCCGAACACCGGGTTCGTACCGGCGTTGTTGACCAGGTAGTCGACCCGGCCGAAGGCCTCCATGGCGCGCTCGACGGCGGCGGCCTGGTGGGCCTCGTCATGGGCCTTGCCTGCCACGTAGACGGCGCGGTCGGCGCCGAGTTGCTCGACGGCCTCCTTGAGGGCGTCCTCGCCCCGGCCGGTGATGACGACGCGGTCGCCGCGGGCGACGAGCGCCTCGGCCACGCCGTAACCGATGCCGCGGCTGGCGCCCGTGACGAGGGCGACCTTGCCGGAGAGTTCAGGCAGTCCAGTCATGTCCGTGTGTCCCCAGTTCCCTAGTCGAGCGGTCCGCCGGCGACGTACAGCACCTGGCCGGAGACGAAGCCGGCCGCCTCACCGGTGAAGAAGGCGATGGCGTTGGCGATGTCCTCCGGCTCACCGACCCGCGCCACCGGGATCTGGGTGGCGGCGGCGGCCTTGAAGTCCTCGAAGCCCATGCCGACGCGGTCGGCGGTGGCCTTGGTCATCTCGGTGGCGATGAAGCCGGGGGCGACGGCGTTGGCGGTGACGCCGAACTTGCCGAGCTCCTTGGCGAGGGTCTTGGTGAAGCCCTGGAGACCGGCCTTGGCGGCGGAGTAGTTGACCTGGCCGCGGTTGCCGAGCGCGGAGGACGAGGAGAGGTTGACGATCCGGCCGAAGCCCGCGTCCACCATGTGCTTCTGACAGGCCTTGGACATCAGGAAGGCGCCGCGCAGGTGCACGTTCATGACGGTGTCCCAGTCGGCGACGCTCATCTTGAACAGCAGGTTGTCACGGAGCACACCCGCGTTGTTGACCAGGATCGTCGGGGCACCGAGCTCCTCGGCGATCCGCGCGACGGCCGCCTCGACCTGCGCCTCGTCGGAGACGTCGCAGCCGACCGCGATGGCCTTGCCGCCGGCCGCGGTGATCTTCTCCACGGTGTCCTTGCAGGCGGCCTCGTCGAGGTCGATCACGGCGACCGCGCGGCCCTCGGCGGCCAGGCGTACGGCGGTGGCGGCGCCGATGCCGCGCGCTCCGCCGGTGACTACGGCGACCCGCTGCTCAGTGGTGGACATGGATGACTCTCCTCGGGTGAGCGACCGCTTAGTACCTTCGATGGACGTGACGCTAGAAGTCCTGGCACGCGGTGTCAACGGCCACCGCACGCATGTGATCCATTACCTGATCCGTAACCCGATCCGTCACTTCACCAACAGATCGAGCAGCCGCTCCGCCTCGACCGCCGGATCCGACGTGAGCCCGGTGTGCACGGGCCCCGGCTGGACGACCGTGGAGCGGGGCGCGATCAGCCAGCGAAAGCGCCGGCCGGCGTCGTCGGCCCCGGCCTGCCCGGCCGCGTCGCCGCCCGCGCAGACGCCCTCGACGGCACGGAGTGCGGCCCGCACCCCGGCGAGGTCGGCATCGGGGTCCAGCGCCCGAAGCCTGGTCTCGTCCAGGTGGGTCCGGGCGGCGACGAAGGACCGGGCGCGGCAGTACACGAGCACGCCCGCGTTGAGGCACTCCCCGCGCTCGATGCGCGGGACGACCCTCAGCAGCGCGTACTCGAAGACGTCCTGCGTGCGGGAACGGGTCCCCAGGGTGCGCTCGCTCACTTGATCCCCTCGATGCGTTCATGGATGACGGCGGCCCGTGCGACCAGTGGCTGCGCGTACGCCCTCCGGAGTGCGTCCGCCGACTCGAACCCCGGCTCGTCCGCCAGCCACACGCCGGGGATCTCGGCGGTCACCTCGGCGAGCAACTCCTCGGTGACCAGCGGCGCCAACTCGGCCGCGGCTGCCCGCACATCCGGCGCGAAGGAGGCGAGGGCGTGGTCGGAGGCGTCGTACGGGCGAGCCGCCGAAGCCTGTGCCCCGGGCCAGTTGTGCTGCCAGATCATGGTCGCGCCGTGGTCGATGAGCCACAACTCGCCCTGCCACATCAGCAGGTTGGGGTTGCGCCAGGAGCGGTCGACGTTGTTCACCAGGGCGTCGAACCAGACGATCCGGCCGGCGTCCTCGGGGCTCACCTCGAACGCGAGGGGGTCGAAGCCGAGCGCTCCGGAGAGGAAGTCCATGCCGAGGTTGGTGCCGCCGCTGGACTTGAGCAGCCCCTGCACCTCCTGGTCCGGTTCGCCGAGCCCCAGTACCGGATCGAGCTCCACGGTCACCAGGCGGGGCACCCGGAAGCCCAGTCTGCGGGCGAGTTCACCGCAGACGACCTCGGCGACCAGCGTCTTACGGCCCTGTCCGGCGCCGGTGAACTTGATGACGTACGTCCCGAAGTCGTCGGCCTCGACGAGCCCCGGCAGCGAGCCGCCCTCACGCAGGGGCGTGATGAAGCGGGTCGCGATGACTTCCTTGAGCATCGCCCCAGGTTACTGGCGCGGAGGCGGGCACGGGACGGCCCGGGCGGGCGGCGGCGGGTTTGCGCCGACAGCACATCGACAGCACCGGACAGTGAACCGACAGCTCCGCTTTACCCACCTCTTCACCGGGGCGGGCCAGGATTTCGACTGCATCTGAACAGCCGGTCCCGAAGGACCGTACCTCTCGCCAGATCAAGAATCCGTGGAAGGAACGTCAGCATGACCAGCGAATCAGTTCAGCCGGTGTCGGGCCCGAGTCGCCGTACCGTCGTGGCGGCGGTCGGCTCGGCGGGGCTCGCCGTTGCGCTGACCGCGTGCGGGTCGGACGACGACGCGTCCGGCTCGTCCACCGAACAGGGCGCCACCAGTGGCGGTGCGAGCACCGAAGCGGGTGGCTCGTCCCCCGAAGCCGGTGCCGGCGGTGCGGCGCTCGCGAAGACCAGCGACATCCCGGAGGGCGGCGGCAAGGTCTTCAGCGACGAGAAGGTGGTGGTCTCGCAGCCGACGGCGGGCGATTACAAGGCCTTCTCGACGATCTGCACCCATCAGAAGTGTCCGATGACGGACCTGCAGGGCGACACGATCACCTGCGCCTGCCACAAGAGCCAGTTCTCCGTCCTCGACGGCAGCGTGAAGAAGGGGCCCGCCACCGAGCCGCTGGAGGCCAAGCAGATCAGCGTGGCGGGCGACTCGATCACCCTCGCCTGACCTGACGCGGACGCTTGAAGCCGTCCAGTACCTCGTCCGTGGTCGCGACCGTGGCGACCAATGCGAGGGTGTGGCGGATCATCGCGGGGGTGTAGTCGGAGGGCACCCCCGCGATGGCGTCCCGGGGCACGACCACGACGTAACCCCGGTTCACGGCGTCGAAGACGGCGTTGGGGATCGCCACGTTGGCCGAGACGCCGGTGACGATCAGCGTGCGGCAGCCGAGGTTGCGCAGCAGGGCGTCGACATCGGTGCCCTGGATCGGGGACAGGCCGTGCAGCCGTCGTACGACGAGGTCCTCCTCGGCGACCTCGATCGGCGCCGCCACGCGGACCGCCGACGAACCGGACAGCTGCTGGACGGGGAGCCGTGCGGCGGCCCGGAACAGGCGGGCGTTGCGGTTGGCGCCCCGGCCGTCGGGGCGGCGTTCGGCGACCGCGTGGACCACCTGGACGCCGCCGGCGTGGGCGGCCGCGACCAGCCGGGCGACGTTGGCGAGGGCGCCCGAGGAGCGGGCCTGCTCGGCGAGTTCGGGCAGCGCGCTGTCCGGTCCGACGACGCCCTGCTGGCACTCGACGGTGAGCAGGACGGTGCTCGCGGGGTCGAGGAGGTCGCTGAGTTCGGCGTACGACGGCATGGGTCCCCCTGTGACCGACGGCGGCGTGGGCCGGCGAGCGTAGCCACCTTCGGGTGAGGACGGAACCACCATTGCGTGTGGACGGAAGACGACCCATCCTTTTCTGACGTGATGTCAGAGGATCTCTCCTCTGACACGACGTGAGAGAAGAGGGGGCCGCATGACCGTCACTGAGCAGCGCCGGGGCCGGAAGATCATGATGACGCCCGGTGAGTTGGACGAGTTCCTCACCAGCCAGCGCACCTGCCGGGTCGCCACGGTGTCCGCCGACGGCTTCCCGCATGTCAGCGCCCTGTGGTTCGCCTGGGACGGCACCTCGCTGTGGCTGTACTCGGTCGTCCGCAGCAAGCGGTGGGCCGAGATGCGGCGCGATCCGCGGGTCGCCGTCGTGATCGACACGGGCGAGGAGTACGAGCAGCTGCGCGGCGTCGAGCTGTCCGGGACCGTCGAGTTCGTGGGCGAGAGCCCTCGCGTCGGCGAACTGCGCGCCGAACTCGACGTCCCCGAGACGCTGTTCGCGCGCAAGAACTTCGGCCTCGACGAGATGCCGCACGACGGCCGGCACGCGTGGGTGCGGCTGACGCCCGAGAAGATCGTGTCCTGGGACTTCCGGAAGCTGGGCGCGCTGTAGCCGGCGTCAGGAGACGTTCGCCCCCGCCTCCTGCAGCGCCCGCACCGCCGCCCGGATCGACGGTCGGCGGTCGGCGTCGGCTCGCCAGACGACGTGCACATGGCGCCGCACCCGCTGCTTCAGCGGCACGGTCACGACCCCCGCGGGCATCGGGTGCCGCCCCAGCAGCGGCGCGATGCACACGCCGAGTCCGGCTGCGACCAGCGCCAGCTGGGTGTGTGTCTCGGGGGCACGGTGGCCGAGAAGGGGCTCGATGCCCTTGGAGCGCAGCGTGAACATCAGCCACTCGTGGCAGAACTCTCCCTCGCCCCAGGTGATCCACTCGTCCTCGGCGAACTCGGCGAGGTCCACCTCGTCCCGGTCGGCGAACCGGTGCCCCGCGGGCATCGCCACGTCGGCCGGATCGTCCAGGATGTGCGCCTTGACCAGGCCCTCGGGCAGTGCCATCGGCTTGTTGTACCAGTCGAGCACGACGGCCAGGTCGAGGTCGCCGCGGATCACCCCGGCGATGCCGCTCTCCGGCTCCAGCTCGCAACTGCGCACGCGCAGCGCGGGATGCGCCGTGCGCAGGGCGGACAGCGCGGCCGGGAACAGCCCTCGGGCGCCCGTCGGGAACGCGGCCAGCCGCAGCTCGCCGACGACCTTCCCGCGCTGCGCCTCCAGGTCGGACTGGGCCAGCTCGACCTGCGACAGGATGCGCGCCGCGTGCTCGGCCAGCAGCCGGCCCGCGTCGGTGAGCCGTACGCCCCGGCCGTTCTTGGCGAGGAGTTGCTGGCCGACCTCCCGCTCCAGCTTCGACATCTGCTGCGACACGGCCGACGTCGTGATGTGCAGCCCCTCGGCCGCGCCGCTGACCGAGCCGTGGCGGGCGAGGGCGTCGAGGGTGCGCAGGCGCTCCAGATTCAACATATAAGCAATACTACGAGGTATCACGTGCGAAATCTCGATTGTGCTACGAGATTGGCTGCACCATCGTTGCTGCCATGACCACCGCCACCGCGTCCCGCAACCCGGCCGAAGCCGCCGCCCGCCCGCTCCCCCGCGCCCGCCTCGACTGGCGTCTGCGCTTCGCCGCCCTCTCCTTGATCTGGGGCTTCAGCTTCCTGCTCATCAAGGTGGGCACCGACGGCTACGCCCCCTTCCAAGTCACCTTCGGGCGGCTGGTGTTCGGTACGGCCGTACTGGCGGCCGCGATGGCGGTGAAGCGGGAGCGGCTGCCGCGCGGGGCCCGCACGTGGGGGCATCTCACGGTCGCCGCGTTTCTGCTCAACGCGCTGCCGTTCTCGTTGTTCGCGTACGCAGAGCTGACGATCCCGTCCACGCTCGCGGGCATCTGCAACGCGACCTCGCCGCTGTGGGGCATGGCCCTGTCCCTGGTCGCCCTCTCCGAGGACCGGCCGACGCGGGTCAGGGTCGCGGGTCTCGGCATCGGCTTCCTCGGCGTGCTGACGGTGCTCGGGGCGTGGCAGGGCTTTCATGGGCTGGATGCCACGGGGACGGCGATGGCACTGCTGGCCTCGTTGAGCTACCCGATCGGCTGGATATACGTCCGGCGTACGCTGGCCGGGTCCCGTGAGTCGCATCTGTCGCTGACCGGGGCACAGTTGTTGCTGGCCACGGTGCAACTGGCCGTTGTGACACCGGTGTTCACGTCCGTGCCGAGCAGCTTGCCGGTGCTGCCCCTGCTCGCGATCGTGGCGTTGGGCGCGCTCGGTACGGGGCTCGCGGTTCTGCTGCAGTACGGGCTGGTCGCCGAGGTGGGGCCGACCACGGCTCAGATGGTCACGTACTTCGTTCCGGTCATCGCGACGGCTGCGGGGGTGGCTGTTCTTGGGGAGTCTCTGAGCTGGTCGACGCCGGTGGGTGCGGTGGTCGTTCTTGTGGGGGCGGCGCTCACTCAGGTGCAGCGGGGCGCCTAGTGGGGTGGGGGCGGGGAGTGTTGGCGGCTGCGGGCCGATTGTGGCTGGTCGCGCAGTTCCCCGCGCCCCCAAGAAGCAGGTTGGCTGCACCCGCCCCTGTCTAGACGTAACCCCTCGGCGGTGCTGAGCCAACCGCCTTCGCCACCGCGTCTGCCAGCGGGGCGATCTCGTCGGCACCGAGCGTCGCGATGGTGATGCGGATCCCAGGCGGCGCACTCATGCGGAAGCGGGCGCCTGGTGCTACGGCCCAGCCGGCGTGCAGCAGCCGGGCCACGGCGCCCGTCTCGTCGGGCACCGGGATCCACACGTTCAGCCCGCTGCGGCCGTGGGCCGTGATGCCTCGCTCCGCCAGCGCGGCAATCAGCGCGTCCCGGCGGGTGGCGTACGCCGCTGACACCGCCTTCGGGTCGACGGCGCCGTCGGCCCACAGTCGCGCCAGGGCCCGCTGACCGATGCGGCTGACCCAGCCGGGGCCGAGGCGCTGGCGGCCTCGGACCCGGTCGACGGTGACGGCGTCGCCGGTGAACACGGCGAGCCGCAGGTCGGGGCCGTACGCCTTGGCGGCCGAGCGGACGAACGCCCAGTGACGGGTGACGCCGGCCAGGGCGTGCAGGGGCAGGTCGACGATGCCGTGTCCGTGGTCGTCCTCGATGAGCAGGACGTCCGGGTGGTCCTTCAGCAGGGATCGCAGGGCACGCGCGCGTGCGGCGCTCAGGACCGCGCCCGTCGGATTCTGCGCCCGATCGGTGACGATCAAGGCGCGCGCCCCGGCTTCCAGGGCCCGGCGCACGTCGTCCGGGAGCGGGCCCTCGTCGTCCACGCCGACAGGAGCCGTCCGCAGCCCGACGGCCGGGACGAGGTCGAGCAGGCTGCCCCATCCGGGATCCTCGACGGCGACGGCGTCGCCGGGCTTGAGATGGGCGGCGAGGACCCGTTCGATCATGTCGAGCGAGCCGGAGGTGACGACGATCGGCCCGTCCGGGACGCCGTCGACGTCGAGCGCGGCCCGCGCGATGCGCGCGAACTCCGGCTCCACGGCCTCGTCCCCATACATGACGGGCGCGCGGTCGTTCTGTTCGGCGGCCGCCGCGAACGCCTTGGCCAACGGCGGCAGCAGCAGCGGGTCCGGGTTGCCGGTCGCCACGTCCCGTACGCCCTCCGGTACGTCCACCCGGATGGACTCGCGCCCGGTCGTGGCCGGCCTGGGCCGCACCCGACTGCCCCGTCGCCCCGCCGTCTCGATCACCCCGCGCTCACGCAGGATGCGATACGCGGCCGCGACGGTATTGGGATTCACGCCCAGTTCGACCGCCAACTCCCTCATGGGTGGCAGCAGTTGACCCGGTTCCAGTTCCCCGGACCCGACCGCGCGCTCGACGCTCGCCGCGATCTCGGCTGCACGTCGCCCTTCGATCCGATATCCTCCTAGCACAAACCACATTATGCACTAGTGCAATGGAGAGCGCAATGCAGGGGACCCCGCAGCCGACGTCGCCGCCCGCCGCCTACTCGCCGACCGACCGCACCGTCCCCACGCGCTCCCCGGACAGGGCGTCGTACGACAAGGAACTGGTGCACGCGATACTCGACGAGGCCTACGTCTGCCATCTCGGCTTCGTGCGCGACGGCACGCCGGTCGTGCTGCCCACGCTGTTCGGCCGGGTCGGCGAGACGCTCTACGTGCACGGCTCGACGGGCTCGCGCCCGCTGCGGATGACCGGCCGGGCCGACCCGGGGCTGCCGGTGTGTCTGACGGTCACGCATGTCGACGCGCTCATCCTGGCACGCTCGGCGTTCCACCACTCCATCAACTACCGGTCCGTGGTGGTGCACGGCCTCGCGTACGACGTGACAGACCCCGAGGAGAAGCGGGTCGCGCTCGACGCCCTGGTCGACCACGTGGTGCCGGGCCGGTCGGCCGACTCCCGCCCCGCCAACAAGAAGGAGCTGGCCGCCACCGCCGTGATCCGCCTCGACCTGAACGAGGTCTCCGCCAAGCTCCGCACGGGCGGCGTCAACGACGAGCCCGAGGACCTCGCCCTCCCCCACTGGGCGGGCGTCGTCCCCCTGCGCAAGGGCTATGACACGCCCGTCGGGGACCCCGGCCTGGCCCCGGGCACCGAGCTCCCCGACTACCTCGGAGCCCTGTGATGCTGATCCACCCCTGGGACGCGCCCCGCGACGACGGGGAGTGGCAGGCGTGGCTGGGCGACCACGACTTCGGGCAGCTCGTCGTCAACGGGCGGGACGGCGAGCCGCCGCATGTCCAGCCGCTGCACTTCGCGTACGACGCCGAGCGCGGTGAGGCCGTGACGCACCTGGCCCGCCCCAACCCGTTGTGGCCCGCGCTGCTGGCCAACCCCGAGGTGGTGCTGAGCGTGGTCGACGACCATGTGTACGTGCCCGGCCCTTGGCAGGCCGACCCGGACGGCCCGCCCGAACACGGCACGCCCACGAGCTTCTACGCGGCCGTCCAACTCCGTTGCCGGGCCCGTCCGGTGGACGACCCGGCGGAGAAGGCCGCCCTCCTCAACCGTCAGGTCGGCCATTTCCAGCCGGAGGGCGGCTCCGCGCGGGTGGCGGTGCGCGAGGTGCCGTATGGGCGGATGTTGTCGGGGATTCGGGGACTTCGGCTCGAAGTGACCGGTGTGCGGGCGAAGTTCAAGTACGCCGGGAAGCGGTCCGCACCGGTGCGGGACCGGATCGCGGCCGAGCTGGCGAGGCGCGGTGGTCCGGGGGACACGGCGGCCCGCGAGCACCTGCTCAGACGGGGAGGAGCCTGAGCGTGGGGCCCTGCGAAGAGACAGGGCCCCACGGGCTCAGACGAGCACCGATTCCTCCTGCCTGCCTGCGCCCCGTGCCTCCGCGACCGCCAGCCACACGACCGACCCCAGCATGAGCAGGGTGCCGACGATCGTGGCCGCGGTGAGGTGCTCACCGAGCAGGACGACGGCGAGCACCGCCGCGCTCACCGGCTCCAGCAGCATGATCACGGAGACGGTGGCGGACCGTACGACGGCCGCGCCCGCGAAGTAGAGGGCGTAGGCGAGGGCCGTGGGGATCGCCGCGATGTAGGCCAGCAACAGCAACACCCGGGCGGGTTCGGCGATGTGCGGCAGCAGTCCCTCGCCCAGGGCGAGCGGCAGCAGGCACAAGGCGGCCGCACCGAACGTCCCCACGGCCGTGGCCGAGGCGTCGGCCCCGCCGCCGCGACCCCAACGCCGCGTGAGCAGCGTCACCGCGCACTGTCCGCCTGCGGACATCACGGCGAACAGCACCCCCAGCGGCCGTACCGTCGCGCCCGAATTCCCCAGCACGACCTCCCCCAGTCCGAGCAGGGCGCCGGCCACGGCGACGACGCCCCCGAGTCCGAGCCGCTCCCCCATGGTCAACCGCGCGCCGAGCGCGATCAGGACGGGACCGGTGCCCAGGGTGACGACCGTGGCCACGGCGAGCCCGGTGGTCGAGACGGCGGCGAAGTAGGCGCCCTGGAACACGGCGAGCCCCAGGCCGGTCGCCGCGCTGCGCAGCACCCTGCGCCCGAGTGGTTCGGATGCGACGCGCCGGATGCGGGGGCGCAGGAGATGGACGCCGAGCAGCAGGACGAACCCTGCCGCACAGCGCCAGAAGGACAGGGCGACGGGCCCCATGTCACTGGACCGGTAGACCAGCGAGGCCGCGGCGCCGGCCGTCCCCCAGACGGCACCGGCGACGATCAGATAGACAAGGCCTCGCCCAACGGGCAGGCCGGAAGCATTCGACACGACTTCTCTCCGCAGACGCGCGGCGGCGCCCCGGAGAGCGGCGGCCGCGCGGAAGTTCGGGAACGGACCTCGCGCGGGGCGCGTCAGGTCCTCGGACTTCGTCTGCGGGCAGCACCGTCACGCCCGGCGGGACGTGGGGTTCGGTCCCCGTGCCGTCCCCGGGGCGTGGTGTCCGGAGGGCCCGCCTCAGACGGCCGGCGGAGAGATGATGAAGGTGCCGCAGTGCATGGCTCGCAGCCTAGGTCGCCGGTTCCCGGGCCGACAACTCGGTTTCCGTACGGGCGTCTGCGCCCGCCACCGGCTCGGCGGAGCCCTTCGCGGGCGCGGACGACTGCGCGATGAACGCCCCGACGAGGACGACCGCGCCACCGATGATCTGCGGCGCCGAGAGGTGCTCGCCGAGCAGGAACCAGGCGAGGACGGTGGCGATGACCGCTTCGAGGCAGGCCACGACTCCGGCGACCTGCGGTGAGAGCCGGCGTACGGAGAGCACGCCGGTGACGTAGGCGACGACCGTGGCGAGCAGCACGATCCAGGCCAGCAGCGCGGCGGCCGCGACCGGGGTGCCGTTCATGTCGGCGGTGTCCGCGAGGACCGACCAGTCCATGCTCCACGGACGGGCGACGACGGTCAGGACGGCGGCGCCGACGAGCAGGCCGTACGCGATAACGCCGAGCGGGTCGGGCGCCGCCTCACCGGAGTCGCTGCCCTGGTCGGACAGAACGAAGTAGCCGACCTGGCAGCAGGCCGCGCCGAGCGCGAGGAGCAGGCCGACGGCGTCGAAGCTCAGTCCCGACCAGACCTCGACCACACAGGCCAGGCCGCCGACCGCGAGGACCACGCCGAGCGCGGCGGCACGCGTCACCGGCCGCCGCTGCACGAACCGCACCCAGCCGAGCACGAGGGCGGGGGCGAAGTACTCGACAAGCAGCGCGACCCCGACCGGTATCCGGGAGATCGAGGCGAAGTAGAACGCCTGCACACCGGCCACGCCGAGCAGGCCGAACCCGGCGAGCAGCGCGGGGCGGCTGCGCAGCAGCCCGCGGTGGCGCACGGCGAGCGGCAGCATCACCAGGGCGGCACCGGCCACCCGCAGCCACACCACATGGAGCGGGTCGAGCCCCGCCTCGATCAGCGGCTTGGCGGCGACACCCGACCCGCCGAAGGCGACCGCGGACCCGACCGCCAGACCGAGCCCGACGCCCTTGCCGCGGCCGACCTGACTGCTCTCAGACATACGCACCGGCACATGATGACAGGCGATGACATGAGCGTCATCCCCGATGACACCTGTCTCGCCGAGTGGACAGGGGCGGCGGGGCGGAGTCGGCGCGCCGGGCCGCCAGGGCCGGGCCCAGCGCGTGGCGGGGGCGGCGCCTAGCAGGCCGTCTCGCCGTCGGCGGCGTACTCGTGACGGCGCTCGTCGATGCGGGCATGCACCACGTTCGCGTCGATGCCGGCGCGGGCGAGCACCTCCACGGCGCGTGCCTGCGGGTCCGCCACGATCGCCGCGAGCAGGTCGATACCGCGGGCCCGTGGATCGCCACGCCGGGCGGCGCGTCGGCAGGCGTGCTCCATGGCGCTCGCCGCCAGCGGGGAGAAGCCTTCGCCGTCCAGCACCACGGGGACGGCGCCGGAGTCCTCGACCGTGCCCTGCCAGCGCAGGCCGTAGCCGATGCTGCGCTGTACGAGGTAGCCGAGCAGGCGAGCGATCCGGGGGCCGTCGCCGAAGACGGCGTAGACGTCCGGATCGCGCTCCAGCAGCGAGTGCAGCAGATGAGCCGTGTCGATCTGCCGGTCCCCGTCCCTGACCGCCCGGCGGCGGGCACCGGAGATCACCGCTGCCAGCTCGTCGCTGAGCCTGGCATCGTCCGCCGCGGCGTCCGGGCGCCGGCAGTCCGGCTCCTGGGCCGACTGCCGGGGAATACGGGGTTGCACACCCCCACCCCATCAACCACTTCGAGCCAAGTCATCCCCGAGGGGAAGCATTCTCGCGTCCCACACAGAGTGGACTCCGGTGGCCGGAATCTCCTCCTTACGGATGAGATCAGGCCGAACGACCCCGAGGGGCGCGCGCCGCCTTGCCGTGCCCCCCGTACGCAACCATGGCGCTCCGTCGCACGTCCCACAGGGACATGGAGCGCAGGTGCTGGCTGGTGGCGTTGCCCGCCGTCGACGGCAGGCAGTACGTCTACCGGGTGTACGCGCCGGAGGACGCCCTGCTCGCCGACCTGTTCTGGGAGGCGTGGCACTGCCACGACGAGAGCGGGTTCCCGCGCGCGTGGGATCTGTTCGACGCGGCGGTGATACGGCTGGTGGGCTGAGCCGACGTCTCCACATTTCCTGACGGTTCATCAGTATTGAATGTTCCACGCCCCGCGGCTACGTTCCGCGACACCGTAGCCCGACACGAAGGGGTGGTCGCATGGCCGAAGTCAGCGCGGAGGCACGCATCGAGGCGCCGGCGGAGAAGATCTGGGCGCAGCTGACGGACTGGTCGGTGTACGGACAGTGGAACGCCACCCACACCAGCTTCCCGGGCGGCGGCCCCACGGCCCTCGAAGTGGGCGCGACCTTCCAGGAGAACATGAAGCTGATGGGGTTCCCGGCCGAGGTCGAGTGGACCATCGAGGAACTGGAACCGGCGCGGGTGCTCGCCATCCGCGGCAAGGGGCCGATGGCGGTGACCGTGGCCACGCGCTACACGCTGACTCCGGACGGGGACGCCGCCACGGCCGTACGGATCGACGGGGAGTTCACGGGTGCGGCCGTGTCGTTGATGGCGGGCAAGCTGAAGGACTCGGCGACGGCGGCACTGAACGAGTCGCTGCGCAAGCTGGCGGGGTTGGTGGCCTGAACGCCCGTACGGCGCACACGAAAGCGCCCCGCGGATCACTCCACGGGGCGCCTTCGCTCACGGGCGACCTCAGCCACGGCGGGGAGGCCGCCGGCTCTTCCCACTCCTCGCCTCAGTCCTCGTCGGCAAGGATCAGGTACAGCTTCTTGCGGGACTCGTTGATGACGGCGAGCGCCTTCTCGCGCTGCTCCTTGTTGCCCGTCTTCCAGACTTGCCCGAAGGCCTCCATCAGACCGAAGCCGGCCTGCCGGATCTCCCCCAGGGCCTCCCAGTCGACGCCGCGGGAGGCTTCCTCCCAGGGCGCCTCGGGCCCCGCCCCGGCCGCCTCGCGGCCCGCCTCGGTGAGCGAGAACAGCTTCTTGCCACCCTCGGTCTCACTGGCGATCAGGCCCTCGTCCTCCAAGAGCTGGAGGGTGGGGTACACCGAGCCGGGGCTGGGCTTCCATGCCCCGCCGCTGCGCTCGGCGATCTCCTGGATCATCTCGTAGCCGTGCATGGGGCGGTCCTTCAGCAGGGCGAGGATCGAGGCGCGCACATCACCGCGCCGCGCCCTCCCTCGCGGCCCGCCTCGACCACCCCTCGACCCCCAGGGCCCGGGCCCGAATCCAGGCCCACCGAAACCGGGGCCGCCACCCGGCCCGAAGGGCCCGAAGGCGCCGCGAAGCCCCTCGAAGCCACCTCGGCCGTGGTGGCCGTGCCCACCGTGTCCACGCTCGAATCCGTGGGAACGCATCGCAATCACTCCATTCCATCGTTGATCTGTCGCGATGCCTCAACGATATATCGGGATAGCTCGCATGACAAGGGAGCCGGGCAAGGGAGCCGAGGGAGCTGAGTCCGTGGTCTACTGCCGGCCATGCCGTTGCTGCTGCTCGACCTCGACAACACGCTGGTCGACCGCGACGCCGCCTTCCGTCGCGCCGCCGCCGACTTCCTCGCCGGGCACGGCCTGCCCGCCTCGGACCTCACGTGGCTGATGGCCACGGACGCCGGCGGCTATACCGCCCGCGACCAGCTGGCCGATGCCATGACCGACCGCTACGGGGACGTCGTGCCGGCCACCGCCGTCCGCACCCTGCTCGACACCGGCGCCGCCGACCGCGTCCGCCTGGCGCCCACCTCCCGCCGGGCGCTGGTGAACGCCCGGGCCGACGGCTGGACCTGCGTGATCGTCACCAACGGCCGCACCGCCCAGCAGGAAGCGAAGATCCACAACACCGGGCTCGACCGACTCGTCCAGGGCTGGGTCGTCTCCGAAGCCGTCGGCCACAAGAAGCCCGACCCGGAGATCTTCCGGGCGGCGGCAGCGGCCGTCGGCGCCTCCCTCTCCGGCGCATGGGTCATCGGCGATTCACCGCACGCAGACATCGCCGGCGCCGACGCACTCGGACTGCGCAGTGTGTGGGTGACGGACGGACGGCCCTGGACACAGGACTCCTACGAGCCCACCCACACGGCTCACGACGTCGCCTCCGCGATCCACCACACCCTCGGTACGCGGCCGTAGGCTGCCGCAGATCACGGCCCTCCCTTCCTGTGGCCGGGCACCGAAATCGGTCCAGCACCCCCGAATTGGCCTTGGCCGCCCCCTCCCCGCACCCCCTAGCGTCGGCGGCATGCGGATTCGAATCGTCGATGCCTTCACCGACCGTCCCTTCGCCGGCAACCCCGCCGGGGTCCTGCTGCTCGACGCCTTCCCGGAGGACGACTGGCTCCAGAAGGTGGCCATGGAGGTCAATCACGCCGAGACGGCGTTCGCGCACCGGCTGGACGAGGGCGGGGAGGCCGACTGGGCGCTGCGGTGGTTCACTCCGGTCGCCGAGGTGGCCATGTGCGGGCACGCCACGCTGGCCACGGCCCATGTGCTGCACAGCACCGGCGCCCATGAGGGGCCCGTGCGGTTCGCCACCCGCAGTGGCGTCCTCGTCGCCACGCCCCGAGAGGACGGCTCCCTCACGCTCGACTTCCCGACCGCCCCGCTCACACCGGTCGAGGTGCCGGACGGAGTCGCGAAGGCCCTCGGCGCCGAGCCGCTCGCCGCCTTCGACACCGGTCCGAACGTGGGCGACCTGCTCATCGAACTCGCCGACGAGAAGACGGTCCGCGCACTGACCCCCGACCACAAGGCCCTCGGCGCCTACTCCGAGCGCGGCATCATCGCCACCGCCCGCGCCGAGGACCCCGCCCAGGGCTACGACTTCGTCTCCCGCTGCTTCTTCCCGAACGTCGGCATCGACGAGGACCCGGTCACCGGCAGCGCCCACACGGCCCTCGCCCCCTTCTGGTCCGAGCGCCTCGGCCGGGCCGAACTCACCGGCCTGCAGGCCTCGCCGCGTTCCGGCCGCGTCCGCACCGAGCTGCGCGGCGACCGCACCCTGCTGAGCGGGAGCGCGGTGACCGTCATCGAGGGGGAGTTGGTCACCTAGACGGGGCGGCCGGCACGGCGAAGGGGGCGTACGAAGCCGTCGTACGCCCCCTTCGGAGCGGCTCACGCCGTCGGCAGCCACCCCACCTTCCCGGCCAGCAGCGCGTATCCCACGAACGCCCCTATGTCGAGCAGGGAATGCGCCACGACCAGGGGACCTACCCGACCCCAGCGCCGGTACAGGTACACGAACACCACGCCCATCGCCATGTTGCCGATGAACCCGCCGATGCCCTGGTAGAGGTGGTACGAGCCGCGCAGTACGGAACTGGCCACCAGTGCGGTGCCCGGCGTCCAGCCCAACTGGCCCAGCCGGCGCAGCAGATAGCCGACCACGATGACCTCTTCGAGGATCGCGTTCTGCAAGGCGGACAGGATCAGCACCGGGTACTTCCACCACACGTCGGGCAGCGCCTCTGGCACCACGGTGAGGTTGAAGCCGAGCCCACGGGCGGCCAGGTAGAAGGCGATTCCGGTGCTCCCGATCACCGCCGCGATCGCCGCGCCACGGCCGAGGTCCGGCCAGGGGCGGGTCCGGTCGAAGCCGAGGGTGCGCAGGCTCGCTCCCTCGCGCAGCAGGAAGTGCGCGACGAGGGCGACGGGGACCAGCGCGGTGGTGATCCCGAAGAGCTGCCAGGCGAGATCCAGCCAGGGGCGGCCCGGCGCGGCCGAGGCGTTGAGAGTGGCCGCCTGGTCCTTGAGGCCCCCCGGTTTGGTGACCGATCCGACAAAACTGATCAGGGCGGACACACCACTCGCACCGAGTGACAGCCCCAGAACGAGCAGCGTCTCATCGCGGAACGTCCGTCGCGAGGGCCGCTCATGCGGAAAAGAATCGGCCACGGGGCCTGCCTCGCCCTGCACACCTGCCTCCAGTTGAGTAATCCCGCCGCGTACCGCCCCTGTGCCTGCCATACGGCCGGACTCCGGCACGAGGTTCAGCAGGGCAACAGGGAGGGGCACCACCGTCATGGGACGTCACAGCTTGCCCGATCAGTATGGGGCGGGTGGCATCGCCCCCCGCCGACGCGCCCCTCGGGCGGGCTGCTCGCCTTCGGCTCCTCCTGCCGGGACGAACCGGTGCGGCTGCCCCCGGCCGCCTCCCCGACCTGGCTCCCGCCCTCAAGGCGGCGGCGAAACCTGCATGTGATCGCGGGGGCAGGAACCCCGGGCAGGCAGGGCTGACGCCCGGGCAGGCGGGGGTACGGGACCTGCCCCGGCAACCGCCGCGGCCGTCACCCCAGCGGCACCGGCTCCAGCAACCCCACCGGCCAGGTGTGCACCGGGTCCCCGCGGTGCATCAGCTCGCGATACCGGCGGGTCGTCGCCGCCAGTGCCGCCTCTCGGGTCAGCCCGGACTCCAGGGCCCGGTGGAAGGTGGCCGACTGCCAGGACGCCCCGTTCATGCGCCGGCGGCACCGCTCCTCGATGACGCCCAGGTAGAGATCCCGGTCGGCCGGCTCGACTCCCCAGGCGTCCAGGCCGGCCTCGGCCAGGGGCAGCAGTTCGTCGCGTACGAGGCTCACCGCGTCGACCTCGGCCGTCCCGCCGTACCGCCCCCGCCGGGGCCAGCGCAGCCGGGCGTCGATGCCGTGTTCGCACGCCGCGTCGAAGTTGGCGGCCGCCGCCTCGAAGGGCAGCCGGGTCCACACCGGCCGCGGCTCCTCGGCGAGGGCGCGGACGACGCCGTAGTAGAAGGCCGCGTTGGCGACCACGTCCGTGACGGTGGGCCCGGCGGGCAGTACGCGGTTCTCCACGCGCAGGTGCGGGACGCCGTCGGCGATGCCGTAGACCGGGCGGTTCCAGCGGTAGACGGTGCCGTTGTGCAGGACGAGCTCGGCGAGCTTGGGTACGCCGCCGGCGTCGAGGACCTCGAGCGGGTCCTCCTCGTCGCAGATCGGCAGCAGGGCCGGGAAGTAGCGGAGGTTCTCCTCGAAGAGGTCGTGCGCCGAGGAGATCCACCGCTCCCCGAACCAGGTGCGCGGCCGCACGCCCTGGGCCTGGAGTTCGGGCGGGCGGGTGTCGGTGGACTGCTGGAACAGCGGCGGGCGGGACTCGCGCCACAGCTCCCGCCCGAAGAGGAAGGGCGAGTTGGCGCCCACGGCGACCTGGGCCGCGGCGACCGCCTGGGCGGCGTTCCACACGTCGGCGAAGCGGCCCGGGGTGACCTGGAGGTGCAGTTGGACGGAGGTGCAGGCGGCCTCGGGCGCGATGGACTTCGACGTGCACGTCAGATGCTCCACGCCGTCGATGTCGAGCGTGAAGTCCTCGCCGCGGGCGGCCACGATCTGGTCGTTGAGGAGGGCGTAGCGATCGACGTCGGAGAGGTTCGAGGAGACCAGGTCGTCGCGGTCGAGGGTCGGCAGAATGCCGATCATCACGATTCCCGCGTCGAGCTCACCCGCTTTTCGGTCGGCATATGCCAGCGACGTACGGAGTTCCTCGGCGAGCCGGTCGAATACCCTCCCCTGCAATCGATGTGGGGCTATGTTGACTTCCAGATTGAACATGGCGAGTTCTGTTTGGAAGTCACGGCTCGCGATCCGCTCGAGTACCTGCGCATTCAACATTCTCGGCATGCCGTCGGCGCCGGTGAGATTCAACTCGATCTCCAGCCCCATGAGGTTCTTGGGGCGGTCGAACCGCTCGGCCTCCAGCAGCCGCTCCAGGCCCGTCAGGCACTGCCGCAGCTTGTGGCGGTAGCGCTGGCGATCGGACAGATCGAACCGACCTGCCACGACCTTCTCCCCCATCGAAGCTTCCCTCCTCGGATGGGCGGACCGAAGACCGGGCCGCCGGTCTCCCGGGTCAGGTGGGATGATGCCCAGCCGAAGCGATCGATAACGTCCCGCGCGAGGCCGGCGCCCGCTAGGCTGTCGGACGTGACCGGCGGCACATTCACCAGGCATGGACCACTGTGCAGTTTCGGTCGGCTCACGAACTCGTGAAAAACGCCGACGAGAATTGGCCGACCGCAGCCGGGGCATTTTTCGAGGTCATCGCCGCGCGGCCGGCCAGGAATCGGGATGATTCCCGCATAACGCCGACCGAATGGACCCTTGCCGGGTTCACCAAAAGCGGTTAGATGAAACACCGTCTGAACACTCGTCGTATAAACTCCGCAATCAAGGCAGAGGGTTGGCGCCCGCGGTCCAGGACCTGCCGTCCAGGTGACGTACGACAGGCCTCACCCGCACCTCTCACCCCCAGACCCCGGCCCCGCCTCTCTGACCTTCGTGAGCTGACAGCGCCGTCCGCCCCCGCCCCGCCCTCGCGCCATCGTGCCTGTCGAATGAGAGAGGCGACCCACCATGCCGCTGCATGTCCCCCCGGCTCCCGCGCCCGCCCTTCGCTCCGTCCTCACCGCGCTCGGCTCGCCCACCGCGGTCCTCGAGGCCCGAACTCCCTCCCTGCGCGCCGCCCAGGGGCCCGCGACACCCGAACTCCCGCTGCCCGTCCATGTCGTGGACGAGATCACCCCGGCGGGTGTGTCCGCGACCCGGCTGGCCGGCTGGCGTTTCTTGATCCGCTACGGCGACCGGGCGGTGGCCGCGGCCGAGACCCGGCTGACGCCCGACGGCTGGGCCTTCTCGCACTTCTTCGAGGGTCCCTACATCGCCTCCACCGAGCGGGCGCTGCGCCAGGCCGAGACGATCACGCAGGCCTACCAGCCGCGCCTGCTGTCGTTCCCCGGCCTGTACATGCTGACCCTCTGGCTGCACGGCGACTGCGCCGCGGACGGCGCCACCGGGCACCCCGACGGCAGGGACATCCTCGTGCCGCTGGCTCCGGCTCCGCCCGGCATCGCGGCCCATGTGCCGCACCGGGTCGCCGAGCTGCTCCCGGTGCTCACGCATCGGGCGACCCCGGCTCCGCTGCCTCCGCTGCTCGGCTCGCCCGCCTGACAGCTCCCCGCGCGAACGGCTCCGTGCCCCGCTGCCCGATTCCGGCAGCGGGGCACGGCGGTGTTTGCGGTGGAATCAGGGCGGTGGGATTAGGCTCGGGTCGGACAACGAAAAACACGCACGCACGAACCGTAAATAACTCGTACGAGCGAGAATGCGCTCGAATGAGCCCCGCGAGCCCCCCGACCTCCGGACTAGCCCCATCCGACCACGTAGAACCATCCGAAGTGACCGTGGAGTTGGGGTGAACCGTCCGCGCGAGTGAGGCGTCATCAACCTGTGAGAAGCGGTGCTGCGAAATCCCTGCGGATTGACGCCCGTGGGGCAACACTGGGTTCCGACCGACCAATCACTAACGGGGGGCGGCCATGAACGAAGTTTCACGCCGCGAAACAGACACCACCACAGTCACTTCACACATCACGACAGAGCGAAAGATCCCTTCCATGTGCCAGCACCAGCCACCGTGCCCCTCAGCCGACTCCGCCGACCGGGAATCCGCCCGTCTTGTGGCGCACCACCCGGAGCAGGGATGGAGCCTGCTGTGCAACGGTGTTCTGCTCTTCGAGGACACCGGTGAGCTCCTGCCGGACGGCCAGATCATCGCCCCGCACCGTCCGCTGGGCACCGGCAAGGTGATGACCGCCGCGTAACGCCTGCCGGCGGTCCACGCCGGTCAGGCCCGCACCACCGGGCGGCGCGACGGGCGCCCGGCGTACCCCCAGGGGCCGGTCGCAGACCCTGACTGCGAGCCGGCCCCGACGTGCGTCCGGGGCCGGTCACGCACCGTAGCGGGTACCTACTTCAACGCCATCCGCAGCGCGAAGTACGCCGGCTTGGGGTTCAGTTGCTCGTCCCACGGCAGGGCCGCGCCCTCGCCCTCGAAGAACGCCGGAATCCAGCTGTACTTGTCGGTGTAGTCCCAGATGGTGATGCCCACGCACCGGCGCACCGCGAGGCAGGCGTCGGTCAGGTCCGCATACCACTCGGCCTGCTGGGCCAGCTTCTCCTCCGTCGCGGGGAGGATCATCCGGATGTCCACCTCGGTGAGCGAGGTGTCGAGTCCGAGCCTGGCGAAGCGGCGGAGGTTGTCCTCCAGCGTGGTCGGATAGCCGTACTGGAGCGCCAGATGGGCCTGTAGGCCGATGCCCTGGAGCGGGACGCCCTTGGCCTTCAGCTGCCTGGCGAGGTTGTAGTAGGCGTCGCTCTTCGGGCCGATCGACTCGATGTTGTAGTCGTTGAGGTAGAGCTTCACCTTCGGGTCGGCCTGGTGGGCCCAGCGCAGGGCGTCGGCGATGTAGCCGGGGCCGAGCGTCTTGTAGAAGATCGTCTCGCGGTAGGTGCCGTCCTCGTTGAACGCCTCGTTGACGACGTCCCAGGCGAAGACCTTGCCCCGGTAGTGGCGTACCTCGGTCTGGATGTGCTTCTTCAGTACGGCCCTCAGCTCGGTCGCCGTCCACTCGCGGTCGGTCAGCCAGCCGGGCAGCTGGCTGTGCCAGACGAGGGTGTGGCCGCGCACCTTCTGGTGGTTGGCGCGGGCGAGGTTCACGATCTCGTCGCCCTGGGTGAAGTCGAACACGCCCTGCTGCGGCTCGGTGGCGTACCACTTCATGCCGTTGCCCGGCGTGATCTGGTCGAACTCGCTGCCGAGGATCGCCTTGTACGGCTCGTCGACGAGCTCGGGGTTGTCGGTGGCGCTGCCGAAGTAGCGGCCGTGGCGCTGGGCCAGTTCGGCGAGGGTGGGCTGCTTGCCGTGCCGTTCGTCCGCCTGCGCCGCCGGGCCGGTGGCCACGCCGGCCGCGACCAGCACGGCGGCGAGGGCCCCGGCGAGTCTGAGCCGGGTGCGGGAGCGGGTGGTCGTACTGCGCATGGTGCGACTCCTCACGGATCGGTGGTGTGTCGAGCCGTACGTCCGCCTGCGCGCGTCATCCCTTGGTGGCGCCGGCGGTGAGGCCGCCGACGAGCTGGCGCTCGGCGACCGAGTAGAAGGCGAGGGCGGGGACCATGGCCAGCACGAGGTAGGCGAACACGCGGGCGTAGTCCGCGGAGTACTGGCCCTGGAACTGCTGGACGCCGATCGGCAGGGTCCACCAGGTCGAGTCGGTGAAGACCAGCAGCGGCAGGAAGAAGTTGTTCCAGCTGGTGACGACGGCGAGGACCGAGACCGTGCCGAGCGCCGGACGCGCCATGGGCAGCAGGACCCGCCAGAAGAACCCGAGCGGTCCGCACCCGTCCAGCGTGGCCGCCTCCTCCAGCTCACCGGGGATCTGCCGGAAGAAGCCGCGCAGGATGATGATCGTCATCGGCAGCCCGAAGGCGGCCTGCGGAAGGATCACGCCCAGCGGGTTGTCGAGCAGCCCCATGGAGCGAAGCAGCAGGAACAGCGGCAGGGCCGCCACCGCGAACGGGAACATCAGCCCCATCGTGAACAGCGTGAACAGCAACTCCCGGCCACGGAAGGCGAATCGGGCGAAGGAGAACGCGGCCAGCGCGGACACGGCGACCACGAGCACGGTCGTCGCCACCGCGATCAGCGTGCTGTTGCCTACCAGCCGCCAGAAGTCCCCCGACCCGAGGATGCCGCGGTAGTTGGAGAACACCCACGGGTCGGGCAGCCCCACCGGGTTGCGGGAGAGCTGGTCGGTGGACTTGAAGCCGGACAGGACGGCGTACAGCAGTGGCAGGCCCATCACGGCGCCGACCAGGACGAGGATCACGTGCAGGGGCAGGTTCTTCCTGCCGGTCTTCCTGCCAGGCCTGGCGGTCACTTGGCGTCTCCCCTCATCGTCGTGGTGGCCCCTTGGAGGTCTCGGCGGAGCACGAACCGCTGGTAGGCGAGGGCGAAGACGAGGCTGATACCGAACATGACCACGCTGATCGCGCTGGCGTAGCCGACCTGGTAGCGCTTGAAGCCGTACTGGAACATGGTCACGGCCATGGTCTCGGAGTGGTGGTCGGGGCCGCCCGCGGTGGTCACCCACACCAGGTCGAAGAGCTGGATCGCCCCGATGACCGACAGGAAGACGCTGATGCGCAGGGTGGGCGCGAGCAACGGCAGGGTGACGCTGCGGAAGCGCTGCCAGGCGTTCGCGCCGTCGATCAGCGCGGCCTCGGTCAGCTCCCTGGGGATGGACTGGAGTCCGGCCAGGTAGAGCATCATGTGGAAGCCGAAGTACTTCCACGTCATGACCAGGAAGAGCGTCGCCATCACCGTGGACGGGTCGGCGAACCACTCCCCGCCCAGCCCGTCCAGCCCGACGTAGCCCAGGAGGTGGTCGGCGAAGCCGTCGTCGGGGGCGAAGATCATGCTGAACAGCACGCCCGTGATGGCCTCGGACAGCACGTACGGTGCGAAGAACAGCATCCGGTACACGGCCCGGCCGCGCAGCCTCTGGTTGAGCAGTACGGCCATGGCGAGCGCGAACGGCAGCTGGACGGCCACCGACAGCGCGACCAGGAGCAGGCAGCGCCACAGGTCCCCGAGGAAGACAGGGTCCTCGAAGAGGCGGGTGAAGTTGTCGGTGCCGATGTAGTCGGAGGGCATGCCGAAGCCGCCCCAGCGGAAGAAGGCCGCGTACAGCGCGAACAGGATCGGCAGCACTACCAGGACGAGGAAGAGCACCAGGGCGGGCACCTGGAACGCGACCGCGGTGAGCCAGTGCAGCGCGCGCCGCCGGGCCCGCCCTCTTGCCGCGGCGGCGGACGGGGGCGGAACGTCGGCGTCGGGACCGTCGGGGCCGGTCCGCTTGTCCGGCAGGAACGTGGAGGTCATCGCCGGCTACTGCTCTTCCTTCGCGGTCTGCGTGATCGACTCGGTGACCTGCTGGGGGGACTTGGACCCGGCGATGAGCGCGGCCACGCTGTCGTTGACCTCCTGGCCGACGGCGGGCGCGTACGCCTGGTCGAGATAGAGCTGGAAGCCGGTGGCGCCCTTCAACTGTGCCTGTACGGCCTTGATGTTGGGGTCAGTGAGGGCGCTCTCGGCCGCCGGCACCACCGGCAGGACCCCGGTCTTCTTGACCAGTTCCACGTCCGTGGCCTCGGAGGCGAAGAACTTCAGGAAGTCGACGGCGGCCTGCGGCGCCCCGCTGCGCAGGGCGTGTCCGCCGCCCCCGCCGAACACCTCGGTGATCGCGCCCTTGCCGCCCTCGACCGTGGGGAACGGGAAGAAGCCGAGGTCGTCACCGAGGCCCTTGCCGGAGTCCGCCTGGACGACGGGCGCCCACTGGCCCATGAGCTCCATCGCCGCCTTACCGTTGCCGACGGCCGCGGCCTGACCGGTGGGGGTGGAGTAAGCGGCGCCGAGGAAGCCCTTCTGGAAGGGCTGGAGGTCGACGAGCTCCTGGAGGTGCTGACCGGCCTGGACGAAAGCGTCGTCGGTGAAGTCCTTGTCGTCGTAGGCCTTCTGCACGGCGGCGGCACCGGCGGTGCGCATCGCGAGGTAGGCCCAGTAGTACATGCCGGGCCACTTCTCCTTGCCGGCCAGGGCCAGGGGGGTGGTGCCCTTCGCCTTCAGCTCGCGTACGGCGTCGAGGAAGCCGCTCCAAGTCGTCGGCGGCTCGGTGATGCCCGCGTCCTTGAAGAGTGCCTTGTTGTACCAGAACCCGATCATGCCCATGTCGAACGGGATGCCGTACACCTTCTCGTCGAGGAGGTACGGCTCCTTCGCGACCGGCAGCAGGCCGCCGGCGAAGTCCTTCGTCCGGTCGGTGAGGTCCTCGACGAGCCCGGCATCGACCTGCTGCTTGAGCACGCCGCCGCCCCAGGTGTGGAAGATGTCGGGCAGCTTTCCGGAAGCGGTCAGCGCCGTCATCTTGGACTTGAAGGCCTCGTTCTCCAGCTGGACGATCTTTATCTTCACCTTGGGGTTCTGGGCCTCGAACTTCTTGGCAAGCGCCGCCCAGACGCTCTTGGCCGGCTCGGTGGTGGAGATGTTCCACCACTCGATGGTGGTCGTCCCGTCCGACGACCCTCCGTCCGCGTCGCCACCGCAACCACTCAGTGCCGTCATGCTCAGACCGGCCACGGCGGAGGTGGCGAGGAAGCCGCGGCGGGACAGTCCCGGGTCGCCCATCATGCGCTCCTTGGGTACGGGACGGCCCGTCCTCGGCCGTCCACTGGATCGAAAGTTTCGGAGTTGATCCAGAAAGCTGCGTCGTTGCCGCACCCTAGAGACAGCTGCCAAACGCTGGCAACCCCTTGTACGTGGTGAATCTGCCGCCAACTGCTACTGCGAGGGCTGGGATTGAGGGATGTCGGCGCCGACGTGAGGGCAAGTAGCCCGCGCCCGAAACATTCGACCTGGTGGACGAACCTTACGGAGGGTCTGCGGGGGGGGGGACGAGGGTGCCGGACCACGGCGCCTCCGGACGAGGGCCGGGCCGTCTCTCCTCCTGAGGCGGGGCGGGGATGCCCCGCCGGCTACAGGCCGACGTCGCGGCTGCGGATGTCTTCCAAGGACTCGCGGCGGATCAGGAGCCGAGCGTGGCCGTCGTCCACGGCAACCACCGGTGGGCGGCCGACCAGGTTGTAGCCGGAGGCCATGGACAGGTGGTAGGCGCCGGCGGCCGGGACGGCGAGCAGGTCTCCGGGACGGATGTCGGCGGGGAGGCCGACCTCGGCGGCGACGACGTCGCCCGCCTCACAGTGACGGCCCACCACGGTCACCGGGGTCGGGGCGGCGGTGCTGTGCCGGCCCACGAGACGGGGCGCGTACCGGACGCCGTACAGGGCAGGTCGGGGGTTGTCGCTCATGCCGCCATCGACGGCGACGTACGTCTGTGAGCCGGTGCGTTTGACGGCGAGGACGTGGTAGAGCGCGATCCCCGCCGGGCCCGCTATCGCCCGTCCGGGTTCGATGATGAGGCGCGGCACGGTGAGCCCCGCTGCCGTGCACGCCTCGATCAGCTCCGCACGCACCTTGCGGGCCAGCAGGGGCAGATCCAAGGCCGGCTCACCGGGCCGGTAGGCGATGCCGTGGCCGCCGCCCAGGTCGAGTTCGGGCAGGACCAGGCCGTGCTGTTCGTGCAGGCGGGCCATGAGGCCCACCAGGCGCCGTACGGCGGCCAGGTAGGGCTTGACGCTGGTGATCTGTGAGCCCAAGTGACAGTGCAGGCCGGTCAGTTGGTGCTGTGGCTGGTCGAGGATGCGGGCGATGGCGTGCTGCGCGTACCCGTCGGAGACGGACAGACCGAACTTCTGGTCCTCGGTGCCGGTGCGGATCTTCTCGTGGCCGCCGGCGCTGATCCCGGGCACGACGCGAACCATCACCCTCTGGTGGCCGCCGGCCCCGACCGCCGCGGCCAGCCGGGCGATCTCCGACGGGCTGTCGATGACGATACGGCCGACCCCGAGACGCAGGGCCGTCTCCAGATCGCGCGGAGACTTGGCGTTGCCGTGCAGCACGACCCTGTCCGGCGGGAATCCGGTGGTGACCGCGAGTTCGAGTTCGCCGGCCGAGCAGACGTCGAGTCCGAGTCCCTCCTCGTCGATCCAGTGGACCATCGCCCGGCACAGGAACGCCTTGGCCGCGTACAGGACTTCGGCGTCGGGGAAGACGTGCCGGTAGGTACGGCAGCGTTCACGCACCTCGGCCTCGTCCAGGACGTAGACGGGAGTGCCGAAGCGATCGGCGACCTCGGCCAGGGGCACGCCGCCGACGGAAAGGTCGCCCGGCCGGGGCTCGGCGGTGGAGACGGGCCACACGGACAGGGCGTCGGCGCCGGAGGGGATCGAGGGTTCGTGGAGGGTGGTCATGGTGTGGTCCCCTCAGCCGATCCGCGAGGCGGGAACAGGGACGACGGACTCGACCGGGGCGGGAGCCGGTGCCGCGAACTGGGGATCCAGTGTGAGGGTGGTGACACCGAGCGGTGCCGTCAGCGCGCGCAGCGCGGGCTCGGCGAGCCCGATCCACGCCTGGTCCGGGCCGAGCGTGGCGATCAACTGCCGTTCGGAGGTGAAGCCGACGGCCGTACGGTCGCCGAGAGCTGTGCGGAAGAGGCACGTCACCCACCCCGATGGTCCCGACCGGACCGGAACGTACAGCGGGCCGGCCGGGGACCGATCAGAGGGCTCCGGGTCTTCGTCGGACAGGGTGTCTGGCATGGGGTGCCTCCGGGTGGATTCAGGTGGGTCGGACGAGTAGCTCGGCAGCCCCGGACGCGGGGAGGCGGACCGGGGCTTGCCACTGACGCTATGCCCGGCGGCCGGGGTTTCGGACGGCCCATGACGCGATGCTGACGGCGATCGGTCGGATGCTGACGGCACGCTGACACACGGTCCGCCCCGGCCCGCCACATCCAGCCGCTACGAAACAACCGCAGCCGGCACCCCCGACTCCCCCGGCTCCGCCGGACCGCGCCCCCGCGCCATCCGCAGACTCAGCACCATGGTCAGCCCGCCACCAGGCGTGTCCTCGGCGTTGATCGTGCCGCCCATCGCCTCGGCGAAGCCCCGTGCGACGGCGAGGCCGAGTCCGACCCCCGCGCCGCGCGGGGCGTCGCCGTAACGCTGGAAGGGCTCGAAGATGCGTTCCTTGGCCTCGTCGGGGACGCCCGGGCCGCGGTCGACCACCCGGACCTCGACGCGGTCGGCGATGGCGCTCCCGGAGACCAGCACCGGCTTGTCCCGCGGGCTGTACTTGACGGCGTTCTCGACGACGTTGGCGACGACGCGCTCCAGCAGACCCTTGTCGACGGTGACCATCGGCAGCGTCTCGGGGATGTCCAGCTCGACGCTGTCCTCGGGTACGCCACCGAGGGCCATCGGCACCACCTCGTCGAGGTCGATCTCCCGGATCAGCGGCGTGACCGTGCCGGTCTGCAGGCGGGACATGTCCAGCAGGTTGCCGACCAGGTGGTCGAGGCGGTCGGCGCCCTCCTCGATCGCCTCCAGCAGCTCCGCCCGGTCCTCCTCGGACCATGCGACGTCGTCCGAACGCAGTGACGAGACCGACGCCTTGATGCCGGCGAGAGGGGTGCGGAGATCGTGGCTGACGGCGGCCAGCAGCGCCGTACGGATCCGGTTGCCCTCGGCCAGCCCCTTGGCCTGGTCGGCCTCGCGCTGGAGGCGCTGGCGGTCCAGCACCACAGCGGACTGCGCGGCGAAGGCGGCGAGCACCCGGCGGTCCTCGGCGGGCAGCACCCGGCCGGTCAGCGCCAGGGTCAGGTGGTCACCGACCGGCACGTCGACGTCCGCGTCCTCGGGGTCGCGGCAGGGCCGCGGGCCCACGCTGCCCGCGCAGGTCCAGGGGGCGACGTCGCTCTCCCGCTCCAGCAGCGCCACCGACCCCATGCCGAACGTCTCCCGTACGCGCTCCAGCAGCGCCTCCAGGCTGGTCTCGCCACGCAGCACGTTCCCGGCGAGGAAGGAGAGGATCTCCGACTCGGCGCGCAGCCGGGCCGCCTGGTGGGTGCGGCGGGCCGCCAGGTCGACCACGGAGGCCACCGCCACCGCCACCCCGATGAAGATCGCGATGGCGACGATGTTCTCGGGGTCGGCGATAGTCAGCGTGTGCACGGGCGGGGTGAAGAACCAGTTCAGCAGCAGTGAGCCGACCACCGCCGAGGCCAGTGCCGGCAGCAGGCCGCCGAGGAGCGCCGCGGCGACCGTCAGCGACAGGTACAGCAACATGTCGTTGGCGAGGCCGACTTCGGGGGCGACGTTCGTCAGCAGCAGGGTGAGGACGACGGGGCCGAGCACGCCGACCAGCCAGCCCCAGATGATCCGCGCCCGGCCGAGGCGCGCGCTGCGGGCCACGGGCAGCCCGCGCCCCTTGCCCGCCTCGTCGTGGGTGATGAGGTGGACATCGAGGTCGGGGCCGGAATCCCGGGCGATGGTGGCGCCGACGCCGGGCCCGAAGACGTACTGCCAGCTCTTGCGACGGGACACGCCGAGCACGATCTGGGTGGCGTTGACGCCGCGCGCGAAGTCCAGCAGGGCCGCGGGGACGTCGTCGCCGACGACGTGGTGGAAGGTGCCGCCGAGGTCCTCCACCAGCCCGCGCTGCACGGCCAGTTCCTTCGGCGACGCGGACGTCAGCCCGTCGCTGCGGGCGATGTAGACGGCCAGTACCTCGCCGCCGGCGCCCTTCTCCGCGAGCCGCGCGGCCCGGCGGATCAGGGTCCGTCCTTCCGGGCCGCCCGTGAGCCCTACGACGATCCGCTCCCTGGACCCCCATATCGTCGAGACCTCGTGCTCGCTGCGGTACGCGTTGAGGTACTCGTCGACCCGGTCGGCCACCCAGAGCAGGGCCAGTTCGCGCAGCGCGGTGAGGTTGCCGGGCCGGAAGTAGTTGGAGAGGGCGGCGTCCACCTTGTCGGGCTGGTAGATGTTGCCGTGCGCCATCCGCCGCCGCAGCGCCTGTGGCGACATGTCGACCAGCTCGACCTGGTCGGCACGGCGTACCACCTCGTCCGGCACGGTCTCCTGCTGCCGGACGCCGGTGATCGACTCCACCACGTCCCCCAGCGACTCCAGGTGCTGGATGTTGACCGTGGAGATCACATCGATGCCGGCGGCCAGGAGCTCCTCCACGTCCTGCCAGCGCTTGGCGTTGCGCGAGCCGGGGATGTTGGTGTGGGCCAGCTCGTCCACCAGCGCCACTCGGGGCCCCCGGGCCAGGACGGCGTCGATGTCCATCTCCGTGAAGGAGGTGCCCCGGTACTCCAGTTCCTTGCGCCGGATCTGCTCCAGGCCGTGCAGCATCACCTCGGTGCGCGGCCGGTGATGGTGCTCCACGAACGCGACCACGCAGTCGGTGCCGCGCTCGATCCGCCGGTGCGCCTCGGACAGCATCGCGTAGGTCTTGCCGACGCCCGGTGCCGCGCCGAGGTAGATCCGAAGCTTGCCGCGTGCCATGTTCACCCTTCGAAGCGGTAACCCATGCCGGGTTCGGTGATGAGATAGCGGGGGTGTGAGGGGTCCGCCTCGAGTTTTCGGCGCAGTTGGGCCATGTAGACCCGCAGGTAGTTGGTCTTGCCGCTCCGGGACATGCCCCAGACCTCCTGGAGCAGGTACTTGTGCGGGACGAGGCGACCGGGGTTGGTCACCAGGATCTCCAGCAGATGCCACTCGGTCGGGGTGAGACGTACGTCGCGGCCGGCCCGTACGACCTTCTTGGCCAGCAGGTCGATGGTGAACGCCTCCGTCTCCACCCGCGCCGTCCCGGGGACGAGGGACGAGTCCTCGGTACGGCGGACGGCGGCCCGCAACCGGGCCATGAGCTCGTCCATGCTGAAGGGCTTGGTGACGTAGTCGTCGGCTCCCGCGTCGAGCGCGGCCACCTTCTCGACGGAGGCCTGACGGGCCGACAGCACCAGGATCGGCATACGGGACCAGCCGCGCAGGGCCCTGATGACGTCGACCCCGTCCATGTCGGGCAGGCCGAGGTCGAGCATCACCACGTCCGGCTGACGCGCGGCCGCCAGCCGGAGGGCCGTGGCGCCGTCGGGCGCCGCGTCCACTCCGTACCGGCGTGCCTGCATGTTGATCACGAGTGCTCGTACCAGCTGGGGGTCGTCTTCCACGACCAGCACCCGGGTCATCGGTCAGCTGCCCTTGACCAGTTCCTTGACCGCGATGTTGAGCTCCAGGACGTTCACCCGGGGCTCCCCCATGAAGCCGAGCGTGCGTCCCTCGGTGTGCTCGTCGACCAGCCTGCGCACCTGGGCGACGGACAGGCCGTTCCGCTCGGCGACACGGTGGACCTGGATGTCCGCGTACTGCGGGGAGATGTCCGGGTCGAGTCCGGAGCCGGAGGACGTCACCGCGTCGGCGGGCACGTCGGTCGGCTCGACCTTGTAGTCGGCGGTGGAGTTGTCCTTGACGACCTTGGCCTTCGCCTCCGTCACCCACTTGATCAGCTCGGGGTTGTCCCCGGAGCGGTTCGTGGCGCCGGACAGGATCAGCTTGTACTGGGTGTTGACCGAGTTCTCCCCCAGCCCGCCCGCCGGGCGGGGCTGGAAGTAGTCAAGGCTGTAGCCCTGTTGACCGATCAGCGAGGAACCGACGACCTTGCCGTCCGCCTTGATCTCCGAGCCGTTCGCCTTGTTGGGGAAGAGGGCCTGGGCCACACCTGTGACGGCCAGCGGATAGGCGACGCCTGTGAGCAGGGTCAGCACGAGCAGCGCCCGCAGGCCCGCGGCCAGCAAGCGGCCGGTGTTCGCAACGGAGTTGTTCATGGTCCTTCACCACGCTTCTGAAGCATTACAGCCCGGGGATCAGAGAGATGAGCAGGTCGATGATCTTGATGCCGATGAACGGGGCGATCAGACCGCCCAGCCCGTAGAGGGTGAGGTTCCGCCGCAGCATGCGATCCGCGCTGACCGGGCGGTACCGCACGCCCTTCAGGGACAGCGGTACGAGCGCGATGATGACCAGCGCGTTGAAGACGACCGCGGACAGGATCGCGGAGTCCGGCGAGGACAGGCCCATGATGTTGAGCTTGTCCAGGCCCGGGTGGACGGCCGCGAACAGCGCCGGGATGATCGCGAAGTACTTCGCGACGTCGTTGGCGATGGAGAACGTGGTCAGCGCACCGCGCGTGATCAGCAACTGCTTGCCGATCTCGACGATCTCGATGAGCTTGGTCGGGTTGGAGTCGAGGTCGACCATGTTGCCGGCCTCCTTCGCGGCCGACGTACCGGTGTTCATCGCCACGCCGACGTCCGCCTGCGCGAGCGCGGGCGCGTCGTTCGTGCCGTCACCGGTCATCGCGACCAGCTTGCCGCCGGCCTGCTCCCGCTTGATCAGCGCCATCTTGTCCTCGGGAGTGGCCTCCGCGAGGAAGTCGTCGACGCCCGCCTCGTCGGCGATCGCCTTGGCGGTCAGCGGGTTGTCACCCGTGATCATGACGGTCTTGATGCCCATGCGGCGCAGTTCCTCGAACCGCTCCCGCATGCCGTCCTTGACGACATCCTTGAGGTGGATGACGCCCAACACCCGTGCTCCGTCGGCGTCTTCGACCGCGACCAGCAGCGGAGTGCCACCGGCCGCGGAGATGCGGCCCGCGATCCGGTCCGCGTCGTCGGCGACCGTGCAGCCCTGCTCCCGCACCCAGGCGATGACCGAACCGGCGGCGCCCTTGCGGATCTTGCGCCCGTCGACGTCCACACCGGACATCCGGGTCTGCGCGGTGAAGGCGATCCACTCGGCACCGGCCAACTCGCCCTGGTGGCGCTCGCGCAGGCCGTACCTCTCCTTCGCCAGGACGACGACGGAGCGGCCCTCGGGCGTCTCGTCGGCCAGCGACGACAGCTGGGCGGCGTCCGCGACCTCGGCCTCCGTCGCGCCGCCGACCGGCATGAACTCGGCCGCCTGGCGGTTGCCGAGCGTGATGGTGCCGGTCTTGTCGAGCAGCAGCGTGGAGACATCACCGGCGGCCTCGACCGCGCGGCCGGACATGGCGAGTACGTTGCGCTGGACCAGTCGGTCCATGCCGGCGATGCCGATCGCGGAGAGCAGAGCGCCAATGGTCGTGGGAATCAGGCAGACCAGCAGGGCGACCAGTACCACCATCGTCAGGTGCGTGCCCGCGTAGTCCGCGAGGGGCGGCAGCGTGGCCACCGCGAGCAGGAAGACGATCGTCAGGGATGCGAGCAGGATGTTCAGCGCGATCTCGTTCGGCGTCTTCTGCCGGGCCGCGCCCTCGACCAGGTTGATCATCCGGTCGATGAAGGTCTCACCGGGCTTCGTCGTGATCTTGACGACGATGCGGTCGGAGAGCACCTTCGTACCGCCGGTGACCGCCGAACGGTCACCGCCGGACTCACGGATGACCGGCGCCGACTCACCGGTGATCGCCGACTCGTCGACGGACGCGACACCCTCGACGACATCACCGTCGCCCGGGATGACATCGCCCGCTTCACAGACGACCAGGTCGCCGATCGTCAACTCGGTGCCGGGCACACGCTCTTCGACCGACCCGTGGAGCCGCCGGGCCACCGTGTCCGTCTTGGCCTTGCGCAGGGTGTCGGCCTGGGCTCTGCCGCGGCCCTCGGCGACGGCCTCCGCCAGGTTGGCGAAGATCACGGTCAGCCACAGCCAGGCGCTGATGGTCCAGCCGAACCAGTCGCCCGGGTCCTTGAAGGAGAAGACCGTGGTCAGCACCGAGCCGATCCACACCACGAACATCACGGGCGACTTGACCATCACCCGCGGATCGAGCTTGCGGAAGGCGTCCGGCAGCGACTTGACCAGCTGCTTCGGATCGAACAGGCCCGCACCCACACGGCCCTCGGGGGACTTGGGCCCGGTGGGTGGGTCGCTGTGCGGCGCCCGGGTCGGAGTGGCTGTGGACATGGAGTCCTCGTGATTCGTTACGTCGGTTGTCATGACGCCAGCCCCTCGGCCAGCGGCCCCAGCGCCAATGCCGGGAAGTACGTCAGACCGGTGATGATGAGGATCGCGCCCACCAACAGGCCGGTGAACAGCGGCTTCTCGGTGCGCAGGGTGCCCGCGGTGGCCGGAACCGGCGTCTGTTCGGCGAGGGAACCCGCCAGCGCCAGCACGAACACCATCGGCAGGAAGCGGCCGAACAGCATGCACAGGCCGAGCGTGGTGTTGAACCACTGCGTGTCCGCGTTCAGACCGGCGAAGGCCGAGCCGTTGTTGTTGGAGGCGGACGTGTAGGCGTAGAGGATCTCGGAGAATCCGTGCGCCCCGCTGTTGGTCATGGAGTTCGCCGGGGTCGGCAGGGCCATCGCGAAGGCGGTGAAGATCAGCACCAGGGCCGGGGTGATCAGGATGTAGCAGGCCGCGAGCTTGATCTCGCGGGTGCCGATCTTCTTGCCCAGGTACTCGGGCGTACGGCCGACCATCAGACCGGCGATGAACACCGCGATGATCGCCATGACCAGCATGCCGTACAGGCCGGAGCCGGTACCGCCGGGCGCGATCTCGCCCAGCATCATGCCGAGCATGGTGATGCCGCCGCCGAGGCCGGTGAAGGAGGAGTGGAAGGAGTCCACCGCTCCGGTCGAGGTGAGGGTGGTCGACGTCGCGAAGATCGACGAGGCGCCGACACCGAAGCGGACCTCCTTGCCCTCGTACGCCCCGCCCGCGATGTCGAACGCCGGACCGTGGTGGGCGAACTCGGTCCACATCATCAGGGCCGTGAAGCCGACCCAGATGGTGCCCATGGTCGCGAGAATCGCGTAGCCCTGCTTCACGCTGCCGACCATCAGGCCGAAAGTGCGGGTGAGCGCGAACGGGATGACGAGGATCAGGAAGATCTCGAAGAGGTTCGAGAAGGGGGTGGGGTTCTCCAAAGGGTGGGCGCTGTTGGCGTTGAAGTAGCCGCCGCCGTTTGTGCCGATCTCCTTGATCGCCTCCTGCGAGGCCACCGCGCCGCCGTTCCACTGCTGCGAGCCGCCCATGAACTGCCCGACCTCATGGATGCCGGAGAAGTTCTGGATGGCACCGCAGGCGACGAGCACGACCGCAGCAACCGCGGCAAGCGGCACCAGGATGCGTACGACACCCCGCACCAAGTCGGCCCAGAAGTTACCCAGTTCACCGGTGCGCGAGCGCGCGAACCCCCGCACCAGCGCCACCGCGACGGCGATACCGACGGCCGCGGAGACGAAGTTCTGCACGGCCAGCCCGGCGGTCTGCACGACGTGGCCCATGGACTGCTCGCCGTAGTACGACTGCCAGTTGGTGTTGGTCACGAAGGACACGGCGGTGTTGAACGCCTGGTCCGGGTCGATGGACGAGAAGCCGAGCGAACCCGGCAGGACGCCCTGGAGCCGCTGCAGCAGGTAGAGGAAGAGAACGCCGACGACGGAGAAGGCGAGGACGCCGCGCAGATACGCGGTCCAGCGCATCTCGGTGTCCGGGTCGGCACCGATGCCCTTGTAGATCCACTTCTCGACCCGCCAGTGCTTGTCGGAGGAGTAGACCCTGGCCATGTGGGTGCCAAGGGGTAGGTAAGCGAGGGCCAGCGCGCCGATCAGGGCGAGCAGTTGGAGGACGCCGGCGAGTACGGGACCCATGGCTGCTCTCAGAACCTCTCCGGGAAGATCAGGGCGAGGACGAGATAGCCCAGCAGGGCGACGGCCACGACGAGGCCGACGATGTTCTCGGCGGTCACAGCTTGGTCACCCCCTTGGCGACGAGAGCCACCAGCGCGAAGCACGCGATCGTGGTGACGACGAAGGCCAGATCGGCCATCGTGAGCTCCTGGAGTGAGGTTCGTCGGACAGGGACGCTTGGAGAAAACACCGTCGATGGCCGCGATCGACCGCCATTGACGCGTCCCTTACGGCGCTCTGCGCGGCTTTGACGGGACTCATACGCCGGCTGCGGCAATGTCAGGGCGACATCCACTCCGGCGCCGGGCGTGCACGCCCTCTACGGCGCAGCGGGGCTCCTCCGGGGGCGGAGAAGCCCCGCACCATGACGCTGCGTGTCCGCCGTCACAAGACAGCCGCGCATCCCCCGCCCGGCCGACCCCGTGCCCGAACAGCCCCGGAGCTCGACTCTTGACGTGCGGCCCACCCCGACACGGTGAGTCTTAACGGAAGCTTGACGCCCACAGCCCCCTGATCCGTGGGCCCATGCGTCACTCTCTGCTTACGCTGGTGCCGCCGTCCGGGTGATGGCCGGAACCGCACGCCGCACATCAGGAGCACGCAGATGGCCACCACCGAACACCCCCCGCCCAGTCGCCTGCGCGCCTGGATGCTGGAGGGCCTGTCCGACATGGGCAAGGGCCATGGGCGGCAGGCAGAACGGCCCGAACCCGAACCGGAGCACAAGGGCCAGCCCTGGTACCGCGTCATGTGCCTCACCGGTGTCGACTACTTCTCGACCCTCGGCTACCAGCCGGGCATCGCCGCGCTCGCCGCCGGCCTGCTCTCTCCTGTCGCGACCGTCGTCCTGGTCATAGTCACCCTGGCCGGCGCCCTGCCGGTCTACCGCCGCGTGGCCGAGGAAAGCCCCCACGGCGAGGGCTCGATCGCGATGCTGGAACGGCTCCTGACCTTCTGGAAGGGCAAGCTGTTCGTCCTGACCCTGCTCGGCTTCGCCGCCACCGACTTCCTGATCACCATCACCCTGTCGGCGGCCGACGCCTCGACGCACCTGGTCGAGAACCCGCACCTGAACAGCGCCCTGCACGACCAGCAGATGCTGATCACCCTCATCCTCGTGGCCCTGCTCGGCGCGGTCTTCCTCAAGGGCTTCCTGGAGGCGATCGGCGTCGCGGTCGCCCTGGTCGGCCTCTACCTCGCGCTGAACGCCGTCGTCGTGGCCGTCGGCCTATACCACGTCCTCACCGAGGGGCACGTCGTCACCGACTGGTCCAGCGCCCTCACCGCCGAACACGGCAACGTGTTCGTCATGATCGGCGTCGCCCTGATCGTCTTCCCCAAGCTCGCCCTCGGCCTCTCCGGCTTCGAGACCGGCGTCGCGGTGATGCCGCACGTCAAGGGCGACCCGGACGACACCGAGGAACGTCCGACGGGGCGGATCCGGGACACGAAGAAGCTGCTCACCACCGCCGCCCTGATCATGAGCTGCTTCCTGATCACGACGAGCTTCATCACCACGCTGCTGATCCCGGAGAAGGAGTTCGAGTCGGGCGGCCAGGCCAACGGCCGGGCGCTGGCGTTCCTCGCGCACGAGTACCTCGGCGGCGCCTTCGGCACGATCTACGACGTCTCGACGATCGCCATCCTGTGGTTCGCCGGCGCCTCCGCCATGGCCGGCCTGCTCAACCTGATGCCCCGCTATCTGCCCCGATACGGCATGGCCCCGCACTGGGCACGCGCCGTGCGCCCGATGGTCATCGTCTTCACCCTCATCGCCTTCCTGGTCACCTGGATCTTCGACGCCGACGTCGACGCCCAGGGCGGCGCGTACGCCACGGGCGTGCTGGTCCTCATCAGCTCCGCCGCGATCGCCGTGACCATCGCGGCCCGCAAGGCCGGTCAGCGCGGATGGTTCATCGCCTTCGCGGTCATCTCGGCGGTGTTCCTCTACACGACCGTCATGAACGTCATCGAGCGCCCCGACGGCGTGAAGATCGGCGCCTGCTTCATCGCCGGCATCATCCTGGTCTCGCTCCTGTCCCGGCTGGCCCGCGCCTTCGAACTGCGCGTGACCGACGTGACGCTCGACGACATGGCGGAACGTTTCATCCGGGACATGGCCAACCGCAAGATCCGGTTCATCGCCAATGAGCCCGACCGGCGGGACACCGCCGAGTACCGCGACAAGATCGAGCAGATCCGGGCGGACAACGACGTCCCCGGCCAGGAGGACTTCGTCTTCGTCGAGGTGACGGTCACCGACCCGTCCGAGTTCGAGTCCGGCCTGACCGTACGCGGCGAGGTCCTGCACAACCGCTACCGCGTCCTGACCCTGGAGTCCTCCTCCATCTCCAACGCCCTGGCCGCACTGCTCCTGCATGTCCGCGACACGACCGGCCGCATCCCGCACATCTACTTCGAGTGGACCGAGGGCAACCCCTTCGCCAACTTCCTGCGCTTCTTCCTCTTCGGCCAGGGCGAAGTCGCCCCGGTCACCCGCGAGGTGCTGCGCGAGGCGGAGCCGGACCGGGACCGCAGGCCCCGGGTGCACACCGGCTGAAACGGCCGCGGACATCAGAATCGCGTCAAGGTTGCACCGTAAGGCGTCAGAGCACCGGGAAGCGGCGGCCGTTCCGGCGCCCTGGCCCCTACCGTCTGCACTGTGCCGTCCGGAGGAAGCAGACCGCGTCCGGCCCCGACCGGCGACCGCCACTGGCGTGTCGACGCTCGCTTCGCCATGGGCTGCGCGCTGGCCTTCCTCGGCATGGCTCTGCTGGTCGACTATGACGCGCAGACCCTGACCCCGCCGCGCGCTCTGCTGTGGCTGGTGCTGACGGCCGTGGTCTTCACGATCCTGCTCCCGCAGCGCGTCACCGCGGGCCCGGGGTGGCTGGCGGTACGGGGTCTCGTACGACGGCAGGCGGTGCGCACGGACGCGCTGGTGACGGTACGGCAGTACGGCGACATCTCCGCCCACCTGACCCTGTGCGACACGGGTGGCCGCCGCCTGGAACTGGACCCACGGATCCTCGTCGCCAACCCGCTGCTGTGGCACGAGGTGGACACCGGGGTACGCCGCTCACGCCAACGAGGGACGCTGCGCGAGGGTGCGGACGTACTGGAGCGGCTGGGACATCAGATCGACGACGCCACGACGCAAGCGGTGCTCAAGGCGTCGGGGATCTCCTGACCTCCGCACTACGGTAGGGACCGCCCCAAAAGCCTCAATCGATACCAAACACCCCTACCCCACCACTTGCGAGGCGTCCTCCATGACCCTGAGCATCCGCAACCAACTCCCCGGCACGATCACCGCCATCACCCCCGGCGAGGTCATGGCAACGGTCAAGCTCCGCCTCACCGGCGGCCAGGACCTCACCGCGGCGATCACCCTGGAGGCCGTCGAGGAACTCGGCCTGGCCGAGGGCACCGCCGTGAACGCCCTCATGAAAGCGACGGAGATCTCCCTCGCCACGGCCCCGGTCGACGGCCTGTCCACCCGCAACCGGCTGCCCGGCACGATCACCGGCATCGCCACGGGGGGCGCGATGGCGTCGATCAAGGTCGCCGTGGAGGGCGGTGCCCTGACCGCGGTCATCACCAGGGACGCCGCCACCGACCTCGCGCTCTCCCTCGGAGCCCCGGTCGTCGCGCTCATCAAGGCGACCGACGTGGCCCTGGCGACGGCGTGACGCGGAAGGGCTCCGCCCGGCCGGGTACGCCAGGGCGGAGCCCTTCCTTCACCTGCGTCTGTACGTCAGCCCTCGTACGCGTCCAGCGGCGGGCAGGAGCACACGAGGTTCCGGTCGCCGAAGGCCTGGTCGATCCGGCGCACCGGCGGCCAGTACTTGTCAGCGGCCGCGACCCCGGCCGGGAACACGGCCTCCTCACGGCTGTAGGCGTGCTCCCACTCCCCGCCCAGCGCACCGGCGGTGTGCGGGGCGTTCCGCAGCGGGTTGTCGTCGCCGGGCCACTCACCCGTTCCGACCTTCTCGATCTCCGCACGGATGGCGATCATCGCCTCGCAGAACCGGTCGAGTTCGGTCAGATCCTCGGACTCGGTCGGCTCGATCATCAGCGTCCCGGCCACCGGGAACGACATCGTCGGCGCGTGGAAGCCGTAGTCGATGAGCCGCTTGGCCACGTCGTCGACGCTCACACCGGTCGCCTTGGTCAGCGGCCGCAGGTCGATGATGCACTCGTGCGCGACGAGCCCGCCGGGCCCGGTGTAGAGCACCGGGTAGTGCGGCTCCAGTCGCTTGGCGATGTAGTTGGCGGACAGCACAGCCACCTGCGTGGCCCGCTTGAGCCCCTCGCCGCCCATGAGCCGGACGTATGCCCACGAGATCGGCAGGATCCCGGCGGAACCCCAGGGCGCGGCCGAGATCGGCCCGACGCCCGTCTCCGGGCCGGCCGCGGGCTGCAACGGGTGGTTCGGCAGATACGGCGCCAGGTGCGCACGCACACCCACGGGCCCGACCCCCGGACCGCCACCGCCATGCGGGATGCAGAAGGTCTTGTGCAGGTTCAGGTGCGAGACGTCACCACCGAAGTGCCCCGGCTTGGCAAGCCCCACCAGGGCGTTGAGGTTGGCGCCATCGACGTACACCTGCCCGCCGGCCTCGTGCACCTGCGCGCAGATGTCGGCGACATGCTCCTCGAACACACCGTGCGTCGACGGGTACGTGATCATCAGCACCGACAGCTCGTCCCGGTACTGCTCGATCTTGGCCCGCAGGTCCTCGACGTCGATCTCGCCGTCCTCGGCGGTCTTCACGACGACGACCTTCATGCCGGCCATGACGGCGCTGGCGGCATTGGTCCCATGGGCGGAGGACGGAATCAGACACACGGTCCGCTGCTCGTCCCCGTTGGCCCGGTGGTATCCGCGTACGGCGAGCAGCCCGGCCAGCTCACCCTGCGACCCGGCGTTGGGCTGCAGCGACACCTTGTCGTAGCCGGTGACCTCGGCGAGACGTTCCTCCAGCTCACGAATGAGGGTCAGATAGCCCTGCGCCTGCTCGGCCGGCGCGAAGGGGTGCAGCTGCCCGAACTCCGGCCAGGTGACCGGCTCCATCTCGGTCGTGGCGTTGAGCTTCATGGTGCAGGACCCGAGCGGGATCATGCCGCGGTCCAGCGCGTAGTCGCGGTCGGCGAGCCTGCGCAGGTAGCGCAGCATCGCGGTCTCGGAGCGGTTCTGGTGGAAGACGGGGTGCGTGAGGTAGTCGTCGCTGCGCAGCAGCCCGCCCGCGAGCGCGTCCTCGGTCACCGCGTCCAGCGCCTCGATGTCCCCCTCGACCTCGAACGCCCTCCATACAGCGCCCAGTTGGGCCCTCGTGGTGGTCTCGTCGCAGGCGACGGACACGTGGTCGGCGTCGACGAGGTGCAGGTTGACGCCGTTCTGCCGGGCGGCGACGACGATCTCGGCGGCCTTCGCAGGCACGCGCACGGTCAGCGTGTCGAAGTAGGAGCCATGCACGACCTCGACCCCACCCGCCGTGAGACCGGCGGCGAGGATGGAGGCGTACCGGTGCGTCCGCCGGGCGATGCCCTTCAGCCCCTCGGGCCCGTGGTACACGGCGTACATCCCGGCCATGACAGCGAGCAGCACCTGAGCCGTACAGATGTTGCTGGTGGCCTTCTCCCGCCGGATGTGCTGCTCACGCGTCTGCAGGGCCAGCCGGTACGCCTTGTTCCCGTCCGCGTCCACGGACACACCCACGAGCCGCCCGGGAAGGCTGCGCGCGAACTTCTCGTGCACGGCCATGTAACCGGCGTGCGGCCCGCCGAAGCCCATCGGCACACCGAACCGCTGCGTCGTCCCGACCGCGATGTCCGCCCCGAGCTCACCGGGCGACTTCAGCAGCGTCAGCGCGAGCAGATCGGCGGCGACGGTGACGAGGGCGCCGAGCTCATGTGCCTGCTCGATGACGGGCTTGATGTCCCGTACGACACCGGAGGCGCCCGGGTACTGAAGGAGCACGCCGTTGATCTCACGGGAGGCGACGTCGGCCGGAATACCGCCACTGAGGTCGGCGACGACGACCTCCACACCGGCCGGCTCGGCCCGGGTCTCGATCACGGCGATGGTCTGCGGCAGCACATCCGCGTCGACCAGGAACAGCCCCTTCTTGTTCTTGCCCATGCGCCGGGACAGGGCCACGGCCTCCGCCGCCGCCGTCCCCTCGTCGAGCAGCGAGGCACCGGAGGTCGGCAGCCCGGTGAGTTCGGCGACCATGGTCTGGAAGTTCAGCAGGGCCTCGAGCCGCCCCTGAGAGATCTCCGGCTGGTACGGCGTATAGGCCGTGTACCAGGCAGGATTCTCCATGACGTTCCGCAGGATGACCGGCGGCGTGAAGGTGCCGTAGTACCCGAGCCCGATCATCGAGTCCAGCACCTGGTTGCGATCGGCGAGCGACCGCAGCTCGGCGAGCACCTCGGCCTCGGTACGCGCCCCCGGCAGATCGAGGGAGTCGGCATTCTTGATCACATCGGGCACCGCGGCGGCGGTGAGCTCATCGAGCGAGCCGTACCCGACGTGGGCCAGCATCTTGGCCCGAGCCTCATGGTCAGGACCGATATGACGCTGCTCGAAAGGGATCCCCTGTTCGAGCTCTGAGAGCGGAATGCGATGGGCGGTCATTACGGAGGCCTCCTGGTCTGACACGACCTTCGAGGGGCACCACGGCACGGGTACCCGGACGGCCTCCCCCTCTGTCATCTCAACCTGAGAGCTTCACCGGGATCGCCACAGGGCTCCCGGCTTTCACCGTCGGTGAGAGCGGGAGCCGTCGACACCCGCCCTGCTTTCCAGAGTGACCTCGTCCGTGCGGTACGTGAGCCTGAGAGATTCCGGGGAGGATTTGCTCCTTCGGCGCCTCCGGATGGTGTCCGGAGGACTCTCCCGCACGGGGTCAGCAGCCGCTAGCAAGCCTACCAGCGGGGTCAACGCACGAACCTTCGAGTGGCCGCGCTCACCAAAGTGCCTTTTCGTAGTGCTTACGGATGAGTTGCGACCAAGTGGAGGGCCCGTGCAGACCGACATCGATCCGCGCAATCTGATCGGCCGCAAGGCCTTCGACCGCAACGGCACCAAGATCGGCACCATCGACGAGGTCTACCTCGACGACGCGACCGGAGTGCCGGAATGGGCCGCGATACGCACCGGCCTGTTCTCCCGGGACGCCTTCGTCCCCCTGGAGCCCAGCGAACTGGTCGAGGGCACCCTTCACGTCCCCTTCGACCGCTCCCTGATCAAGGACGCCCCCGACTTCGGCGTGGGCCGCCATCTCTCCCCCGAACAGGAACTCCAGCTCTACCACCACTACGGCCTCGACGTGACCCCTCCCTCCCCACCCCCGGACCGAGACTTCGGCAACTTGGCAGGCACGGAGACCCCAGAAGACAACGGGCCCAGAACAAGCCACCCCCACGCCTGACCCCACACGACCACACCACGCAGCTACCCCACGGCCCCCGGTGCGTCCTGTGGTGTCCGCACTCATGTCGGTGGGGCGTCTGCTCGCGGCGGACCCGCGTGCCCCACCCGCGTCCACCCTTACCGGACGCACCGCCCGAGTGCCCATCGCTGCGTCCCCTTCGTCCCCTTACAGGAACGCGCCGCCCCAGGCCGTCCTGGAGCGCCGTCCGCTGCTATGCAGGCTAGGGCGGCGGTGTCTCCCGGAGCTGCGCGAAGCTCTACCCATGCTGTGGCAGGCCGTCCTGTAGGGGCATACGCGGCGGCTACGCACGCTGGGGCGGGCCGACCGGTAGGCGCGCCCGTTGCTATTGGCTGCTGGGGCGAGCTGCGGTCCGCCCGGCGAGCGCAGCTCTACCGGCGCCTCTCCGGAACGAGCCGTGCGTAGCCTGGGACAGCCCTTGTGCACGTGCGGCGCGGACGAACCGCCCCCATCAAGCCATAGCTGCGGGCGCCGCAACGGTCGCGCCGCCGCCCTCACGCGCAGCGCACGCAGCTGCGGGCAGTCGTGCCGCTGTGGCGGCACGGGTGGGCGCAGCGGCACCGCCGGCGCGGGCAAGCGCCCCCACCCTCACGGCGACCCCGTGGCGCCCCCACGCCGGGCAGGCAACCGCACGGCAACCTTCCACCCCCGCCCTTCCTATCCAGACGCCACAGGCACCTCCCCCACGCCCCCACCATCCCCCTTCGGCAGTCCGACATCCCCCGCCTCTAAAACCCCACCAGCCCCGGAGTCCCCGCGCCCCCCACTCCCTCCATGTCTCCTCCGCACCAACGGCAACGGATCCGCCGCCTCCAACCCCGGATCGTCAACCCGAAACGTCCGCACCCGCCCCGGCTCCGACGACTCCGGCGTCTCAAACCGCACCGTCACCCGCCCAAGCCCGCTCCCCTGCACCCACCCATGCCCATACTCGGCATGCCGCACATCGTGCCCCGCAGGCCACCGCCGCTCGACAGGCACAGCCTGCCGTTCCTCCGCAGGCTCCTCATGATCGTCGCCCTCCTCCTCGGAGTGCTCGACCAGCTCCCCCGCGGCTTGCGCGAACAGATCCTCCTGCGTGTAGTCGGCCAACCCACTGACTCCAACCCCCAGCAGCCGCACACCCCCCGTCGTGTCCACGGAATCCAGCAGCCGCGCCGCAGCCTCCCGCACCACCGCCGGATCATCCGTGGGCCCACGCAGCGTCTCGGAACGGGTCAACGTGGAGAAGTCGTACCGCCGCACCTTCAGCACGATGGTCCGCCCGGACAACCCCGCCCCCCGCAACCGCCGCACACAACGATCGGCGAGCCGCTGCACCTCCAGCCCCACCCGAACCCGGTCGTGAATGTCCACGTCATACGTGTCCTCGACCGACACCGACTTGGCCTCCCGCTCGGCCACCACCGGCCGCTCGTCGTGCGCCAGCGCCATGGCGTACAGGGCATGCCCATGAGCCTTGCCCAGCAGCCGAACGAGCTCGTCCTCACCCGCCTCGGCGATCTCCTCGACCGTGTGGATCCCGGCACGCCGCAGATGGTCCCCCGTCGCCGGCCCCACCCCCGGCAACGTCCGCACGGACATCGGCCCGAGCAACGCCCGCTCGGTCCCGGGCTCGATCACCACCAGCCCATCGGGCTTGGCCTGCTCCGAGGCGATCTTCGCCAGCATCTTGGACGCGGCCAGCCCCACCGACCCCGCGAGCCCCGTGACCGCCCGTATGTCGGCGCGCAGCTTCGCCCCGACCAGCCGCGCGGATCCCTCGTCCCAGGCCGCTCCCCCGGCCTCCAGATCCACGAAGGCCTCGTCCAGGCTCAGTGGCTCCACCAGCGGCGACAGCTCCCGCAGCAGCGCCATCACCTGCTCGCTGATGTCACGGTAGATCCCGAAGCGCGGCACGAGATACGCGGCATTCGGCGCCAGTCGGCGTGCCTGGGCCATGGGCATCGCCGAGTGAACCCCGAACACCCGAGCCTCATAGGACGCGGTGGCCACGACTCCCCGCGGCCCGAGCCCGCCCACGATCACGGCCTTTCCGCGCAGGCTCGGCTTGGATGCCTGCTCCACCGAGGCGTAGAAGGCATCCATGTCGAGATGCAGGATCGTAGGCGCGTTCCTCACATCTACGATGCTGCCTCACGCCACTGACAATGCCCTGCTACGACCGCCTGGCCCGCGACCCGCCGGAAACTCGCCCCACCCGCCACAACCCCCGCGAGGCACCTCCGCGAAGGCCGAACAAGCCACAAGGACCGCTCAGCCGGCCCGGTTACGCCGCCGAGCCAGCTCGTCGGCCGGATTGTGCCCGACCAGCGTCTCCCCGGTGTCGATGCGCTCCCCGTGCAGCTGCGACAAGGCACTTTCCACGTCCCGCCACACCACACCCACGGCGATCCCGAAGATCCCCTGTCCACCCTGAAGCAGCGCGTGGACCTCGTCCGGCGAGGTGCACTCGTACACCGTCGCACCGTCGCTCATCAGCGTCATACGCTCCAGATCACTAAAGCCCCGCTCCCGCAGATGCTGCACCGCGGTACGGATGTTCTGCAGCGACACACCGGTGTCGAGGAACCGCTTGACGATCTTCAGGACGACGACGTCCCGGAAGCTGTAGAGCCGCTGGGTCCCCGACCCGTAGGCGGGCCGCACGCTCGGCTCAACAAGGCCGGTGCGCGCCCAGTAGTCCAGTTGCCGGTACGTGATGCCGGCGGCCGCACACGCCGTCGGACCGCGGTAGCCGATCTGCTCGGTCTCCATGGACGCCGCCCCTCCGCCGCTGCTCGGCACGGCCGTCGGTCGCTGCGTAGCGTGATCGGCCGCACTGCCCTGAAGCGGGCTCTGAAGCGGGTACGGGCCGCTCGCCCCGAAATTGCGTCCGGGGGCACCCCCAGCCGTACCGTCGCCGCTGCTTCTCACGCCGACCTCCGTCCTTGACCTGCCTTCTCGACGGTAGGCAGTCACCAGGGGTGCGTCAACGATCGCCACACTCGGCACGCCGAGTGATAATCACCCTAGGAGTGGTTTCCCGTACCCCACCGCGGGGAAAGGCTAGCCGAATGCGCTCGGAGCAGTGCGTAGGACGCTCGCGCTCGCCGCTGGCAAATACCGGCATTTGAGCCGGAACCGACTGTGGGCCGCACGACCACGGACCGCGAGTCCGCCGGGCCGCCGCCCACGTCGCCTCACTGACTGCTGGTACCGAAGTCCTCGGGCGAGATCTGATCGAGGAACTCGCGGAACTTCTCCACCTCGTCCTCCTGCTCGTCCGGGATCGCGATGCCCGCGTCGTCGAGCACTCCGTCACTGCCGTAGATCGGCGTTCCGGTGCGCAGGGCCAGCGCTATGGCATCGGACGGGCGGGCGCTCACCTCGACACCGCTGGCGAAGACCAGCTCGGCATAGAAGACGCCCTCACGCAGGTCCGTGATGCGTACCTCGGTGAGCTCCTGGCCGACGGCCTCCAGCACGTCCTTGAACAGGTCGTGGGTCAGCGGTCGCGCGGGGGCCATGCCCTGCTGGGCGAAAGCGATCGCCGTCGCCTCCCCCGGCCCGATCCAGATGGGGAGGTAGCGGTCGCCTCCCACTTCGCGCAGGAGCACGATCGGTTGGTTGGAGGGCATTTCGACCCGGACACCTACGACATCGAGCTCGTTCACACAGCAACCCTAGGCCGTGCTCGGGACGTTTGGGTAGTCGGGCCGAGAACGGGTGGCCGATCCGGCCTTCCTCGGGTAGGCCGGCTCAGGGCAGCCGTACCCCGAGAGCGGTCTGCACCAGCGCGGCGTGCAGCTTCACCGTGAGCCCCGCGAGCTCCTTCGCACGCGCCTCGGCGTGTGCCCTGGTCTGCGGATTGCGGTGCCGCCTCAGCGGGGCCACCACCTGGTCCACGAGCCCGGCCTCACGGTCGGCGGCGCCCTTCATCACCCGCAGATGCCTCGGCTCGATCCCGAAGCGCCCCAGCTCGGCGACGAGCGAGGCCACGGTGACCGCCTCCGCGTCGTACGCCCCGTCCGGCAGCGGAGTAATCAGCCCGTACGACTCCCACTCCTCGAGCTCCTGCTCACCGATCTCGGCGGCGGCGAGCAGTTCGTCCCGCCCGATCCGGGCCGCGGTACGCCTCTCGGCGGGCTCCAGGACTGCTTCGCCGTCCCGCTGACGGCCCACGGTCGGCAGCGGCGCGGCCTCCCCGCGCTCCATGGCGTCCAGGTGCTCACGGATCACCCTGAGCGGCAGATAGTGGTCCCGCTGCATCCGCAGTACGTGTCCGAGCCGCTCGACGTCCTGCGCGCTGAACTTGCGATACCCCGAGGGGGTCCGCTGAGGCTCGACGAGGCCCTCCGACTCCAGGAAGCGGATCTTGGAGATGGTGATGTCAGGGAATTCCTCGCGCAGCACATTCAGCACCGTGCCGATACTCATCAGCCGACTGTCCGTGGCGGCGATGCCGTGCCCGGCACCGCCGCTCGGTGATTTCAGCATGGACCTTCCCTGGGTCTCCCCGGACGGCCTCCGGGGGAGGGTCAGTAGCCCCGCTGGCTCGCGTAGAACACCAGACGGTACTTGCCGATCTGGACCTCGTCGCCGTTGTTCAGAGCGACCTGGTCGATCCGCTCACGGTTGACGTACGTACCGTTCAGACTGCCGACATCGGCCACCGTGAACGAGCCGTCCGGGCTGCGACGGAACTCCACGTGCCGACGCGAAACCGTCACGTCGTCCAGGAAGATGTCGCTCTGCGGATGCCGCCCAGCCGTGGTCAGATCGCTGTCCAGCAAGAAGCGGCTGCCCGAGTTCGGCCCCCGGCGCACCACCAGAAGCGCGGAACCCAGCGGCAGCGCGTCGACGGCCGCCTGAGCCTCGGGAGACAGCGCCGGGATCTGCGTCTGGCCGGTGGCCTCGGCGTCGTAGGCCTCGAGGCCTGAAATGGAGATCGTGGAGGTCGTCTCGGACGGGCGCTCGGCGGCCGCACCGGCCCGCAGCGGCGCGCCGCAGTTGGAACAGAAGCGGCTGTTCTCCGCGTTGCGGTTACCGCACCTCGTACACACCAGGGCCGACATCGGGGAAAACCCTCCACCCGTACTTGAGGTTGACGGTTGCCCGAAACCTATGCCGCCGGACTGGGCAGGGTCAACTGACGGCGCGCCCTGACCACCGGGAATGTCACCGCCCGGCCCAGGCACCTGGTCCCTGAACAGCGGGCGCTGGCCTTCCTCGTCCCCCTGTGCGCGATGACGAGCGGTGGCATTGTCCCTGCCCTCTCGCGCGCTCTTGCCGAACAACTTCGCAAACAACTTCACGGGCGATTCCCCTTGACCGAAACAGACCCGCCCGTGGGGCAGGACGAACCCTGACTGCACTCTCCGAACGACCCGGACATCCTCACAACGTCCGTCTCCACCAGACAGTTTCCACCACGCACCACCCATTCGGTGCGCCGACCCCCCGCAACCTCATGCCCTCGCCGGATGTCCCCCATGCACCCCCGGTTCACTGGGAGGACGACCGAGCGTAGTCAGGCCGCTTCGCCGCTCGCAAGGCGTCCACGACGATCTTGTCCGATCGCTCGATGGTCACGGTGGCCTGCTCCTTCTCGAGAGTCTGCACCACGCCTCCAGGGATGTTGAGCGCTGGTTCGAGGTCCTGCGGTTTGCCGATGACCTTGAAACGATAGGGCGCGGTGATCTTGTTCCCGTCGACGCTCACGCTGTTGCCGGAATCCGTCAGATAGGTGTCCGCGACAACGCGCACGCCGTTCACTTGGATCGCCTCCGCGCCTGCCGCGCGCAACTCCTGGATCGCGTCGAGCAGCATGTCCGCCTCGACCGTCCCCTTCGTGTCGTCGATGGTCATCGTGATGCCGGGTCCCTGCGCGGCCACCGTGCCCGCCAGAATGCCGAGTTGCCTCTCCTTCTCGACCGTCTGCTTGCGGGCCTCCTCGGCCTGGTTCGAACTGTTCTCCAGTTCGTCGCGCTGCTTCTCGAGACCTTGCTTCTCGTCCTCAAGACGCTGAGTACGGTCGTCCAGTTCATCGAGGATGCGAACTAGATCTTCCTGACGTGCGCCTCGCAGGGCACTGTCACCGTCGCTGTTGGAGGCGACCTGGACGGCCAGGCCGAAGCCGAGGCCGAACAGCAGCAGGGCGACGATGAGTTGGGCCCGGGTCACGCGCGGCGGCCACAGTCCCTTCGCCAGCCGCTGGCGCCCGGTGAGCCCGCTCCCCTGCTCCTCGGTGGCGTCCACGGCTTCGGACGCGTCGGAGGCGTTGGCAGCCGGCACCTCTTCGGGCAGTTCCTTGCGCAACCTGTTCTCGGGCTTCTCGTCGTGCTTGCTCATCGGCCTCACGCCCGGAACACGTGCCGGCGAATCGCCGCGGCGTTCGAGAAGATACGGATGCCGAGCACGACCACGACACCGGTGGACAGCTGGGCGCCCACGCCCAACTTGTCGCCCAGGAACACGATCAGCGCGGCCACGACCACATTGGACAGGAACGACACGACGAAGACCTTGTCGTCGAAGATCCCGTCGAGCATGGCCCGCAGACCTCCGAAGACGGCGTCGAGAGCCGCCACGACGGCGATCGGCAAGTAAGGCTCGACGACCGCCGGAACCTCAGGCCGGACCAACAGGCCGGCCACGACTCCCACGACGAGGCCCAGTACGGCGATCACGATGTGCCCTTCTCGGTTTTCTCGGTGTTCGGCTGTGCTGTACGTACGATCACGCTCGGTGCGGCGGGCAGGCGGAGGTCGTCCTGCACGGAAATACTGGTCCTGACCCCGAAATTCTCCTGCAGGGCGTGCAGATACAGGCCGTCGGCACTGTCCTGGAACCTGGAGCTGAGCCGCTCACCGTCCCCCACCGCGAGCACCGTGTACGGCGGAACCAGCGGCTTGTTGTCGACCAGTATCGCGTCACCCGCGGCCCTGATCGCCGACAGGGCGGTCAGGCGCTGCCCGTTGATCGAGACGGCCTCGGCACCCGACTCCCACAGTCCGTTGACCACACGCTGCATGTCCCGGTCGCGCACCCGCCCGGTGTCGGAGAAGCCGGACGTCCCGCGCGGTTCGCCGTCGCCGCCCGTGCTGGCTTCCTTGGCGTCGTTCACGACCAGCTTGACACCGGGCCCGTGCACCTCGACTGCGCCCGCCAGGATGCCCACGAGCTCCGCCTGGTCACTGTCGCCGGTCGTCTTCAGCGCCTCGCGCTGCCGCGCGCTCACATCCTCGCGCAGCTTGTCGACGCTCTCCTCCAGCTTGTCCGCCGCCGCGGTCTCACGGTCGATGCGGTCGATCAGTTCCTCGCGCTCCTTGGCCATGACGGGCGCCGCGACCCGCGCCTGCGCCGCTCCCACAGTCACCACGAGCGCCGCCAGCACCAGCCCGGCGGCGAGCCCGAGCTTCGCCCTCAGCGTCTTGGGCAGGCCCCCGTCCCCTGCGGCCTTCTTGCGAGCGGCGGCCTCGGCGTACCCGTCGTCGAGGCTGTGATCCATGACGTTGGTGAGCAGCGACATGGACGCGTCCGGGCGCGAGGGGCGCGTGGGTGTGCTCCGAACGGGGGGCTGCGGCATGCCGCACATCGTCGCACGTCGCGGCCGATACCTCCGAATGGCCCCACACCGGCGTGCCGGACAGGCCCCCTGGGGATGCCTGTCCGGCACGCACGCGCGTACTGGGCGCCTAGCGGCCGGCGCTGTCCACGACCGCCGCCCACTCGTCGAGCAGGGCCTGCGCGGACGCGTCGTCCGGCCCTTCGGCCCACAGACGGGTGACCGCCTCGGCCGGGTCGGGCAGCACCATCACCCAACGCCCGTCGGTCTCCACGACCCGAACGCCGTCGGTCGTGTCGACAAAGCGATCTCCGGCCGCCTCCACGACCCGCCGCATCACCAGTCCCTTGACGGCCCAAGGAGTCGCAAGATCCCGCTTGATGACATGCGCCCGCGGAATCCGCGCGTCGATCTGGCTGAGCGTGAGCTGCGTCCGGGCGACCAGCCCGATCAGCCGTACGAAGGCCGCCGTACCGTCGAAGACGCTGCTGAACTCAGGGACGATGAACCCGCCCCTGCCGTCCCCACCGAAGATCGTCGTGTCATCACCACCGACCCGCGTCAGATCATCCGGCGAGGTGGTCGTCCACTCCACCTGTGTCCCGTGATAGGCCGCCACCTGCTCGGCGATCCGCGTGGTGGTCACGGGCAGCGCCACCCGCCCGCTGCGCCGCTCCGCAGCCACGAGGTCGAGCATGACGAGCAGGGCCCGGTCGTCCTCGACGATCCGCCCCTTCTCGTCGACCAGCGAAAGCCGCTCACCGACGGGATCGAACCGCACTCCGAACGCCGCCCGCGCGGACGCCACGATCTCTCCCAGCCGCACCAAGCCGGACCGCCGAGCATCCGCCGACTCCGTGGGCCTGGACTCGTCGAGGCCTGGATTGATGGTCAGCGAGTCCACACCGAGCTTCCCGAGCAGGCTGGGCAGCACAAGCCCAGCGCTGCCGTTGGACGCGTCCACGACGACCTTCAGCCCCGACTCCGAAATCCCGGTCGTATCGACGTTCCGCAGCAACGACCCGGTGTAGGAGTCGAACACACTGGCCGGGAAATACAGGTCCCCGATCTCGCCCGGGAACGCACGCCGGTACTCCTGCCGTGCGAAGACCCGGTCCAACTTCCGCTGACTACCCTGCGACAGGTCTGCACCCTGCCCGTCGAAGAACATGATGTCCACGGAATCCGGCACCCCGGGCGTCGTCCGGATCATGATCCCGCCCGCACTGCCCCGCGCCGTCTGCTGCCGCGCCACAGGCAGGGGTACGTTCTCCAGATCTCGTACGTCGATGGCGCTGGCCTGCAGCGCGGAAATGACCGCCCGCTTGAGCGCCCGGGCACCGCGGGAGTGGTCGCGGGCCGTGGTGACGGTGGACCCCTTCTTCAACGTCGTCGCATAGGCGCCGGCGAGCCGCACGGCCAGCTCAGGCGTGATCTCCACGTTCAGGATTCCAGAGACACCCCGAGCACCGAAGAGGTGCGCCTGGCCTCTCGACTCCCAGATCACCGAGGTGTTGACAAAGGCGCCGGCCTCGATGGTCTTGAACGGATAGACGCGCACGTTGCCCTGGACGATCGATTCTTCACCGATCAGACACTCGTCACCGATGACCGCCCCGTCCTCGATCCGGGCGGCACGCATGATGTCGGTGTTCTTCCCGACGACACAACCACGCAGATTGCTGTGCTGCCCGATATACACGTTGTCGTGCACGACAGCCTTGTGCAGGAAGGCACCGCTCTTGACGACGACGTTCGAGCCGACGACGGTGTGCTCCCGGATTTCCGCACCGGCCTCGACCTTGGCGTAGTCCCCGATGTACAGCGGCCCTCGGAGAACGGCGTCGGGATGCACCTCGGCGCCTTCCGCCACCCACACACCCGGGGAGATCTCGAAACCGTCGATCTCGACGTCGACCTTGCCCTCCAGGACATCGGCCTGCGCCTTCACATAGCTCTCGTGAGTACCGACGTCCTCCCAGTACCCCTCCGCGACATACCCATAGATCGGCTTGCCCTCCTTCATCAGCTGCGGGAAGACATCGCCGGACCAGTCCACAGGCACGTCTGCCTCGACATAGTCGAAGACCTCCGGCTCCATGACATAGATGCCGGTGTTCACGGTGTCCGAGAAGACCTGCCCCCAGGTCGGCTTCTCGAGGAAGCGCTCGACCCGGCCTTCCTCGTCGACAATGGTGATGCCGAATTCCAGTGGATTGGGCACACGCGTCAGACAGACGGTGACCAGCGCGCCCTTTTCCTTGTGGAAGTTGATCAGCTCAGTGAGGTCGAAGTCAGTCAGGGCATCACCGGAGATGACGAGGAAAGCATCGTCCTTCAACGCCTCTTCGGCGTTCTTGACGCTTCCGGCGGTACCGAGTGGCTTCTCCTCATTGGCATAGCTGAGCTCCATTCCGAGCTCTTCACCGTCACCGAAGTAGTTCTTGACCAGGGAGGCCAGGAACTGAACAGTAACGACGGTCTCACTCAGCCCATGCCTTTTGAGCAGCCGCAGAACGTGCTCCATGATCGGCCGGTTGGCCACCGGCAGGAGCGGCTTGGGCATGCTTGAGGTCATGGGGCGAAGGCGTGTGCCTTCGCCTCCGGCCATCACGACGGCCTTCATGTCGGAAGCGTCCTCCTATAAGAGACGACGGTCTAGCCGACTTCACCCGTCCAGATTGTCCCGCACTTTTCCGCCGCGGGCCATCGAGCCGCTACGCCCGTTCAATCCGCGAGTTCAATCGGCCATGGCGTCCGCACGGACCAGGCGGCGGACCTGTACCACGTAGAGGACTCCTGCCCACCAGTACAGCGTTGTACCCCATCCGGCGAACGCCCATCCGAAAATAGCAGCGAGTGACGCGATCCAGCCACTTCCGTCACTGAGCAGCAACAGCGGGAAGGCATACATCAGGTTGAACGTAGCCGCCTTCCCGAGGAAGTTCACCTGAGGCGGCGGATAGCCATGCCGCCGGAGGATGCCCACCATCACCAGCAGAACCAGTTCTCGCGCCAAAAGTACAGCGGTCAACCAGACTGGCAGAATCTCGCGCCAGGTGAGACCGACCAAAGTCGAGAGAATGTAGAGCCGATCGGCCGCCGGATCAAGAAGCCGGCCGAGGCTGCTGATCTGGTTCCAACGCCGCGCGAGCTTGCCGTCGAGGTAGTCACTGACGCCGCTCAGAGCCAGCACCAGAAGCGCCCAGCCGTCACTCTTCGGCCCACCGAACTCAGGCCTGAGAATCAGCCACAGGAACAGCGGCACCCCCAGGAGCCGCGCCATGCTGAGGATGTTGGGGATGGTGAGTACCCGGTCCGTCTGAACACGGGTCTCCTGGACCTCCACCCGGGGGCCTCCTGTGGGAAACGTACTTACGATGCCCCCTGACCCTACCTCAACGCAAAAAAGCTCTGGCTCTCGGGCTGCGTGCCCAAGAGCCAGAGCTCTAAAAGGAGTTCGGCGGCGTCCTACTCTCCCACAGGGTCCCCCCTGCAGTACCATCGGCGCTGTAAGGCTTAGCTTCCGGGTTCGGAATGTAACCGGGCGTTTCCCTCACGCTATAACCACCGAAACACTATGAAACTGTCCAGCCGCACCATGCCGTGACCTTGGCATGGGGCTGTTCGTGGTTTCAGAACCAACACAGTGGACGCGAGCAACTGAGGACAAGCCCTCGGCCTATTAGTACCGGTCACCTCCACACCTTGCGGTGCTTC